>NZ_QUZK01000027.1 GCF_003410055.1 Wenzhouxiangella sediminis | reverse complement strand
CGACGTGTCGAGACCCCCGCACCGCCCGGTGGCACCAACCTCACCCAGGCTCCCAACCCCCAACGCGCCGGAACGAAAGAACAAAAGAACGAAGGAGCGAACGAACGAAACGGCGCCAGCCGGCCATCCTCAGTAGTAGGGGTTCTCCCCGGTCGCGTGGTCGGTGGCATCCACCACCTCGCGCACCTCGGGCACTTCCTGTCGGAGCGTCGTCTCGATGCCCTGCTTGAGGGTGACGTCGACCATGCCGCAGCCGTGGCAGCCGCCGCCGAACTGCAGGACCACGTCGTTCTCGGCGGTAACCTCCACCAGGCCGACCTGGCCGCCGTGCGAGGCCACCATCGGGTTGATGCGGGTCTCCAGGACCCAGGCAACGCGCTCTTCGACGGGGGCATCGTCGGCCGGCGCCCTGCCCTTCAGGCCCGGGGCGCGGATGCACAGCTCGCCGCCCATGCGATTGGTCTCGAAATCGATCATGGCACCGTCGAGCGTTTCGGCCGAGGCCTTCTCCACGAACAACTTGAAGACCTGGCAATCCACGTCCTCGTCGCTTTCGGCCTGGTCACCGGGGCCGCAGTAGGTCAGCTCGACATCGGCCGACGGCGTGCCCGGGTTGGTCACGCGCAGGCGCAGGTTGGTGCCGTCGGGCTGCTGGGCCAGCAGGTCGGAGAAGTAGTCGCGGGCGGCAGGAGTGACAGTCAGCATGCTGGGATCGCTTCGTCGGTGTGTGCCTAGAATGTGCCGGCGGCTCAGCCGCCTTTCAAGCGCTCGGCAAGCCAGGGAAGCGAGTGGTCGTAGCGCCAGTCGATGCCCGAGTGCGTGCCGTCGAACTCCTCGAAATGATGGTCGACGCCCTGCTCCACCAGCTTCTGGTGCATCTCGCGGGTGCCGTACTGGATGAAGTACTGGTCACGGTTGCCCACGTCGATCCACAGACCGGCCAGCTCGGCCATTCGCTGCGACTCGGTTTCGACGCGGCGGGCGGGATCGAAGGCCAGCCATCGCGCCCAGACGGCTTCGTCCAGCCGGCAGGTGTGGAGATCGAAGGGCAGGCGCAGCCCCAGCGGGCAGGACTCGTCCGGCGAGTAGCTGGCGGCCATGCACAGCGTCATCATGGTGTGGAACTGCGCACCGCCGGGACGCTTGTCGCCCCAGAAGGTGCGCACGAAGTGTTCCACATCGCCGTCGTGACGGGCCAGCACCCCGGCCGCCTGCGGAAAATCGCCCAGGTAGGCGCGATCGAACCCCGCATCGCCGGCATGGCTCGCGACGGCTGCCCAATGTCCGGGGTGAGAGAGGCTCAGGTGCAGGGCGCCGAAACCGCCCGAGGACTTGCCGAAGACTGCACGGGACGACGCCTCGGGAATCGTCCGGAAGGCGCCGTCGACAGCCGGGATCAGTTCTTCGATCAGGTAGTCGGCGTAGGGCCCCATGGCGGGTGTGTTGACGTACTGGTTGCCGCCCAGGCTGGTGTAGCAGTCCGGAAAGACCGCGATGACCGGGGGCATGGCGCCGGAGTCGATCAGGCGATCGAGCCGCTCGGGCAGGTTCTCGCCATGGTTGCGCCAGTTGACCTGGCCCGGGCCGGCGTTGGTGTAGGCCGCAAGGCACCACAGGACGGGATAGCGGCGGTCGCTGTCGTCGTAGCCGTGCGGCAGGTAGACGGGGTGACGGCGATGCGTCGGGTCCCCCAGGGGATTGCCTTCCAGCAGCCGTGATTCGTGGTCGAAACCGACCACGCGGCCGCGGCGGGCAACGGGATCGGGGCGGAGTCTCGGCATGATCGGGTCTCCGGAGTCGATGGGTCGGCGATCGTAAATGGTACGAGGACGGTCAACCGCTCAGGGGAATCACCTTGCGGTCGCGCCTGGGCACCTTGCCCAACTCCGGCACGAGTTCCAGCAGGATGCCGCGAAGCTCGTTGTTGTCGTAGCGCATCACCGCGGCTTCCGCCCGCTTGAGCTTCTCGTCGATGCCTTCCAGTCCCTGGCTCGCGCCCTGTGAGAGGAAGATCTTCTCGTGGGCGGTGGTGGCGTAGGACTCGTCCTCATGGAAGAGTTCCTCGAACAGCTTCTCACCGGGGCGCAGGCCGGTGTAGACGATCTCGATATCTCGACCCGGCTCCTTGCCGGCCAAGCGGATGAGCTGCTCGGCCAGGAAGCCGATGCGTACGGGCTCACCCATGTCGAGCACGAACACCTCGCCGCCGCGCCCCAGCACGCCAGCCTGCAGGATGAGCTGCCCGGCCTCGGCGATGGTCATGAAGTAACGGGTGATTTCCGGGTGCGTCACCGTGACCGGACCGCCACGCCGAATCTGTTCGTTGAACAGCGGCACAACCGAGCCAGTGGAGTTGAGCACGTTGCCGAAGCGTACCGTGATGAACTTGGTGTCGGAGGCCTGGTTGAGATGCTGGGCATAGAGTTCGGCGATGCGCTTGGTCGCCCCCATGACGTTGCAGGGATTGACCGCCTTGTCGGTGGAAATCAGCACGAAGGTACCGACCCCGTAGCGGACCGCCGCGTCGGCCACCCGGCGGGTACCGACCACGTTATTGCGGAAGGCCTCGCGCACCTGGTTCTGCAGCATGGGCAGGTGCTTGTAGGCGGCGGCGTGGAAGACCACTTCCGGCCGGGCACGCTTGACGACGGTTTCCACCGTGGCGGGGTCGCAGACATCGCCGAGTACGGTTTCGATCATCAGATCGCGGAATTCGGACTTCAGCCGGTAGTCGATGCGGTAGAGGTTGAACTCGCTGTTGTCGAGGACGACCAGGCCGGCCGGATCCAGGCGAGCGATCTGGCGGCAGAGCTCGGCGCCGATCGACCCGCCGCCGCCGGTGACCAGGACGCGCTTGCCGGTCAGGCCGGCGCGAATCGACTCCCAGTCCAGGGAGACGGGCTCGCGCCCGAGCAGGTCGTCGATGGCGACCGGCTTGAGATCGTCGAATCGGGTGAGCGACGCACCGAGCTCCTTGAGTGTCGGCACCGTGCGGAACTCGACGCCGGCGCGCTCGCAGATTTCCACGACGCGCTGCATCTGGGCGTTGGTGGCCGAAGGAATGGCGATGGCGGCCATGTCGAGGTCGGCCTCGCGAGCGATGCGCGGCAGGCTGGCAATGTCGCCGAGTACCGGCACATCATCGATTTCGGTATTTCTCAGCCCTCGGTCGTCGTCCAGGAAGCCGACCACGTCGAATCCCCCCCGGCGGCGAAGTTCGGGCAACAACAGACGGCCTGAACGGCCGGCACCGAGGATGACCGTGCGGTGCGTCTGCCGCCGGCGATGTACTTCCAGGCGCATGTCCTTGAAGACGCGATAGGTCAGCCTGGGGACGCCCAGGTTGAACAGCAGCAGCGCGGGAAAGAGCCAGACCATGAGCACCATCAGCTCCAGCGGCGCTTCCAGCACCAGGAGCACGGCCGCGGCGGATACGGCCGCCAGGATCGCGGCACGCACCAGGTTACCCAGGTCGGGCAGGCTGGCGAAACGCCAGACGCCGCGGTAAAGGCCGGCGCGCCAGTGCAGGAAGCCCTGGAGCACGATCACCAGATTGGCCTCGATCACGACCTGCTGCCAATCCATGGAGGCAGCGCCGAGGAGCCACATCGACGTCAGTCGAGCCAGCAGCCAGGCTGCCGCGACCATGACGAGGTCATGGACGACGACCAGTGCACGCAGATTCAGGAAGGACCCTCGCTTTTCGGGCTGTTCGGTCACGGTCATGCCTTGTCGTTGTTCAATGTCGCAGCCGACTGAACGACCCGCCACCCCACGGCAAGTACCACCGCCAGACCGGCAGCCAGCATGGTGTCCAGATGCGGCCACCTCACGGCCGCCGCGATCATCGGCAACACCAAGAGCACATTGATCAGCGCGTAAAGCCCCAGAACCCTGCCATGGCTCCAGCCCAGATCGAGCAAGCGCTGATAGGCGTGCTGCCGGTGCGCAGTATACCACCGCTCACCGCGAAGCACCCGCGACAGCAGGGTTGCAGTCGCATCGACGACAAAGAGCGCCGAGATCATGAAACTGATCCAAACAGAGATCGCTCCGCTCGACGCCCCCATCACCGCACAACCGGCGACGACGACACCCAGCGCCAGTGAACCCGTATCACCCATGAAAATGCCGGCCGGCGGACGATTCCAGGCGAGAAACCCGCCCCAGGCGCCGGCGCCGGCCAACGCAAAAGCCGCCAGCTGTGACTGACCGGAGGAATACAGCAGCCATGCAGCGACTCCCCCCGCCCACAGACCCTGCATGGCGGCCATGCCGTCAGAGCCGTCCATGAAGTTGTAGAGATTGATCAACCAGACGATCGCTATGGCACCCAGCCCGGTCCATAGCCACCAGGCACGCAAATCGTGTCCGAAAAAACTGACCGAGTCGACCCCGCCGGCGGCCATCAGCAATCCGACAGCGACCGCCATCTGGCAGAACAAGCGCAAGCGGGCCGAGAGTTGATGGCGATCCTCCAGCCAGCCCACGATTGCCATGAACACGACCGCCGTCACCAGAGGCCACCAGGCAGACAAGGCGCCCGGCCATGCCAACCAGGCCAGAGCGAGCGCAATGACGCAGGCCAGTCCACCACCGCGCGGCGTCGGCAGCGCGTGGCTTCGGCGCGAGCCCGGCAGATCCACGATGCGCCTTCTCAGCAACCAGGCACGAAGTGGCGCGGTCAGGATTGCGCTCGCCGCGGCGGCTCCGGCCAGGAGCAGCCAGAACGCCGGTCCGGACATCACTCGCCGAGCACGCCGGTGATGGCCCGGGTGGTGTTCCAGCGACGACATCCCGGGCAGAGCCAGTGCCAGGAACTGCCGCTGAACCCGCAGTGCTCGCATCGATAGCGGGGCTGTCCCTCGAGCAGTCGCTGCAGGATGTCCTGGATCAGCTCGGGGCCCACCTCGTCCAGGCTCACGCCCTGCCGATAGACCAGCTCGATCAGATAATCGAGTCCGCGCACCGTCGGCCGCCGGGACAGGTGCGTCAACAGAAAGTCGACCGCCTGATGAGGATCTCTTTCGGCCTTCATCCTGGCGAGCGCGAGGATGCCGGTCGTCATCGGGCTGCGATCGATCAGTTTCTCGAGCCACGCTTCGAATTCGACCATGAGACCCGCGCGCCTGTGCGCATCGACCATCGTGTCGAAGGCGAAACTGAGGCAATCGGGATCGATCTCGCACGCTTGCCTGAAGTGATCGGCTGCGTCGACCCACTCTCCGTCCCGTGTCGCCAACTCCGCCTGGATCAGATGCGCGCGCGCATTGGCGGGATCGTACCGGCGCGCCTGCCGAAGAGAGCGGCGCGCGCCTTCGATATCCCCCTGGTCGAGGGCCTGGCGGGCGAGCTCGCAGTGAAAGCTGGCAATCAGCGCCGTCGATTTTTCCCCATCGACTTGCTGCAGGCGCCGCGCCTGGGCGATCGCTTTCTCCCAATCCTTCTCCTGCTGGTAGATGTCGAGCAGCTGGCGCACCGGACGGACATGCGAATCGTCGTGATCGAGCAAGTCGGAGAACAGGTACTCGGCGCGATCGAGCAGCCCGGCCTGCATGTAGTCCTCACCCAGCTCCATCAGCGCCTGGGCTCTCTGCTCGTCGGTCAACCCGGGGCGGGTGATGATGTGCTTGTGAAAGCGAATCGCCTTGTCCATCTCGCCACGCCGCCGGAACAGGCTGCCGAGGGCCAGGTGGGTCTCGACCGTATCGGGAGTGACCTCGACCAGCTTGAGGAAGACCTCGATGGCCTTGTCGGGCTGCTCGTTGAGCAGATAGTTCAGGCCCCGAAAGTAGTTGCTGGAGAAAGCGCTGGCACGCTTGCGATTGCGCCGCGCGCTCTGTATGCGGGCCAGGTACCAGCCGCTGGCTGCGGCAATCGGCAGCAGGGTGAAAAGAACGACCAGCTCAGCCATGCTGCCGGTCAGCCAGCTCGGCCCCCTTGCCGTGTCTGCGGGATCGAATCCTTCGTTTCAGGCGCCCGGGAAGAAAGAACAGGAGCCAGGACAGCGCGAGACCACACAGCACACCCACTGCAAGCGCCAACAGGACGAGGCCGCCAAGGGGCAGCGTTAGCTCGGTCAACAGAAGGTCCAGGGTCGCGGGGCTGCCGTTAAGCACGCCGACGACCAGGCCGGCTATCGCGGCCAGGAGAACGAGCAGGATCAGGAGCCAGCGATACATGCGCCGTTCAGTCCGACGCCCCTTCGTTGACCCGCTCCCGCAGCGCCTTGCCCGGCTTGAAGTGCGGCACGTACTTGCCCGGCAAAGCCACCGACTCGCCGGTACGGGGGTTGCGGCCCATGCGCGGCGGACGGTAATGCAATGAAAAGCTGCCGAATCCGCGAATCTCGATCCGATCCCCCTCCGACAGCGCACGGCTCATCTGCTCGAGGATGCAGCGCACTGCCAGTTCGACGTCGGCCTGGCTGAGGTGATTCTGTTCACCCGCCATGCGTTCGATCAATTCGGATTTGGTCATAACCGCTCCCCGTGCGGAACCGGCCGGGCGCCGCCGCGGTGCAGCGGCGCCGGCTCACGGATGTCGTCTCAGTCGTCCTTGTTCTCGAGCTGCTCTTTGAGCAGGTCGCCCAGCGTGGTGCTGCCGCCGCTGCGGGACGTCTTGTACTGGTCGACGGCTTCGGCCAGTTCATCGTCGTCCTTGGCGCGAATCGACAGCGTCAGGTTGCGGGTCTTGCGATCCAGGGCGACAAACTTGGCTTCGATGTCGTCTCCTTCCGACAGGATCTTGGTGGCGTCGTCGACGCGCTCCTTGGCCAGGTCGGAGGCCTTGATGTAGCCGTCCACGCCGTCGGCGAGTTCGACCACGGCACCTTTCGGATCGACTTCCTTGACCTTGCCGGTCACGATCGAACCGCGCGGATGCTCGGCCATGTAAGTCGCGAACGGATCCTGCTCGAGCTGCTTGATGCCCAGCGAGATGCGCTCACGCTCCGGATCGACGGCCAGCACCGTGGCCTCGACTTCCTCACCCTTGCGGAAGTTGCGGATGGCTTCTTCGCCCGGGGTCATCCAGGAGATGTCGGACAGGTGGACCAGCCCGTCGATGCCGCCGTCCAGGCCGATGAAGATACCGAAGTCGGTGATCGACTTGATGGCGCCGGAGACCTTGTCGCCCTTGTTGTGCGTGGCGGCAAAGGCTTCCCAGGGGTTCGGAGTGCACTGCTTCATGCCCAGCGAGATGCGGCGACGCTCTTCGTCGACATCCAGCACCATGACCTCGACTTCCTGGCCGACGTGCACGACCTTGGCCGGGTTGACGTTCTTGTTGGTCCAGTCCATTTCGGAGACGTGAACCAGGCCCTCGACGCCGTCCTCGATCTCGACGAAGCAGCCGTAGTCGGTGATGTTGGTGACCTTGCCGAACAGGCGGGTCGTCGGCGGATAACGGCGATCGATGTTTTCCCAGGGATCGTCACCCAGCTGCTTGAGACCCAGCGAAACGCGCATGCGCTCGCGGTCGAAGCGCAGCACGCGCACTTCCAGCTCGTCGCCCACTTCCACGACTTCGGAAGGATGACGAACACGCTTCCAGGCCATGTCGGTGATGTGCAGCAGGCCGTCGATGCCGCCCAGGTCCAGGAACGCACCGTAGTCGGTGAGGTTCTTGACCACACCCTTGACCACCGCGCCCTCGGTCAGGCGTTCGATCAGGTCTTCGCGCTCGGCGGCGTATTCGTGTTCGACCACCGCGCGGCGGCTGACCACCAGGTTGTTGCGACGACGATCGAGCTTGATGATCTTGAACTCGAGGTCCTTGCCCTCGAGGTAGGCCGGATCGCGCACGGGACGAACGTCCACGAGCGAACCGGGCAGGAAGGCGCGGATGCCGTCGATGTTGACGGTGAAACCACCCTTGACCTTGCCGCTGATCTGACCGATCACGTTGTCTTCGTTTTCGTAGGACTGTTCCAGCTTGGTCCAGACCCGGGCCCGTTTGGCCTTCTCGCGCGAAAGGCGGGTTTCGCCGAAACCGTCCTCGACGGTGTCCAGCGCGACTTCCACCTCGTCGCCCACTTCCACTTCCAGCTCGCCGTCGGGCTGGCGGAACTGGTGGATGGGAACGATACCCTCGGACTTCAGCCCGGCATTGACGACGACCACGTCGTCGCGGATATCGACAATCTTGCCCATGACGATCGCCCCGGGGCGAAGGTCCTTCTCGGCAATACTCTGTTCAAATAGTTCGGCAAATGATTCGGTCATTACGTTTGGTTCTTCCTGCAAGATCTGCGCGGCGTTGGCGTTCAATGTCCGCTTGTCTCTCTGGTTTCCGCGTCCCTTGAAAGACGCTCGTGAAAAAATCCGACCGCCGCCTCACGCGGGGCCGGGACTTCGCTCGGTTCCTTTTCACGACCGGGCCGATTCGGCGGCCAGATCGAGGATGCGTTCGACCACCTGCTCCAGCGTCAGTTCGGTCGAGTCGATGACCGCCGCATCCGGCGCCGGAACCGTCGGTGAGACGGCCCGCTCACGATCCCTGCGGTCGCGCTCGGCAAGGTCGTGAAAAAGACGGGAGAATTTAACACTTTCCCCTTTTTCTTTCAACTGTTTATGCCGACGGCGTGCGCGCTCCTCCACGCTGGCGTCGAGAAACACCTTGACCGGGGCGTCCGGAAAAACCACCGTCCCCATGTCACGGCCGTCCGCCACCAGCCCGGGAGGGCGCCGGAACTGCTGCTGCAAGCCGAGCAGCGCCCGGCGCACGGCCGGGCGGGAAGCAACCCGCGAGGCCATGACCGACACGGCCTCGCTGCGCAGGCGCTCGTCGACCGGCCGCCCCTCGAGCAGCACCGCGATACCGTCCTCGCTCGACTGGAACTGAAGGTCCAGGTTCTCGCACAGCGACACCAGGGCGAGATCATCCTCGGGATCCACTCGGCGGTCCAGAGCTGCAAGCGCCACCGCCCGGTAGACGGCCCCGGAGTCGAGCAGGTGCCAGCCGAGCCGCTCGGCCACGATCGCCGAAACCGCGCCCTTGCCTGCGCCGGAGGGGCCGTCGATGGTTAAAACCGGGACTGAGGAATCGGAGACATCGGACATGGGACTGTCTTTTGGTGTTTTGGTGTTTTGGACGCTGACGCCACATTATAGGAGGGTTGCGAACCCGATCTCTGGCGACAGTCTCTGCCAACCAAAAAACCAAAAAACCAACCAACCAAAAAACCAAGTCATTCCCACACCATCTCCGCCCCCAGGGCCCGAATGTCTTCCACGAAGCCCGGATAACTCGTCTCGATCCACTCGGCGTTGTCGATCGTCACCGGCGCCTCGGCGACCAGGGCCAGCACCGCCAGGCTCATGGCCACGCGGTGGTCGCCGTGGCTGTCGACCTCTCCGCCGCGCACCGGCCCGCCGGTAACGACGGCGCCGTCGTCGAGTTCCTCGACGGCGACACCGAGTCGGGCGAGCTCCCGGCACATCACGGCAATGCGGTCGGATTCCTTGACGCGCAGCTCGCTGGCGCCGCGGATGCGCGTGACGCCTTCGGCCGCGGCGGCCAGGGCCATGATCAGGGGAAACTCGTCGATGGCCAGCGGCACCTGCTCCGGGGCGATATCGATACCGGCCAGCGCACTGCCCTCGACGGTCAGCCGGCCCAGCGGCTCGCCGCCGTCGGTGCGGTCGCCTTCGATGGCGACCTGCGCGCCCATGTGTCGAACGATATCGACGAAGCCGCTGCGCGTGGGGTTGAGCCCGATGCCCTCGAGTTGAATGGCCGAGCCCCCGACCAGCAGCCCGGCCGCGAGGGCAAAGGCCGCCGAGGAGAGATCGCCCGGCACCTTGATCCGCGTGCCCGACAGGACCTGTCCGCCACTGACGGCGACGCCCGGCTCGCCGTCGTGCAGCCCCACGCCGAAGGCCGGCAGCATGCGCTCGGTGTGGTCGCGGCTCACGCCCGGCTCCACGACCACCGTCTCGCCCTCGGCGAAGAGCCCCGCCAGCAGGATGGCCGACTTGACCTGGGCACTGGCGACGCTGAGGGTATGCCGTCGCCCGGTCAGCTTCGACGGCTCGATCACCAGCGGTGCCCGACCGTCGCGGCTTTGGATGCGCGCGCCCATGCGCGCCAGCGGCTCGATGATCCGCGCCATCGGCCGGCGCGAGAGCGACTCGTCGCCCACCAGCTCGATAGCAGCGCCCTGCAGGTCCGGGTGGCCCGCCAGCGCGCCGGCCAACAAGCGAATGCCGGTGCCCGAGTTTCCCAGGTCGAGCGGACCCGCCGGCGGTTTCAGCGATCCACCACGAATGCGGATAACACCGCCGGATTCCTCGACCCGGGCACCGAGCTGCTGCATCGCGCCCAGCGTCGCGCGGGTGTCGGCGCTGTCGAGGAAGCCATGGATCTCGGTCTCGCCGCCGGCCAGACCGCCGAGGATGGCGGCCCGATGCGACACGGATTTGTCGCCGGGCGGCCGGTATCGACCGCCCAGCGCAAGGGCGGCGGGATGAACGGTCAGGCGCATCGTGCGGCCGCGGGGATCACTGGAGGATTTCCGACAGCGCAGCCAGCAGCCGCTCGTTCTGCTTGCGCGTGCCGATGGTGATGCGCAGGTAGTTGTCCAGGCCGTAATTGCCCACCGGACGCACGATCACCCCGCGCTTGAGCAGTGCTTCGTTGAGCTCGGCGCCGGAGCGGTTGAAACCGACGAGCAGGAAATTGGCCGCCGAGGGGATGACGGTCAGCCCCAGCTTCTCGAAACCCTCGCTCAACTGCCGCATGCCCTCGCTGTTGACGCGGCGGGTCTCGGCGATGAATTCATGGTCGTCGAGCGCGGCGCGGGCGGCCGCCAGAGCCGGCGCGTTGACGTTGAAGGCCGGCCGGACGCGGTTGAGCATATCGGCGATGCCCGGGTTCGACAGAGCGTAGCCCACCCGCAGGCCGGCCAGGCCGTAGGCCTTGGAGAAGGTCCGGGTCACGACCAGGTTCGGGAATTCTTCCAGCCAGGTCGAGGCGTCGCCCAGGGTGTCGGACTCGGCGTATTCGGTATAGGCCTCGTCGACGACGCAGATGACGTGCGGCGGCAGGGAGCCGACGAAGTCCTTAAGCCGCTCGCCCGACAGCCAGGTGCCGGTCGGGTTGTTCGGGTTGGCGACGAAGACCAGGCGCGTGTCGTTGCCGACGCGGTGGAACAGCCCGCGGAGATCGTGCCCCAGCGGCATGGTCGCGTGGTCGGCGGGCAACGCCGGCGCGATGTTGGCTTTCGCGCCCACCATCTGCGTGGCGATCGGGTAGACGGCGAAGGCATACTGCGAGAACACGGCCTCCAGGCCCGGCTGCAGGAAGGCCTGGGCCAGGAACACGAGCACGTCGTTGGAGCCGTTGCCCAGGGTGATGGCTTCCACGGGAACGCCGTGCTTCTTCGCCAGGGCCTGCTTGAGGTGGAATCCGTTGGCGTCGGGATACAGCCAGACGTCATCGAGCTCGGCCCGGGCGGCCTCGATCGCCAGGGGGCTGGCGCCCAGGGGGTTCTCGTTGGAGGCCAGCTTGATCGAGTCGGTGACGCCGTACTCGCGCTCGAGCTCGGAAATCGGCTTGCCCGGCAGGTAGGGCATGAGCTCCCGCACGCCCGGTGCGGCCAGGTCGGAGTAATCGCGTTGCTTCATTCAGATTCCTTCCAAAAAAACCAAAAATCCAAAAACCTAATTGTCCACAGATGAACACAGATAAACACAGATGGAAAACACCAGCCGTCCGAAACCTTTGCGAGCTATAGATACTTTCCGCTGATCTTCAGATTCCGAGAGAACAGAATCTCTTCTTGATTCGGTTCTTCTTTTTTCTTTTATCTGTGTTCATCTGTGTTCATCTGTGGACGAATTTTTCTTTTGACCTTTTGCCTTACTCCCGCTCCCCCGGCAGGCGACCGACGACGGCGCGGGGGTAGCAGCCGAGGATGCGGACCTGGGCGGCGCGGCTCTCGATTTCCGCCAGCGCATCCTTCAGGCCGGGATCGTCCACGTGACCTTCGACGTCGATGAAGAACACGTAGTCCCAGCGCCGCTCGCGCGAGGGCCGCGATTCGATCCGGGTCATGTTGACGCCGTGCTTCGACAGCGGCTCGATCAGGTCGAACAGCGCGCCCGGGCCGTCCAGGCCGGCGACCATCAGGGTAGTCTTGTCCTCGCCCGAGGGCGGCAGCAGTTCGCGGCCGAGCACCAGGAAGCGCGTCGTATTGTCGGCGTGATCCTCGATATTGGCAAACAGTACGGGGATGCCGTAGATCTCGGCGGCGTTGCGCCCGGCGATGGCGGCTGCATCGGGCGCGTTGCGAACTCGCCGGGCCGCCTCGGCATTGCTGGACACGGCGATCAGTTCGGCATGCTCCAGGTGTCCGGCCAGCCACATCCGGCACTGGGCCAGGGACTGCTGGTGCGCGTAGACGCGCTCGATGTCGTCGAGCGAGCGGGCGCGGGTCAACAGGTGCTGGTGAATCCGCAGCTCGACTTCGGCCGCGATGCGGACATCCGAATGCATGAACATGTCGAGCGTGTGGGTGACGATCCCCTGCGAGGAGTTCTCGACCGGCACGACACCGAAATCGACCTCGCCGCCCTGCACGCGCCGGAACACCTCGTCGATGCCGGTCTCCGCACTAGCGCTGACCGAATGGCCGAACTGCGCGAAGACCGCCTGCTGGGTGAAGGTGCCCTCCGGCCCAAGATAGGCCACGCGCAGCGGTTCCTGCTGCGCCAGACAGGCCGACATGATCTCGCGGAAAACGCGCAGCATGACCGAATCGGCCAGCGGGCCCTCGTTACGCTCGATCACCCGGCGAAGAACCTGGGCCTCGCGGTCGGGCCGGTAGTACTCGGCCGGCGTCGCGGCCTCGCCCTTGGCCGAGCGCACGGCCTGCGCCAGTCCGGCCCGCTCGGCGATCAGCGCCTGGATGCGCTCGTCGAGCGCATCGATCCGGCGCCGAATCTCGTCGAGATCGATCTTGGCCTTATCCGAACCGTCTTTCGAATTCCCGCATGAACTCAACGAGGGTCTCCACCGCTTCCAGGGTCTGGGCATTGTACAGGCTGGCCCGCAGGCCGCCGAGGGCGCGATGCCCCTTGAGGCCCTGCAGGCCCGCTGCCTCGGCCTGCTCGACAAACGGCATGACCAGCGACTCGTCCGCCGGCCAGAACGGTACGTTCATGACCGAGCGACAGTGGTCGGCTACGGGATTGCGCCAGAAGTCCGACTCGTCGATGGCGCGGTAGAGCACGCCGGATTTCTCGCGGTTGCGCGCCGCGATCGTTTCGAGCCCCCCCTGGCGCTCGATCCAGCGCAGCATTTCCAGGGCCGTGAACCAGGCCAGGCTCGCCGGCGTGTTGTACAGGCTCAGATCCTTCGCCCAGCTGCGGTAGTCGAGGAAACGCGGCAAGCTGTCGGGTACCCGCTCGAGCAGGTCGCGCCGCACGAGCACCACGGTCAACCCGGCGATTCCGAGATTCTTCTGGGCGCCCGCGTAGGTCACCGCGATGTCGCGGTAGGGATAGGGCCGCGACAGGAATTCGGAGGACATGTCGGCGGCCAGCGGCACGGCCACGCGCGGCGGGTGCTCGTACTGCAGCCCGTGAATGGTCTCGTTACCGGTGTAATGCAGGTAGGCGCAATCGGCCGGCAAATGCCCCATTTCGGGCAGGTCGGTAAAATCGCTTTCTTCGCTGCTGCCGACTACCTGCGTGCGCGCGACGCACTCGGCTTCGGCCAGGGCCTTCTTGCCCCAGTGCCCCGATATCAGGAATGCCGCCGTGCGGTCGGCAGCCAGATTCATGGGCAGCTGTGCAAACTGACAATTCGCCCCGCCGTGCAGCAGCAGCACGGCGTGCTCCTCGCCGATGCCGGTCAGCTCGCGCAGCCGCTGGTGCAGCTCCTCGGCCAAGGCCATGAACCGCGGCCCACGATGCGAAACCTCGGCGATCGAAGGCGCACCGTCGGCCGAAGGCGCCAGCGCCTCGCTCAGGCGCTCGCGAACCCCGAGCGGGAGCATGGCGGGGCCGGCGGAGAAGTTGTGCATTGGCATGCAGGGCTCAGGTTTCAGGTTTCAGGTTTCAGGTTTCAGGTTTCAGGTTTCAGGTTTCAGGTTTCAGGGT
>NZ_QUZK01000044.1 GCF_003410055.1 Wenzhouxiangella sediminis | reverse complement strand
TTCGGGGTTCGGGGTTCGGGGTTCGGGGTTCGGGGTTCGGGGTTCGGGGTTCGGGGTTCGGGGCACAGGATACCGGAACCCGGAACCCCTGAAACCTGAAACCTGAAACCTGCAACCTGAAACCTCCCCCACCACGGTTATCATAGGACCCTGAACCCAGAATCCACCGCAACACCCCCGGAGCCCCTCATGACAATCCAGACCGATGCGGTCATCGTCGGCGCAGGTCCCGTGGGCCTGTTCCAGGTTTTCGAACTCGGACTGCTTGGCCTGAAGGCCGAGCTGGTCGACAGCCTGCCGCAGGTGGGCGGCCAGTGCGCCGAACTCTATCCCGAAAAGCCCATCTACGACATTCCGGCCTGGCCGGTCATCGGCGCGCAGGAGCTGGTCGACAAGCTGATGCAGCAGATCAAGCCCTTCCACGCCGGCATTCATCTGGGCCAGCGTGTCGAGAAGTTCGAAAAGCGCGAGGACGGCCGTTTCACGGTCGTGACCTCCACGGGAACCGAGTTCGACGCCGGCGCGGTGATCATCGCCGCCGGCCTGGGGGCCTTCCAGGCCCGCAAGCTCAAGGCCAAGGGCATCGACGAGGTCACCAGCGACCAGATCCATTACAAGGTGACCAACCGGGAACAATTCCGCGGCAAGCGCCTGCTGATCCTCGGCGGCGGCGATTCGGCGCTGGACTGGACCATGGACCTGGCCGAGATCGCCGAGTCGGTCGAGTTGATCCACCGCCGCAACGAATACCGGGGCGCGGCCGCCTCGGTGGAGAAGGTGCGCGCGCTGGCCGCCGAGGGCAAGGTGCGTGAGCGCCAGGGCATCATCACCCAGGTGCACAGCGAGGACGGGCGTTTCACCGGCTTCGACCTGATGGACCTCGAGCGCAACAAGTCGAGCGTCGAGGGCGACGAAGTGCTGGTGTTCTGGGGCCTGTCGCCGGACCTGGGGCCGATCGCGGACTGGGGACTGGACCTGGAGAAGAAGCAGATCCCGGTCGACACCGAGAAATTCCAGACCTCGGTCGAGGGCGTGTTCGCCATCGGCGACGTCAACACGTATCCCGGCAAGAAGAAGTTCATCCTCTCGGGCTTCCACGAGGCCGCCCTGGCGGCCTTCGGCGTGCAGAAGTACGTCTACCCCGACGCGCGCCAGTTCGTGCAGTACACGACGACCTCGCCGATCATGCACAAGCGGCTCGGGGTGGCGGACGAATAAGACGGCAGCTTGCGTGCATGCGCCCGTAGCGACGCGTGTTCAGCGCTGATCGGTCGTCGGTCTCACGCCAAGGCGCAAAGGCGCCAAGGGCGCGAAGAAAGACAAAGATAGATAGAGAAGCAATGTCCGCGTCTTTATCTTGCTTGGCGAACTTTGCGCCTTTGCGCCTTGGCGTGAACCCGACGAGACTTCGGAAGCCACCTCATGGCGCTACGGCCGCCCCAGGCTGAACTACCCCTTCGAATAAGGCTGCAGCCGCAGTTCGAACTGCAGGTCCACCCGGTTGCGGATAAAGTCGGTATCCTCGAAGTCCTCGCCGATGCCGACATCCCAGTTCAGGCGCATGATCTCGGCGCTGCCGCTGAGCACCGGCGGATTGTCTCCGGAAATCTGTAGCCGCACCGGCTGATCGGCCTCGATGCCGCGCAGCTCGAGTTTGCCTTCCGCGACGAATGCCTCGCCGTCGGCGCGGATTTCGCCGCTCTCCCAGGTGGCCTCGGGATATTCCTCGACATGGAAGAAGTTCTCACCGAGCAGCTCGCTGTCGCGGTCTTCGTTGCCGGTGTCGGCCGAGGCGGTCTGGATGACGACCTCGATGCCCGCGGTCGCCAGGTCCCGCCCGTCCATGCAGATCGAGACGGTGAACTCACCGAACTCGCCGCTAAACCGGCTGCCCTCGGCCACGCCGGTGAACTCGATCCGGCCGTTTTCCTGGTCGGCCCGGAAGCAGTCGGCCAGAGCCAGGCCCGGCGCCATCAGCAGCGCCAGGGCCGCGAATTTCAGTTCTTTCGCCATATCGGCAGCATCCTCTTGAGTACGTCGTCCTTGATCCAGAAGTGGTGTCGCAGCGCGGCCAGCGCGTGACCGATGGCGACGAAGGCCAGGGCCGTGGTCAACCACTCGTGCAGTTCGTGAAACAGGTCCTCGAGATCCTCGCTTTTGGGTGCGATGCTCGGAAAGTCCACCGGACCCCACCAGTAGTCGCCGTAGCCGGCGGCCGAGGAGTACGCCCAGCCCGATAGCGGGATGACGAAGATCAGCCCGTACAGCATCCAGTGACCCGCGTGAGCCGCGATTTGTTCCCAGCGCGGCATGTGCGCGGGCAGCGGCGGCGGCCGGTTGAACAGGCGCCAGAGCAGGCGGAGCACCGCCAGCGACAGGATGGTCATGCCGATGGTCTTGTGCTGGGTGACCAGCTCGAGCCGATCGCGCAGCCCCTCGACCTCGTCGATCCGCCAGGCCCAGATATACTGGACGACGATCAGGGCCACGACCAGCCAGTGGAAGGTCTGGCTGACCAGGCCGTAGGCTCGTTCGGTGTTGCGAATGGGCAGACTCACGCACGCCCCTCCAGCGATTGCACTTCAGAGACTATAGCGCCGTCATGAAGAAACTGTCACCGGTCGCACGCCTCTTGCTCTTGCCCATGCTCCTGCTCGTCGGCTGCCAGTCCCTGCCGCCGGCACCCGACGGCGTCAGCCGCGCCACAGCCACGGATGCGTCGGCGACGCCCTGGCCTTCCGGCACCCGTTTCGTCGTGGACCGCGACCGATCGCGCCTGCGGCTGATCGTCCGCGCCGAGGGCCCGATGGCGCGCCTCGGTCACCCGCACGTGGTCGGCGGCAGCGTGATCGAGGGTGAAATCGTGCTGGCCGAACCCTTTCGCGACTCGGCGCTGCGACTGACAATCGACGCGGGCGCGCTGGCGGTCGACCGGCACGAATGGCGAGCGGCCGAGGGCTTCGAAGGGGCGGTCGATGCCGAGGCGATCGAGGGCACACGCCGCAACATGCTGTCGCCGGCGCTGCTGGATGCCGAAGCCCACCCGGAAATTCGCGTCGAATCGATCGCGATCACCGGGCCGCGCTGGCAGCCCGACATCCGCGCCCGGGTGAGCCTGGCCGGCGAGACGCGTGCGCTGACCGTGCCCGTGACGCTCGACATCCAGGAAGCGTCCCTGACCGCAGCGGGCCGCTTCGTCCTGCGCCAGACCGATTTCGGCCTGACGCCCTACTCGGCGGCCGGCGGGGCCCTGCGGGTCTCCGACGAGGTCCTGGTGCGCTTCAGCATCGAGGCGAAAGCCGTCGACTGAGTGCGCGAGACATCGTGCGCGATCAATTCGAAACAGGCATGGCCGCGAAGCGGCGGACCACGATCAGCAGCGTTGCGATCAGCATCAGCATGCTCCACGGCCCCAGAACGGGCACGGCCAGGGCCGGCACCTGACCACGCAGGCCGCACCGAAACCAGGTTTCGGAGCTCTCGCCGGGTTCTTGCTGCTTCCAGTTGGCACACACGATCTCGCCGGACGGCCAGGCCTGGATTCCGGTCTCCCATTCTTCCGCGATGCTGTCGGCGATGGGCACCGGGGCGGAGAAATTCTCTCCGCGATCGACGGTGATGGCGGCGAAGGCATCGTAGCGCTCGCTTTCGTGCTGCTCCACGAGATTCTCGCGCGTGTCCCAGGCCAGCAAATAGATGTTCTCGTTGCGCACATCGAGCGGATCGCCGCTCGGAATGGTCGGCGGCGTGGCCACGATGCGCGGCGCGAAGGCCATCCGGCCGAAGTCCGAGATGCCCGATACGTTCCGCGGGGCCGACCAGGTCTGGCCGCCATCGAAGGAGCGGCGGGTCAGCACGTTGTAAGTCGCCTGCTGGAGCGCCCGGTCGGCCTCGCTCGGCGTGTAGATGAACACCACCGCGGCGAAGCCGCCGTCGAGGATGCCCCGATGCCCGCGAATGCTGTCCTCGGGATCGAAACCGGTGGCCTCGTCGAGCGTGGCGCCGCTGAGATTGACCGCGTCGTCGAACTGACCGATGCCGTAGCCGCCCGTGGCCCGGCGCATCATGAAATCGGCCGGAGCACCCTCGTTGCCGATGCCTTGCCGCCACAGCACCATCGCCGTGGCGCCGTCGACGCCCGCATCGGCCGGGGACTGGGCCACCACCCGGACGCGCCGGGCGTTCTCGCCGGCATCCTGGTTGACGATGCTCCCGGCGCTGCCCGAGGGCGGACTCGAGAACGTGAATGCGTGCCAGATCACGTCCTTGCCGCCCCCGCCCGGTTTGGTTTCCTCGTAGGCCAGCAGGGCCGTGTTTCCGACCATCTGCAGGTTCGGGCGCGTGGCGCGGGGCTCTCCCGAAGCGGTGGAAACGTTGTCGGAGACTTCCACCGGCGCGGGAAAGGCCGTCGCGGACGAGAACGCGGCCTTGGTGAGTGCCGTGTAGTGGATGTCCGTTCCGGGATTGCCGCTGGCGCCCGAAGCCCCGTCGGCACCGCCCTGTGGAACGCCGGCGGGATCCTCCTGCCAGGCCAGGGCGAATCCGTCCGCACTGGCGGCCGGGAACTGGTTGATCGCATCACGTGAGCCGTCGGTGAGCTGCTCGGCCGACGACCAGGTACGGCCCGCATCGGTCGAGCGCGCCGCCCAGATGCAGGCGAACGCGGTCGGCACACCGTCCGGCGAATAGCTGCCCTGGTTTCCGCCGGGACAGTAGCGATCGTTCCAGACCAGCAGCACCTCGTCGCCGTCGGCTACGATCGCCGGCCGCCGTGAATTGCCGAAGCCGCCGACGACGTTGGTCTGACCGGCCGTGTTGGACACGTTGACCGGGGACGACCAGGTCGAGCCTTCATCGGTGGAGTAGCGGACGTAGACATCACGCCGCCCGTTCGGACCGTCGGCGTAGGCCACGACGTGCACCTTTTCGAAGGTCGCCTGGTCCACGACCAGAATGTCATCCGTGCCCGCCGTGCCGGTCGGCGTATCGGACACGTTGACCGCCGGGCCGAAATCGATGGTCGGCTGGGCGATGGCGGTCGTTCCAGTCGCCCACAGCAACAGCACTGCAACCCTGAGAATCGTCGGCATGAATACCCCTCCCCGTTCATGTCGGGCACTTGGACTTCACGAACAGCCTAGAGGCTCAAAGATGCAAGCAGATTGACTTAAGCCATTATCCTCGCCTTTTCAGTGCCCTAACGTACACACAATCGGCTCCTTCCAAAAGCCCGGAGCCCTTAACCGACCAACTCATGGGAGCCACCGATGCGAAGTCTTCTTTTTTCCCTGCTCATGCTGGCCGTCGCCTGGACGACGCCGGTCTTCGGAGCCGAACCGCTGGCCTGGCAGGTGATCGCCAACAACGGCGACGAAGCGCCTGGCGGCGCGCCCGGCGACCTGTTCAGAAGCTACAATCCGCCCGGCCTGAACACCCAGGGCGTCGTGGTCTTCCGCGCCCGAGCGGCCGTGCTGGGCAGCTCGCAGGCCGGCGGTGTCTACCAGCTCGACCTCAACGGCGTCGATCCGGTGATCAAACTCCTGTTCCGGGGCGACCCGGTGCCCTCGCCCAACAACCTGGGCGGCACCTACAACGAGTTCCCGTCGACGCCGCGCATCGATCCCAACGGCAGCCTGGTCGCCACCCGCGGCCAACACGATCCCGTCTGGGAGTATTCCGTCGGCGGCGACGAGGTCACGCGGGTGGGCACTTCCGGCATCTACGCCTTCCCCGGCGGCAACCCGACCACCGGAGCCAGCCTGCTCGGCGCCGCGGTCGAACCCGACCAGATCACGCTGACCTTTCCCTGGTTCTCGGTGCCGGAGACAGTCGCCGGCACTCGCTTCGACCAGTTTCCCGGCGCGCCCGCGGTCGACGGCGACTACATCATCTACAAGGGCAACTACACCGACCTCAACGACGGCCTCGGCCGAACCGGCATCTTCTTCCGCGACGTGGTCGGCGGGCCACCGACGCCGTATACCGGCATGATCGCGCGTTCAGGGCAGGAGATTCCGGGGCACCCGGGCATTGTCTTCGACGCCACAGCGCCACCCAGCGCCGCCAATGGTTCGGTCTACTTCACCGGCTGGGATTTCGAGGAAGACCCGACTTTCGGGGGTATCTACAAGGCGCCGATCGCCCACATGCCCACGCTCGAGACCGTCGTCGGCATCGGCGATCCGGTGCCCGGCATCCCCGGCGCCCAGTTCACCAACTTCGGCGAGGGGCTGTCGCTGAGCAGCGACGGCACGATGGTCGCCTTCTGGGGCACCTGGGGCAACAACACGTTCACCAAACTGCTCGAGTGCCCCGAGGATGGCAACCCCGCCCTGTTGGCGTACTGCAACGAACAGCATCCCGATGGACTGGAGGTCCAGATTCCTGTCAACCAGGGGATCTTCGTTCACGACACGAGCACCGACACCACGCACCTGATCTCGCGAACCGGCCGGGATGATATGGAGGACTTCCTGTTCTGGGTGTTCTCGGGACGGGTGCCCGGCACCGGGGGTGGAGAGGAAGAAGAGTCCGAAGAGTTCGCCCGCTGGCGCAGCAGCGCCTACGCCGCCCTGTCGACCGGGAACGGACCGCCTCGCGTGGCCTTCCAGGCCCAGCGCGACGGGCTCGCCGGCATCTACCTGCGTGAGCGTTTCACTTCTCCGGTAGCGCTCAAGACGATTGCCGAAGTGGCGACCACGCCGGGCCAGTTGCTCGATCCCGAAGCCCCGGCCGATTCCTACATCAGTTCGGTGGCGATCGAACGCGACGGCTTCCGCAACGGACGCATCGCGATCACCGCCAGCATGCTCTACATCGACCCGATCGATCCCGAAGAGACCGAAAGCTGGGCCGGGCTCTACACCGCCGAAGTGCCGGTCGACGGCATCTTCGCCGACCGGTTCGAACAACAGTAAGGGAGTGCGCCGGGGCGGTTCTCGCCGCCCCGGCCCGTCACTGAGCGATCAGACCCGCCTTGCGCAGGATCGCCGTGAGCCGTTCGTGGCTGGCATCGGTCAAGGGCGCCAGGGGACTGCGAACGCCGCCGACATCCAGTCCGCACAGCTTCATGGCCGCCTTGATCGGGACGGGGTTGGTTTCGATGAAGCTGGCCTTGAAAAGCGGCAGCAGCTCGAAGTGAATCCGGCGGGCGGTTTCGAAATCGCCGTCGGCGGCGGCTTCGACCATCGCCACCATCCGTTCGGGCACCAGGTTGGAAACCACCGAGATGACACCGTGGCCGCCGACGCTCATCAGCGGCAGGGTCAGCGCATCGTCGCCGGAAACCACCCAGAAGGGATCGTCCTGTCGGTGGCAGATGGAATCGATGACGTCGGTCATCTGGCCGATGTCGCCCGAGGCTTCCTTGACCGCGATGACGTTGGGAATCTTCGCGATCTCGGCCAGGGTGTCGGTCTCGACGTTGACCGCGGTGCGCCCCTTGATGTTGTAGACGATGATCGGCAGGTCGGTCGACTCCGCGATCTCGCGGAAGTAGCGAATGAGCCCGGCCTGCGAGGGCTTGTTGTAGTAGGGCGTGACCACCAGCGCGCCGTCGGCGCCGGCTTCCTGCGCCTCGCCGGTCGTCCGGATGGCCTGCTGGGTGTTGTTCGATCCCGTGCCGGCCCAGACCTGCACCCGGCCGGCCACTTTCTCGACCGTGTAGCGGATGACCGCGTCGTGCTCGGCGTTGAACATGGTCGGCGACTCGCCGGTAGTGCCCATCGGCACCACGCCCGCGACGCCGGCGGCGATCTGTTTTTCCAGGAGCTCGCCCAGCATGTCGAAATTGACTTCGCCCGACGCGTCGAAGGGCGTGACGAGGGCTGTGTAGACACCTTTTACCTGCACGATTTCGCTCCGTAGATGGTTTGATCCGATTGGGCCGCCCAGCTTAACGCCGGGCGGCGGTCCGTGTTTCTTTGGCACGTTCCGGGGCTTTCAGTTTCCCGCGATCGCGCCCGGGGCACCTCAGGGCAGTTCGACCGGGTGGTCCGCGCCCAGGCCCGGCCCGTAGATCAGCGCGTTCTCGAGGATGCGCATGGCGCCCAGTTGCGCCGCCCGGAAGGCCGGCTCGTGGGCGAACAGGATGACCTGGCCGCTGCCGACGCGCTCGCGCGTGACCCAGGCGCCGTTGGCGATGCGCTCACGCGCTTCCGGCCACAGCAAGCCGCCTGCCCGCACGCGCAACTCCTGGCCCTCCGGCACGGGGGCCCAGCCCACCAGGCGGGCCTCCGTTTCGGCCTCCGAGTACACGCCCAGGCGAAGCGGCGCCTCGACCGGCGGCTTGCTCATCAGCACCGGCGAGTCGGAAAACAGCAGCGTCAAGAAGTCGCCCGAACCGGCGGCGAGCCAGTGTTCGCGATCCGCTCGCGCGGCCACCAGCGCGCCCGAAGGCATGAACTGCCGCTGCCAGGCCTCGCGGCGCTTGCGTTCCTCGGCGTCGGGCAGCGATTCTCTGATGCCCTGCCAGGGATAGGCGACGCCGCTGTCGGCGGCGTGACCCCAGATTCCCGCCGGAAGCGGGTCGTTGGCCGCCAGCCACTCGCGGTGCAGGGCGTCCTGGTATTCGGAGAGGTCATCGCCGACAACCTGCTGCAGCGTGCGCACCGACACCAGCGGCTCGTCGCCGGCGGTGAGCGCCTCGGCCGAACTGCCCGAGGCGATCAGGGTACCGCCGCCCTTTACCCAGTCGCCGAGCGCCTCGACCAGGCCGGAAGGCAGGCTGCCGCCCCAGCGGTCGGGCAGGTAGAGCACGTTGTAGCGGCGCAGGTCGCTCCAGCCGGCGCGGTTTTCGTCGAGGTGGCTGTGGCGAATGCCCAGGCGATGATCGAGCAGGTACCACACCGAGCCGAAGTCGAGCATGTTGACCCGGCCCCGGGCGAGCAGCGCGACCTGCGGCTGCTCGAGCACCTGCCAATAGCCGCCGCCCAGGTCCGCCTTCTCGCCCGGTGCCCGGCCGTGCCCGACCGGCCGCACGCCCAGGCCGAGTTCGGCGGCCGCTTCGGCCACGCGCTCTTGCCAGTCGTCGATATTGCGGTTGTCGTCGCGGGTAATCGCGATCGAGCCCACCGGCAGTTCATGGCCGTCCAGCTCCGATTCGCGGGTGTTGGCGCGCACCGCCAGGCCGCGCTCGAGCAGCCTCGCGGCCAGGGCGACGGTGCGGTCGTCGTGGCCCGAAGCGACCAGGGCGATGGCGTCGCCGGCCGTCTCGGGCGCGGCGGTCACGCGCGCGGGCTCGATGGCCTCGAGGCCACGGTCGAGGTGCTCCGGCACGCTCATCGCATCCAGGCCGAACATCATCGGGATGTTCCAGGCGGTCGTGTCGTAGAGGGTACTGCGACCGTCCTTGAGCACCGACTCGCGCTCGGCCTCGAGGGCGGCCTCGCCGATCTGCGGGTCGAACTCGAACATGGCGGCGACCAGGCGCGCGGCCGGCTGGCGGTTGCGCACCACGAGGGTGCCGGCCGGCAGGGTCACGTCTCTTCGCTCGCGCCCCAGCACGTCGGTGGCGCGGGAAACGCGCAGGTCCTCGGTCAGGCGATGCGTCTCGATTTCCTGGATGGCGAGCAGTTCCAGCAGTTCGTTGAGCCGTCCCTGGTTCTCGCTGGGCGGGAAGACGAAGCTGCGCTCGCTGTAGGGCCCGTCGTCGGACACCAGATCGGCGCGATCGGCCGCGTAGTTCGACAACATGCGCTGGCGGTTCGCCTGCAGGGTTTCCAGGTTGGCCAGGGTCGATAGCACCTGGTGGTGCACCGACTGCTGGTAGCTGAGCAGGTGGGTGTCGCGCTGCACGCCGTCGTCGGCGATGCGCGCCTGCTCGTAGAGAATGCCCTGGGCGCCGCGCAGGGCCGCCCAGGCGTCGGAATAACCCGGGAACCAGTTCTCGTTCCACTCGCCCGAGTAGTACGGGTAGCCGAAGGCGTCGAAGGCCTGCGCCTGCTCGTCGGCGAAACGCTGCGCCATGTCCATCCGGTAGGGCGGCAGGTGCGGGTTGTAGGGCTTGCGCGGCGGCGAGAACAGGAAACTGTCCTGCGAGCCCATCTCGTGGATGTCGACGAACAACATCGGCTTCCAGTCGATGACGTGCGGGATGCGCCCGCGGGTTTCGGGCTGGCGCGCGTACATCCAGTCGCGGTTGAGGTCGAACAGGTAGTGGTTGCCGCGCCCGAATGGCCAGTAGCCGGTGTGCACCAGCGACTGGTCGTCGACGTTGGGCTGGGATCCGCGGGCCTGGTGGACGCCGTTGACGAAGCGCATCCGTCCGTCCGGATTCTGGTTGGGGTCGATGATCACCACCAGGTCGGAAAGCAGCGAACGCGTCTGCTCAGAGCGGTCAGCGGCCAGGTGGTAGAGCACGGCCAGGGAAGCGTCCGAGCCCGAACTCTCGTTACCGTGAATGGAATAGCCCAACCAGGCGACGGCGGGCAGCTCGTCGATCAATCGTTCGCGCTCACCCGCATCCGAATCGCGCGGGTCCCCAAGCGCGGCCATGCCGGACTGGATCTCGTCGCGCCGCGCCAAGTTGTCCGGCGTGGAAACCGCCAGGTAGACCAGCGGCCGCCCCTCGAAAGTCCGGCCGTACTCGACCAGCTCGACGCGATCGGACGCTTCGGCAACCCGGCGAGCGTATGCCACGATCTGCTCCGAGGTCGCGACCCGCTCGCCCACCTCGAAACCGAGCACCGACTCGGGCAGCGGAACGGCCGGATCATGGTCGGCCTCTTCGGGGAACAGCGATTGCGGATAGTCCAGCCCCGCCAACGGCGACGGGGTGGGCTCGGGATAGGGCGTGGCCATCTGCGCCAGCGCCACCGGCGCGAGCAAAACGGCCAGAAACAGGAATCGGGACATCAGTGGTGTTTCCTCGGAATCATTCGAAGACATCGAGCCGCCAAGACTAACGCATCTGCATCCACGGCCGACACAAGCGTTTCTTCTTTCATCTGTGTGCATCTGTGTTCATCTGTGGACGATTTTCTCTTTGCAGGCGGCAACGCATTTCTGAACGCTCGCCGAAACGGTATGATTGCGGGCATGAAACCGTCATTCCAGACCGCCGGCCGGCTCGAGGCGGTGCGCTACGAAATCCGCGGCGCCCTGGCCCGCCGCGCGCGCGAGCTCGAGCAGCAGGGCAACGACGTCCTGCACCTGAATATCGGCAACCCCGGCGCCTTCGGCTTTCGCACGCCCGAGACCATGCGCCGCGCGGTGATCCGCAACCTGCCCTTCTCCGAGGGCTACGGACCGCAGGCCGGCATCTTCCCGGCCCGCGAAGCGGTGGCCATGCAGTTCCAGGCGCGCGGGCTGACCGACACGCGCTACGACCAGGTGGTGGTCGGCAACGGTGTGTCCGAACTGGTCGATCTCACGCTTCGCTCACTGCTCGAACCGGAAGACGAGGTGCTGGTGCCCGCACCCGACTATCCGCTGTGGACCGCGGCGGTGGTGCTCAACGGCGGCAAGGCGGTGCACTACCAGTGCCGGGAGTCCGACGGGTTCCTGCCCGACGTCGCCCGCATCGAGGAGCAGATCACGTCGAAGACGCGCGCCATCGTGGTCATCAACCCCAATAACCCGACCGGCGCGGTCTATCCCGAGGAAACGCTGCAGGCGCTGGCCGACCTGGCCACCCGTCACGACCTGATCATCTTCTCCGACGAGATCTACGACAGCATCTGCTACGAGGATGCCCGCTTCGTGCCGATGGCCCCGCTCGCGCCGGAGACCCTTTGCGTGTCCTTCGGCGGCCTCTCGAAGGTCTACCGGGCCTGTGGCTGGCGCGTGGGCTGGGCGGTGTTCACCGGCGCGCTGGAACGGGCCGAGGACTACATGCTGGCGGTCGAGAAACTGGCCGCGCTCAGGCTGTCGGCCAACGTGCCGGGCCAGTGGGCCGTGCAGACGGCGCTGGGCGGTTACCAGTCCATCGCCGACCTGGTCGGCCGCGACGGTCGCCTGTTCGAATCGCGCCAGGCCGTCATCGAGGCCTGCGAGAGGAGCCGCTTCCTCGAACTGGTCAAGCCGATGGGCGCGATGTACGCCTTCCCCTCGGTGCGCACCGAAGTGTTCGGCGACTTCGACGACCACCGCTTCGCCGCCGAACTGCTCGAGCACAAGCACATCCTGATCGTGCCGGGATCGAGCTTCAACATTCCCGAACGCAACCACTTCCGGATCACCCTGCTGCCCGAAGCCGAGCAACTCACGGAGGCCTTCGAGCGCATCGACGACCTGCTCGAGGAACTCGCCGACGAGCCGCAGCGCATCCGGGCCGTCAAGTAACGGAAACATCGTCATGAGCAACCCCCTGCTGGCCGACGGACTGCCGGCCTTCTCGAAGATTCGCCCGGAGCACGCCCTGCCGGCCGTAGAACAGCGCTTGGCCGAATACCGGGACGTGATCGAACGCATCGAGTCGCTGGGCGGAAACGTCGACTACGACAATGTCGTCACCGCCGAAGCACTGGCCGACAATGCCCTGGCCAACACCTGGTCGAGCATCTCGCACCTGCACGGCGTGAACAACACGCCCGAGTGGCGCGAAGCCTACAAGGCCTGCCTGGAACCGATGACGCGCTTCGATACCGAGCGCGGACACAACCGGAAACTCTGGGCGGCTTACCGGGCGTTGGCCGAACGGGACGACTTCGACCAACAGGAGGCCGCCCTGAAGGCGACCGTCGAACACGAACTGCGCGACTTTCACCTGTCCGGCGTCGACCTGCCCGAGCCGGATCGCCAGCGATTCGGCGAGATCAACATGCGCCTGTCGGAGCTGGGCAACCGGTTCGGCAACCACGTTCTCGACGCCACGGAGGCCTACTCCGAGACATTCGACGACGTCTATCTGCTGGCAGGCCTTCCCGATGCGGAACTGGAAATGCTCGCCGGCATGGCGCGCGAGGCGGGCAAGACCGGCTGGATGGCCAACCTGAGCTTTCCCGCCTTCCGGGCCATCATCACCTACGCCGACGACCGCGACCTGCGAGAGCGCTTTCACCGCGCCTTCGCCACCCGCGCCTCGGAAATCGGCCCGCAGGGCGGCAGGTTCGACAACGGGCCGGTCATGCGCGAGATGCTCGCGCTGCGCGACGAGCAGGCGAAGTTGCTGGGTTTCGAGCACCATGCCGCCATGCGGCTGTCGACCCGCATGGCCGACACCGCCGGGGAAGTCGAGTCCTTCCTTTACGACCTCGCCGACCGCGCCGGCCCCCAGGCGCGTGCCCAGCTCGAAGAGCTCAACGCGTTCGCCGCCGGACTCGGCGCCGAGACGCCGCTGGCGCCCTGGGACATCGCCTACTACAGCGAGAAGCTGCGCGAGAAGAAACTCGGCATCAACGAATCGATGCTCAAGCCCTGGTTCGAGCTACAGCGCGTCTTCGACGGACTGTTCACCACCGCCGGCGACTTGTTCGGCCTGCGTTTCGAAGCCGACGACAGCGTCGACACCTGGCACGAGGACGTGCATTTCTTCAAGGTGCTCGGCAAGGACGGCGAACGGCTCGCCGGCCTCTACCTCGACCTCTACAGCCGACCGCGCAAGTCCGGCGGCGCCTGGATGGACGTCTGCCGGGCACGCATGAAGGTAAGCGGCGTAGAGCAGCTGCCGATCGCCTACCTGACCTGCAATTTCGCGCCGCCGGCCGATGGGCGCCCCAGCCTGCTGACCCATGACGACGTGGTCACGATCTTCCATGAGTTCGGGCACTGCCTCCATCACCTGCTCACGCGCATCGATATCCCCGGCGTGGCCGGTATCAGCGGCGTGGAATGGGACGCTGTCGAGCTGCCCAGCCAGCTGATGGAAGGCTGGGCCTGGGAGGCCGAGTCGCTCAACCGCTATGCCCGTCACGTCGAAACCGGCGAGCCGCTGCCCGCAAGACTGCTCGACGGACTCAAGGCCGACCAGGAGTTCCAGGGCGCCATGGCGCTGGTACGCCAGATCGAGTTCGCGCTCTGTGACCTGACGCTGCACACCCGTCCCGGCGACGATCCCGTCGACATCATGCGAGAGGTTCACGATCGGGTCGCCGTGCTCCCGATGCCCGAATACAACCGCTTCCTGATGAGCTTCAGCCACCTCTTCGACGGCGGCTACGCGGCCGGCTACTACAGCTACCTGTGGGCGGAGCAGCTCGCCCGCGACGCGTTCGAGCTGTTTCGGGAGAAGGGCCTGTTCGATGCCGAAACGGGCCATCGTCTGGCACACGAAATCCTGGAAGTGGGATCGAGCCGACCGATGCAGGAATCCTGGCTGGCCTTCAGGGGCCGGGAGCCGGCGCTGGAGCCGCTGCTGGCCTCCTACGGCATCGCCGCCTGAGGGCAGCGCTCAGCAGACGCGATTGCGACCGGACGTCTTGGCTTCATACAACTGGGCGTCGGCGGCCTTGAGCAGTTCGCTGATGCTCTCCATGCCGGGCTGCCAGGTCGCCACGCCGGCCGAAAGCGTGATGCTGTGCTCTTCGTCGCCGAGGCGGAAGGTTTCGCACTCGACCGACTCACGGATGGACTCGGCCAGTTGCCAGGCCTCCTCGCGCCGGGTATCGGGCAGGATCAGGGCGAACTCCTCGCCCCCGATCCGGGCCAGGGTGTCGCTCGCGCGAACGCGGTCGGCCGCGATCCGGCTGAGCTGGCGCAGCACGCCGTCGCCGGCGAGATGGCCGTGCTCATCGTTGATGTCCTTGAAGAAGTCCAGGTCGAGAATGACCAGCGCCAGTGCATAGCCTTCGTCGCGCCGGGCGCGGGCGAGTTCCTTTTCCAGCACGGCCATGGCATGGCGGCGGTTGTAGAGGCCGGTCAAGGTGTCGCGGATCGTACTCTCGTGCAGTTCCGAGTGGTAGCCCGCCTCGATATTGCCCTCGTCGACGAACTTCAGCACGGTCTGGCTGATTCGGATCAGGTCCCCGTCTCGCAGCGGCGAGCGCTCGATCATCTCGTCGTTGAGCCAGGTGTGGTTGGTCGAACCGAGGTCCTCGATCCAGTAGCGCCCGTCTTCCAGGAAAACCCGGCAGTGCTGCCGCGAAATGCTGCGCTCGGAAATCTGGAAATCGGCGTCGACCGCGCGTCCGATGATCAACGGCTCCCGGCCGGGCACGATGCGCGAGCCAAGGCGCGCACCCCGGATGATCACCAGGCAGGCTTCGTGGCGCTCGTCGGAGGCGCGGGCCGTACCGAGGAGTACGGTCTCGCCGTCGGTAGGTGGCTGTTGGTGGGAATCCTTGCTCACGACGACCCCTGTTGGTTGGACTCACCCCATCATCGGGTAGGAGCACCGGCTCAGCACACAGTGTAGCGCGAGCGCCTTGCCTGGAGCAGGGGCGGCGCGACCCCCGCTCCATCGACCGCCCGGAGAACCGGGCGCGACGGCGAGCCGACGACCTAGACGACCCGCTCAGCGCCG
This sequence comes from Wenzhouxiangella sediminis, assembly GCF_003410055.1. GTDB lineage: Bacteria > Pseudomonadota > Gammaproteobacteria > Xanthomonadales > Wenzhouxiangellaceae > Wenzhouxiangella > Wenzhouxiangella sediminis. The sequence continues at coordinate 37,901 of NZ_QUZK01000044.1, read as the reverse complement.
CCAGGCGAGGCTGACGAACACGCTGCGGCCCGCGCCGGGGAAATAGCGGTAGTCGCCGAAAGCGTAGTCGGCGCGCTCGGCGTAGCGGCGATCAAGCAGGTTGCGCAGTCTCAGTCCGAGCTGCCAGCGCTCGCCCAGGTCATAGCGCCCCGAGAAATGCAGGAGGGTGTGCCCGCCGTAGCGGCGTTCGTTGGCCGCGTCGAGCCAGTAGGCCCCGGTATGCTCGGCGGCAAGCTGCGCGCTGACGCGATCCGATGGACGCCAGGTCAGGTCCGCGCTGGCCATGCGTTTCGGCGCGGCGGGTAGCGTCCGTCCGGAAACGATGCGCTCCCCGCCGAGGTCACGGCTGAACCGGTACCAGTGGACGGCGTAACTCCCGCGGACGCCCAACTCGAGCGAGGGCGCCATCGCGTAGGCCAGCGAGAACTCGATGCCGCGATGCCCGGACTTGCCGTCGCTGACGTTGAAACCCTCGCCGTCGCGAAAGATGTAGTGGCGCTTGCGCTGGTAGAAGGCGACCAGCTCCCAGTCGAAGCGGCCGCTCCCGCGCAGGCCCAGTTCGACGGCGTCGAGTTGCTCCGGTTCGAGGTCGGCGACGTCCTGCCCGCGCTGCAGCCGGTACAACTCCGTTGCCTGGGGCGCGCGGAATCCGCGAGCCAGGCGCAGCCACGCCAGCCCGCCTTCGAAACGCCGGCTGAGCGTCAGCTCGGGTGCGATCTCGAGGAAATCGTCGCTGCGATCGGCCGGGCGGTTGTAGAGGCAGCCGCCGAGGTCACAGGCCGTGCCGTCCTCGGCCAGGTTGCCGGCGGTCGCCCGGTTGTCGTAGTCGTAGCGGATCCAGTCGGCGTGGACGCCGGCCCGGAACGTCCATTTCGGCCCCAGCTCCAGACGCCGCGCCAGGTAACCGCCGAGCCGTTGGCCGTCGACGACGTAGTCGTAGTGAAGCCCGACCGGCCGGATTTCGGACAGGAACGGCGGTCCGGGCGTCGGTGCGTCCTGCCGCTGGGTGAGATCGCCGCGGAAGAGTTCGGCATCGAACCCCCAGTCCCAGCTGCTGCCGCTGCGGTCGTACTGCAGGCCGGCAGAGACCTGTCTGTTGCGCTCGAGCGGCTTGCCCGGGAGATAGTGCTGCAGGAAGGTCATGGTCGAACGCCGCGCGAAACCGCTCAGGCGGTGCTCGGCGCCCTGCCCGTCGAGCCACTCGCGCCGGGTGATCAGGCGCAGCGCGTCGGCCTGGCGGTAGGCCTCGGGGTTGACGTTGCTGCGGCGCAGCTCGGGGTCGGCGTAGGCCCGGTAGCCGTAGATGTAGCCGGCGGTGTCCTGGTCGAGTCGGGCGGCGCTGAGGATGGTGCGCCACTGGCCGTTGTCCACCGGCTGCGCGTGCTGGAACGTTGCCAGCTGGTGCTCGTAGCCCTCGTCGATGCGAAAGCTGCCCGCGTCGACGGCCGAGACGTCCACGGCCAGCGCGCCGTCGCCGATTTCTCCCGTCAGCGACGCGCCGAGACGATAGTAGTCGTTGCTGCCCGCTTCCAGGCGCAGTCGGTTCTCGGGATTGGCCAGCGGCGAGCGCGGCGTGATGTCGATGACCCCGTGCAGCCCGCCCGAGGCGTGCCCGATGCCGCCGGGGCCGCGCAGCACGCTGACGGATCCGGCCTGGGCGACGTTGGCCTCGAAGAGGTTGTTGACGTTGCAGAACCCCGGCGGGCGAATCGGGATGCCCGCTTCAAGAATCAGCAGGGCCCCGCAGCCGCCGGCGCCGGACAGGACCGGCGAGCGAATGGCGGTGAGGTGCTCCTGGCCACTGCCGCGCGTCACCCAGCTGCCGGGCAGGCGCGAGAACAGTTCGGCCGGATGCGTCGGCCGCACCATTTCGATCTCTTGCTCAGCAAGCTCTGCGGTGGCCTGCGGAGCCTCCGGCGCGATGTCGCGCCCCCTGACTTCGAGCCGGGGCAGTTGGTCGGCATCCGCGGCCAGGGCGGCCGCGACCAGGAACTCGATCATCATGAAGCTTCGGTCTCCTTGCGGTGCAATCGGGCGAGGACCACGAAGGTAACGGCCCCGCCCAGCGTCAACGTGAAGGGAAACACGAGCACATACCGGCCCAGTCCCGGCCCGATCGACTCGAGCAACTGGTAGACGCTGACGCCGACCAGGGGCGCGATCAGGCCCCGGATACCCGTCAAGGTGACGTGGATACCCATGTAGAGGGTCGACTTGTCGTCGCTGGCAAAGTCGTTGTGACCCAGGTTCCAGCCCAGCTTGCCGCCCGCGAAGGCCATGCCCAGGGACAGCGCGCCGACCCAGAACAGCCATTTCAGGCCCAGGATGCTCGCCGACACGAAGAACAGCATGGTGATCACGAACATCCAGGCCTGGCGTGCGCGGTAGTCGAGGATGTGCGCCGCATCGAGCCGTCTCGCCCAGATCGGCGTGAAGATCGACAGCATGACCAGCGGCAGCGCGGTCGTGATCATCACCTGCTCGAAACGCGCGAAGCCGAACTGCTCGTTGAGCAGCACGACCAGCAGCGCGATGACCATCAGGTTGCCGCTGCCGAAGGCGAACATCGTCATCATGTAACGGCGATACCAGCGGTCGGTGCGCAGGATGTCGAAAGCCGCGCGCAGTTGGCCGCCGCTGCGACCGCGGCGCTGGTCCAGCTCCTCGCTCTGGATACGGCGCCCGCCGCGCACGCGCGTGGCCTGGTAGCGCCAGGCCGCGCCGAGGCCGATGACACCCGCGACCGGGAAAGCCAGCCGCCAGACCTCCGGCCACCAGTTCATCAGCAGGCCGATCACCGCGGCGGTCGCGGCGATGGTCAGCGAATAGATGATGGTGATCCAGCCGGTGATGCGCGCACGCACCTGGCGCGGGAAGTTGGCGCGCCAGATGGCGGCGCGCAGCGTGATCACGCCGGCCCAGGCCAGGCGCGCGACGATCATGCCCAGGGTGATCATGACCAGGCCGGACACGCTGGTCGGGGACAGCGCCATCAGGATCAGGAAAGCGCTCGTGAGGGCCATCAGCCGGGCCACCCAGGCCGGCTTGTCGCGGCCCTCGGCGAGCCCGGAAACCCACAGGCTGACAACGTTGGCGAACGCCGGCGAACCGGCCACCAGGGCCACGCAGAGGTTGACCCAGGCGGCGTCGGCCACGGCGGCGAACTGCGTCTTGACCACAACCCCCACGAGCCCGCCCTCGAGCGCGCCGAGGGCCACTGCCATGGCGCCGTTGGTGCGAACCTCGCGCGGCATCAGCGTCCGTGCGACGTAAGGCAGCGCGGAAGATTCGGAGGAGGCGGGCATGGGGACATTTTACGGCATCGACGTCGAGGCTCCCGCACGCGGGGATAGAATGTGGCCATGACCAACGACATGAATGAAACCGCCTGGCTCGAGCGCACGCTCACCACCGACATCCCGCTCGGCGGTGCCATGGAGCTGACCGTCAGCCGTCTCGACGAGTGCGGTGTCGAACTCTCGCTGCCGCTGGGGCCGAGCGTGAACGACAAGGGCACGGCCTTCGGCGGCGCGCTGGCCAGCGCCATGATCCTGGCGGGATGGTCCTTGCCGCGCCTGGTTCTGCTGCGCGCCGGCATCGACGCCGACCTGGTCATCGGCCGCTGCGAGATCCGCTTCATCGCCCCGGTAGGACGGGATTTCCGGGCCGCCTGCCGCTGGCCCTCGGCCGAAAAGCTGCAGGCCTTCCGGGATCGTCTCGCGCAGCGCGGCCGCGCCAGCCTCGAGCTCGAGCCGGAACTGCTCGTCGACGGCGAGGTGGCGGCGACGCTCTCGGCAAAGTATGCTGCGCTCATGAGGGACAGAAAGGAAGAGCGCCGTGCATAAGCCGTTGATCGTGCTGGCAGCCGTGCTGCTGCTGGCCGCCTGCGCCGGCAGCGGCCAGACGCAGCGTGAGCGCGATCAGGCCATGGACCTGTGGCAGGAAATGGTGCGCTGGAGCGAGTACGACGGCCTGGTCGACATGATCCACCCCGACTGGCTGGCCGAGCACCCGATTCGCAGCATCGAACTCGAACGGCTGCGCCAGTTCCGGGTGACCGAGTACCGGGTGCGGCAGGTGATCAGCGACTCCGACGAGCAGCGCGTGGAGCGGCGCGTCCAGATTCGCCTGTATCATGTTCACAGCGCCCGCGAGCGCGTGATCCAGCACCGCGAGGTGTGGCGCTACGACGAAACGCGGGATCGCTGGCTGCTCCACTCCGGACTGCCCGATCCCAGCGAGACCTGACGGGGACACTGCCGGCGGGTCGAACCACAACGGAGGGTTGCGTGATGCGAACGATCGCCATCGTCAACGCCAAGGGCGGATGCGGCAAGACCACCATCGCCACGTCGCTGGCCGCCGCCCTGGCCTGGGAGGGACACGCCGTCGCCCTGGGCGACATGGACCCACAGCAGTCCGCAAGCGACTGGCTGGATCAGCGTCCCGAAGAATATCCCGAGATCATTCCGGCCGAGCCGCACAAGGGCCAGCTCAGGGCGCCGCCGGAGGCCGACATTCTGGTGCTCGACACACCGGCGGCCGTGGCCGGCCACGAACTCGGCAATATCGTTCGCCGCTCCCAGACCATCCTGGTGCCGGTGCTGCCTTCGCCGGTCGACATGCGCGCAGCCTGGCGATTCCTCAACCACCTGCTCGAACTCAAGCCGGTCAAGAAGCACGAGGTCCGCGTCGGCCTGGTGGCCAACCGCGTCAAGCCCTATACCATCATCTTTCGCGAACTGACCGGTTTCCTCGACGACTTCCGGGTGCCGGTCGTCGGCCAGCTGCGCGATTCGATGAACTACGTGCGCGCCTTCGAGCGCGGGCTGAGCGTCTCCGACCTGCCGCCCTACCTCGCCTGGCAGGACTGGGAGCAGTGGGAAGAACTGATGGGGTGGATCCGGAGCAAGAAGTCGGTCGGGAAAGGTTGAAACCGGGTTCGGGGTTCGGGGTTCTTGGTTCCGGGGCTCGGGGGCCCTTGGAGCTCAGGGGCTGACGGTTGGGGCTTGGGATTAGGTTTCAGGTTTCAGGGTTCAGGCGGCGCTTCGGGTGTTGCGGGGCGGGCTAGCCGCGCTGTGACGGTGCCTGCCGAGAAGCTGTCCGACCTCCGGCTTCTGCCCTCTGTCTTCCGACTTCCGCCCTCGAAGCCGGCCCCGGGTCATCAATCCCGGGTCGCGGGGACTTCGACGTTGTCGATCAGGCGGGCCTTGCCCAGCCACGCCGCGCCGAAGAGCCGGCTCGGCTCGCCGGGCCTCGGTTCGCCGAGATTCTCGGCCGAGCGCCATTCGAGGTAGTCCGGCCGGAAGCCGGCCGATTCCAGTTTTTTCTCTGCCCGCGCTTTCAGGCCGGCGAAATCCTCTCCCGAGGCCAATCCCTCGACCGTCTCCTCGAGCACCCGGAACAGCAACGGCGCCACGGCGCGCTGTTGGTCGTCGAGATAGCCGTTGCGCGAGCTCATGGCCAGGCCGTCTTCCTCGCGCACGATGGGGGCACCGACCAGTTCCACCGGCAGCGAGAGATCCCGGGCCATGCGGCGCAGGATCAGCAGTTGCTGAAAGTCCTTTTCGCCGAAGACCGCGACATCGGGCTGGACCTGGCTGAACAGGCGCAGCACCACCGTCGCCACGCCGTCGAAATGGCCCGGCCGGCTGCGGCCGCAGAGGCGGTCGGAAAGGGCTTCGGGCACGCGAAGCATGAAGGGATCGTCGAGCGGGTACATGATTTCGATCGGCGGCGCCCAGACCAGGTCGCAGCTCACCGACGCGAGCGCTTCGAGATCCGCCTCGAGGGTCCGCGGATAGGCCTCGTAGTCTTCGCCCGGGCCGAATTGCGTCGGGTTGACGAAGATCGAGGCGATCACCGCCTCGCAGCGGCGGCCGGCGTCCTCGACCAGGCTGAGGTGGCCGCGATGCAGATTGCCCATAGTGGGCACGAAGCCGATGCGCTGATCACGCTGGCGCAGGCGGCCGGCCGCCTCGCGCAGTTCCTCGAGCGAGTCGACGACGCGCGGCATCACTGCCAGGCGTGTTCGGGACCCGGGAAGCGGCGTTCGCGCACCGCAGCGACGTAAGCCGCGAGCGCCTGCCGCACGTCCCCGGTGTCGGCCAGGAAGTCGTGCACGAACTTCGGTGAGCGGCCCGGCGAGACCCCGAGCATGTCGTAGAGCACCAGGACCTGTCCGTCGACCTCGCTCCCGGCGCCGATGCCGATGACGGGAATGGACAGCGATTCGGCCACCTCGCGCGCCAGCGGCGCGGGCACGCATTCGAGCACCAGCATGCCCGCCCCGGCCTCGGCCAGCAGCTCGGCGTCGGCCTTCAGGCGCCGGGCCGGCCCTTCGTCGCGGCCCTGCACGCGGTAACCCCCCAGTTGGTGAACGTGCTGAGGGGTGAGCCCGAGGTGAGCACAGACCGGAACACCATTGGCGACCAGCGCCGCGACCGTACCGGCGTGCGCCGCGCCGCCCTCGAGCTTGACCATCTGCGCGCCGGCGCGCATGACGGCCGCGGCCGAGGCCATGGCGCTGGCCTGGTCGTGATAGCTCATGAACGGCAGGTCGGCGACCAGCAGGGCACGTTCCAGGCCGCGCCGCACGGCCTGCGTGTGATAGGCCATGTCGTCGACCGTCACCGGCAGGGTCGAGTCGCGCCCCTGGATGACGTTGCCCAGGGAGTCGCCGACCAGGACGCAGTCGACGCCGGCGTCGTCGAGCAGGCGTGCGAAGCTGGCGTCGTAGGCGGTCAGCATCGTGATGGGCTGTCCGCCCGCCTTCATGGCGGCCAGGGAGGGCACGGTCACGGGGCTGGCGGCGGTCATCGGCGCGTCTTCCTGTGGTTTGCTGGGGGTTCGTAGCCGGATACGGGACCCGGCCGAATGCCGGCGCGCTCATTATCGTCGACTTGCGCCAGCAATGCATCCGCCCGGCCCTGCCCCGGGATCTCCAGGCGCGGTGCCAGTTCGGCCAGCGGAACCAACACGAAGGCCCGCTCGCGGATCCTGGGGTGGGGAACGGTCAGTAGCGGCGTCTCGATGCGCTCGCGGCCGTAGAGCAGCAGGTCGAGATCGATCGTGCGCGGCCCCCAGCGCCGCGGCGTGCGATCCCGGCCCAGCTCGGCCTCGATTCCCTGAAGGGCATCGAGCAGTCTCTCAGCGTCGAGATCCGTACGCATCCGGGCCACGGCGTTGAGGAATTCGGGCTGGTCGGTGTCGCCCCAGGGCGGGGTGAAGTAGTAGCGCGATACTGCCACCACTTCGCAGGCCCCGAGGCGGTCGATCCTGACCAGGGCCGCATCCAGCGTTGCGGCCCGGTCTCCGAGGTTGGCCCCGAGACCGATCCAGGCTTCGGTCAAGACGTCGCCTTCTTGCGACGCCTCGGGCGGCGCCGCTTTGCCTTGCCCTTGCCCGGCGCGGCGCGCGTCATTTCATGCCGCTCATCGCCGTCGACTTCCTGGAAAGCCGTCCACCAGTCGGCCAGGTCCTGCAAATCCGGATCCTCCATCGCACGCAGCAACAGGAAATCGTAGGCCGCACGGAAACGACGCTCGCTCGCCAGGCGCTGCGCCCGCTTGCCGCGCCGCTTCTCGAAGCGCGGCTGCAGGCACCAGATGTCCTTGGCCATGCTGGAGAAACGCCGATGGATGGCCACGCGCTCGCCCTGCGCGACGATCGCTTCCTCGCCGGCCGCCGCCAGGGCTTCGACGGGCGGCAGGCCTTCGGCAATGAGCTCCTCGGCGCGTACCTCCACCCGCCGCCACAGGAAGGCGGCGAACAGGAAGGCCGGTGTGACCGGCTTGCCTTCGGCAACGCGCTGGTCGGTGTTCTTCAGTGCCTGCTCGACCAGGACCGGCGGTTTTGAGGGGTCGTCGAACAGGTTCGGGAACAGCGGTTCCCAGAGATTGAAACGAACCAGAGCCCGGTAGGTCTCCCAGGCCCTGCCCCCCATGAGCAGCTTGAGGATCTCCTCGAAGAGCCGGGCCGGCGGAATATCGTGGAGCAGGTCGGCCATTTCCGGAATCGGGCCGGCCGTGGGCGGGTCGAGCTCCAGGTCGAGCTTGACCTTGAAGCGCACGGCACGAAGGAGCCGCACCGGATCCTCGCGATAGCGCGTGACCGGATCGCCGATCAGCCTGAGGCGGCGCTTGACGAGGTCGTCGTAGCCGTCGACGTAATCGCGGATGGTCGCCGTCTCCGGGTCGTACATCAGCGCGTTGATGGTGAAGTCGCGCCGGCGAGCGTCCTCTTCCTCGCTGCCCCAGACGTTGTCGCGCACCAGCCGGCCCTGCTCGACCTCGCGGTGCTCGTCGTCACCGCCCTCGCCGGTGCCACGGAAAGTGGCGACCTCGATGATCTCGCGACCGAATCGGACGTGAGCGAGCCGGAAGCGCCGGCCGATCAGCCGGGCGCTGCGGAACACCTCGTTGACCTGCTCGGGCGTGGCGTCGGTGGCGACATCGAAGTCCTTGGGGTCATAGCCCAGGACCAGGTCGCGGATGCTGCCGCCCACGATATAGGCCAGGTAGCCGGCTTCCTGGAGCCGCTCGACGACCTTGCGGGCATTGGCGCTGACGCGGTCCGGCCGAATGCCGTGCCGCTTCTCGGGGATGATGCTTGCCTTTTCAGACAATGGCCAGGTTCCGTTTTCTGAATCTTGTTATGAAGTGCGCTCGCCGGCATCCGCCGGTGACGCAACTGGTAAAATACAGTCTATCACCTGTCCTGCCGCGTTCCCGTCAGGGATGCGGCGGGACCCGATTCCCTCTGGCAACGAACCCGGAACCGCCGACATGACCTTCGTCGTTACCGAGAACTGCATCAAGTGCAAGTACACCGACTGCGTTGAAGTCTGCCCCGTGGACTGTTTCCACGAAGGCCCGAACTTCCTGGTGATCGACCCGGAAGAATGCATCGACTGCACCCTGTGCGAACCCGAATGCCCGGTCCAGGCGATCTATCCGGAGGACGACCTGCCGGCCGATCAGCGCCAGTTCCTGGAGCTCAACGAGGAACTGTCCCGGGAATGGCCGGTGATCACCGAAATGAAACCGGCGCCCGACGACGCCAAGGAATGGGAAGACGTGCCGGGCAAGATCAAGCACCTGGAGCGCTGAGGCCGCTTTTCCGGTCCGGAGCGGGCGCCAGCGCGCCCGCGTAGCCAATCCCGTTCAGCCGAGCCGTTCGCGCAAGCGAGCGAGCACGAACTCGGCTCGATCGAGCTCCACCACGCTGCCGTCGCTGTCGAGCAACTCCACGCGAGTGACGCCGTTGTCGGCCTGCGCGGCCACCCGGGCGACATAGTTGCCGCTGTAATCGATCGCTTCGGGCGAACTCCAGAAGGTGACGCGATCCAGGAAGCCCGTGTCGGGCTCGATCGGTTCGTGCGAGAAGCGGAACACGTAGCGGCGCTGGCCTTCGTCGACCTGTTCGACCTGCATGCCGCCGCGATTGAGCGTGAAGCCCAGGCGGCGCCAAACGCTGTCGGGCTGATCCTCCACCGCCAGGTAGAGGCCGGTCGGCCCGAATCGAATCTGCGAGCGTGACTGTTCGGCTACCGAGCTCGGCTGGACTTCCGGCGGACGCTCCTGTTCGCCCTGAGCGGCCAGTTCGGGCAACGAGTAGCCGGGCACATCGTAGATGTTGCGAGTGCGCGGCTGGTCGAGCCCGGGCGGCGCCTCGATCGGTTCGATCTCTTCGCTGGACACGTACACCGGGTCGCGCTCGCTGTTGAAGCAGCCGGCGAGCAGCAGCGTCATGGCCAGCGAGAGGATGAAGATGGTTCGGGTTCGAGTCATACCCCTTGAATCCGGTCAGATTGGGTAACGATTTCCGCTGTACCGGAGAGAGCGTCCTGCGAACGCGTGCGCTCCGGATCGGACAGCGGCAGTGTGGAAAAACAGCCCCGCAGTTTAGGCAACATGGCGGCTCCCGTCCAGCGAAGACCATCGGCAAGCGTGGTCACCGGCGTTCAAATCAATGCGTTTCATGCTCGGTTCCAGCGCCACAATGCGCGCCTGCAACACCCTTACCGACAACAGCGGCACGAAGCGCCAGGAGCGCTTGCGGACCCCCGGAGGCGCAAGTATCCTGACTTCGGTTGCATTGTAACCCATCAGCGTCCGGCACCGGGCCGGCAGAACTTCACAAACCACTGATTAAACGAATATTTTACTTTTGATGAGCACTTCCAACATCACGCTGACCTCGCCCGAACTGGAAGCTACCGGCGGCCGGGCCATCCGCCTCGATGAATTCGCCGGCAAGCCGGTCGTGATCTATTTCTATCCACGCGACAACACGCCGGGCTGCACGAAGGAAGGCGAGGCATTCCGCGATCTCCACGACGAGTTCGCCAAGGCGGACTGCCGGATCCTGGGTGTCTCGCGCGACTCGCTGAAAAGCCACGAGAAATTCGCCGACAAGTACGACTTTCCATTCCCCCTGATCGCCGATCCCGACGAGACGCTATGCCGTCAGTTCGACGTGATCAAGGAGAAGAACATGTACGGGAAGAAGGTCATGGGCATCGAACGCAGCACTTTCCTTTTCGATGCCGATGGCAAGCTCGTACGCGAATGGCGCAAGGTTCGCGTCCCCGGCCATGTCGAGGAAGTGCTCGACGCCGTTCGCGAACTGGCCTGACCCCTGATCCTCCAAGCCCCGGAGACCAATGCCATGGCGGAACGCCCGCGCCTGTACATCCTCGACACCAACGTGCTGATGCACGATCCCACCGCGCTGTTCCGCTTCGCCGAGCATGACATCTTCCTGCCCATGATCGTGCTCGAGGAGCTCGACCGGGCCAAGAAGGGGGTTTCGGAGGTCGCGCGCAACGTCCGTCAGGTGAGCCGCTTCATCGGGCAGATGATGGAGCCCGGCGGCAGCCTCGACGACGGCGTCGAACTGGCCGAGCCCGAGGGCCTGCGACTCAACGTCGGCTCCGGCCGTCTGTATTTCCAGACCGAACCCTTCGGCAACGGCGAGGAACTCATCGGCGACCGCGGTCTGGCCGACAACGAGATCCTGCTCGCCGCGCTCACGCTCAAGCATCGTCACGAAGAGCGCCAGGTCGTCCTCGTCTCGAAGGACATCAACCTGCGCATCAAGGCGGCCATCCACGGCATCACCGCGGAGGACTATTACAACGACCGCGCCCTCGACGACCTGAGCCTGCTCTACTCCGGCGTACGCGAGCTCGACAACAGCTTCTGGGAGCAGCGCGACACGCACGACTCCTGGACCGACAACGGCCGGACCTTCTATCGCCTGGGCCGCAGCGAGGACGACGAGTGGTATCCCAACCAGTGTCTCCGTCTCAATGACGAGAACGGCCTGGAGGCCATCGTGCGCGAGGTCGAACACGACAGCGTGATCCTGGAAGTGGCCCGCGACTACTGCCGCTCGCAGCATGGCGTTTGGGGTATCCACGCCCGCAATCCGGAGCAGAACTTCGCGCTCAACCTGCTGATGGACCGCGAAATCGATTTCGTCACCCTGCTGGGCACCGCCGGCACGGGCAAGACCCTTCTGGCCCTGGCCGCCGGGCTCTCGCAGACCCTCGACGACAAGAACTATCGCGAGATCATCATGACCCGTGCGACAGTGTCCGTCGGCGACGAGATCGGCTACCTGCCCGGCACCGAGGAAGAGAAGATGACGCCCTGGATGGGCGCGCTGACCGACAACCTCGAAGTGCTGACCGAAAGCGACACCAGCAGCGGCGACTGGGGCCGGGCCGTCACCAATGAACTGGTGGCCTCGCGCGTGAAGATCCGCTCGCTCAACTTCATGCGCGGCCGCACCTTCCTCAATCGCTACCTGATCATCGATGAGGCGCAGAACCTCACGCCCAAGCAGATGAAGACCCTGATCACGCGCGCCGGCCCGGGCACCAAGATCGTCTGCCTCGGCAACGTCGAACAGATCGACACGCCCTACCTGACCGAAACGACCTCCGGCCTGACCTTCGCGGTGGATCGTTTCAAGAACTGGCAACACGCCGGTCACATCACACTCAAGCGCGGCGAGCGCTCGCGCCTGGCCGACTTTGCTTCAGAGCAGCTGTAGCGGTGGCGCGAACGCGTCACCGGGTCCGTATCCCCTTGTGAGGAGAAGGTACCGCCCCATGCTGTAGCATTGGAGCCTGAGCGGCACCCCGGGACCGTACCGGGCCGCCGCCGCGCTCAGAGAGGGAGAAGCGTCATGAACGAAGGGTTCGGGCCCGCACCAGGGCTGCTGCTGTCGGCCATCCTCGCCGCGCCGGTGGCGGCCTTCGCGCAGGACAGCGACTCGCAGTGGCAGGCCGACTTCGGATTCGAAGCACGCCTGCACTACCGCGACAGCGACGAGAACCGTTTTCCGGTCAATTTCCCGTTCACCCCCGAGATGCTGCCTCCCGGCGAGCAACAGGGCTTCATGGAAACGGTGGAACCCGGCGGCCACTTCGAAATGTCGCTGGTCAGCTTCATCGCCAATATCGAGCGCGGCGAGAACTTCCTGATCCATTCGCGGATCGACTTCATCGACCGCCACGAACGCAATCCCACCTCCGGCGACCGTCGGGTCGACGTCGACCAGTTCTGGCTGCGCTGGGGGCGCGAATTCGTGCCCGCCCTGCCCGCCGAGGGCTTCGGCGGCTACGTCAAGCTGGGCAAGTTCGGAAAGTTCGAGCGCCAGGACGACCGTCACCTGGAAAGCTACGGCCTGGTTTCGACGGCGTTCAACCGGCTCGAGGACCTGGGCGTGGAGTTCGGCGTCGACCTGACACCCAACTTCTATCTCAAGGGCTCTGTCACCCAGGGCAATCCCCTTTTCATCCGCGACCCCAACGCGCTGGCCGGCGACAACGGCATCGACGAACTGCGCCGCACGAACCCCGACCCCGAACTCAAGACGGGGATTCCCATCCTGTACGACGCCGAGATCGAGGGCCCGGACTTCGACGGCGAGCCGGAATTCGGGGCGGCCGCCGGATATCGCTGGGCGGACGAAGCCGGACGGCGCGCGGTCGACCTCATGCTGTTCGGCTACCGGGGCGAACTCGAAGAGACCGTGTCGCTCAAGGGCACCTTCTACGGCGGCGATCTCGACCTGCTGCGCGGTCCGGGCAACCAGTTCCCCTATCCCGGGCTGGCGGGCAACGACCGCGAGGAGTACGGCCTCAATCTGCGCGCCTACATCGACGAATTTTCGCTGTTCGCCCAGTACGTGGACCAGGAACTCGCCTCGCTACCCCGAAGCGGCCTGGAAGTCGAAGCCGCCTGGCGCTTCGAACTCCCCCTCGTCTGGGGTTACGAGGGACGGCAACTGTTCTCGCACATCCAGCCGGCCGTCCGCTATTCGCGCCTCGACAACGACTTCGCCAACCCCGGGATCACGCCCTTCCCCAGCGGCGCCTGGGACTGGGAGAAGTTGGACATCGGCATTCGCCTGACCATCCTCCCGGGCCTCGACCTGACCGCGGAGTACGCCGACAACCGGCTGTTCACTGCCGGCGGCGAAGCGAGCAACGACGAGTGGCTCGTCACGCTGCGGTGGCGCTCGTGAAGACCGCGCCCGTCTGGTTGCTCTCGTTCGGCCTGACGCTGGCGGCCTGCGCGCCGGTCGACACCGTCTCCCCGCCGCCCGAGGGCGGGGCGCCGACCCGGGAATCCGGCCCGAGCGACCCCGCCCCGCAGCCGCCTCCAGCCGTTGAGGAAACAGACGCCGACACCGCCAACCCCGGCGACGAGCCCCCCTTGGCCGAAGGGGAGGATACGGCCGAGCCCGATGCATCCGGCACAGCGAACGCTGCTGAAGACACCGAAGCGCGGCCCGGGCCGGCCCGAGCCGTGGGGGCATCCCGCGAATCCGCGCCGCCGGCCGAGACGGACGCCCGGCCCATGTCCCCGCCGGAAGCAAAGCCGGCGCCCGAGGCCGAAAGCGAGCCGGTTCCGGAGCCGGCGCCCGAACCGGAATCCAGCCGCGCCGGAGCCGACTTGTCGGTGACTGGAACGATCGCGCTGACCGGCGGTGATGCCGACGCCGACGAGGCCATCGTTTATTTCCTGCCCGACGACCCGGCGAGCATGCCCCCTGCCGGCAGCCGGCCGGAAGCGACGGAAATCGTGACCCGCGACAAGACGCTCATGCCCACGGTCGCGGCGGTGTCCCGCGGTTCGGAAGTCCGCTTCCCCAACGAGGATCCGATCCTGCACAACCTGTTCTCGGTTTCTCCCGACAACGGCTTCGACCTGGGCGTCTACGGCCCGGGCGAGGCGCCCTCGGTCACTTTCGACCAGACCGGGGTGGTCAACATCTACTGCAACGTCCACCACGACATGCACACGCACGTGCTGGTCGTGGACACGCCGTGGCGGACCCGTCCCGACGCGCAGGGCCGTTTCGAGCTGAGCGGCCTGCCGCCCGGCCCGGGAGAGCTTCACGTCTGGCATCGACAGAGCGAGGCCTGGCAACGAGCCATCGAACTGCCCGCTTCCGGTCCGGTCGACGTGACCCTGGAAGTCACCAAGCCCCGGCTGCCGCCGCATCGCGACAAGACCGGCCAACCCTACAACCGACGCGACCGTGACCCGTACCGCTGAGAAAACCGGCATGTCGCTCGGCGCGCGGCTGTTCCTGGCCTTCGGCCTCGTGCTGGCGCTGGCCGTCGGCGGCGCCATGATGGTCACGCTGCATGTGGTGCGCGAAGTGGCTTCCGAGGCCGCCGATACGTCGCTGTCCAACAGCCAGTCGGTTCAGCGCTACTTCCGCCAGTTCCGCGCGCGCCAGCTCGAACTGGTCACCGAACTCGTCTCGTCCGATCCCTACTTCGGAAGTTACGTCGACGAAGCCGTCAATGCGCAGGATCCCGAGCTGGCGGCGCGCTCGGTGACGGACCTGCTCCAGACTCGGCGCAACGAGTTCGGGCTCGACATCGCGCTGGTGCTCGATCCCGAAGGGCGGGTGCTGGCCCGCACCGACCGCCCACGCGCGCCGAGCGTCGACCTCTCCGACGATCCCCTCGTGGCCCGGGGACTCGAGGCCCTCGCACCGGTCAGCGGCCTGTGGACCATCGGCGACGGCCTCTACCAGGCATCGGTCACGCCCATCGCCCGGGGGCGGACGGTCGCCGGCTTCCTGGTCGCCGGCCTGGGGTTGGACAACTCGCTGGCCAACGACGTCAAACGGGTCAGCGGCGCCGACGTCGCCTATCTGACGACCGCCGACCGCCTGCGGGTGGTCGCCACCACCCTGGACGTACCGGCCACCGACCGCCTGATGGCCGGATTCGGATCGGACGATGCGCTCAGCGCCGCGCTGGAGAACCCGGGCGGGCCGGGAAGAACCCACCGCATCGAACTGTCCGGCGACCGCTGGCTGATGCAGCTCTCCCCTCTGATCGACGCCCGCGGCGAAACCTTCGGCACCACGGTCGCGCTGACCTCGCTGGACCGGGAGCTGGCCGCCTACCAGGACATTCCCCTGGTCGTGCTGGTCACGGGCGTGGTGGCCGTCGCCGTCGCGTTGATTCTCTCCTACCTGATCTCGCAGCGCATCCTTCGCCCCGTCCGGCGCCTGACTTCCGCGGCGGAAGCCGCCATGGACGGCAACTTCCGCCACGAAGTGCCCACCGCCGGCGGCGACGAGATCGGTCGCCTCGCACGCGCCTTCGACAGCCTGCTGAGCAGCCTGCGCGAGAAGCGCGACATGGAAGACTACATGGCCGACATGGCCCGGCACATGCCCGAGGAGTCGAGGACGGCACCAGGCGGGCGCACCGCCGGGCCGTCCGAGGACGACGACCAGGCCACCCGGGCCCTGGATCGCTCGCAGCTACCCGACGCCATGTCCGGCAGCCTGCGGCGTCACCTGGGAGAGCGGTACGAGCTGCTGACCGAACTGGGCCACGGCGCCATGGGCGTCGTCTTCAAGGCGCACGACCAGAAGCTCGACGAAATCGTGGCGATCAAGATGCTCAAGCCGGACAGCGTCGACGAACAGGGCCTGGAACGTCTCAAGAGCGAACTCAAGCTCGCCCGGCGCATCACGCATCCCAACGTCTTGCGGACCTACGACTTCGGCGAGGCCGGCGGCGCGCCCTATCTGTCGATGGAGTACGTCAGCGGCATGACGCTGCGCGAGCTGCTCGACCGCCGCGGCAAGCTGCCCTACGGCGCGGCCCTGCGCATTGCCCGCCAGCTTTGCGCCGGGCTGCAGGCAGTACACGAGGTCGGTGTACTGCACCGCGACATCAAGCCGGGCAACGTCATGCTCGAGCACCGCGGCAACGCCAAGCTGATGGATTTCGGCATTTCGGCGCCGGCCCGGTCCCGCGAGCCCGCCACTTCGGAAGAGATCAGCGGCACGCCGCACTACATGGCGCCGGAGCAGATTCAGGGCGGCCAGCCCGATGCGCGCACCGATATCTACTCCCTGGGCGTGGTCCTCGAGGAGCTGTTCACCGGCGGCATGCCCTTCGAAGGCGGCAGCGTCATGGAAATCGCGGTCGCCCGGCTCAGGCAGCCGCCCATTCCCCCGTCGCGCCACTGGGACGCCATCCCGGAAGAACTCGAACGCATCATCCTGCGCTGCCTGGCCTTCGATCCGGCCGAACGCTATCCCGACGCCGAGAGCCTTGCCCGCGAACTGGCGGAGCTCAGGGGCTAAAACGGTAGGTCACTTCCCCGACGGCATCGCCCCCGACATCGAAGCGGCGTTCCGACACCGATGCCGACGAACCGATCGACACCACCGTCGTGCAGCGGGTGCCGTATCGGTCACCCACGATGAACGGCGGCGCAAGGAACCGCTCCAGTTCGGCGCCGACACCGGTTTCCGGCAGCTCCGAATCAGGCGCCGGCTGACGGTCGTTCATCAGTTCGAACAAGCGGTCGTGGTCGACCGCCCGGCTCGAACCGAGCCCGCGCAGGGCGGTTGCCACGCGACGCGACTTGGGCCAGCGCTCGTCCAGCAGGCCGTTCGAAAGGGCGTGCACGCCCGGTTCCACCGCCCGGTTCCACCGCCCGGGCCGGCGCGTGCGAGGAGGCATACCAGACGGATTCGGCATTGCCGGCCAGCAGGTTGAAGGGCCCGTAGTCGGCGCGCTTTTTCCGAATCTCCCGGGCATAGGCTTCTGGGGAGTGAGCACCCTGCAGGAATCCGGTGGGCAACTCCCCCCTGGAACGTTCGCCGCCGGGGGCAGAAGGATCGCGAAAATTGGTCACCGCCGCCCAGCGGCCGTCCCGCGCGAGCGCCAGCCAGGTGCCGCCGGCCTGTGCGTCCCGCCCGGCCAGGGGACCTTCAGGCCAGTGCCACCAGGCCATCGGGCTGGCCGGTCGCGCATGGAATTCGTCGCGGTTGGCCGCCAGCAGAAGCTGGCGCGCCCGACCGGGGGAGAAATCAAAGGCGATCAGGCACATCGCAGTTCCACTCGCGCCGCGCTGTGCATCTAGAGTCCGCGCGCCCACTCCGGCCGCAAGCCGGCCTGGCCGGGCTGCTGGATGGCCAGGTCCAGTTGATCGAGAAGGCGCTGCTTGTCGGCGTTGAGCGTGCCCCTGAGCACCAGCCAGTTGGAAGCGTGATCGGAGCGAAAGGTCGTGCCGTCGAGTTCGAGCGCGCCCAGAAAACGTCGCATCTCGCGAAACAACCCGACCTGATCCAGCGGTTCCCACTCGGGATAGGCGTCGCGGAATCGTCGCTCGCCTTGCGGGAAGCTCACCACCAGCGTGGCCAGGAACTCCGGCTTTACAGCATTGACCAGTCGAGCCGAGTTGTCTGCATGGCGGTCGCTGTGGATCTCACCGCCGAGGCCGTTGAGGATCATCACCGAGCGCGTTATGCCCGCTTCGCCCAGCTTGTCGAGCGCCTCACGCATCGAATCGAAAGTCTCGCCCTTGTTGACTCGTTCGAGCACGAGCTCGTCGCCGGTCTCGGCGCCCAGGTAGGCCATGCGCAGGCCCGCCTCGCGCAACTCGGCCAATTCGGCAACCGACTTGCGGCGCAGATTCCGGGCCAGGCAGTAGCTGGAAACCCGCTCGACGGCGGGCATGTGCTCGCCGATCGCTTCGAGAATACGCATGAGCCGGTGCGTGGGCAGCACAAGCGCATCGCCGTCGGCCAGAAAGACGCGCCGGGCGCGCGCGCCGAAAAGCTCGCCGCAGCGGCGAATCATGTCGAGCACTTCCGATTCGTCCCGCGCCCGGAATTTCTTCTGCGGTGCTGTGTACATCTCGCAGAACGTGCACTTGTTCCACGAGCAGCCGTCGGTGACCGGGAGGATCAGCGATTTTGCCTCGCTCGGCGGCCGGAATACCGGCTCGACGTAGCGGATGGGCTGGGAAGCGGCTCCAATCATCCTCTTTCTCGCTGTGCGGCGGGTTTCCGACATTCTAACGTCGCTCGCCGGGTTCGCCGTGCCGGGCCGGTAATCGGGACGCGAATTGCAGGCCTGTCGTTGCATAATGGAGCCGAGCCCGGAAGACGACCGATGGCCGATGCCCGAGAAGAACGAACGGCTGCAATATGACCCGCACACGGGCCCCGACCGGTCCGACTGGCTCGGCGCGCCCGAAGCCGAGCGCACGCTCGCGGTGCGACGCTGGCTCAAGAGCAACGACATGCCCTTTCCCTGCTGCCTGCCGCGCAGCGCCGACGAGTGGCGGGAAGTCGAAGACCAGCTTGCGACCGGCCAGCCACCCGAAACCGGCCGGCTGATCGGGCACCTGCTCGAACGCGGCGTCGAACGAGTGGTGGCCGTGTGGGCGCTGGCCGAGGCGATGAACAGCCAGCAATACCGTCAACTCAGCCAGTCACCGGGCCCGAGCGACCAATCGCCTTCCTTCGGTATAGAGCGGCTCTTTGACGAGCGCGACCTGGACATCCTGCCGGCAGCGTTCGAGGCCGCCACCGGGGGCTTCGGGCCCGCCCACGAAAAGGTCATCGACTACTACCACGAGCAATTCGATCCGGACGACTCGATGTCCTTCGCCGTCGCCGCCGGCTTCTGTTTCGGCTGCGCGACGGCGCCGAAGTTCGTGCGCAACCATGTGCTCTATGAACACATGTACGGCAACCACGTCTCGGAGCGGGCCCCGGTGTACCTGCCCGTGGCCGACGCCTATCGCGAGCTGTTCCGCTTCGTCTCGGACGCGGTCTTCGAGCAGGGCGAGGCGATTCCGCCTTCGGTACAGCCACCGGAAGATCCTGAAGCGTGCTTCGCTTCTCCCTTCAGCGACTGGTGCAAGGGGTTCAGGGCGACTCACCCGGTCGTCGCCCAGGGGTGGGAAGCGCACCTCGCCGGCCATCCGAAGCTCTACGCCGAGTACCTGGCCATCGTGGATTCACTGCGGTTTTTTGCCGACGAGGACGAAGCGGCCCGCATCCACGACGCAGGCTCGGCCGAAAAAAGCCTGCGCTCAACCATCGAGCGGGTGCACGCCGGGCTGGCCGACGCGATCCGACGCCTGTTCGGGCTGGCCCACCCCGTCGTGGATCGCGGAAGGGACTGAGCCTCAGCCCACGCCGCCGAATTGCACGCCACTGAGTTCGGCCATGTCGCGCTTGAAGGTCGTCAGATCCGAAGACGAGAATTCGGCGATGGATGAATGTCCGCAGGCCCTCGCCAGCAGCGACATCAGGCTCACCGAGGCATCGAAGAAGCGCGCCAGTCGCTCGGCGCCGTCATCGACCTTGAGCCGCTTGCGAAGCTCTGGATCCTGAGTGGCCACGCCGGAAGGGCACTGATTGGTGTGACACATGCGCGCGGCTACGCAGCCGATGGCCTGGATGGCGGCATTGGCCAGCGCGATGCCGTCGGCGCCCAGTGCCAAAGCCTTGACGAAGTCTTCCGGCGTTCTCAGCCCGCCGGTGACGATCAGGGTCACGTCGCGACCGCAACGCTTGTCCATGTGCCGACGCGCCCGCGCCAGAGCCGGGATGGTCGGCACGCTGATGTGATCGCGGAAGATGACCGGAGCCGCTCCCGTACCCCCGCCGCGGCCGTCGAGAATGATGTAGTCGGCGCCGGCCTCCAGCGCGAAATCGATATCGTCCTCGATGTGATTGGCCGACAGCTTGAAGCCGATCGGAATGCCGCCCGAGCGCTCCCGAACCCGGTCGGCGAACTCGCGAAAGTCGCTGGCGCTGCGCAGGTCCCCGAACGACGCCGGCGAGACCGCATCCTTGCCCTTCTCGATACCGCGGGTTTCGGCGATCTTGTCGGTCACCTTGCTTCCCGGCAGGTGACCGCCGATGCCCGTCTTGGCCGCCTGGCCGCCCTTGAAATGGAATGCGCGGACCTCGTCGAGCAATTCCTCGCGCCAGCCGAATTTCGCCGAGGCCAGCTCGAGGAAATAGCGTGAATTGGCCTCGCGTTCCTCGTCCATCGAGCCGCCCTCGCCGGAGCAGATGCCGGTCCCGGCGAGTTCCGCGCCCTTCGCCAGCGCCACCTTGGCTTCCGGCGACAGCGCGCCGAAGCTCATGTCGGAGACCAGGAGCGGGATGTCGAGCCTCAGCGGGCGTTCGGCCTTCGGACCGACCACGAGACCGGTATCGACCTCGACATCCTCCTCGAGCGGCCTGCGCGCCAGTTGCGCGGTCAGGATCTGGATGTCGTTCCAGTCCGGCAACTCACTGCGCGGCACGCCCATGGCCACCGTCTCGCCGTGCGGCCCGCTCTTTTCGAGCCCGTACTTCGCCATCTCGTGGATGCGGGCGACGGTGGGTTCCTCCGGGGTCGCCTCGGGCTCCGGCGCCGAGACTTCGTCGTCGTCGGTGCCCTTCAGGACGCCGTCGGGCAAGGGATCGCCGACCTCGACATCGAGCTTGGCGTGCGTGCCGTCGCAGCGCGGCTGGTCGCCGGTGCCCTTGCAGCGGCAAAAGTAGACCTCGCCGTCCTCTTCGGCCTCGAACTTGACCGGCGCAAGGCCCGTGCCCTTGTGCGAGCCGTCGCAGAACGGCTGGTTCTTCGAGCGGCCGCAGCGGCACCAGTAGTAGGTTTCTCCCTTCTCGACTTCGACGCCTTTGGGCGACAAGGCGGCAACGATCGGCTTCTCCGCCATGATCTCTCTCCTCGCTTCCCGGAATCCGAGAACCTAGCACAGGCGGGTGAAAGACCGCGGTGCCGACGCCCGGCGAGACCGGCAAGGATCTTCGGACCGGGAGGATTCCGGGCCGCCGGCACTCAGCCGGCGGCGGCCTGAACCCCCGGCTCACGCACGAAGGCCAATTCTCCGTCGGCGACGTCAATTCGGATCGCGTCGCCGGGGGCGAATTCGCCCGCCAGGATCTTCTGGGCCAGCGCGTTCTCCAGGCGGTTCTGGATGGCGCGCTTCAACGGTCGTGCGCCGTAGACCGGGTCGAAACCGGCCTCGCCGAGCAAATCGAGCGCGGCATCGCTGATCTCGAATCCGATGTCGCGGTCGGCCAGGCGCTTTCTCAGGTAATCGACCTGGATGGCGGCGATCTTGCGGATCTCGGCGCGGTCGAGCGGGTGGAAGACGACGATCTCGTCGACGCGGTTGATGAACTCCGGCCGGAAGTGCTGGCCGACGACTTCCATCACCGCCGACTTCATGTCTTCATAATCGGAATCGGCCATCGCCTGGATTCGATCCGAACCCAGGTTGGAGGTCATCACGATCACGGTGTTGCGGAAATCGACCGTGCGGCCGTGACCGTCGGTCAGGCGGCCGTCGTCGAGGACCTGCAGCAGGATATTGAAGACCTCCGGGTGGGCCTTCTCGACCTCGTCGAGCAGAATCACCGAGTAGGGCCGGCGGCGGACGGTCTCGGTCAGGTAGCCGCCCTCCTCGTAGCCGACATAACCCGGCGGCGCGCCGATCAGTCGGGCGACGGCGTGCTTCTCCATGAACTCCGACATGTCGATGCGCACCATCGCGTCCTCGGTGTCGAACAGGAAGTTCGCCAGCGATTTGCACAGCTCGGTCTTGCCCACGCCGGTCGGGCCCAGGAACAGGAAGGAGCCGTTGGGACGGTTGGGGTCGGCCAGGCCGGCCCTGGATCGACGGATCGCGTCGGCAACCGCCTTGACCGCTTCGTCCTGGCCGATGACGCGTTCGTGCAGCGCATCTTCCATCTTGAGCAGCTTCTCGCGCTCGGACTCGAGCATCTTGGAAACCGGAATGCCGGTCCAGCGGCTAACGACCTCGGCGATCTCCTCTTCGGTCACCTTGTTGCGCAGCAGCTGGAAGTGATCGGTCTTGTCGCTCGATTCGGCCTCCTTGAGCTGCCGCTCGAGATCGGGAATACGCCCGTGCTGGAGCTCGGCCATGCGCGAGAGATCCTGCGCACGGCGGGCGTTGTCGAGCTCGGCGCGGGCGCGCTCGAGCTCTTCCTTGATGTGCGTGCTGTCCTGCACCGAGGCCTTCTCGGTCTTCCAGACCTCCTCGAGGTCGGCGAACTCGCGCTCGAGCTCGTCGATCTCGCCTTCGAGGTCGGCCAGGCGCTTCTTCGAAGCCTCGTCGGTTTCCTTCTTGAGCGCCTCGCGCTGGATCTTGAGCTGGATGAGCCGTCGCTCGAGGCGGTCCATCGCTTCCGGCTTGGAGTCGATCTCCATCCGGATGCGGCTGGCCGCTTCGTCCATCAGGTCGATGGCCTTGTCGGGCAGCTTGCGGTCGCTGATGTAGCGGTGCGACAGCGTCGCGGCGGCGACCAGCGCCGGGTCGGTGATATCCACGCCGTGGTGGACCTCGTAGCGCTCCTGCAGGCCTCTGAGGATGGCGATGGTGTCCTCGACGCTGGGTTCCTCGACCAGCACCTTCTGGAAGCGGCGCTCGAGCGCGGCGTCCTTCTCGATGTTTTCGCGGTACTCGTTGAGCGTGGTCGCGCCGACGCAGTGCAACTCGCCGCGCGCCAGCGCGGGCTTGAGCATGTTGCCGGCGTCCATCGCGCCCTCGGCCTTGCCCGCACCGACCATGGTGTGGATCTCGTCGATGAACAGGATGATCTTGCCTTCCTCGCGCTTGAGCTCGTTGAGCACGGCCTTGAGCCGCTCCTCGAACTCACCGCGGTACTTCGCGCCCGCGATCAGCGCGCCCATGTCGAGCGAAAGCACGCGCTTGTTCTTGAGCCCTTCGGGCACTTCACCATTCACGATGCGCTGGGCCAGGCCCTCGACGATGGCGGTCTTGCCCACGCCGGGCTCGCCGATCAGCACGGGGTTGTTCTTGGTGCGACGCTGCAGGACCTGGACGGTGCGACGGATTTCCTCGTCGCGGCCGATGACCGGGTCCAGGCGCGACTGCTCGGCCTTCTCGGTCAGGTCGATGGTGTATTTCTGCAGCGCCTCCCGGGTGTCTTCGGCGTTGGGGTCGTCGACCTTCTCGCCGCCGCGCACCGACTCGATGGCGTCTTCCACGGCCTTTCGGGTCACGCCGGCCTGGTGCAGCAACTCGGTCAGGGTGACCTTGGCCTCGAGGGCGGCCAGAACGAAGATTTCGGAGGCGATGTAGGCATCGCCGCGCTTGGTGGCGATCTTGTCGGTCAGGTTCAGCACCCGGCCGAGATCGTTCGACAGGTTGATCTGCCCGGCCTGGCCGGTGACCTTCGGAAAGCCCTCGACCTTTTCGCCCAGCGCCGAACGCAGCTGGTCGACCTTCGCGCCGGAGCGCGAGAGCAGGCCGCGGATGCCGCCGCCCTCCTGGTCGAGCAGCGCCAGCATCAGGTGCTCGGGCTCGAGCACCGCGTGATCCATGCCCACCGCCAGGCTCTGGGCCTCGCCCAGGGCCTGCTGGAACCGGGCGGTCAATTTATCCATTCTCATAACAGGCTGACTCCCCTGTGAAACTGCAACTTATCCACAGCAGTTGGGGCGTGCGGCACTGGAATCAAGAAGGTTTCAGGTTTCAGGTTTCAGGTTTCAGGAAAAAAGACTAAGGGGTTCTGGGTTCCGGGTTCCGGGCACAAGAATCGTTGTGGCAACAATCGATGGCCGCACCACTTCAAGGATTCCGGCGGGCACGGCGAAACGATTGTCGACGACTCGCTCTCCGCCTACAGCTCCCGCTCCTGAACCCTGAAACCTGAACCCTGAACCCCTTCTTCTAGACGTCTCGGATCGCGAGCAGCCGGATCTCGGTCATGTCCTCGATGGCGTAGCGGATACCCTCGCGGCCCAGGCCGGAATCCTTCACCCCGCCGTAGGGCATGTGGTCGACGCGGAAGCTCGGTACATCGTTGATGATCACGCCGCCGACTTCCAGCCGGTCCCAGGCCTTGTTGATCTTGGAGATGTCGCGGATGAACAGGCCCGCCTGCAGGCCGTAGCGCGAGTCGTTGATGGACTCGATCGCGGCGTCGAAATCCGAGAACTTCTCCAGCGTGACGACGGGGCCAAAGGCTTCCTCCTCGCGCAGCTTGCTGTCGGCCGGCGGATTCTCGACCACCGCCGGGCGCACGATGCTGCCCTCGCGCTGGCCGCCGACCAGCAGCGTGCCGCCGCCGTCGACGGCCTCCTGGATCCAGTCGACCACGCGCTTTGCGTCGTCTTCGGTGATCAGCGGGCCGACCCAGGTGTTCTCGTCGCGCGGGTCGCCGTCGGGCAGCTTGCCGACCTGCTCGCAGAGTTTTTCTCTGAACGCCTCGTAGATAGCATCGTGGACAATCACGCGCTGCACCGACACGCAGCTCTGCCCGGACTGGTAGTAGCCGCCGAAGACCACGCGAGCGACCGCGTCGTCGAGATCGGCGTCGTGATCGACCAGGCAGGCGGCATTGCCGCCGAGCTCCATGACCACCGGCTTCTTTCCGGCCGCGGCCTTGAGTTTCCAGCCGACCAGGTCGGAACCGGTAAAGCTCATCATCTTCAGGCGCTCGTCCTCGGTAAAGCGCGAGGCGGCGTCGCGTTCGACGCAGAGGATCGAGAAGGCGCCCTCGGGCAGGTCGCACTCGGCCAGGATCTCGCCGATCAGCAGCGCCCCGACCGGCGTCTTTCCCGCGGGCTTGAGGATGAAAGGACAGCCGGCCGCGATCGCCGGGGCGATCTTGTGGGCGACCAGGTTGTAGGGGAAATTGAACGGCGTGATGAACGAAACCGGCCCGATCGGCACCCGCTTCCACATGCCGGTGTATTTTTCCGAGCGCGGGCTGATGTCCATCGGGATCACTTCACCGCCGATGCGCGTCGCTTCCTCGGCAGCGACCTGGAATGTCTCGATCAGACGCGTCACCTCGCCCTTGGCGTCGCGGCGAACCTTGCCGCCCTCGACGATCAGCACCTCGATGAGCTCCTCTTCGCGCTCGCGAAACCGCTCGACGCAGTGCAGCAGGGCGTCGCGTCGCTTGTAGGCGGGCAGCTCAGCCATCGGCCGGGTCGCCTTGACCGCCGCGGCGACGGCGTCATCGACGATCGAGTCGTCGGCCTGCGCCGCACGCCAGGCAACCTTGCCGGTGTGCTTGTCGAGCACCTCGAGGTCCTCGTTGGCGAAAACGGCCTGGTTGGCGAGATAGTAGGGCAAGGCTTTGGCTGACATGACTGCGCTCCGGATTCGAGACTTGAAGTCACATTAACGCACTACCCGTTAACTTTCATCGAAGGAGTTCGAACCAGCCAACCAGCCAACCAACTATAATCACGATCATGGGCAATCGACTCTCGAAAATCTACACTCGCACCGGCGACGACGGCACGACCGGTCTCGGCGACGGCAGCCGCACGGCCAAGGACAGCCGACGCGTCGAGGCCTACGGCACCGTCGACGAACTCAACTCGGTCATCGGCGTGGTCATCGCCGAGCTCAATAGCGCGGAGGGGCTCGAAGAGCTGGCCAGCCTGCTGCTCGACGTTCAGCACCATTTATTCGACCTGGGCGGCGAGCTGTGCATCCCGGAAAGCGAAATGATCGCCGACGGCCATATCGAGCGCCTGGAGGATGAACTGGACCGATTGAATGAATCGCTCCCCAGGCTCAAGGAATTCATCCTGCCGGGCGGCTCGCCGGCCGCGGCTCACGCGCACCTCGCCCGCACGGTCTGCCGGCGGGCGGAGCGGCGCGTGATCGCGCTGGCACGCCACGAGCCGGTCAACGAGCCGGCCATCCGCTACCTCAACCGCCTGTCGGATCTCCTGTTCGTGGTCGCTCGTACGGCCGCCCGCGCCTCGGGCGCCGGCGAAGTGTTCTGGAATCACGAGCGCAAGCAGGGCTGACGGCCATGTTGCGAATCCTCTCCCATCCCGACTGCGCCGGGCATGTTACCCCCAGTGAACATCCCGAATCCCCCGCCCGTCTGGCGGCGGCCATGCGCGGCCTGGAGCGGATGAGCAACGTCCATTTCCGGCAGGCGAGGCCCGTGGATGACGCCACGCTGAAGCTAGCCCACACACCGCATTACATCGACTACATCAAGCGCCTGGATGCCGAGGGCAAGCACGAAGCCATCGACCCGGACACCTGGTTCGGGCCTGGCTCCCTGCAAGCCGCTCTCCTGGCAGCGGGTGCCGCCTGCGACGGAGTCGACCAGGTGCTCGAAGACCGCTGCCAGCGCGCGTTCGCCGTGGTTCGCCCGCCCGGGCACCACGCCGAGTCGCATCGGGCGATGGGGTTTTGCCTTTTCAACAACATCGCGCTGGCCGCGGCCCGGGCCCTGAAGAATCACGGTCTCGAGCGCATTGCCATCTGCGACTTCGACGTCCATCACGGCAACGGCACCGAGGAAATCGTCGCGGGCAACGAGGAAATCCTTTTCGTTTCCTCCCACCAGTCTCCGCTCTATCCCGGAACGGGCGACCCGGAGACGACACTGGCCGGAAATGTATTGAACGCCACGCTCTCTCCCGGAGCAACGAGCGACGCCTTCAGGGATGCCTGGCTTTCGCGGCTCCTCCCACGCGTGGCAGCCTTCAAACCCCAGCTCATCCTGGTGTCGGCCGGATTCGACGGACACTACGAAGATCCGCTGGCCCAGCTCCGGCTCAAGGATGACGACTACTTCTGGATCGGACAGGAACTTCGCAAGGTCGCCGACAAGCATGCCAAGGGCCGCCTGGTCGCCTCGCTGGAAGGCGGCTACGACCTCAACGCGCTGGAGCGCTCTGTCCAGGCCTTTGCCGAAGCGTTGGTCTGAGGGCAGAGGGCAGAGGGCAGAGGGCAGAGGGCAGAGGGCAGAAAAAGCGTATCGACCAGCGGCTTCGGGCTACCGCCCTCTGCCCTCCGTCTTCCGAAATTGGAGCGGGCGAAGGGAATCGAACCCTCGTCTCCAGCTTGGGAAGCTGGGGTAATGCCATTATACGACGCCCGCGCTGGGGAATATCCTAGCCAGCACCCGCCGCTTTGGCAATCCCCCGAAAAGAAGAAGGCCCCGCACCTTTCGGTAACGGGGCCCTTTCTTCTTGTTGTTGCTCTGGCTGGCGTCAGGCGTGGCCGTGCTTGATCAGGACCAATTCGTGATTGAGGCCCTTGGCCAGGCTGACGCACATGAACAGCAGGATGATGACGAATGGCAGCCCCGTGCTCACGGCGCCGGCCTGCAGCGCGTTCAGCGCGGCATCGCCACCGACCGCCAGAAGCACACCGGCCACGACACCCTCGGTCACGGCCCAGAAGATGCGCTGGGGTACCGGAGCGTCGAGCTTGCCGCCGGCCGTGATGCTGTCGATCACCAGCGACCCGGAGTCCGAGGAGGTGATGAAGAACACCAGCACCAGGACGATGGCCAGGAAGGAGGTGATCGCCGTCATCGGCAATTCATTCAGCATCTGGAACAAGGCCAGCGAGGAATCGCCGATGCCGCCGGCGAGTTCGCCCACGCCGGCGACGACCTGGTCAATACCGGCACCGCCGAAGGCGCTCATCCAAACGACAGTCACGACCACCGGGACGATCAGCACCGCGGTCATGAACTCACGCACCGTGCGACCGTGGGAGACACGGGCGATGAACATGCCGACGAACGGACTCCAGGAAATCCACCAGGCCCAGAAGAAGATGGTCCAGGCGTGATAGAAGGTCTGGTCTTCGCGGCCGACGGGGTTCGACAGCGGGATCATGTACTCGATGTAGCCCCAGACCGTAGTGCCCATGTTGGCCAGGAAGGCCACGAAGCCGCCGGCAATCATGGTGAAGATCAACAAGGCAGCGGCCACGAACATGTTGAGATTACTCAGAACGCGCACACCGCCGTGGATGCCGCGCACGACCGAGACGACGGCCACGGCGGTCACACCGATGATGATGGCGATCTGCGTCATCAGGCCGCCGTCCACATCGAACAGGAACGACATTCCGCCGGCGGCCTGCTTGGCACCCAGGCCGAGCGATGTCGCCAGGCCGAAAAGCGTGGCCAATACCGCAAGCGTGTCGATGAAATGGCCGAACCAGCCCCAGACCCGATCACCCAGCAGGGGGTAGAAGGTCGAGCGGATGGTCAACGGCATGCCCTTGTTGTAGCAGAAGAAAGCCAGGGACAGCGCGACCACCCCGTAGATGGCCCACGGATGCAGGCCCCAGTGGTACATGGTCGCACCTAGTGAAGCCTCGGCATTACCGCCGCCGACGTTCAGTGGGGTTCCGTACCATTCGGTGAAGTAGCCCACGGGCTCGGCAACACCCCAGAACATCAGGCCGATCCCCATGCCGGCCGCGAAAAGCATTGCGAACCAGGAAAGGTAGCCGAACTCGGGCTTGGCATCCTGTCCGCCCAAGCGGATCTTGCCGACCGGCAGGATGATGAGGGCCACGCAGAACAATACGAAGATGTTGCCTGCGGTCAGGAACATCCAGTCGAACTTCTCGCCGATCCAGACTCGGGTGGCGTTGAGCCACTCATTGGATACTTCGGGGAAGATCAGCGAAGCGACCACGAACAGCACGATCAGGGTCGCGGCGATCGCGAAGACCGGGTGATGGATATCCATCCCCATGGCTTCCACGTTGTCCTGGCCGACTTCGTAGTCGGTGTCGTAGATCTGTTCGATCTGTTCGATTTCTTTTGGTTTCTGGTTCTGTTCGTCGAACTCACTCATGATTGGTTCTCCCTTCCTTTGAACCCTCTCTCAAGAAAAGACCCGATGCCGCCACCATGTTGGCTGGTGGGTAGCGGTCATCGGGTCTGACGGGTCCACGGCTACTTAGAAGTAGTAGCCGAAGTTGATGTTGAAGCGGGTATTCGTTCCGGGCTCGGTGGTTGAATCCATCGTACCGCCCACGAACGGCTGGTTCTCCGCCTGAATGATGTCGATGTAGGTGTAGAGACCGCCGGCCGTGACTGCGACGCCGGTGACGTTCATCCAGGTGTCTTCGAGACCGCCCGACTTGTCCGTAACGAGCGAGTAGTCGTTATAGAAGGTCAGGTTGGAAACCGGACCCCAGTTCACCGGGAGGCTGTAGGCCACGTTGCCGGTGTAGGAAGTCGCTTCCGCAGCAATGGTGTCGAAGAAATCGTAGGCGCCGACCGCCATGCGCTGCATGCCGTCGTCCATGTCGTATTCGTACTCGGTCGCCTGCAGCTGAACGTTCCAGGGACCGTAGTTGCCAACCAGGTGAGCGGCAAATGCCGACTGGCTGCCGATGCTGTCGCTGGCGTTGTCCACGACATCACCGTACTGGCCGGAAAAGCCGAGCTCGGTGGAGTAGTCGGTACCGTGCCCCAGCGTGTAGGCCACACGGCCGTTGATGATGTTGCTGTCGAACGCATAGTTGCCCGGAGCGGCGTAGGCCCCTTCACCCGGCTCTCTCGCGCCCACGATATCATAGGAATAGCGGTCGTTGAGGAAGTTGGGGAAGTCTCCGCCATCGAAGCCGAAGTAGCCGTCCGAACCGCCGAGTTCGTCGTTCCAGTAGAACGCACCCTGGATGTTCAGCGGACCTTCGTCGTAGATCAGCTTGGCGCCGAAATCATAGTCGTCCTCGAGCCCAAGGTAATAGTTCGAGCTGAAGAAGAAGCTGTGCGAGTTATAAGGCGTGACGCCGAAAGGCACCTGATTGACGCCAACCTGGCCCTGCAGGGAGTCCGTGAAGTCGTAGCCGGCCCAGGCATGATGAATGACGTTCATGTACTGGTACCAGCGCCACTCGGCCGAAAGAATCACGTCGCCGACCGTACCGTCGAAGTTGAGTCGGACGGTATCCATTTCCAGGGTGCCGTTGTTTTCCTTGGAGGAGTCGTTGTAGTCCTCGAGGACATACTGGAAGCGGACCGCGCCGCCCACATCGATTTCGGTGGACTTCTTCTCGTCGTAGGTCTCGGCGGCAATTTCCTTGACCTTCTCTTCGTCAGCGCCGCCTTCCTCGACGTTGGCCAGGCGCGACTCCATTTCTTCGCGTTTCTGCTCTTCCTCGTCGCGCTCGGCGCGCAAGTCGTCAAGCTGACGCTGCATCTCAAGAAGCTGCTGCTGCATTCGGTCGATCTGCTCCTTGAGCATATCGGCCTCGTCCTGTCCTTCCGAAGCGCTCGCAACGGAAAGCATGCACGCCAGGACCAGGAATGCAGTCAGTCTCAACCAGGATGGTTTGCGCATCTTCCTCTCCCTTAAAAATGAGTCTATGGATCACCTTCGGTAGCCACGAGGGAGCCCGAACGGACCAGGAGAGCTTGCGCAGAGCGCACTTGCCTAAACAAGCGCGCCGGAGCAGAGGAACCCCTTCAATGTTCCGACTCGAACGCGCTACTGAAGCTCGAGATTAATGTCACCTTAACAGACGCGCATAACCGAACGCAAACAAGTATATGATCCGCATCACCTTTTGTAGTGGGGTGTAGCGCCAGGTTCATCTCGCTCAGTTCCCTTGTTGCACGGTGGAGATCGCGATCCCGTTTGGCAGGTTGTGCTGCGATCTGGCGTACGTATGACTTGTCGAATCGATGAAACCGGGCTCCGGCGACGATCAGGTCGACATACCAATCGAACGGCAGGAGATCTTCTGAGAGCCACTGGGTGGGCGCCAGGTAGGTGAACGCCTGGACTTCTTCACCGTCGAGTCGCACGGCTATCGGCAGGGTCTCGTAGCCGTGCCCCCATCCCTCGAAAGCATCCAGCAAACGAACCTGGTCGCGCCGAAGGCGGTAAGCGGCAGCAAATGCGACATGGCCGGTATCGGGCGCGGCGCGGAGGTTGGCCTTGGCTGAACCGTCACCGCCCCGTTTGTCGAATCGCAGCGACCAGCCGGTCAGTCTCACTGCAGCCATCGATTCAACGGCGCCCACACGTTCCTCGAGCCGACGCGGGTGCAGGTTGGACCCGTATGCCAGGTACACGCGCGACGGCATGGCGCCTAGACGAGGCCGCGCGGCCGGAACAACTGGTCGTGCAGGTTGAGTGCGTAGCGATCGGTCATGCCGGCCACATAGTCGAGTACTTGCGTCAGGCGATCTGCGTCGGCGATGCAGTAGGAATCCGGAATGAGATCCGGATGGGCAAGCAGGTGATCGACCAGCTGATGGATCACGCCACGCGCCCTTTCGTTCTGCGCAAGCGCTTTCGGGCGCAGGTAGACGCGCTCGAACATGAACTCGCGAAACCGTTTCATCGCCTGAAGCACATCGGCGCGCATGACGACCTTGCCACGCCTGATCGATTCATCGATCACGGCCTCGATCATGGCGTTGATCCAACTGCGTCCCTCGAGCGGCCCGAGGACGTCGATGACGTCGGCCGGCACGTCGTCGGCCTCGATGACGCCGGCCCGAAGCGCATCCTGGAGATCGTGGTTGAGATAGGCGATGCGATCGGCGTAACGGCAGGCCCAGCCTTCGGCCGTGTGCGGCGGCGGCTTGACGCGCCATGTGTGGGCCCGGATGCCGTCGAGCACTTCCCAGGTCAGGTTGCGCGGCTCCAGCACCCGGAAGATCCGCACGCCCTGTTCGGAATGCAGCCACTCGCTGCCATCGACATAGTCCGAAAGCGCAGCCTCGCCGGTGTGTCCGAAGGGCGTATGGCCGCAATCGTGGGCGAGGCAGATGGCCTCGGTCAGCGTCTCGTTCAGGCCCAGCGCGGCGGCCAGGGACCGGGCGACCTGGGTGACCTGCAGGGTATGCGTCATCCGGGTGACGAAATGGTCGCCCTCGGGATTGATGAACACCTGCGTCTTGTGCTTGAGCCGGCGAAAGGCCTTGGAGTGGAGGACGCGGTCGCGATCGCGCTCGAACTCCGTGCGATAGGCGTCGGGCTGTTCTTCGACTTCGCGTCCGCGCGTGTCGAATGAACGGGTCGCCAGCGGCGACAGGTGGCGTTCGCGTGCCTCGCGCTGCTCCCGCGTTACCGCCGTGAGCATGACCGTTTCGGACGCCGTTTCCATGGGCTACAGTTTACAGCGCCCGCTTCACAGCGTCGTCGAACCCCACCAGGACGCGGTCGTCCAGCTCGAAGACGGGTCGCTTGATGAGCGTCGGATGCTCGAGCAGTACTCGCGGTGCCGCCTGCGAGTCCAGAGCTCGAGCACGCTCGGATTCCCCCAGGCCGCGCCAGGTGGTCGAGCGCCGGTTGACCAGGCGATCCACGCCGACCGATTCCGCCCAGTGCCGGATTGCGGCCTCGTCCGGTCCGTCTTCGCGAAGATCGCGCCAGGTGTAGTCCCGACCGGATTCCTCCAGCCATCGGCGCGCCTTCCGGCAGGTGTCGCAGCTTTTGATTCCGTAAACAAACATGACATCTCCAAATCTGGGAGCAGCGGGGGTCCGGAACAAGCCACCCGGTCTTGAATCCGGGGCTGGCACCATTATATCGCGTTATGCTAATATAAAGTCACCACTGAATGCAGGGAAAGACATGAACTCGCGATTCCTAATGCTGGCCGCTGCCGTCATCGGGGCGACCGCCCTCTCCTCCCCGTCCGAAGCCGTGGAATGGGCACCCGTGGTACGGGAAAGCCTGATCGAATCGGTGCGCCTGGACGGCATGGTCGAAGCGGTTCAGGAAAGCACGGTTTCCGCCCAGACGGCCGGCACCATCGTCGAGCTACCCTACGACGTCGACGATATCGTCGAGTCCGGAACCCTCATCGCCCGGCTCGAGGATACGGAACAGCGCGCCCGACTGCAGCAGGCCGAAGCGAATCTCGAAGAAGCGCAGGCCAGTCTCGAGGACGCACAGCAGCGCTACGAACGCATCGAGCCCCTGGCCGAGCGCGGCGTCGCCTCGCAATCCGACCTCGACCAGGCCCGCAACGCACTCAATGCGGCCAGGGCTCGCGTCACGCGCGCCCGCAGCGGCGTCGAGGAAGCGCGTGAGCAACTCGACTATACGCGAATCACCGCCCCCTACGGCGGCGTCATCACCGCCCGTCACGTCGAACTCGGCGAGTCCGTGCGGCCCGGACAGGCCCTGTTGAGCGGTTTCGCGCTCGACCCCCTTCGTGTGGTGGTCTCGGTGCCGCAGCGCTACATCGACCTGGTGGACGATGAAAACGATTTGCGCGTGGTGCTCGACGACGGTCGCGAAATGACGATCGGAAAGATCACGCGCTTTCCCTTCGCCGACGCGCCCGGCCACGGCGTAACCGTCCGCATCACCTTCCAGAACGGAAAGATGGATGTCTACCCCGGACAGCTGGTGCGCGTGATGCTGCCGGTCGAACGGCGCGAGGCGCTGTGGATTCCCGCAGAGAGCCTGCTGCGGCGCAGCGAACTGCGCGCGGTGTTCGTGCGCGATGAATCCGGCCCGCCCCGGCTGCGGCAGGTCCGCATCGGCGCACGCGAAGGCGACCGCCTGGAAGTCCTCTCCGGGCTGAGCGAGGGGGAGGAGGTCGCACTCGATCCGGAAGCCATATTCGCCCGGAGCGAGTCGCAATGAGCGACATCCAGAACAACATGGGCCCGTCGGGTCGCATCGCCCGGATCTTCCAGGACTCCCGGCTGACGCCGCTGCTGGCCGCGGTGGGCATCATCGCCGGCATGCTCGCCGTGGTGGTGACCCCCAAGGAAGAAGAGCCGCAGATCGACGTCACGATGGCCGACGTCTTCGTGCCCTTTCCGGGTGCGAGCGCGGAGGAAGTGGAGTTTCTGATCACCAATCCCGGCGAGCAGATCTTCGACGAGATCTCGGGCGTCAAGCACGTCTACTCGACCTCCCGCCAGGGCCAGGCGGTGATCACCGTGGAATTCGAGGTCGGCATTCCGCGCCAGGACGCCCTGGTTCGCCTCTACAACAAGGTCTACTCCAACAGCGACTGGTTTCCCGCCGACCTCGGTGCGGGGCAACCCGTGGTCAAGCCCAAGGGCATCGACGATGTCCCGATCCTGACGCTGACCTTGCACGATCCCACCGGCCGCCAGGCCGGCGAGGACCTGACACGACTGGCGCACACCCTGGAGGTCGCGCTCAAGCGCGTGGCCGGCACCCGCGACGTCTACACCATCGGGGGCATTCCCGACCGCGTCGACGTTCGCTTCGACCCCGAAAGACTGGCCGGCTTCGGACTGACCCTGGCCGACATCCGGAACGCCCTGCAGGCCGCCAACAGCGCCGCAGGCGAATCACGCATCGTCCGAGACGGGGTTTCAGTCCCCCTCCAGCCCGGCAGCCTGCTGGAGACGACCGAACAGGTCCGGCGCCTGGTCGTCGGCCTGCACGGCGACACCGCCGTGCGACTCGGCGATGTGGCCGACGTGAGTCGCGGCGAAACGGTTCCCGACCGCAGCGTCATGCTCGGCTTCGGTCCCGGAGGCGACGGCGATCAAGGCCGGGTCTACCCGGCGGTCACCCTGGCGGTCGCCAAGAAGCCGGGCGAAAACGCCATCGATATCGCCGATGCCGTCCAGGCTCGGCTCGACAGCCTCCAGGGCCGCGTCATTCCGGACAACACCGAAGTGCTGGTCACGCGCAACTACGGCGAGACGGCCTCGGCCAAGGCCCGCTCGCTGATCCGCGACCTGATCTCGGCGACCATCTCCGTGATCCTGCTCGTGCTCGCCACCATGGGCTGGCGCCAGGCCCTCATCGTCGGCCTGTCCGTGCTGGTCACCCTGCTCCTGACCCTGGTGTTTTCCTGGGCCTGGGGCTTCACGCTCAACCGCGTGTCCCTGTTCGCGCTGATCTTCTCGATCGGCATCCTGGTCGACGACGCGATCGTCATCGTCGAGAACGTCCATCGCCGCATCAGCATCTCCAAGCGCCCCATTCGCGACATCATCCCGGCCGCCGTCGACGAGGTGGGCACGCCGACGATCATGGCCACGCTCACGGTGATGGCCGCACTCCTTCCGATGGCCTTCGTGACCGGTCTGATGGGCCCCTACATGAGCCCGATCCCGATCAATGCCTCGGCGGGCATGGTGCTCTCGCAGGTCGTCGCCTTCGTGCTGGCGCCCTGGCTGGCGGTCCGCCTGCTCCGGCGCGGCAAGGGAACCGAGAACGGTTCGGGCGAACAGGCGGAGAAATCCACCGAGGGCATCAACCCGCGCCTGCATCGTCTGTTCTCGGCCGTTTTCACGCCCTTCCTGGGCGACAACCGCAAGCGGCGCTGGCTGCTGGCCGGCGGCGTGGTGGGACTCACCCTGCTCGTCGCCCTGCTGCCGGTCTTCCAGGCGGTCGTTCTCAAGATGCTGCCCTTCGACGACAAGTCCGAGCTCCAGGTCGTGGTCGACATGCCCGAGAACACCCCCATGGAAGAGACCATGCGCGTGCTGCTGGAAATGGGCGAATACCTCTCGAATGTCGAATCGGTGTCCGACTGGCAGGCCTATGCCGGCACGGCTTCGCCGATCAACTTCAACGGCCTGGTGCGCCAGTACTACCTCAGGGGCGAGCCCTATCACGGCGACCTGCAGATCAACCTGGTCGACGAGCGCGACCGCCAGTCGCACGAGATCGCGCTGGACCTGCGCCCGCCGCTGACGGCAATCGGCGAGCGCTACGGCGCGGCCGTGAAGATCGTCGAGGTTCCGCCGGGCCCACCGGTGCTCTCGCCGGTGGTCGCCGAAGTCTACGGCCCCACGCCCCAGGCGCGGGCCGAGCTGGCCGGAAAGCTCGCCCGGCAAATGGAAGGCATCGACGGCCTGGTCGACATCGACACCACGGTCACCGCCCCGACGACGCAATGGCGGGTGGTGGTCGACCGGCACCGAGCGGCGACCCTGGGCGTTTCCCAGGCCCAGGTGGTCGATGCCCTGGCGGTGGCCCTGGGTCAGCGCAACGTCGACTACCTGCGAGACGCCGGCGCCAAGTATGCCGTGCCCATCCGCGTGATCCTGGACGAGGGCGACCGGGCGCAGCCTTCGGCCCTGATGTCCTTGCCGGTGATGAACCGCGAGGGTGAAATGATCCGCCTGGCCGACGTGGCCCGTATCGAGGAATCGCAATGGTCGGGCCTGATCCAGCACAAGGACCTGCTGCCGGTCACCTACGTTACCGCCGACATGGCCGGCGAGGTCGACTCGCCGCTTTACGGCATGTTCGCCCTGGCTTCCGAACTCTACGACCGGGCCGACGCGCCGACGCAGTACTGGATCAACCAGCCCGACTGGGCCGGCACGCCGGCGCTCAAGTGGGACGGAGAGTGGCAGATCACCTACGAGACCTTTCGCGATATGGGCCTGGCCTACGCGGTCGGCGTGTTCGTGATCTTCCTGCTGCTGGTCGCGCAGTTCCGCGCTTACCTGATTCCCCTGATCGTGATGGCGCCGATCCCGCTGACCCTGATCGGCATCCTGCCGGGCCACGCCTTGCTGGGCCGCGAGTTCACCGCCACGAGCATGATCGGCATGATCGCGCTGGCCGGCATCATCGTGCGCAACTCCATCCTGCTGGTGGTCTTCATAAGGCAGCTGCTCGAGGAAGGCGAGTCACTGGAAGATGCCGTCGTACTCGCCGGCGTGGTTCGGCTCAAGCCCATCGCGCTGACCGCCATCTCTGCGATGCTGGGTGCCGCCTTCATCCTGCCCGACCCGATCTTCAACGGCCTGTCGATTTCGTTGATCTTCGGCCTGGCGGTGTCGACGGTGATGACCGTGCTACTGGTGCCGCTGCTCTACTACGTGTTCATTGGCAACAGCGAAGTGCGGACGCAGTGAGCCCCGGTTCCCGGGCGGACGCTTGACGGTCCCGGGCGTCCGCCCGGTGACACGGAGAGGTCAGCCGACGCTTCGGAGCAACTCGTTGACCGAAGTGCGCGAGCGGGTCTTCTCGTCGACCTGCTTGACGATGATGGCGGCGTACAGGCTGTGGCTGCCGTCGTCGGCTGGCAGGCTGCCGGCCACCACCACCGAACCGGCCGGAACGCGGCCGGTCGTGATCTCGCCGGTCTCGCGGTTGTAGATGCGCGTGGACTGTCCAAGGAAAACGCCCATGCCGATCACGGCGCCCTTCTCGACGATCACGCCCTCGACCACTTCGGAGCGCGCGCCGATGAAACAGCCGTCCTCGATGATGGTGGGGTTGGCCTGGAGCGGCTCGAGCACGCCGCCGATACCGGCACCGCCGGAGACATGCACCCCCGAGCCGATCTGGGCGCAGGAGCCCACCGTGGCCCAGGTGTCGATCATGCTGCCCGCACCGACATACGCGCCGATATTGACGTAGCTGGGCATCAGCACGACGTCGTCGCCGACATGCGCGCCGCGCCGCACCGTGGCGGTGGGCACCACGCGGGCGCCGCAGCGATCCGGCGTATCGGTTTCGTCGGAAAAGCGCAGGTCGACCTTGTCGAAGTAGTTGCTTGCGCCACCCGCCATCACTCGATTGGGCGTGATGCGGAAATGCAGCAGGATGGCCTGCTTGAGCCAGCCGTTGACCTGCCAGTTGCCGTCGGCGCCGGGCTCGGCCACGCGCAGTTCGCCTGACTCCAGTCCCTGCAGGCAGGTATCGATCTGCCCCCGCAGTTCGTGGCCAGCCGACTCGGGCGAAAGCTCGCCGCGACGGTCCCAGGCGGCCTCGATGGCCATCTTGAGTTTATCGAGTTCGTTCAGCATCGCTATTGGTGTTTTGGTGTTTTGGTGTTTTGGTGTTTTGGTGTTTTGGTGTTTTGGTGTTTTGGTGT
>NZ_QUZK01000006.1 GCF_003410055.1 Wenzhouxiangella sediminis | reverse complement strand
CGCTCTGGAAAAAAGTTACCCGGCGCAAGAGCCTGCGAAGCAGGCCGGCCGGAACGCCTTTGATTTGTCGAGGCCACAAAAGCGCCCGGTGGCACCGGGCTCACCCAAGCCCCCAATGCCCAACGCGCCGGAACGAAAGAACGAAAGAACGAAAGAACGAAGGAGCGAAGGAGCGAACGAACGCTTCGGCGGCGCCATCCGCCGCCGTCAGTCAAACAACCACTCGAAGATCGCCATCCGCGTAAACACCCCCATCTTCACCTGCTCGAGGATCAGCGAGCGACCCCCGTCGGCGACGGCGGGATCGATTTCCATGCCGCGATTGATCGGGCCCGGGTGCAGGACCACGCAACCGGGCGCGGCCGCGGCCAGATCGGATTCCTTCAGCCCCCAGTCGGCAGAGTAGGCTTCGCGGTCGGGCCAGCCCGCGCGGTCCATTCGCTCGTGCTGGACGCGCAGCATCATGACGACGTCGGCCCCGCACAGGGCATCGGCCAGGTTGTCGTGCAGGCTCGCCGCCGGCACGGGCGGGCTTTCGGGGAGCAGCGACGGCGGTCCGGCCAGGCGGATCTCGGACACGCCCAGGCGTTGCCAGAGCCGAACGCCGGATCCGGCCACCCGGGAGTGCCGAATGTCGCCGACGACGGCGAGCTTGAGTCCGGCCGTCTCGATACCGCGCGAACGCAGCGTGGCTGCATCCAGCAGCGCCTGGCTGGGATGGGCGTTGGTGCCGTCGCCCGCATTGATCAGGCGGACCCCCGAGACGGTTTTTGCCAGCCGGCTGACCCGATGGCTTTCGGGATGACGCAGGACCACCGCCTCGACGCCCATCGCGGCCAGCGTGGCCACCGTATCCTCGAGCGTCTCGCCCTTGGTGGCCGAGGAGCGTTCGAGTTCGATGTTGACCGCCCGCATGCCCAGGCGGCCGGCCGCCAGTTCAAAGGACACGCGGGTGCGCGTGCTCGGCTCGTAGAACAGGTTGGCTACCGTGGTCGCGACGCTGGACGGCGCCGCGCCGGCGGCCAGCGCACAGGCCCGGTTGAGAATTCGCTCGATGTCTTCGTCGTCGAGCCGGTCGATGTCGAGCAGGTGTCGGTCGGTCATGGCTTGTTCGTCAGGGATTCTCTGCCATCCAGGATTCCAGGATCAGGCTCGCGGCCACGCTGTCGAGCCGCCGCGCGTCGCTTCGTTTCGCGCGGCCTTGCTGGCGGCGGCTGGCATGGCGCTGGGCAGCGGCATGGGAGGTCAGCCGCTCGTCCTGGAAGCGAAATTCGATATCGGGATACTGCCTGGCCAGCCGCGCGGCGAAATCGCGCACCCGCCGGCTCATGTCCGATTCGCTGCCGTCACCCGCCAGGGGCAGGCCGAGCACGGCGACGGAGGGACGCCATTGTCCGAGCACGGCGTCGAGCTGCGCCATCAGGCTGTCGGTGTCGCGATAACGGACCGGATCGAGAGGCCGTGCCGAGCCCGTCAGCCGGTGACCGATTGCCAGGCCCACGGTGCGCTGTCCGAAGTCGATGCCCAGCAGCGCGCTGGCCGGTTCAGGCATGCCCGCCGGCCGGCTGCAGGGTGGCCACGTCGATACCCAGGCGTGAGACCGCCTTTTCCCAACGCTCGTCGACGGGTGAATCGAAGATGATGTCGGCGCTGGCCATCACGTTGAGCCAGGCGTTGTCGCGCATTTCGCCCTCGAGCTGACCCGATTCCCAGCCCGCGTAACCGAGCGCCACCAGGAACTTCGCCGGCCCTTCGCCGTGGGCGATGGCCTCGAGCACATCGCGCGAGGTCGTCACGCAGATACCGTCGCCGACGTCGACCGTCGCCTCCCAGCTGCGATCGTTGCTGTGCAACACGAAACCCCGCTCCGGATGGACCGGCCCGCCGACATAGACGGGCATGTTGGCGACGCGCTCGTCGTCGCACTCCAGACCGAGCTGTTCGAGCACGTCCTCGAGGACGTACTCGGATTCGCGGTTGACGGTGATGCCCAGGGCGCCTTCCTCGTTGTGCTGGCACAACAGGGTGACGCCGCGCATGAAGTTGGGATCCTCCATACCGGGCATGGCGATGAGGAATTGATGCTCAAGGTAGCTCACGATGTCATTCTATCAGTGCGACTATCGGCAGATATGGGGGCGCAGCCGCACCCGCATCAATGCCGCGCCCCGCGCCAGGCCCAGGTCAGCCGCCGCGCAGCACACCCGAACTCGAGAACTGCCAGGTGCGCGTGATGGTCAGCACGTCGACCTCTCGCCGGATTTCCTCGGGCAGGGGCGCGAAGGGGGAGGACAGGCGCACGATTCGCACCGCCGCCTCGTCGAGCACGTCGTGGCCGGACGAGCGCAGCACGCGAATGCGGGCGACGCTGCCGTCCTCGAGGATGTCCACGCTGAGCACCAGGGCGCCGGCCAGGTTCTGGCGCCGCGCGCGCTCGGGATAGTTCAGGTTGCCCACGCGCTCGACCTTCGAAACCCACGAGCGCATGTAGCCGGCATAAAGATGCTCGCGCGTGTTGGCCGACACGAACTTGCGGCGCGGCCGCTCGGGGTAGTCGGCGGCATCGCTGAGGCGCTCGGTCGAGGCACGCGCCATCGAACGGGTCTGCTCGATGATCTCGCTGGTCGACACCGAAACGTCCGGATCGAGCTCGGTTTCCTCGCGCACCGGCATGGCGGGCTCGTCGCTTTCGACCTGGACCACCTCGTCGACCTGTTCGGGTTGATCGCGCGAGGCGGAATCCGTGGCCTCCTGCTCGACCGGGGCGACCTCCTCGGTCCGGCTGGTGGCCATGGGCTCGGCCGGGCGGTCGACCTCCTCGGCCGTGCCGCCACCACGCTGCGTGGCCTGGGCCAGGAAATCGGCCTCCTCGGGCGCCTGCTCGGTCGCGAATTCGACGAGCACGACATCGAGACTGCTGGGAACGCTGTCGGGCTTGCGGCCCAGGAACTCGAAGTGCACGAGACCGATGACCGCAGCATGCAGCGCCACGGCCACGGCGGCGGCGATGGCCACCGAGTCGC
Source organism: Wenzhouxiangella sediminis (assembly GCF_003410055.1). Taxonomy (GTDB): domain Bacteria; phylum Pseudomonadota; class Gammaproteobacteria; order Xanthomonadales; family Wenzhouxiangellaceae; genus Wenzhouxiangella; species Wenzhouxiangella sediminis. The sequence continues at coordinate 7,649 of NZ_QUZK01000006.1, read as the reverse complement.
TACCGCGAGCCCTGGACCGCGCTGTTCTCATGGATCGATGGCGTCGAAGAGGTCACTGATGATGTTGATCCCGAACTGTGCGTCCAGTTCCCTCACGCAGGTCGGGGATGTCACGTTGATTTCGGTCAGTCGGTCGCCGATGATGTCGAGCCCGGCGAATTCGATGCCGTGTTCCAGAAGCACGGGGCCCACGGTTTCGGCAATCCGCCGGTCGGCGGCCTCGAGCGGCCGCCCCTCGCCGCGCCCCCCGCGCGCCAGGTTGCCGCGGAAGTCGTCCTTCCCGGGGATCCGCGCGAGCAGCTTGTCGACCGGACGGCCGTGCACGATGAGCACGCGCTTGTCGCCCTCCGAGATTGCGGGCAGATACTCCTGGGCCATCGCCAGGCGCGCCCCGCTGTCGGTCAGCGTCTCGATGACGACGTTGAGATTGCGGTCGTCGCGTTCGAGCAGGAAGATGCTCTTGCCGCCCATGCCGTCCAGGGGCTTGAGCACGGCCTTGCCGGTGCGCTGCACGAAGGCCCTCAGCGCGGCGGCGTCGGAACTCACCAGGGTTTCGGGGATCAGCTCCGGGAAGCGCGCGATGGCGAGCTTCTCGTTGAAATCGCGCAGCGCGCGCGGGCGGTTGACGACCTTCGCGCCGGCGTTTTCGGCCTGCTCGAGCAGGTAGGTCGCCATCAGGTAGTCGTTGTCCACCGGCGGATCGGCGCGCATCAGCACCAGGTCGTCCTCGCCCAGCGGCCGATCAACCGGCTCGCCCAGCTCATACCAGTCCTCTGGATCGTCCTCCACCCGGACAGCCCGCATCCGGGCACATGTCCGCGAGCCCTCGAGATACAGGTCGGTGTCCCCGAGGTACCAGAGGCGATAACCCCGCCGCTGCCCCTCGAGCAGCATGGCAAGGGAGGTGTCCTTGACGACCTTGATCTCCGAAATATCGTCCATGACGACCACGAGGTTCTTGCGCATGCGTACTCCGTTGAGTCAGACTGGCCTTGACGGGTGGCTTCCAGAAGGCTCCGCGGGACCGGGAAAAATCTGTAATCCCATGGACTTCTGTGACACAATTCTACTGGATTGGCAAATTCGTCGAAGATAGACTAACCTAGGCCGTCAAGGTCCACAGGTGTATCCGCCAGCAGCATCAGGTAGACAATGAGTGCAGACCAGAATACGGACAGCGGGGGAGAAGGCGTGGCCGATCTGAGCGGTCTCAAGATCATGCTGATCGACGATAGCCGGACGATTCGCCGTTCGGCCGAAACCATGCTCAGCAAGGAAGGCTGTGAAGTCATCACGGCCAATGACGGCTTCGAAGCCCTGGCGCTGATCCACAAGCACGAGCCCGACCTGATCTTCGTGGACATCATGATGCCGCGGCTGGACGGCTACCAGACCTGCGCAATCATCAAGAACAATGCGCGTTTCAAGAACGTGCCGGTGGTCATGTTGACCAGCAAGGACGGTCTGTTCGACAAGGCGAGGGGACGCATCGTCGGATCGGACCATTACCTGACCAAGCCGTTCACGCGCGACGAACTGCTCGCTGCCGTACGCCAGCAGCGTGAACGGACCGAAGCGGCCTGACGGTGGCCGTCAGAGGAGATTCGAGAGGGACAATGCAAGGGGACCAGCAACTCGCGACTGCAACGGAATCAGGCCGCCTCTCTCTGTTCGCCAGGCTGGCCGAGTACGAAAAGCGCAGTCTTGAGCACGATGTCGGCGAAGCTGCGCGCCAGCAGCAGATCAGCAACTGGGACGGAGTCGTCTTCCGTCTCGGTGACCACTATCTGACCTGTCGCATCGACCAGGTCGAGGAAATCATCGCCTTTCCGCCCTTCACGCCCGTGCCCGGCTCCAAGGACTGGCTGCTGGGCATCGCCAACGTTCGCGGCAACCTGGCGCCGGTATCCGATCTCGGCTGGTTCCTGTTCAACAGCCGCACGCCGGTCACCAACCGCACGCGACTGATCATCACGCGCATGCAGGGTCGCCTGGCCGGCCTGGTCGTCGACGAGGTCTTCGGCCAGCGCCACTTCCATACCGACGACCTCAAGGACGAGGACGACTGGAACGACACACCGCTGTCGGGGCTGGTCTCGCAGCAGTTCGAAACCAGCGAACGCAAGTGGGGGGTGCTCCGGCTCGAGGAACTCCAGCGCAACCAGGAGTTCGTCAACGGCGCCCGGGAAGAGTAGAAGCATAGGGACGGATTCAACAGTGCAAGATCATTCCGAAAACAACGCGCGCCCGCGGCAATACGCTCGGGTATCGATCAAGATCGCAGCAGATGGACACGGCGTCCGGTTGTACGGCCTGGCCACCGGGTGCCCCGAAGTATTCAACAATGAGGTGAAGGCATGAGTAGCGTCGCGACACAAACAACACAGCAGCGACTTTCTCCGGCACAGGCACTGCTGTTCATCCTGCTGGTGGCCTTGCTGGGCCTGGTGGCCTACAACTTCTACCTGCTCAACCAGCGCAACGTGCAGGAAACCCAGTACCTCGGGTTGACCACGGAGATTCAGGTGCGCGCCCAGCAGCTGGCCAAGGCGTCCGGTGAAGCCGCCGTCGGTAACTTCGAGGCCTTCGACGAGCTGGGCACCACGCGTAACATCATCGACGAGTCGATCAACACCCTGCGCAACGGCGATCCCGAGACGGGACTGCCGCCTTCGCCCGATCGGGTGGACGCGCCGCTGTCGACGCTCGAGGAAATCTGGTCGGGTATCGACGCCAACGCCGCCGCCATTCTCGAGCGTTCCGACCTGGTCGTCGAACTCGCCGACGCCGCCTCGGCCTTCTCCAGCAACATTCCGCGCCTGCAGGCCCAGTCCGACGAGGTCGTGCGGCGCATGATCGAGACCGGCGCACCCACCGTACAGATCTACGTCGCCAGCCGGCAGCTCGCGCTGGCCGACCGCATGCTTCGCCGCGTCAACGACATCCTGGCCGGCGGCCAGGGTGCCATCACCGCCGCCGACGCCTTCAGCCGAGACGCCGCCCTGTTCAACCGCGTCCTCGAGGGCCTGATCAACGGCGACGAGGAACTCGGCCTGCAGGCCGTGCGCAACAGCAGCGTGCTCGAGGCCCTGGCGGACGTGGTGCCGATCTTCGAAGAAGTGCGCTACGACGTCGACACGATCCTGACCGCTTCGACCGACCTGTTCGAGGTACGCGACGCCGCCGACGAGATCTTCCTCGATGCCGAGGATCTCACCGAGCAGGCGCGCGACCTGGCCGACGAATACGCCAACCTCGGCGAAGGCGTGCTGTGGCCCTCGCTGCTGGCCGGCCTGGCGATCGCGGCGGCCGCCCTGCTGATCCTGTTCCTGATCGGCGCCGGCGCCTACTTCCAGCAGCGCCGCGCGGCCAAGCAGACCGCCGAGGTCAACCAGCGAAACCAGGAGGCCATTCTCCGGCTGCTCGACGAAATGTCCTCGCTCGCCGATGGTGACCTCACCGTGCAGGCAACCGTGACCGAGGACGTCACGGGCGCCATCGCCGACTCGGTCAACTACGCCGTGGAAGCGCTTCGCGACCTCGTCTCGGGCGTCAACACCACCGCCCAGCAGGTGGCCGCCCAGGCCCAGGAAACCCGGGCCACGACCACGCAGCTGGCCGAGGCCAGCGAACACCAGGCCCAGGAGATTCGCTCGGCCACCGAAACGATCAACGAAATGGCCCAGAGCTTCGATGACATGGCCAAGCGTTCGAGCGAATCGGCCGACGTCGCTCAGAATTCGGTCGAGATCGCCAACCGCGGCGCCGACATGGTGCGCCAGACGATTTCGGGCATGGACAACATTCGCGACCAGATCCAGGAAACCTCCAAGCGAATCAAACGACTCGGTGAGTCCTCGCAGGAGATCGGGGACATCGTCGAGCTGATTAACGGCATTTCCGAACAGACCAACGTGCTCGCCCTCAACGCCGCCATTCAGGCCGCTTCGGCCGGCGGCGCGGGTCGCGGTTTCGCGGTCGTTGCCGACGAAGTCCAGCGACTCGCCGAACGCGCCACCAACGCGACGCGTCGAATCGAGGCCCTGGTGCAGACGATTCAGGCCGACACCTCCGAGGCCGTCACCTCCATGGAGCAGACGACCTCGCAGGTGGTCTCCGGTGCCCGACTGGCCGAGGACGCCGGTGAAGCCCTGGAGTCGATCGAAAACGTGTCCAACGACCTTGCCGGCCTGATTGCCCAGATTTCCAAGCAGGCCCAGGAAGAGTCGAAGAACGCCACGCGCATCGCCGAGATGATGAACTCGATTCGCGACATTTCCATCCAGACCACGGAAGGGACCGGCCAGACCGCCAAGTCGGTGGCCAACCTCGCCGAACTGGTGCGCGACCTCCGCGACTCGGTGGCCGACTTCAAGCTGCCCGAGGACGAAGACTGATCGACCGGCTGCGGCGCGCGCCGTGCGCGTGCGCCGCGGTGACGGCACCCGAGGAACGATTGACATGCGTTGCAGCCCGCTGAACCGATTGCCGACATGAGCAGCTCGAGCACCCACCAGTCCCTGCAGTGGACGCGTCCGCTGATCGATGAACTCGGCCAGGAAATCCTCCAGGCGGTCGAACGCTGGAGCGAAGGCGGAACGGATCGCGATCCGTCCGATCTGGACGGCGCCATCGAAGCCAGCCGCCGCATCTCGGGCAGCCTTTCCGTGCTCGAGTTCGAAAGCGGGCAGCTACTCGGCGACTCCATGGCCGAGGCCCTCGAAGCCATCCGCAAGGACGATTTCGGGCGCGAGGCCGAGGCGCTGAACGCGCTGATGGAGGCCACCGCCACCCTGCCCGACTACCTCGACTACCTCGAGAGCACCCAGCGCGATGCGCCGCTGGTCCTGCTGCCGACGATCAACAACCTGCGCACGGCCATCGGCGCCAAGCCGCTCGACGAGGCGGAGTTCTTCAAGCCGGCGATCGATCATGTCGAGCTGTCCGAGGGCGGGGATTCGACATCCGCCGCGGAGCTCCGGCGCCAGTACCAGCAGGCGCTGCGCGGCTTCCTGGTCAACAACGACGACCACGAGGCCCTCGACGAACTGACCCGCATCGGACAGGCCATGCGCGAGAACGCCGGCCTGCCGAAGTCCGCGCGCAGGGCCGGCTGGGCCGCCGCGGCCGTTTCGGCCTCGCTGAAGGCCGGCGACCTGGAAGGCGGACCGGCGGTCGCGCGTCTGTACGCGCGGCTCGATGCACTGCTCAAGACCCTCGCCGACGGCGAATCCGACGTCGACGAGGCGGCCGACGCCCTGTGCCGCGCTTTCCTGTTCAACATGGCCATCAACCGGCCGGGCAACGAAACCGCCGGCGAAGCCTGGCAAGCCTTTCGCCTCGACGAGCACGCACCCGAGGCCACCGGCCAGGCGCGCGCCTTCCTGGCCGGCCGCAACCGAACGCTGTTCGCCGCGGTCACTCAGGCGGCTCGCGAGGACCTGGCCCAGATCAAGGACACCCTGGGCACGCAGCTCGAGAAGTCCGCCGACCCCGACCTGCTCGAGAAGCAGACCGAACTGCTCGGCTCGGTGGGGCAATCGCTGGCCATGCTCGGCCTCGACAACCTGGCCGAAAGAATTCGCGCCCAGGCCGACCGCCTGTCGGAAATCGGCTCGGATCCCGAAGACCCCGCCCTGCTTGCCGTGGCCCGCGAACTGCTGGTGGTCGAATCCCAGCTCGAAGAGAATCTCGGCGTCATCGAGGCCGAGACCGGGGAAGACGACGAAGACGCGACCGGCACCTTGCTGCCGGCATCGGAGTGGCGCCGGGTCCTGCGGCAGGTCTTCCACGAAGCCGGCGAAGACCTTTCCCATGCCAAGAGCCTTCTCGACGCGCTCAACCGCGGCAAGGCCGAGCCCGACGCCGCCGCTGAAGCGCGCGACATGCTCGAACGCATTGCCCACGTTCTCTACATGGCCGACCTCGAAGACGGTGCGGCGATGCTGAAAGCGGCCACGAAACTGATCGAGTCGCAGCTGATCGAGGCCGCAGAACCCTCGGACGAACAGCTCGAAACCCTGGCCGAAGCGCTGACCGTGTCCGAATTCTATTTCGACGCCCAGACCCGACTCGACGAAAAGGGTCGGCAGTACTTCGCCAACACCCGACAACGCCTCGGGCAGCTCGGTTACTGGCCCAGCGTGGCGGCCGATGAAGCCGCCGAAGAGGAGAGCGCACAGGCGCCGGAGGACACCGAGGCGCCGCTCGCCGGGGAAGCCGAAGCGTCGGATGAAGTGGCGGAGGAGATTTCCGAAGAAGCCGCCCAGCAAGAACCCCCCGTTGGCGAGGAAGAAGCTCCGGAAGAACCCGCCTTCGAAGTCGAGGGTGATTTCGAATTCGACAGCGACTTCGACTTTGCCGCAGACCTCGGCACCGAGACGACGGAGCCGGAGGAAGAAGCCGCCGACGAGGCGTCGGAAGAGTCCGCCGAGCCAGTGCCCCAGCCGGAAGAAACCGCCGAAGCAGAGCCTTCCGAGCCGACCGGGAAAGCGCCGGAGCCCGCCACGGATGACTTCGGCATGGGCGGCATGGACGACTTCGACATCGTCGAGATCTTCCTCGAAGAGTTCGACCAGGAACTCGAGACGCTGCAGGAAATGCTGCCCAAGTGGCGCGAGGAACCGGACAACAACGACACCCTCACGACCATCCGGCGTTCCTTCCACTCCCTGAAGGGCTCCGGCCGGATGGCGGGTGCCGAGGAGATCGGCGAGTTCTCCTGGCAGATCGAGAACATGATGAACCGGGTCATCGAAGGGCAGCTCGAGCCCGAACCCGGCGTCATCGACATGGTAGAGAGCGCCGTCGGCATGCTGCCGAGCATGCGCGCTCGCCTCAGCGGCGAGGGCGAGCAGGAATTCGACGAGACAGCTTGCTCCGAGCTTGCCCAGAGCGCCGAACAGGTCGCCGCCGGCGAGGCCTCGCCGTCGACCGCGGCGGCCGCGGCGATGAATGCCGAACTCGAGGGACTCGACCCGACCCTGATCGAGCTGATGGTCAAGGAACTGTCGGAGAACCTCGAGACCCTCGACGAGTGGGTCGAGCAGGCGCAGGAAGCCGACATGCCCCAGGCGGTCGACGATCGGCTGGTTCGCGCCGTCCACACCATGAAGGGCACGATGCGGCTTGCGCCGATCGCCAACGAAAACGACACGGCCCAGGTCTTCGAGCAATACCTGGAAGAGCTGTCGCACTCCGGCGACGCACCGGACGAGGCCGGCCTGAAGGCGATCATGGCAAGCCAGGAACTGTTCCACAAGCGTCTCGACCGGCTGCAGGGCGAAAGCGTCGGGGACGAAGAATTCGAAACCGGGGACCTCTCGTCCGAACTGCGGCGCCTGCACGGGCTGGCCTATCGCGACCGGACCGAGGTGGACGTCCGGCCTGCCGAGAGTAAACCGAGCGCCAGCGAAGAGCGGGCTGCCGAGGAAGAGGCCCTGTTCAGCTCCGACGCCGAAGAAACCGGCCTCGAATACGAAGAAGGCGACGTGTTCGGCCTGGAAGAGGCTGCCGAGGAAGCCGCGGAAGCGGCCTCGGAAGAAGTCGCGGCCGAAGAGCCGCATGAACCGGAAGAAACGCCCGCCCCCGAAGCCGCCGAGGGTGCCTCGCAGCTAGAAGCGAACGAGGAAGCCGAAGCGGAGGTGGAA
>NZ_QUZK01000036.1 GCF_003410055.1 Wenzhouxiangella sediminis | reverse complement strand
GCGGCTTTAGCCGCGTCCGGTGGAGGCCCGAAGGGCCGGAACGTACTTGAGCGATTTGTTATGTCTCGTCTATCAGGCTTCTCGCTCAAAGGTTATACCTTGAATGGTTTCAGGGTGATCTTTTGCGCGGTGCCTTCCAGCAACGTCTCCCTGCATAGTTGCTCCGCTATCCTTCAACTTTAATAGCGCAGTAAGGATGCTGTAGTTTGTGCGCAAATGTGAACGCCCTAGCATTGAAAGATAGCCCTCCCAGTACTCACCTTTGCAATCGAACGTTAAGTCCCCGTCATCATCTCCCAAGTGCATGATGTACTGGGCCTCTACTGCATGCGCAGATTGTTTGATATGGATAGTTGCAAACGCCTTTTTTTCTTCTCCGGTTAGTGGGTAGTAAGCAACCCAGGTCCCGTGGATTGAGCTCCCTCGGTAGGTGACTGACTGATAAAAGGGCAGAAAATGCCGAAAGAACAGATGCTTCAGCAGCCAAAGAAGGCCGGAAGCAAATACGCCGCTAACTGAGCCGACTACAATGGCGACAATGATAGAGTCTTGGGTCATTTCACACGCCTGGCATGTTAAAAAGGGACATAACGTTTGAGCTAAGCGGCGCGGCTTTAGCCGCGTCCGGTGGAGGCCCGATGGGGCCGGAACGTACTTGAGCGACTTGTTAGAAAGCTTTTTGGCACTTACCAACTACACACTTTCCTCTACTTGTAGCTGTCCTATCACGTCAGCCATCTTGAACCATTTAGATTTGTATGTTTTGCCCAATGTGTCTCGAACTTCGAAACGAAGCTTTGCGCGGCGCGATATTTTGGACGTTAGTTTCTGGTGTAAATTTCTTAGGTTTGTTTCTTTTTTGAATACTGCGCCTGGCTCGAGCTTCTGAGGCCACGAGTGAGGATCATTTACCGTGGTAATGTAGAAAGCGTTCTCACCGTCGATTTTCTCAGAGAGTTTTAGCGCCGGCTTTTCTATGAAACGCTGCTTCTCGCCACAATTTTTGATCTCAACATAAAGAAATGCGGTACTACCGGGCAGAAACTCCCCGGCCTCCTGGATTAGTTGGTGAGAAAAACCATGAGCCACTTCGAGCTTTACTCGATGATCTCTGATTCGATTCCGGATGGCGAAGAGCATCATGAATATAGCGATAGTTACGCTCACGCCGAGCAAAAAGGTGCGAGAATCTTGGCTTAGTAAATCCATTGCTTTCTAACTAAGAACTAGGTGGATTAAGTGGGGATCGGTCGATTGGGGAAGCGAAGTTCCTTTTAATCGCGATCTTACGGGGTTGGCTGCTGATGTCTTTCCTAGAATCAGCAACTTATCAGTTCGAACTCTTGATTTCACTCGGGTGTTTTTCCTTTTAACGCGCAAATTTCCTACGTCGGTTCGCGTGTTGTTCTCATTTTTCTTGGCGGCCGCTTGGGCTTCAATCGTATTCGGATTCAACCTGATTGAACAAGCATGGCTGGAAAATTGCTCGATCGGCTTCGGGCGGCGATTCGCGCCCGGCACTACAGCTATCGGACCGAAGAGGCGTATGTGCACTGGGCTCGTCGGTTCATTCTGTTTCACGGGAAGAAGCATCCGGCGGACATGGGTAAACGGCATGTCGAGGCATTTCTGACCCATCTGGCCGTGGATCGCAACGTTTCTGCCTCCACTCAAAATCTGGCGCTCGCGGCGATCTTGTTCTTGTATCGCCAGGTTCTCGAGATCGAATTGCCCTGGCTGGATGAAGTTGTTCGGGCGAAGAAGCCGGCGCGCATGCCGGTCGTTCTCGATCGGGACGAAGTGCGTATGATCATGGCGCAGCTGCCACCGCCGCAGGATCTGGTCGTCAAGCTCCTCTATGGCTCCGGGCTGCGGCTGACGGAGGCCCTGCGGCTTCGCATCAAGGACGTGGACCTCAGGCGACGCGAGTTGATCGTTCGCGACGGCAAGGGCTCGAAGGACCGCGTCACGGTGCTGGCCGATGCCTGTCGCGAGGGGCTGGAGCAACAGATCCAGCAATCCATGGAGCTGTTGGCGCTCGATCGCAAGCTCAACCGCGGCGGCGCGATTCTGCCGCAGGCGCTGGATCGAAAGTATCCGAATGCTCGCTTCGAGCCCGGCTGGCAGTTCGTCTTTCCCTCGCGGCGGGTGTCCATGGATCCGCGTTCGCGCCGGGTGGGCCGACACCACCTTTTCGCATCTACGGTCCAGAAGGCGGTCAAGCGCGCGGCGCGACATTGCAGGCTTCGCAAACCGGTCACCTGCCACACCTTCCGGCACAGCTTTGCCACGCATCTGCTCGAGTCCGGGGCGGATATCCGCACGGTGCAGCAGTTGCTGGGGCATTCGGACGTGCGCACCACGATGATCTACACGCACGTGATCAATCGCGGGGCGATGGGGGCGAGGAGTCCCATGGACGGGATGTGAGTTGTATTAATGCGGCCACGCTACCGCCATGGCCCGTGCCGCAGCCGCGTCCCCACAGTCAGTGTAGCGGGGGCGCTTCGGGGGTTCAATCGGCGCGGGGCAAGTTGCCGGTTTTCGCTTGTGCGAGGCGGCCGCGGCCGACGGCGATGAAGGACTTGGGCAGCAGGAAGACGCGCTCGGTGATGATCTCGTCGCCTTCGAAGAGATGCTCGAACATCTTTCGGTTTAGCAGGCGCGAGCCCTCGATGAAGCGCATGGCCTGGTCGACGGTCTCGGCGCGTTTCCAGTGGCCCAGGGCGAAGCGCATCGTCAGGCGGATGCGCAGCGGTTTGGGCAGCCAGTGGAAGAACGGCGTCATGCAGTGCGGCTCGACGGGGAACCAGTAGTTGGGGGTCTGCACGAAATGGCTTTCGCCGACGCGGCGGATTTCCGCGGCCAGGCGCTTCATCTGCGTCCAGTCGCCGACGTGCTCGATCACCGAGTTGGAGTGGGCGATATGAAAGGCGTCGTCCTCGAACTCCTGCAGGTTGCAGCCGTCGGCGCGGATGAAGGTGAAGCGGTCGTGGCTTTCGGGCAGTTCGCGGTCGAGCCGGTTGGCGATGGAGATCTGCACATGATGGCGATCCAGGAAGTCGGGCGGGATGATTTTCCAGTAGCGTTCGGTGCCGCCGATATCGAGGATTCGGACCTCGTCGTGGGCCCGGTGCGCCGATTCGATCAGTTCCATCAACGGACCCGCGCGCTTCGCGCGGAATCGCGAGCCCAGCGAGCGATCGTCGTTGTAGTTGGAGATCCGCTTGGCCAGGAATCGGGACATGGTGTTTTCCCGACGGACTCCGGTCAGTCCAGTTCTTTCAGCAGGGCTTCCATGGAAGCCTTGGCGTCGCCGTAGAACATGCGCGTGTTGTCCTTGAAGAACAGCGGGTTCTCGATGCCGGAATAACCCGTGCCTTGCCCGCGCTTGCACACGAACACCTGCCGCGCCTTCCAGACCTCGAGCACCGGCATGCCGGCGATGGGGCTGCCCGGGTCGTCCTGGGCGGCCGGGTTCACGATGTCGTTGGCGCCGATGATGATCACCACGTCGGTGTCGGGGAAGTCCTCGTTGATCTCCTCCATCTCCAGGACGATGTCGTAGGGCACCTTGGCCTCGGCCAGCAGCACGTTCATGTGGCCGGGTAGGCGGCCGGCCACCGGATGAATGGCGAATCGCACGCTCTTGCCCTGGCCGCGCAGCTTCTTGGTGAGTTCCGACACGGCAGTCTGCGCCTGGGCGACGGCCATGCCGTAGCCGGGCACGATGATCACGCTGTCGGCGTCGTTCACGGCCGAGGCCACGTCGTCGGCATCGGCGGCGATCATTTCGCCGTCGACCGCCGCGGCGGCGCTCGATTCACCGCCCCAGCCGCCGAGAATCACGGAGACGAAGCTGCGGTTCATGCCCTTGCACATGATGTAGGACAGGATCGCGCCCGAGGAACCGACCAGCGCGCCGGTGACGATCAGCAGGTCGTTGCCCAGGGTGAAGCCGATGGCCGCCGCGGCCCAGCCCGAATACGAGTTGAGCATCGACACGACCACGGGCATGTCGGCCCCGCCGATGGCCATGATCAGGTGGCAGCCGATCAACCCGGCGATGACGGCCACGGCGATCATCGTCCACAGCCCGGCGCCGCCCAGGTAGAGCGCGCCCAGGGCAAAGCAGGCGATGATGGCCACCAGGTTGAGCAGGTGGCGGCCCGGCAGGGTCAGCGCGGCAGAGCTGAGCTTTCCGGACAGCTTGCCGTAGGCGATGATCGACCCGGTGAAAGTGATCGCACCGATCAGGATGCCCAGGAACAGCTCGACCTGCAGGATGTTGAGCTCGACGGCGGACTTCTTGGCGATGGTCGCCGCGAAGCCGGCCAGCTCGGCGGCCGTGCCGGCGTCCCTGGCGGCGAGTGCCACACCCATCTCCAGGTGGGCGTTGATGCCGATGAACACGGCGGCCAGGCCGACCAGGCTGTGGAAGCCGGCGACCAGCTCGGGCATCTGCGTCATCTGAACGCGCTTGGCGACGATCCAGCCGACGACGCCGCCGACGATCACCATCATGGCGATGGTGAGGTACTGCCCCACGCCCGGCGTGCCGATGGTGGCGGCCACCGCCAGCAGCATGCCGGCGATGCCGTACCAGATGGCGCGCTTGGCCTTTTCCTGGTTGGAAAGGCCGCCGAGGGCGAGGATGAAGAGTACGGCCGCGACAACGTAGGCGGCGGTGATCAATCCGATAGACATCTGCATTCCCTCAGCTGCGCTTGAACATGGCGAGCATGCGGCGGGTTACCAGGAATCCGCCGAAGATGTTGACCGAGGCCATCAGCACCGACGCCGCGGCCAGGACGAACACGACGGAATTCCCCGAGGCGATCTGCAGCAGGGCGCCGACGATGATGATCGACGAGATCGCGTTGGTGATCGCCATCAAGGGCGTGTGCAGCGAGTGCGCCACGCCCCAGATCACGTGGTAGCCGACGAACACCGACAGCACGAACACGATGAAGTGCTGCATGAAGCTCGGCGGCGCGACCGTGCCCAGGCCCAGGCACAGCAGCCCGCCGACGGCGAGCATGATCGCCGTGCGGTTGAGCGAGGCCTTCATGGCCTTCTCTTCGCGCGCGGCCTTTTCCTCGGCCGTTTCTTCCGGCTCCTTCTTCTTGGGCTTGGCAGAGCCAATCGCCTTGGTCTTGGGCTCGGGCGGCGGCCAGGTGATCTCGCCTTCGTGGCAAACCAGCGATCCGCGGATCACGTCGTCTTCCATGTCGATGACCGGCTTGCCGTCTTTTTCCGGCGTGAGGTCGTCGAGCATGTGGCGGATGTTGGTGGCGTAGAGGTTGGACGACTGCGTGGCCATGCGGCTGGGGAAATCCGTGTAGCCGATGATGGTCACGTCGTTGTCGGTGACGATGCGCTCGTCCTTCTTGGTGAGCGTGCAATTGCCGCCGCGCTCGGCGGCCAGGTCGACGATCACCGAGCCGGGCTTCATCGCCTCGACCATGTCCTCGGTCCACAGCTCCGGCGCGGGGCGGTTCGGGATCAACGCGGTCGTGATGACGATATCGACGTCCGGGGCCAGCTCGCGGAATTTCTCCAGCTGCTTCTCGCGGAACTCCGGGCTGGACGGCGCGGCGTAGCCGCCTGTCTCCGCGCCGTCGGTCTGCTCTTCCTCGAAATCGAGATAAACGAACTCCGCGCCCATCGACTCGATCTGCTCGGCCACTTCCGGGCGCACGTCGAAGGCCAGGGTGATGGCGCCCAGCGAGGTCGAGGTGCCGATCGCGGCCAGGCCGGCCACGCCGGCGCCGACCACCAGCACCTTCGCCGGCGGCACCTTGCCGGCGGCGGTCATCTGGCCCATGAAGAAGCGGCCGAAGTTGTTGCCGGCCTCGACCACCGCGCGGTAGCCGGCGATGTTGGCCATCGAGGACAGCGCGTCCATCTTCTGCGCGCGGCTGATGCGCGGCACCATGTCCATGGCCAGCACGGACAGGTTCTTGGCCTTCATCTTTTCCAGGAGGTCTTCGTTGGCGGCCGGCCAGACGAAGCTGATCAGGGTCTTGCCCTCGGGCGCGGCCTCGATCTCGGCCTCGGACGGTTCGCGCACCTTGACGATGACGTCGGCCTGCTTCCAGAGCGCGTCGGCCGAATCCACCACCGTGACGCCGGCTTGTTCATAAGCCGCGTCGGTGAACGAGGCTGCCAGCCCCGCGCCCTTCTCCACCAGGCATTCGTAGCCCAGCTTCTTGAGCCGACCCGCACTCTCGGGCGTCAACGCAACCCGCGCCTCACCCGGTGCGGTCTCCTTTAGTGCACCTACTTTCATTGCATGCGCTCCTGGCAAATCCTATCGGTCGGCCGCGCCCCTTGCGCGGGCCCCGCTTTCTCCCTCTCGAGCAGCTAGTGTACCGTGCCGCCGTTCGGGCGGCCTTCAGCCGGCCATCCGCTTGAGCACTTCGCTGGCCGCGCCCACCGTTTCGGTGACGTCGGCGGCGGTATGGGCGCTGCTGACGAAGCCGGCCTCGAAGGCCGACGGCGCCAGGTAGACGCCGGCTTTCAGCATTTCGGTGAAGAAGGTCTTGAAGTGCTCGATGTTGCAGGCGGCGGCCTGCTCGAAGTTGGTCACCTCATCGGCCTCGGTGAAGAAGTAGCCGAACATGCCGCCCACTGCCACGGTGGCCATGGGCACGTCGGCGTTGTCGGCGGCCTGCTTGAGGCCGTCGGCGAGCTGCTTGGTGCGCGCCTCGAGCTTCTCGTAGAAGCCGTCTTCGCGCAGCAGCTCCAGGTTGGCGATGCCGGCGGCCATCGCGACGGGATTGCCCGACAGGGTGCCGGCCTGGTAGACGGGGCCTTCCGGGGCGACGAGCTTCATGATCTCGTGCTTGCCGCCGAAGGCACCGACGGGCATGCCCGCGCCGATGACCTTGCCGAAGGTGGTCAGGTCGGGGATGACCCCATAACGACCCTGCGCGCCGGTGGGGCCGACGCGGAAGCCGGTCATGACCTCGTCGAAGACCAGTACCGCACCCTTCTCGTCGCAGATCTGGCGCAGGCCCTCGAGGAAACCGGGCTGCGGCGGCACGCAGTTCATGTTGCCGGCCACCGGTTCGACGAACACGCAGCCGATCTCGTCGGGGTAGGCGTCGAAGAGCTGACGCACGCTGTCGAGGTCGTTATAGCGGGCGTTGAGCGTGAGCTCGGCCAGGGCGGCGGGCACGCCCGGCGAGGTCGGCACGCCCAGGGTCTGGGCACCCGAACCGGCCTTGACCAGGAAGCTGTCGCCGTGACCGTGGTAGTTGCCCTCGAACTTGATGAATCGGTCCTTGCCGGTGGCCGCGCGCGCCACGCGCAGGGCCGACATCGTGGCCTCGGTGCCGGAGTTGACCATGCGGACTCTCTCGAGCGAGGGAATCATCTCGCACAGCATCTCGGCCATGGTCACCTCGCCCGGCGCCGGCGCGCCGAAGCTCAGGCCCTTGGCCGCGGCCTTCTGGACGGCTTCGATGATCTTCGGGTGGGCGTGGCCGCAGATCATCGGGCCCCAGGAGCCGACGTAGTCGATGTAGCGCTTGCCGTCGACGTCGAACATGTAGGCGCCTTCGGCATGCTCGAAGAAGATCGGCTCGCCGCCGACGGAGGAGAAGGCGCGCACCGGTGAATTGACTCCGCCCGGAATGCGGGCGCGGGCGCGGTCGAACAGGTCGTGGCTGGCGGTCATGGCGTCTGTGACTACTCCTGGAACTCGCGGAAGTGGTACGGAAATTCGGGCGAACAGTTTAAGGCATCGCGCCCCCGGCTCCGGCGGGCGTCTTCGCTCCCGCCGGCGGGCCGATCATTTAGAATGCGGGGCTGTTGTCCACACACGGATTTTAACGCGTGAGCGAAGAGCAACCCTTCAAGACCTGGATGTGCATCGTCTGCGGCTTCATCTACGACGAGGAAAAAGGCTGGCCCGACGACGGCATCCCGCCCGGCACCCGCTGGGAAGACGTGCCCGAGGACTGGCTCTGCCCCGACTGCGGGGCGGGGAAGGAAGACTTCGAAATGGTCGAGATCTGAGGCGAAAGCACCCTCAGGCGTACATCAGCTTGCCACGCGGCTCCGGAATTGGACGGCCGAGCGAGCGAGCAGTCTCGATCCACTCCTCGATGACGACCTGGGCATTGGCGACTGCCTGCTCGTAGGACTCGCCATCCGCCATGCAACCTGGAAGCTCAGGAACTTCCACGACAAAAGCTTCGTCATCGTGGCTCCAGTAGATGATGAGTTCGTACCTAATCGACATCGAGGTTCCTAAGTGGGGAGTGGGTCAGCACACGTCGAATTTGCTTGACTTGATACGGTTTGGCTTTGCCGCCTTTGGGTTGCAGGTTGAGGATATCAGGGATGCCGTCGTGGGAAAATATATGGTGACTTCCCTTGATTCGCTCTGAAAAACCCATCCTTTTCAGAAACCTGCAGAGTTCATCGAAGTTAACGTTGGCATCTGAGGCTCCGGACAGAATTTTTTCCCGGAGCTTGGCGTATTTGCCCATAAACCGGCACCAGGGATTGCCTGAAACTTAGGCTGACTTTATCAGCATACGAGAAGCCCCGTTTCCCAACGACCATTCGGCCAGAGCCGGAACCAGCGCGCCGAGGGGCCCTGCTCGCTCGGCGTGAAGCGCGGCGCTTCGCGCACGCCGTTGGCCGCCGTCGAGGGCGCGGACAGGCAGGCGATGCCGTCGTGCTCCCCCTCGAACACCTGGTGGACGTGGCCGAAGGCCACCGCCTTGACCGGCTTGCCGGCGAGGCGATCCCACAGGCGGTGCGGCTCGACCAGCGGGTACTTGTCGATCCAGGGCGAGCCCACCAGCAGCGGCTGGTGATGCACGAAGACCAGCGCGGGGGCGCTGCCGTCGAGGCGGTCGATCGGCGCCAGGCGCTCGTCGTTCATTTCCCCGTCGGGGCGGTCGGACCAGGCCGAATCCAGCAACATCACCTGCCAGCCGCCGGCCTCGACGACGGGTCCGGCCTCGAAGCCCAGCTCGTCGAAGACTCCGGCCATCACCTCGCGCTCGTCGTGGTTACCGGGGATCCAGGCAATCTGCGGCGCCAGGTCGCGCACGAAGCCACCCATCCGCCAGTACGAGGCCGGCGAGGCGTCCTCGGACACGTCGCCGGAGAGCACGATCAGGTCGGGCTTCAATTCCTGGATGGCGGGACGAAGCGTAGCCAGGTTGGCATCCGCCGGCTGCCCGCGATAGCGCGCCTGCGGGTCTTCCGAGAGGTGGCTGTCGGAGAGCTGCAGCAAGGTGACGGGCTTTGAAGCGGCGGCAGGTAAATTCATTTACACCAAAGAACCAAAACACCAAAAAACGAAAAAACCGAATGAGCGGGCAGTGAGCCCAGCCTACTCCCCGGACTCGGCCGACTCCTTATCGCCTTTGTCTCCCTTCCGCCGCTCGCGGAAGGCGCCGACGATGACGGTTGCCACCAGCATGATCAGCTCGTCGATCAGCGGGATGGCGTCGGGAATGACCAGGTTGGCGCCGAACAGGGCGGCCAGGATCAGGAACAGGGTCGGGAAACGCCGGCGCTCGAGAAAGCGCTGGATGGGGCCGAAGAGTTTCCGGAAGATCCACATGTCGCTGCTCCTCAGGAATCGTTTTCGAGTGCGGCGATATTGCCCACCTCGATGCGGTCGCCCGGCTCGATGCCGTATTTCGCCGCCAGGCCGCCGTTGATTTCCAGGACATACTGCGCCGGACCCTCGCTGGGATAGCTCGGGCAGCGCCGGTTGCGCGACCGGCACGGCGGCGTGTCGGCGCTGATGCTGACCACCTCGAAATCGCGGTCGATGTAAATGATGTCGAGCGCGATGCGCGTGTTCTTCATCCAGAACGAGCGCGGGCGCTGGTCGGGAAAGATGAACAGCATGCCGTGATCGTCGGCCATCTCGTCGCGGAACATCAAGCCCTGCGCCCGCGTGGCGTCGTCGTCGGCAATCTCCACGCTGAAGCGCTGCCCCTCGACTTCCACCCAGGGCCCGCCGGCATCGCAACCGGAAACCGCCAGCATCGCCATAACGGCCACCATCGGCTTGAGCATCATTTGCTTCATGGGATGCATCTTAGCGTTTTCTACTTTTGGGGGCATTAGCCCTTGATCTCTCGCAACGGCGCGGCGGCGCAGGGGTCGCAATGGAAGAACGGATAACGAGACTGAACTGAATTATTGTCTCAGCTCTCCAGAAGTTTCTTTCCTTCTCCTACTTTGCGTCCTTCGCGCCATTGCGCCGTTGCGAGAACCCGACGAGACCTCAATCAGCCCCACCGCCCAGATAGGTCTCCAGCCACGCCTGCTGTTCCCAGAGCATGTGCAGCAGCGACGCGCGGGCGCGGTAGCCGTGGGACTCGTGGGGCAGCATCACCAGGCGGGCCTGCGCGCCCAGGCCCTTGAGGGCGTCGAACATGCGCTCGGACTGCATCGGGTAGGTGCCGGAGTTGTTGTCTTCCATGCCGTGGATCATCAACATCGGCTCGTCGATCTTCTCGGCGTGGAAGAAGGGCGAGACCGTGGCGTAGACGTCCTGCGCCTCCCAGAAATCACGCTCCTCGCCCTGGAAACCGAAGGGCGTGAGCGAGCGGTTGTAGGCGCCCGACCGCGCGATGCCCGCGGCGAACAGGTCGCTGTGGGCGAGCAGGTTGGCGACCATGAAGGCGCCGTAGGAATGGCCTGCAATGGCGATGCGTTCCGGATCGGCCACGCCGCGTTCGACCAGCACGTCGACGGCCGCCTGCGCGCTGGCCACGAGCTGCGGCCGGAAGTTGTCGTTGGGCTGCGCCTCGCCGGTACCGACGATCGGCATCTTGGGGTCATCGAACACGGCGTAGCCCAGCGCCAGGTAGGGCAGCGGGCCCCAGAAGCTGACCTGGTTGAACTCGTAGGGCGACTCGCGCACCTGCCCGGCCACCGACGAATCCTTGTACTCCAGCGGATAGGCCCACATCAGCACGGGCAGCGGGCCGTCGCCTTCCTCGTAGCCCGGCGGCAGGTAGAGCGTGCCGCTCAGGTCCACGCCGTCGTCGCGCTTGTACTGGACGAGCTCCTTGGAAATGCCCGTCATCTGCGGGTGCGGATGCGGAAACTCGCTGACCTGGGTGAGCGTGTCTTCGGCGCGGTTGCGCACGAAGAAGTTGGGCTGCTCGTCGCGCGCCTCGCGCAGGGTCAGCAGCTCCTCGCCGGTGGCATCGAGCACCTCGACGACGCGCTCGTAATATGGCGCTTCGGAATGCCACAGGCGCTCGGTTTCACCCGTCGCGAAGTCGTGGCGGTCGAGGAAGGGAATGTTGCCCTCCGGCGAGGCGCCGTCGCCTCTCAGCAGCACCTTGCTGCCGTCGAAGACGTGGATCACCCGGGTGCCGTACTCGCCGCGCGTGGTCACCGGGGTGCCCGGGTCGTTGTAGACGTCATTGTAGGAGCGCTCGTTGAACAGCACGGGCGCGACTTCGGGGTTGCCCGGCTCGAAGCGCCAGACACGAATCATGCGGTCGGCGAAACGCCAGTCGATGAACACCGCCAGCTCGTCGGTGCCCCATTCCAGGCCGGCGAAACGCCGCTCGGTCTCGATCAGGGTTTCGGGTTCGCCCTCGAAGGGCGCGGCCCAGGCGGAGACGCGGTCGTGGATCTCGACGTCCGCGCTCATGTCGCCGCCGTCCTGGGCCTCGGCCCAGACCAGCGTGGCGGGGGCGTCGGCGCGCCACTGGATGCTGCGCCGGCCGGTGCGCACCGAATCGAAGCCCTTGGGAATGTTCTCGGCCAGGGGCAGCTCGGCGATGGTCCGGACCGCGTTGCCCTCGGCGTCGAGCACCACCGAGGTCAGCGGAAAGCGCGAGTACGGCACCGAATAGGAGAACGGCTTTTCGATGGTCTCGAGCAGAATGTAGTTCGTGTCCGGCGAAGGATCGAAGCCGGCGACCAGGCCGGGCTTGGCCAGTTCGCTCAGGCCGCCGTCGAGTCCGACGCGGGCCAGCCGGCCGGTGGCCAGGAACTCGAAGCGCTCGGCATCGGCCGGGGTTTCCAGCAGGTCCTGGTAGGTGCGCACCGGCGCCTTGTTGTCGGGATCGGTTTCCTGGATGACCGGGGCCAGCGCCGCGATGCCCGGCTGCGGCAAGGGCTGGCCGTGATTGACCGCCAGGTTGACCAGCAGGCCGCTGCCGTCGGGCAGCCACTGGTAGGGCCGCGAGGTCAGCACGCCGTTGAGCGGCCGGTCGGAGAGCTGGCGCACGGAGTCGTCGGCCACGTCGTAGACCCACAGGGTCAGCTTGCCCTCGTGGTCCAGCGTGAAGGCCAGGTGCTCGGAGTCCGAAGACCACGACGGCGAATCGATGCGACCGTCGGCGGGCAGGCCGTCGATGGCGATCACCTCGCCGGTCTGCAGATCGTGCAGCGCCGCCGAATGGTAGGTGCTCGCGCGCGAACGCGAGAAGGTCAGCGGGTCGATGCGGATGCCGGCAAGCTTGAGCTCGTCGCGCGAGATCTCTTCGAGCGATTTCACCCACTTGCGCTCGAAGGCGGCCAGCCAGCGCTTGTCGGGCGAGACCGACGAGGCCGGCTGCAGCGGCGCATCCACCAGCGCCGTCAGCGCCGGGTCGGGTTCACGGTAGTTGTCGTTCGCCGCGGCCGGGGCGACCAGGCCGAAGACGATCAGGAAAGCAGCCAGTACGCGTTGCATGCACCACACCTCACCATTGGAAACGGCACCCAGTATAGCCACGGCCCCCGGGGGGCTTTCACGTGCCGAAAGTCAGGGGGCTTTGCTCCAGCTGGGCGGGTGTCGGCTCTTAGGTTCTCGCAAAGGCGCTAAGGCGCCAGGGTCGCCAGGGAGACAGAGAAAGAACTGGAAGAACCAACGACGAAAGACTGAATCCTTGGCGTTTCGACTGGTATGGGAGCGTCTTCCGAGCCGCGATATCTGGCCTGTCTGGAGCATCCCGGTGTGGAGACCATGCCCACAGGGAACCAGGCCCTCGAGCCATCGTTCAGAGTCGTTTTCTTCTTTATTGCCTTTGCGACCCTGGCGCCCTAGCGCCTTTGCGAGAGCCCGACGACCCTTCAGTCGCCCCCCGGACCTACCCCTCGAGCATGGCTTTCAGTGCAGCAATATTGTCCATGGCATCTTCGGCCGAGGCTTCTTCGCTGCCGTGGCGGGCCGGCCAGGAGATGGCGTCTTCGGGCAGTTCGTCCAGGAAGCGGCTCGGAGTGGTCTCGACCTGTTCGCCGCCGCGGCGGCGTCGGCGGGCGTAGGAGATCTGGAGTTTGCGCTCGGCGCGGGTGATGCCCACGTACATCAGGCGGCGTTCTTCCTCGATGGTGTCTTCGTCGACCGATCGGGTGTGCGGCATCAGGCCTTCCTCGCAGCCGGCCAGCCACACGCGCGAGAATTCCAGGCCCTTGGCCGCGTGCAGGGTCATCAGGCGGACCATGTCGGCGCCGTCGTTGCGGTCGTCGTCGGGTCCGGCGGCCAGCGAGACGCGGGCGATGAGTTCGTCGGCCGAGTTGGTGGCTTCGCTGAGGCGCTCGACCCAACCGGTCAGGTCCTTGATCGAGCGCCGGCGCCGGTCGGCCTTCTTGGGATCGTCGTCGGTCTCGATCAGCCACTCGAGGTAGCCGATGTGCTCGATCATCTCGGCATAGGCCTCGCCGATGTCGCCGCGCTCGGCCCGGTCGTTGAAATCGATCAGCATATTGGTAAACGAGCGAAAGCCCCGCTGCGCCTGGGTCGGCAGCTCGGCCTGGAACATCGGGTCGACGGCCGCCTCGAACAGGCTCTTGTGCGTGGCATCCGCGTAGGTCGCCAGGCGCGACATCGCGCCCGAGCCCAGGCCGCGCCGGGGCGCGTTGGCCACGCGCATGAAGGCGGGGTTGTCCTCCGGGTTGACCAGCAGGCGCAGGTAGGCCAGGCAGTCGCGCACCTCGCGCGCGTCGAACCAGCTCGGACCGCCGGAGACCACGTAGGGCACACCGTACTCGCGCAGTTGTTGTTCGATCGCGCGGGCCTGGAAGTTGGAGCGGTAGAGCACCGCGCAGTCGCCGAAGCGGGCGTGCCCGCCGTGGACTTCGGTGACCACCGCGCGCGCGATGGACTCGGCCTCGTCGGCCTCGTCGGCGTATTCCACGACCGCGATCTTCTCGCCCGGGCCGTGCTCGCTCCACAGCTGCTTCTCGAATTCGTGCGGGTTGCAGGAAATCACCGAGTTGGCCGCGGTCAGGATGTAGCCGGTCGAGCGGTAGTTCTGCTCGAGCTTGACCACTTCGAGATTCGGCCAGTCGGACTTCAGGCTGACCAGGTTTTCCGGGCGCGCGCCGCGCCAGCCGTAGATCGACTGGTCGTCGTCGCCCACCGCCGTGAACGCACCGGTGTCGGCGGCGAGTTTCCCCAGCAGGCGGTACTGTGCCTCGGAGGTGTCCTGGTATTCGTCGACCAGCAGGTACTTGAGCTTGTGGCGCCAGCGCGTGCGCAGCACCGGGTCTTCGAGCATTTTCGCGGGGATCGTGATGAGGTCGTCGAAGTCCACGGCATTCAGGGCGGCCAGGCGCTCCTCGTAGCCGGCGTAGATCTCCGCCGCCCGCGCGGCGTTCTCGCTCTTTGCCGCCGCATGCGCCTGCTCGACGTTGAGCCCGGCGTCCTTGTAGCGGCCGATGCCGGACTGGACGGCGTAGACCATGTCCTTCGGCGCCCCGGCCGGCAGCATCTCGCGGATCAGGTCGCCGGAGGTGTGCTGGTCGAGGATGCTCAGGCCCTTGCGCCGGCCGGCGGCCTCGGGCTCCGAGCGCAGGATCTGCCAGCCCAGGGAGTGGAAGGTCGAGATGGTCAGGCCCTCGATCTTCTTGCGCCCCAGGCGCTTGCCGATACGCGACTTCATCTCGCGCGCGGCCTTGTTGGTGAAGGTAATCGCCGCGATCTCGCGCGCCCCGTAGTGGCCCTGGTCGATCAACCAGGCGATCTTCTCGGTAATCACACGCGTCTTGCCCGAACCCGCCCCGGCCAGGACCAGCAGCGGCGTGTCGATATGGGTCACCGCAGCGTGCTGGGCCGGGTTGAGTTTGATCGCGGACTTCGACATGGGCGCGGCATTGTAGCGGAAAGACGATTCTACCCGGCGGGGATATTTCTGGGTTTCAGGTGTCAGGTGTCAGGTGTCAGGTTTCAGGAAAAGGCTAAGGGGTTCGCGCTGATTGGTCGCCTCCCGTTTTCTCACAAGGGCCCGGCAGGCACGGCGCGGGGATTTTCGGCAACGCGCCCTCGGCTTCGCCAAACGCCCCTGAACCCTGAAACCTGAAACCTGAACACTTTCTTTAAAAGATATACTCGGACCATGCGATCGCTCCCGTCCCTGACTGTCCTATTGGCCGCCCTGCTCGCCGCCGCGCCGGCGCTCGGCGCCGAGGTCACGCGCGTCGAGCTGCACCAGCGCGAGGACGTGGTGCTGCAGCACCAGCGCTTCGTCGGCAACCTGCGCGCGCAGGCCCAGCGCGAGGGCATCATCGTGCGGGTGCCGCAGCTCTACGTGTACTTCACCGACCAGAGCGCGGCCTGGCACCTGCACGGCTTTCGACGCGGATTCGAGCGGGAACTCGGGCTCACCTACGAGCACGGCCGGCGCGAGCGTTCGATGGTTCGCATCGACCGGCTGCTCGAGCGAACGGTCACCCCGACAGGCGAAACCTACACCGCCGAGGACCTGCCCGAGGCCGACATCTACCTGCTGCTCTACCGCGAGGCCGGCTGCGACGAGTGTCGTCTGGTCGAATCGACGGTGAGCAACTGGCTGGTCGGGCAGGACGGGCTGGAAGCGATCTGGTTCGACGTGTGGATCGATCGGCACGAAGCCGACTGAATCGCCCGGCATGGCCAAGCTCTACTTCTATTACTCGACGATGAACGCCGGCAAGACCACGGTGTTGCTGCAGTCGGCCTGGAACTACCTCGAGCGCGGCATGCGGCCGCTGCTGATCAGCCCGGGCATCGACGACCGTGCCGGAAAGGGTGTGATCCGCTCGCGCGTGGGCATCGAGCAACCGGCGCTGGCGGTCGACGCCGGCGACGATTTGTTCGAGCTGGTCTCGGGCGAGCTCGAGTCCGGCAACATCCACTGCGTGCTCACCGACGAGTCGCAGTTCTTCACCCGCGAGCAGGTCTACCAGCTCAGCGAAGTGGTCGACCGGCTGAAGATCCCCGTGCTGGCCTTCGGCCTGCGCACCGACTTCCAGGGCGAGCTGTTCGAGGGCAGCCGCTACCTGCTGGCCTGGGCCGACGAGCTCAAGGAACTCAAGACCATCTGCCACACCGGCTCGAAGGCGACCATGGTGGTGCGCGTCGACGAAAACGGCTACGCGGTAACCGACGGCGCGCAGGTGGAGATCGGCGGCAACGATCGCTACGTCCCGGTCAGCCGCCGCGAGTTCAAGCTGGTGTTCTACGGCGGCAAGAAGGTGCGTGACTTCGAGGACGTGCAGATCGAGAACCAGCCCGACCTGCTCGGCGACTAGTGGGCCGCCGGTCTCAGGTCGCCGGCCGAGGCGGCGTGGCGCGCGGCCGGATGTAGCGCCGGTCCAGCCAGAAGCCGGCGCCGATGCCCACCGCCAGCGGACCGAACCAGGCCAGGTGCTGGATCACCGTCGATCCCAGCTCCGGGAACAGCCGCATCAGCCCGATCTGCATGAAGGCGATATGCGTGGCCACACCGTTGCCGATCATCGCGCCGTAGTGCTCCTTCAGCCACCACTTCGGCCCCGACGGCCCCTTGCGGATGAGTGCGCGGGCATCCAGTCCGCCGAGCGGGCCCAGCAGGCCGAAGATGATCAGCAACCAGGCGTTGTGGACGACGCCCAGCACCACGACCGCCGTGCCGGTGGCCGCCAGGACGGCTGCGCTGATCCGGAAGCCGATGCCGGTATAGCGCGCGAAGTCGCGTTTGTATCGGACGGCCAGCCAGGCCATGCGACAGGCGTGGCTGACCAGCACGATCAGGTAGCCGAGGAAGGCGGCGCCCACCCACTGCCCCTGCAGGGTGAAGGCGAGCGTCAGCGGCACGGCCGTGAGCACGACGCCGATCATGGCCAGGAGATAAATCCTGCCCACCGCCTTGTGCAGGGGAGAACCCTTCTTCGCCATGGCGGCGGTCCAGAAGGTGGCCAGCGCGACCGTGCCGATCAGCGCGTGCGGCAGGGCGAATCCCGAAAGGGCTTGTTCGATGGTCATGGCTCGTCTCCTCGTTGCAGCCTGCCCACAGGATTGCCCGCCGCCGGCATGCGTTGAGGTGCCGGAAGTCACCAATGCCGGGTGCCGAAAGTCATGACTTGCACCCCCGCGCTTGTCGTCGCCGGCCGGCCCCGCTATACAGGGGGCATGAACGCACGATGGAAGGAAGGTGCCCGCGAACTGCTGACCAATCCGCTGTCCTGGGCGTCCTACGCCGCCTGGGCAGCGGTCTGGCTGACGGTCACCGGCGTGTTCGGCTGGCGGGAGATGCGCTGGTGGGCCGACGGCCTGCTGCTGCTGTTCCTCGTCGCCTGGCTCGGTTGCATGCTCGACGAGGTTATCGGCCGGCGGGCGTTCGATGTCTTCCTGGCCGCGCTCACGGCGGTGACCGTCGCCGTGCTCTGGCTGGTGCCCGCCGGGGGCGCGACGCCCATCCTGCTGATCCTGCTGGCCACGCAGTTCGCGCATCGCTTCGCTGCACGCGAGTTGACCGTCGCCATGGTGGCGATCAATCTGGTCTTTGCCGGCATCATGGTCTTCGTCTGGGATGTCGGCCCGCGCGACGCCGGCTTTTCGCTGCTGGGCTTCATCGGATTCCAGATGTTTGCGGTGCTGGTGATGCGCTACGCGATCCGCGCGGAGGAAATGGCCGAGGATCTCAAGTCGGTCAACGCGCGCCTGCTGGCCACCCGCTCGCTGCTGGGCGAGACCGCGCGCGACCAGGAGCGGCTTCGCCTGTCACGCGAGCTGCACGACGTGGCCGGCCACAAGGTCACCGCACTCAAGCTCAACCTGCGCGGCCTGGCCCGGCGCCTGGATGACGAAGCCGCCGCCGAAGTCGGCAAGGCCACTGACCTGGCCGACGAACTGCTCCAGGACCTGCGCTCGGTCGTAAAGCACCTGCGCAAGACCGAAGGCATCGAACTGTCGGAGAGCCTGCGCGAACTGGCCCGGCCCTTCCCGCGGCCGAAGCTCGAGCTCGACCTGGACGAACAGGCGCGTGTGCCCCGCGCCGACCAGGCCGAGGCCCTGCTGCGCGTGGTCCAGGAAGCGCTGACCAACGCGGCCCGCCACGGCCCGGCCGAAAACCTGCGCGTGCGTCTTCGGCGTGAACCCGATCGCCTGGTGCTCACCGTCGAAGACGACGGCCGCGTAGGCGCCGAGATTCAACCCGGCAACGGCCTGACCGGCATGCGCGAACGCCTGGCCGAGCTGGACGGTTCGCTCGAGATCGGAAAGTCCGAAGAAGGCGGCCTGAAGCTCACCGCCGCCCTGCCCCTGGAGCTGCACTGATGACCACCCGCATCGCCCTGGCCGACGACCAGGCCCTGATCCGCGAAGGACTCAAATCCGTGATCAACGACCTGCCCGGCCTGGAAGTCGTGGTCGAGGCCGCCTCGGGCGAGCCCCTGCTCGAAGCGCTGGCGGACACCCGCGTCGACCTGGTCGTGTCCGACATCCGCATGCCCGGCGTCGACGGCATCGCGCTGTGCCGGCGCTTGAACGAAGACGCCGACGCGCCGCCCGTGCTGCTGCTGACCACCTTCGACGACAGCCAACTGATGCTCGCCGCCGTGGATGCCGGCGCGCAGGGCTTTGCCCTCAAGGACATCTCGCCGGAGGACCTCGGCGAGCTGATCGCCGCCATCGTGCGCGGGGAGGGCCGGCTACAGCCGGTCAGCACTTCGGGCGTGGCCGAGCGCTATCCCTACCGCGACGACTCCCCACCGGTCGATACCTTCTCCGAGCGCGAGATCGAGATTCTGCGCCTGATCGCCGGCGGCTACTCCAACAAGGAAATCGCCTGCTCCGTCCACCTGGCCGAAGGCACGGTCAAGAACTACGTCTCCGACATCCTCGACAAGCTCAACACCCGCGACCGAACCCGGGCGGTGCTGAAGGCGATCACATTGCGAATCATCTGAGTTCAGCCGGGATTTCGAATCTGTTTCGGATTTGGTGCTTCGAATTTCGGATTTGCCCTGTCACACCTTCCACCCCGATGCTTCGGCCTGCTTCACCAACCACTGCGAGAGATGCCGAATGCCCGGTTCGTTCCTTCGGGCGGTCTTGCAGGCGAAATGGAATTCATCGCCGGTCTGCAGTTCGTGGGTGGGCAGCTTGATCAGGTCGGGATCGCTGGCGGTATCGAGCATGTAGTCGTTGGACAAGGCAATGCCCTGGTGATGGCGCGCGGCCTCGTGGGCCAGGAGCATGTGCGAGAAGTGTTGCACGTGGGCGTCGGCGGGGAGCTTCGCCTCGCCGGCGGCGAACCAGCGCCGCCAGTCCTCGCCCGGGCGTTCGAACACGCTGGCCGCCGACAGCAGGGTGAAGCGGGTCAGCCATTCCGGGCGGATGGTCACGCCGCTGCCGCGCTTTCTCAGACCGGCTTCGTCGAGTTCGTCGCGGACGCGGTTCCAGTACTGCCGGGAGCAAACGGCGAACAAGCGCTCGACGTAGAGGCGTTCCGAACTGTAACCGCGCTGGCGGTAGCGGAAGGTAATGAAGCAATCGGCCAGTCGCTCGGACATCAGCGGCATGTCGGCGAGCATCTCCAGGTCCAGGTCGAGCTCGGGGTGCTGTCGCTGCAGGTGCGGCAGGCGGGGGATGAGCCAGCTGACCGCGAACGAGCTGGGCACGGCCAGGCGGATGCGCGAATCGGTCACGCCGCGCAACTGCTCGCTGGCGCGCTCGATCTGGGCCAGGGCCGGCGCGATCGCCTCGAGGTAGCGTTCGCCCTGCTCGGTCAGGGCCACGCGGCGACCGCCGCGTTCGAACAGCGACTCCCCGAGATCGTCCTCGAGCTGACGAATCTGGTGCGAGACGGCCGACTGCGTGACGTGGAGCTCCTCGGCGGCCGCCGAGAAGCTGAGCGTCCGGGCGACGGCTTCGAATACGGGAAGGGCCTTGAGCGGCGGCAGGCGCATTATCTGTTTTTCTCATGGGTGATGAGTATTCATCATTTTACATAATGCATAGCCGCGCCCAGAATGACGGCATCGAATCCACCGTACCGGGAACCGAAAGCCATGTCCGGACGCACCGTCAACAGCGCGATCTTCCTGCTGGTCGTCGGCAACCTGCTGGCGATCTTCTCCGACGCGCTCATCAAGTGGGCCAGCGGCGACCTGGCCGTGTTCCAGTTCGTGGCCGTGCGCCTGGTCTTCACGCTGCTGCTGCTCGTGCCCTTCCTGTCGCTGGTCGACTGGAAGGATTTCTGGGGCGGATCGCGGGTCCACCTGGTCCGCGCCCATGTCGGCCTGGGCGGCATTCTGTGCATGGTCGTCGCACTCGGCGCCCTGCCCCTGGCCACCGCCAACGCCATCTTCTACGCCGCGCCGGTGCTGGTAATGGTCTTCGGCGTGCTGCTGTTCGGGGAGCGCCTGAACAAGTCCAGCCTTTTCGCCGTGCTCGGCGGCATGCTCGGCGTGATCATCATCCTGCGGCCCACGGAAATGAACCTGGCCGGCTTCACCGCCCTGGGCCTGGCCGTGGCGCTGGCGGTCAACGCCCTGCTGGTGCGCAAGCTGCCCAGGGAGCAGTCAGTCGTGCACAGCCTGCTGCTCAATTACCTGTTCGCCCTGCCGGCGGCGCTGGTGCTTGCCGTCATCGAGGGCGCGCCGATCGACTGGGGCTCGCTGGGCGCGGCTTTCGGTTCGGCGCTGTTCATCCTGGGCTACAACATGACGGTGATCCTGGCCTACCGCCATGTCGACGCCAACCAGGTCACCGCCTCGGAGTACACGGGCATCGTCTGGGCCTTCGTCATCGGCTGGCTGCTGTTCGCGGAGGTGCCGGACCTGTGGTTCTGGGTGGGCACCACCCTGATCGTGGTGCCGCTGCTGGTGCAGGCGCTGATGTCGGCGCGGCCCGCCGGGCGCCGCCGTCTGGCCACGCAGGTCGGCGGTTCGCGCCGCGCCACCGACCGGCTCTCGGCCGGCGGCGAGGCGATCGAGATCACCGCGGTCAGTCGGCCGGAAGGCGCTCGCGATCGTGCTTGCGATGAAAGTCCAGCGCCGGCCCCAGCGGCACGATGTAGTTCGGATTGATCGTGTCGTGGCTGCCGTAGTAGTGCAGCTTGATGGCGTGGAAGTCGACCGTCTCGGAAATGCCCGGCACCTGGTAGAGCTCGCGCAGGTAGTTCGAGAGGTTGTGATAGTCCTCGATGCGCCGGATGTTGCACTTGAAGTGACCGACATAGACCGCGTCGAAGCGCACCAGGGTGGTGAACAGGCGCCAATCGGCCTCGGTCAGGCGTGAGCCGCACAGGTAGCGGTTTTCGTCGAGGCGCGCCTCGAGTTCGTCGAGGGTCTCGAACAGGGGGATGACCGCTTCCTCGTAAGCATCCTGGGTGGTGGCGAAGCCCGTCTTGTAGACCCCGTTGTTGACGTTGGTGTAGACGGTTTCGTTGATCGCGTCGATGGCTTCGCGCAGTTCTTGCGGGTAGTAGTCGCCCTCGGCGGCGCCCACTTCGTCGAAGGCCGAGTTGAACATCCGGATGATGTCGGCCGATTCGTTGCTGACGATGGTGTTTTCCTTTTTGTCCCACAGCACAGGCACGGTCACCCGGCCGCTGTAGTCGCTCTTGGCTGCGGTATAGACCTGGTGCATGAACTCGGCATTGTGGATCGGATCGGGCGTGACCTTGTAGCCGTCCCGGAAGGTCCAGCCCTTCTCGCGCATCAGGGGATTGACCACCGAGATCGGGATCATCTGTTCGAGCCCCTTGAGCTTGCGAAAGATCAGCGCCCGGTTAGCCCAGGGGCAGGCATAGGCGACGTAGAGGTGGTAGCGGTCGGGCTCGGCCTTGAAACCGCCGCTGCCCTGCGGGCCGGGCGACCCGTCGGCCGTCACCCAGTTGCGAAAGGCGGCCTTGTCGCGCTCGAAACGTCCGCCGGTCGACTCCGTGTCGTACCACTGATCGTGCCATTCGCCGTCGACGAGAAGTCCCATTGCTCACTCCGAGAAAGTTTCCGATGTAACTAGTTTAACAAGCCGCGGCGTCGCGCCGCGTGGTCGCGACCGGTTCAGCCGCGCAGGATGCGCCGGCAGAGTTGCTCGGAGGCTTCGACATAGGCCCCGCCGAACATGTTGGCGTGGTTGAGCATGTGGTAGAGCTTGTAGAACAACCGCCGGGTCTCGAAGCCTTCCGGCAGCGGCCAGGCTTCCTGATAGGCGGAGTAGAAGGCGTCGTCGAATCCGCCGAACAGATGCGCCATCGCCAGGTCGCATTCGCGGTCGGCATAGTGGATCGAGGGGTCGAAGATCACCGGCGTGTCGTCGGACAGCGCCGCGGCGTTGCCCCGCCACAGATCGCCGTGGATCAGCGACGGCGACGGTTCGTGGCCCTCGGATGCTTCCTGCCAGGCAGCGGTGATTTCCTTCTTGAGGTGGTTCCAGCCCTGGTCGGGCAGCTTGCGGCGCAGGCGGTCGAACTGCGCCCCGAGCCGGTGCGCGGCGAAGAAAACGGTCCAGGCGTCCACCGGGGTGTTGGTCTGCGGGGTTCGGCCGATGTAGTTGCTTCGGTGCCAGCCGAATTCGTCGCCGGTATGGCGATGCAGGGCCGCCAGTTGCCGACCCAGGCGCTCGTCGGCATCGGCGCTGCGCTGGTCGAGGTCGAGGTATTCCAAGGCAAGCCAGGCGAATCCGTCGTGCATGCCGCGGCGGATGACCCTCGGCACGCGCAGCTCGCCGGCTTCGGCGAGGGCTTGCAGGCCGTCGGCCTCGGCCGAGAGCAGGCCGGCGCGATCGAGCGGCAGGGTCTTGAGGAACACCCGGGCATCGGCGGCCTGCAGGAGCGAAGCCTCGGCGATGTCGCCGCCGGGTACCTTGTCGACTTTCAGGCCGTGCTCGTCGAGCCCGAGCGTGCGGGCGACGGCGGCGGCCTGTTCGACATCGAGCGGCATGGATCCCCCTTTCGCGGGGTCAGCCGGTGACGTAACGTTCGAGCTGTTCGATCAGCTGCTGCTGGTCGCCGATGACGGCGTTGACCAGATCGCCGATGGAAACCACGCCGAGCAGCTGGCCGTTCTCGACGACGGGCAGGTGACGGATGCGCTTGCTCGTCATCAGGGCCAGGCCCTCTTCGGCCGCGGCCTGCGGGGAGATGGTGATCGCCGGGCTCGAACAGATGTCGCCGACTTCGGTATCGCGCGACGACCGGCCTTCGAGAATGACCTTTCGGGCGTAGTCGCGCTCGGAAATGATGCCGTGGAGTTCGCCCTCGTCCATCACGATCAGCGCGCCGACCCCCTTGGCGGCCATCAGGCGGATCGTGTCGTAGACCGTGTCCTTCGGACTGACCGACCAGATCTGGTCGCCCTTTTCGGCAAGAATCTGTCGAATCGTGTGCATGACCACCACCCTGTTTGGAATCCGCTAGACGTTTTCGAGTATAGGCTTGAGCGACCGAGCTCGGCAAACGCTTTCGCTACTTGCCGATGCAGAAGCTCGAGAAAATGCGGCCCAGCAATTCGTCGGAGGTCATGCGGCCCGTGATTTCGCCGAGCGCGTCGGCGGCCAGGCGCAATTCCTCGGCAAGCAGTTCACCCGACCCGCTGGCATCCAGTTCGGCCTGACCGCGACGGATGTGTTCTCCGGCCAGGGCGATGGCATCGACGTGACGCTGGCGCGCGGAATATTCGCCGCCTCCCGATTCGTTCAGGCCCAGCTCCTCGGTCACGACCTGTTCGAGCAGGTCCAGGCCGGCACCCGTAACGGCCGACACGCGCACATGTCGACCTTCGCGCGAAGGCGACTCGCCGCTCAGGTCGATCTTGTTGTCGATGCGAATCAACGGCACGGACTGCGGCAGCCCGGGTAGCGGATGGGCCTCGGGGTCGGTTGCGTCGACCACCCAGAAGATCAGGTCGGCGGCGTGCATTTCGCGTTCGGCACGACGAACGCCCTCGGACTCGACGCGGTCGGCGGTTTCCCGGATGCCGGCAGTGTCGGCAAGGGTGACCGGGAGGCCGGCAATGGTGATGGTCTCGCGCAGGACGTCGCGCGTGGTGCCGGGCACCTCGGTGACGATGGCCGCGTCGTGACGGCTGAGCGCATTGAGCAGGCTCGATTTGCCGGCGTTGGGTCGGCCGACGATGGCGATGCGAACGCCGCTGGTCAGCAGGCGTCCGGTGCCGGCGCGCTCGAGCAGGGCTTCCTGGCGTGCGCGCAGTCCGGCGACGCGTTCCGCCACCTGGCCGTCGGCCAGGAAGTCGATCTCCTCGTCGGGAAAATCGAGTGCGGCCTCCACCCAGACGCGCAGTGCCACGAGGGCTTCGGCCAGTCCGTCGACTTCCTTGGAGAACGCCCCCTCGAGGCTTCGATGCGCCGCACGCGCCGCGGTATCCGTGGCCGCGGCGATCAGGTCGGCGACGGCTTCTGCCTGTGCCAGGTCCATGCGATCGTTGAGAAAGGCGCGCTGGCTGAATTCCCCCGGCCCGGCCCGCCGCGCGCCGAAGTCGACGCAGGCGGCCAGGATCATCTCGAGCACCACCGGCGAGCCGTGGCCCTGGAGTTCGACCACGTCTTCGCCGGTGAACGAACGCGGGCCCGGGAAGACGATGACCAGGCCGGAATCGAGCGTGGCGCCTTCAGGGTCGCGGAAGGACCGCAGAGCCGCGGTTCTCGGCGACGGCAGCGGGCCGCAAAGCTTTTCTGCAATGGCAGTGCTGTCGGGCCCCGACAACCGGATCACGCCGACCCCGCCTCGGCCCGGCGGCGTGGCAATGGCAACGATGGTGTCGTGGGAGTGATTCATGGACGGGATTCTGCCATGCGGCGGCCGGGGGCGCCGCGCCGGTTTGCTGCTGCGTTCTTTGGTTCTTTTGTTCTTTCCGGATCGGTTACACCGCTCGCGAACTGGACCCGGGCGAAACAGATTTTGACTTGTCGAGACCCCCGTAGCGACCGGTGGCACCAATTGGACCTACGCCCCCAAGGCAAAACGCGCCGGAACGAAAGAACGAAAGAACGAATAAACGAACGAACGCGGCGGCGGCGAAGCCGCCGCCATTCACCGCCGCTTGCGTTCCTCTTCCTTGTCGAGCCGCCGCAGGATGTACCACTGCTGCGCCAGCGACACACCGGCGTTGGTGGCCCAGTAGAGGACCAGGCCGGCCGGGAACAGGGCGAACAGGAAGGCGAAGACCACCGGCAGGCCCTGCATGATCTTGCGCTGCATGGGATCCATGCCCGCGGCCGGCATCAGCCGCTGGGTGATGATCATGAACGCGCCGTTGAGGATCGGCAGGATGAAGTACGGATCCGGCTGGCTCAGGTCGGGCACCCACAGGAAGGACGCCTGGCGCAGTTCGACCGACTCGAGCAGGACCCAGTAGAGCGAGATGAAGATCGGGATCTGGACCAGGATCGGCAGACAGCCGCCGAGCGGATTGACCTTCTCCTTCTTGTAGATCTCCATCATGGCCTGACCGAACTTCTGCCGGTCGTCGCCGTAGCGCTCCTTGAGCTGCTGGATGCGCGGCTGCAGTTTTCTCAGCTTGCCCATCGAGCGGAACTGGGCTTCGGTGAGCTTGTAGAAGACCAGCTTGATGAGCAGGGTCAGCACCACGATCGACCAGCCCCAGTGCCCGATCAGGGTGTGGATATGGTCGAGCGCCCAGAACAGCGGGCGAGAAATGATGGTGAAGAAGCGATAGTCGACGGTCAGGCGCAGGCCCGGCGCGACTTCGTCGAGGCGGTTCTGCAGCTTGG
The DNA here is from genome assembly GCF_003410055.1 of Wenzhouxiangella sediminis. Lineage (GTDB taxonomy): Bacteria > Pseudomonadota > Gammaproteobacteria > Xanthomonadales > Wenzhouxiangellaceae > Wenzhouxiangella > Wenzhouxiangella sediminis. The sequence continues at coordinate 24,522 of NZ_QUZK01000036.1, read as the reverse complement.
GACCGGCGAACAGACGCGCAGTGAAGGTGTGACGCTCACCGGCGGGAACGCTGATTTGCGGCGAGGTGGCGGCCACCAGGTAGCGCGGCAGCTGGCCGTTGCCGACCTGGCGCGTGGTGTAGCGGTGGCGCTGTTCCTCGGGCGGAATCCAGGCCGCGAGGAAGTAGTGCTGGATCATCGCCGCCCAGCCGCCGCTGAAGGTCGCCTGGAAGGGCTTTTCGGCCATGTCGTCCCAGCCCAGTTTGGTCAGGGCGTCTTCGGGCGAATAGACGGCAGCGCCGTTGTAGCTGAATCGTTCCGGGTTGGTGAACGCCCAGCCGGCGTCGCTCAGGTCGGGGCGGGTCTTCTGCAGCTGCACGTAACGAGCGCCCTGCCAGGTTTCACCGCTTTGGTTGATGACCTCCATTTCGAGGTCGACGATGTAGTTGCCGCGATGAAAGATCCAGGTGGCGACGACTTGGAGGCCCGACTCGTGCTGCCAGGTCAGCGGCACTTCCAGGGTGTCCTGGCCCGGCTGCAGTTCGTAGGAATCGCGCTCGAACTGCCAGCTGGTGCGGTGATTCGGCGCAGGGCGGTCGGCGCTGACCAGGCCGGCCTGCGCGACGAACAGCTGGGGGAGATCCTGGACCAGGAGGACGAACGGTTCGTTCTGCTTGTCGACGCTGACGGGGTAGTCCTTGAGGCGCAGATCCACCAGGGTGCCGCCGTTGGCGTCGAGGTCGACATTGAGCACATCGGTATCGATGCTGATGCGGCGGCTGGCGCGCACTTCCGGTTCTGCGCTCGGGAGATCCGCCGACTCGGAACGCTCGTTGCCGGAGGCATCCGGGTCGTCGGCGAAATCGGGGACATCGGGCACGTCGCCCGGATCATCGCTGCTTCGGCCGGCACCGGCGGCCGAGCGATCGGTGCCGCTGGCGTCGACGGTCTGCTGTCCGGACTCGGCGGCGGGACGCGGCGGGGGCGCATAGTCCTTCTGCCACTCCAGATAGACCATGAAGCCCAGCAGGCCGATGAGAAGAAGAAGGAAACTGCGCGTATTCATGGATTGTCGCTAAACCGCTGCCAAAGTTGTTCGAGCTTTTCTCTCAGGACGCGACGGTCGGCATCGCGGGCAGCCGACCGGGCCACGACCACGTAGTCCATGGGTGCCAGGCGATCGCGCCGGAGACGAAAGGTCTCTCGAATCTGGCGCCGGATGCGGTTGCGATCGACCGCTCGCTTCGAAACGCGGCGCGAGACGGCCATGCCGAGACGCGCCTGGTCCGAGGGAATGTAGTGAACCCGAAAGAGTTCGTTGCCGCAGGAGCGGCGGGCGGAAAAGACCGCCTTGAACTGCGCGCCGCTGAGCAGGCGCGCGGTTCGCGGCAGGCGCTGCCGCCATGGCATTCGCCTAAGGACTTACCGGCCCGGGTTGGCGGCCAGGCGCTTGCGACCCTTGGCGCGACGGGCGTTGATGACTGCACGTCCCGATTTGGTGGCCATTCGCGCACGGAAACCGTGACGGCGAAGGCGCTTGATTCTGCTGGGTTGGAATGTCCGTTTCATGACCGAATCCGTAAACTGTTGACGATTGTTATGGCGATACAATGGGCGGCTTGGCCGCACCCAGGGCAGCATGGCCCGGACACGACAGCGCATCCCGCACGCGGCATACCGCGCAGGGAAGCCCAACAAAAGACATCAAGCATAACGTTCAAAGCGCTTGCGTGTCAACGTTTTGGATGCTCGGGACGGCGCGTCGCGCCGCCTGGGCGGCGCCGGTGTCATGCAGGGTGAATTTGCCCGTCATCACGACTAGACTGAGCGACTTATGACCGAGCAGCAGCAAAACCATCCGGTGGGTGCATTGTGGCAGCAATGCCTCGAGCGCCTGGAGCGTCAGATCCCGCTCGAGGAACTCAACACCTGGATTCGTCCGCTGCAGCTCGACGGCAACGGCGGCGAGCGGATCCGACTAACCGCGCCCAACGACCTGGTCCGCGACCAGGTGCGCCAGCACTACCTTGAGATGATGCGCGAGTTCTTCGCTTATCACGGTTTCGACCGGGAAAAGGTGACCATCGAGGTCGGCAGCCGCAGCAGCGAGCCCCGCGTCGAGCCATCCGCGGAGCAGCGCCGCGGCGGCGCCTGGGGGCTGGACGAGCGTTACCGGTTCGAGAATTTCGTGCTCGGCAAGTCCAACGAACTGGCTTTCGCCGCCGCCAAGCAGGTGGCCAACAGTCCCGGCACGGTCTACAACCCGCTGCTGCTCTACGGTTCCACCGGCCTGGGCAAGACTCACCTGCTGCACGCCGCCGGTCGATTCATCGCCGAGGCCAACCCGAATGCCCAGGTGATGTACCTGCACGCCGAGAAATTCGTCAGCGAAATGATCCAGGCGCTCCGGCGTGACAGCATCGATGCCTTCAAGCGACGCTACCGCTCCGTCGACACCCTGCTGCTCGACGACATCCAGTTCTTCGCCGGCAAGGACCGGTCGCAGGAGGAGTTCTTCCACACCTTCAACGCCCTGCTCGAGTCGCGCCAGCAGATCATCCTGACCTGCGACCGCTATCCGAAGGAGGTCGACGGCATCGAGGCCCGCCTGCGTTCGCGTTTCGGCTGGGGGCTGACGGTGTCGATCGAACCGCCGGACTTCGAGACCCGGGTGGCGATCCTGCAGAAGAAGGCAGCCGAACGGGAACTGGAACTCAGCGACGACGTAACCTTCCTGATCGCGCGGCGCATGCGCTCGAACGTGCGCGACCTCGAGGGGGCGCTGAACTCCCTGATCGCCAATGCGCGCTTTTCGGGCCGGACCATCGATGTCGAGTACACGCAAGAGATCCTGCGTGACGTGCTCGCGGTCCACGACCGACTGATCACGATCGAGAACATCCAGAAAGTGGTCGCCGATTACTATCAGATGCGCGTCGCTGACCTCCTTTCGCGCCGGCGAAGCCGTTCGATCGCCCGGCCGCGGCAGATGGCCATGTACCTCGCCAAGGAACTGACCGAGCACTCCCTGCCGGAGATCGGCAATGCCTTTGGCGGCCGCGATCACACGACAGTGCTTCACGCCTGTCGTAAAATCGAGAGTTTATGTGAATCCGACGGGCGGTTGCGCGAGGAACACGCCCGTCTGACCCGGGAACTGACCAGCTGACGAAACAAGTTGTGGGGAGTGGCTGAAAAAGCTGTGGACAAAAATTTCGACGGGAGTTATCCACAGTCGGCCAACAGGATCCGCGGGCAGTTGTCCCGGCGGGTTTTGGTTAGCAAGTTACTGAAAATGAAGGGAAAAACATTTCTTCAACAGTTTCAACAGGCCCTACTACTACTGGTTATTTCTTTTATAAACAAAAACAGAATCAGTCATCCGACTGCCTCGACATGAAGGAGCAATCATGAAGTTCTCGATTCCACGTGAGACGCTGCTGGCGCCGATCTCCCAGGTGGTCAACGTGGTCGAACGACGGCAGACGCTGCCCGTTCTGGCCAATTTCCTGATCGAAGCCGTCGACGAGGGACTGCGCATCACGGGTACCGACATGGAAGTCGAGGTGGTTGCCCGCGCCCAGGCCGAAGTCGCGCAGACGGGGTCGATCACGGTCCCCGCGCGCAAGCTGGTCGATATCTGCCGCGCCCTGCCCGAAGGGGTGCAGATCAACGTCCAGCTCAACGAAGACAAGCTCGCGGTACACGCCGGCCGCAGCCGCTTCAGCCTGGCGACCCTGCCGGCGAGTGAGTTTCCGTCGAGCGATCAGGCCGAGACCCTGCAGACCTACGAGGTCAACCAGGGCCGCCTGAGCTGGTTGCTGGAGAAGACCTCCTTCGCCATGGCACAGCAGGATGTGCGGCACTACCTCAACGGCCTGCTCCTGGAGTTTCGAGACAACCAGCTGCGCGCCGTGGCCACCGACGGGCATCGTCTGGCGCTGGCCGAGACCGAGGCCGAGATCCCCGGTGAGATGCGCAGCGTGATCGTTCCGCGCAAGGGGGTCATGGAGCTCAATCGCATCCTCGAAGACATCGACGAACCGCTCAAGATCATGCTCGGCCAGGGCTTCCTGCGCGTCGACCGCGAGCGCATCGTGATGACCACCAAGCTGATCGATGGTCGCTTCCCGGACTACGAGGCGGTGATTCCCCTGCTGTCCGAGCAGCCGATGCGCGTCGATCGCGACGAGTTCACGCACGCGCTGCAGCGCGCCGCGATTCTCTCCAACGAGAAGTACCGGGGCGTTCGCCTCGAGATGCTGCCCGACACCCTGCGCATCGTGGCGCACAACCCGCAGCAGGAAGAAGCCACCGAGGAGATCGAGGCCGAGCACACCGTCGACAAGCTCAAGGTCGGGTTCAACGTGAACTACCTGATGGACGCGTTGGGCTCGATGGAGGGCGAAAAAGTCTCGATTTCGCTCAAGGACGCCAACAGCTCCTGCCTGATCACCGACCCGGACAGCGAGGCCGTTCGCCAGGTCGTGATGCCGCTCAAGCTGTAACGTGTCGACTTGAGCCTGGATCGACTGTCGATCCGGGGGGTGCGCAACCTCGAGCCGCTCGAGCTGTCACCCGCACCCGGCATGAACTGGTTCAGCGGCCCCAACGGGGCCGGCAAGACCAGCATCCTCGAAGCCATCTATCTCCTGGCGCGGGGGCGTTCCTTCCGCTCGGCCCGGACCGCCCGGGTCATCCAGAAAGACGCAAAAGCCCTGACGGTCGTGGCGCGCCGCGGCGACACCGGCAATCGCTTGGGGGTCGAGCGCGACGCCGACGGGTGGCGCGGCCGGATCGACGGTCGCGATTGCCAGCGGATCAGCGAGTTTGCCGCCCTGCTGCCGCTGACGCTGATCGAGCCCGGCAGTCATGCGCTGATCGATGGCGGTCCGGATCGACGCCGCCAGTTCCTCGACTGGCAATTGTTCCACGTGGAACAATCCTACCTGCTGGCCTGGCAACGCTTCGCTCGACTGCTGCGCCAGCGCAACGCCGCGCTGAAGGCGCAGGCCCCGGACCGCGTACTCGACGCGCTGGAGCCCGAATTTCTCCGCGGCGCGGAAGTGATCGGCCGGGCGCGCGACGAACTCGTCGGCCGACTGTCGGCGCACGTCGAAGCGGTCCAGGGAGAGCTGGGCTTTCGCCTGCCCGGCCCGCTGTCCCTGCGCTACCGGAGCGGGCATCCGGCCGATAGCGAGTTGGCCGACCTGCTGCGAGAGCAGCGCGCCCGCGATCGCGAGCGCGGATTCACCCGGCACGGCCCGCACCGGGCCGAACTGGCGTTGGCCTGCGAGGGGCGAGCGGCCGTTGAAATGTCGCGCGGCCAGCAGAAGCTCATCGCGGTTGTGCTGCTGCTGGCGCAGTACCGGCTACTGGCCGGTGGGCAGTCGCTGGCGCCCCTGCTGCTGGTCGACGACCCGGTGTCCGAACTGGACGCGCCGCACCTGGCGGCCCTGCTGGACTGGCTCGGGCGCGAATCGGTGCAGAGCTGGATCACGGCGACCAGCGACTCGCCGGTGTCCGCCACCATGTTCCACGTGGAACATGGCCGGGTTTCCCCGCAGTGATATAATCCCGCGATGGAGTTCCGCGAGCAGCCCGGCTGTTCGATGGGCGCGCGCAAACCTTTCTGGAAACCGCATCCAAATGGCGCAAGACAATTACGGCTCTACCAGCATCAAGGTCCTCAAGGGCCTGGATGCCGTTCGCAAGCGGCCGGGCATGTACATCGGGGACACCGATGACGGCACCGGCCTGCATCACATGGTCTTCGAGGTCGTCGATAACTCCATCGACGAAGCCCTCGCCGGCCACTGCGATCGCATTCGAGTGATTCTCCACGGCGACGGTTCGGTCAGCGTTTCCGATAACGGCCGCGGGATTCCCGTGGACATGCACGAGGAAGAAGGTCGGTCGGCGGCGGAGGTCATCATGACCGTACTGCACGCCGGCGGGAAATTTGACGACAATTCCTACAAGGTTTCCGGCGGCCTTCACGGCGTGGGCGTGTCGGTGGTCAATGCCCTGTCGGAGAAACTGGAGCTGGTCATCCACCGCCAGGGTGAGCGCTGGTACCAGAGCTACAGCAACGGCGTGCCGGACGAGCCCCTGAAGGCCACCGGCGAGAGTCAGCGCAGCGGCACCGAAATCCGCTTCACGCCCAGCGGCGAGACCTTCTCCGACACCGAATTCCACTACGACATTCTGGCCAAACGCCTGCGCGAGCTGAGCTTCCTGAACTCCGGGATCCAGATCGAGCTCATCGACGAACGCAGCGGCAAGCACGACCGCTTCATGTACGAAGGCGGTATCCGCTCCTTCGTCCAGCACCTGAGCGAGAAGAAAAGCGCGCTGCACCCCACGCCCCTGCACTTCGTGGCCGAAGTCGACGGCATCACGGTTGAAGCCGCCCTGCAGTGGACGGATGCTTTCCAGGAGTCGGTGTTCTGCTTCACCAACACCATTCCGCAGAAGGACGGCGGCACGCACCTGGCCGGTTTCCGCGCCGCGCTCACGCGCACCATCAACCACTACATCGACGAAGAAGGCCTGGCCAAGAAGGCCAAGATCCAGACCACCGGCGACGACTGCCGCGAGGGCCTGACCGCCGTGCTGTCGGTCAAGGTGCCCGATCCCAAGTTCTCCTCGCAGACCAAGGACAAGCTGGTCTCCTCCGACGTCAAGCCGGCGGTCGAGTCGGCCCTGTCCGGCCACCTGCGAGATTTCCTGCTCGAGCACCCCAACGACGCGAAGATGATCGTCGGCAAGGTGATCGAGGCCGCCCGGGCCCGCGAAGCCGCCCGCAAGGCGCGCGACATGACCCGGCGCAAAGGCGTGCTCGACATCGCCGGCCTGCCAGGCAAGCTGGCCGACTGCCAGGAAAAGGATCCCGCCCTGTCCGAACTGTTCATCGTCGAGGGCGACTCCGCCGGCGGCTCGGCCAAGCAGGGCCGCAACCGCAAGTACCAGGCCATCCTGCCGCTCAAGGGGAAGATCCTGAACGTCGAGAAGGCCCGGTTCGACAAGATGCTCGGCTCGGCCGAGGTCGGCACCCTGATCACCGCGCTCGGCACCGGCATCGGCAAGGACGAGTTCGACATCGAGAAGCTGCGCTACCACCGCATCATCATCATGACCGACGCCGATGTCGACGGTTCTCACATCCGCACGCTGCTGTTGACGTTCTTCTACCGGCAGATGCCCGAGCTGATCGAGCGCGGCTATGTCTATATCGCGCAGCCGCCGCTCTACAAGATCAAGCAGGGCAAGCAGGAGTGGTACCTCAAGGACGAAGCGGAGATGAACCGCTACCTGCTCGATCGTGCACTGGACGGCGCCCGGCTCTATCCCTCGGCCGACGCCCCGGCGATCGACGATGCCGCCCTGGGCGAGCTGCTCAAGAACTTCCAGCAGGCACGCATGGTCGGCGAGCGCCTCAAGCTGCGCTACGATGCCGATGTGATTGAGCAACTTGTTGATTTTCAACCGCTTTCCAGTGAATCCAACTTCGACGACTGGGCCGAGGGCTTCACCGCGCGGCTCGAGCAGGCCACGCCGGCGGGCGTGACCTGGAAGATCAAGCCGCTCGGCGGCGGCGGCGTGGCGATCTCGCGCTACGCCCAGGGCGTGGTCCAGGACACGGTGCTCGACACCTCCTTCTTCAACTCGCCGGAATACCGGCAGCTCGCGAAAGTGGGCGAAGCCGTCCACGACCTGTTCGAAGAAGGCGCGCGCGTGGAACGCGGCAACAACAGCAAGCCGATCACACGCTTCGCCGAAGCCTTCGACTGGCTGATGGAAGAATCACGCAAGGGCCGCAGCTTCCAGCGCTTCAAGGGCCTCGGTGAAATGAACCCCGAGCAGTTGTGGGACACCACGGTCAACCCGGAAACCCGCCGCCTGCTGCGCGTGAGCATCGAGGACGCGGTGGCCGCCGACGAGATCTTCTCGACCCTGATGGGCAACGAAGTCGAACCGCGCCGGGCCTTCATCGAAGACAACGCCCTGCAGGTGTCCAACCTCGACATCTGATCATACTGCTGGGCTTTGCGGGTGGTACGGGTTTCACGCCAAGGCGCCAAGGCGCGAAGTTCGCCAAGGAAATGGAGAGAATGGTCGTGGGAGGCGCCTCGAACCCGAGGCGAACTCTCGAGCGTGACCGTTCAGTCCTGAAACTTATTGTCTTTTCTTGTTCTTCTTAGCGACCTTGGCGCCTTGGCGCCTTGGCGTGAACCCGTACCACCCGCACAGCCAGAACGAAGCCGTCAGGAGGCGTTCGCCAGGGCGGTCTTGAAGTCTTCGAAGGTGGGGATGTTGGTGATCGGGGTCGATCCGATCACGCGGAGCTGGAGGCCGCCTCGATCGGCCGCTTCAATTAGCGCCTGATCAGATCCGATGAGTACCATTTCGCCGACGTTGCGCCCATAACGCCTCGCGGTCTGTTCGAATTCATTCTTCTGGCGGTCCTTGCGGCTGAACAGGCCGGTGCCCAGGTAGAGGACGCCGTCGAGTTCGGCGCCGGCACGAGAGAACAGCTGGTGGAGCTGCTGCTGCAGGGCCAGGTCGTGATCGACGCTTCTTCGCGTCGGGCGCCAGCTGGTCGGCTTCGGGGCGACCAGCAGCACGCGGTGACCGCGGCGCTGGAAGGACACGACACGCTCGATGCGGCCGGCATCCGGCGACTTCTCCCCCCGGCCCAGCAGCAGGGCGCGCTCGATCAGTACCGGTGCGGCCTGGCCCCCCATCAGCGCCCCAGGCGGGCCACGTCGGCGACGCGCAGGAACAGCGATCGCAGGTGGGCGAGCAGGGCCAGGCGGTTGTTCTTCAGCGCTTCGTCGTCGCACATCACCATCACCTCGTCGAAAAAGGTGTCCACCGGCTCGCGCAACTGGGCCAGCGCGGCCAGTGCCGCCGGGTAATCGGCCCGTTCCATGGCTTCGTCCAGCCGGGCCTCGGTGGCATCGATGGCCTCGACCAGGCCCGATTCGGCGGCCTCGCCGAGCAGCCTGCGGTCGATTCGCTGACCGGACTCGAGCCCGGCCTGCTTGAGCAGGTTGCTCGCTCGCTTGTTTGCCGCCACCAGCGAGGCCATGGCCGGATCGTCGGCGAACTGCTGCACGGCCCGCGCCCGCGCCAGGAAATCCGCGACCGATCCCGACTCGCCGGCGGCCACAGCGTGCACCGTGTTGGTCTCCATGCCCTGCTCGGCCGCCCAGGAGCGCAGTCGTTCGAACACGAACTGCTCCACTTCGTCGAGCAGTTCTCCATCGACCTCGACCGTATCCTGCAGCGCGCGGGCAGCCGCCTCGAGCGACTTGCGCAGGGTCAGCGTGGTGCCGGAGTCGCCGAGCAGGCGCACGATGCCGAGCGCGGCGCGGCGCAAGGCGAAGGGATCCTTGCCGCCCTTGGGTTTCTGGCCGGCGGCGAAAACGCCCAGCACGGTGTCGAGCCGGTCGGCCAGCGCCAGGGCACGGCCGGCCGGGTCCGCGGCGAGCGCGTCGCCTGCGTGCCGCGGGCGATAGTGGCCCTCGATGGCATCCGCCACGCCTTTCGGCTCGCCGTCGGCCAGCGCGTAGTAACGCCCCATGATGCCCTGCAACTCCGGGAACTCGCCGACCATTTCGGTGACCAGGTCGCACTTGCAAAGCACCGCGGCCCGCAACGTGGTTTCGATGCTTGCGTCCAGGGCGGGGGCGGTGGTCTCGACCAACTGCTCGAGCCGGCGAACCTTGTCGCCGATGCTGCCCAGGCGTTCCTGGAACAGGATGGCGTCGAGCCGCTCGCGCTTGTCGGCCAGCGCGCTTCGCCGGTCCTGTTCCCAGAAGAAGCGGGCGTCCGCCAGGCGGGGTCGGATTACGCGCTCGAACCCGGCCGTCATCAGTTCGGGCTCGTTGCTTTCGATATTGGCCACCGCGATGAAGTGCGGCGCCAGGCGGCCGGCGTCGTCGCGCAGGGCGAAACTCTTCTGGTGCTGTTCGAGCGAGGAGATCAGCGCCTCTTCGGGCACCTGCAGGAAATCCTCGTCGAAACGCCCCATCACGGCCACGGGCCACTCGGTCAGGCCGGCGACCTCGTCGACCAGCGCGTCGTCGAGCACGGCCGTCAGGCCGGCCTCGCCGGCCAGGCGGTTGGCCTGCTCGATGATCTGTCGACGGCGCCGGGCCGGGTCGACGATCACGCTGGCCGCTTCCAGCGTCGATTCATACGCGCCAGCGTCGGAAACCGGGTGCCACCCCGGCGCGTGGATGCGGTGCCCGCGGGTCTGAGCGCCGGCTTGCAGCCCGAAATACTCGAGCTCGAGCGGCGTGTCGCCGTGCAGGATAAGCAGCCAGCGAACCGGTCGCAGGAAGCGCTCGTCGCGATCGGACCAGCGCATCGAACGTGCGCCGGCCATCGACCGGATCGTGGCGTCGAACATCTCCGGCAGCAGTTCGGCGAGCGCCTTGCCGGGCTGCTCGACCCGGGTGAACAGCCAGCGGCCCTGGTCGTTTTCCAGCCATTCGAGCTCGTCGAAGGCCTTGCCCACGCTGCGCGCAAAGCCTTCGGCGGCCTTGGTGGGATTGCCGTCGGCATCGAGGGCGACGTTGTCGGCCGGCCCCTTTCGCTCGAGCACCTGGTCGGCCTGCCTGCCCTTGACGGCAGGAATCCGGATCGCCAGGCGGCGTGGCGTGCCCAGCCGCAGGATATCGTCGGTATTCTCGATCAGGCCGGCATCGGCCAGGCGTGAGCCCAGACCCTGGGCCAGCAGGTCGACTTGTGAATGCAGCTGCCCTGCCGGCAGTTCCTCGCAGCCGATTTCGATCAGCAGGTCGGCGCGTTCGCTCATGCCGCGTCCTCCCGATCAGCTGCCTTGAGGCCAGGGAAGCCCAATTCCTCGCGCCGAGCCAGGTAGGCTTCGGCCACGCGACGCGAAATGTCGCGCACGCGCAGGATGTAGCGCTGGCGCTCGGTGACGGATATGGCCTGCCTTGCATCGAGCAGGTTGAAGGTGTGAGACGCCTTGAGCACCTGGTCGTAGGCGGGCAGCGGAAGGTCCGCTTCGACCAGCCGCACGGCTTCGCGATAACAGGTGTCGAACCAGCCGAACAGGCTGTCCACGTCGGCCTGCTCGAAGTTGTAGGTCGACTGCTCGACTTCGTTCTGGTGGAACACGTCGCCGTAGGTCACCTTGCCGAAGGGTCCTTCCGTCCACACCAGGTCATAGACGCTGTCCACGCCCTGCAGGTACATGGCCAGGCGTTCCAGGCCGTAGGTGATCTCGCCCATGACCGGCTTGCAGGCCAGTCCGCCGGCCTGCTGGAAGTAGGTGAACTGCGTGACTTCCATGCCGTTGAGCCAGACCTCCCAGCCCAGGCCCCAGGCACCCAGCGTGGGCGATTCCCAGTTGTCCTCGACGAAGCGGATGTCGTGCACCTTCGGGTCGATGCCCACGGCATCCAGCGATCCCAGGTACAGCTCCTGGAAATCCAGCGGCGAGGGCTTCATCACCACCTGGTACTGGTAGTAGTGCTGCAGGCGATTCGGGTTTTCGCCGTAGCGCCCGTCGGTGGGCCGACGGCAGGGCTGCAGGTAAGCGGCGTTCCACGGCTCGGGGCCGATGGAGCGCAGGAAGGTGGCGGGGTGAAAAGTGCCGGCACCCACTTCCAGGTCCAGCGGGGCGGTCAGCACGCAACCCCGGTCGGCCCAGTAGCGGTCCAGGGTGCGGATGAAATCCTGAAAATACACGGTCTTGGTCGACTCTGTCGGACAAGCCTGCAAGTATAACGGCCCATCCCCTGCCCGGTGGCTTTCATCCGGTTATGATGGACGATCCAACCGGCCTGCATCCTTCGCCGGCCGCGGCAAGAGACCCGCCGGAGATCCGAATGCGCCATTCGTTCAAGCCGCACTTGCTCATCGCTCTCGCCGTCGCGAGCCTGTTGCCGCTGGTCGCCTGGCCCTGTTTTACCAGTCAGCGGGCGCAAGTGCTCGAGAAGCAGCACCCTGATCTGGAATTCGAGAGCCTGGCTCACCAGATGCACCGGCAGTCGCAGATCGCCTACGACTTCTCCGGGCCGGCCGACTGCGTCGATGGTTCGGCGGACGGATTCAGCTGCCGATCCGTTCGCCTGGCCGGATGGCTGCCGCTCCAGGACATCGGTGGCGGCGCCAACGGGTCCGACAACTGGGGATGGGTCCACCGAGACAGCGGTCGGATGTTCGCCTTGATGGGTCGCTCCAACGGCGTGGCTTTCGTCGAGATCACCGATCCCGAAAACCCCGTCTATATCGGCAACCTCCCGCGCCCGGCCGGCGTCGCCGAAGACGTCTGGACCGACGTCAAGACCTACCGCGATCATGCCTACGTGGTGGCCGATTCGGTCAGCGGTCAGGGCATCCAGGTCTTCGACCTTCGCCGCCTGCTCGATCCCGGCTCCGAACTGCCGGTCACCTTCGATCAGGACGCTCATTTCACCGGCTTCGACAGCGCGCACAACATCGCCATCAACGAGCAGAGCGGTTATGCCTACGCCGTCGGCAGTAATCTATGCGCCGGCGGGCTGCTGATGGTCGACATCCGGCAGCCGCAAGATCCCCAGTACGCCGGATGCTATGACGGCGACGGCTATACGCACGACGTGCAATGCGTGATCTACCACGGCCCCGATGCAGACTACCAGGGCCGCGAGATCTGCCTGGCCAGCAACGAGGACAGCGTCACCATCGTCGATGTCACCGACAAGGCCGAGCCGGTCCAGGTGGGACGGCACACCTACGCCGGCTCGCAGTACACACACCAGGGCTGGCTGACGGAAGATCAGCGCTACTTCCTCGTCGATGACGAACTCGACGAATTTCGCGACGACCTGGAGGGTACCCGCACCCTGGTCTTCGATTTTGCGTCCCTCGACACCGCACCGCCGCCGGCCGAGTACATCGCCGATGGACTCGCCATCGATCACAACCAGTACGTGATCGGCGACTTCGTATTCCAGGCCAACTACGAGCGCGGCGTGCGCATCCTGAGAATCGACGACGCCGGTTCGGGCCTTCTCACCGAGGTGGCCTACTTCGATACTTTTCCGGGGCGCAGTGACCTCGATTTTCAGGGCGCCTGGAACGTCTTTCCCTACTTCGGCAACAACATCATTCTCGTGTCCGACTACAACCGCGGCCTGTTCATCCTCGAAGTGACCGACGCCAACATCGCCCGCGCGCTGTGGGCGGAGATATTCGGAGACCGGTTCGAGCCTTGAGCGCGCGTTCTCGATTGCTGATCGTCAAGACCGGTTCGGCCTTTGCCGAAGCACGGCGTCGCTTCGGTGACTTCGAAACCTGGTTCATTCGCTCGTTCGGGCCCAAGCGCTTCGACTATCGGACGATCGACGTCAGCCTCGGCGAGCCCCCGCCCGACCGGACCTCGATGGGTGAATTCGCCGGCGTGGTCGTGACGGGCTCTCCGGCCATGGTGTCCCACCGGCTCGAATGGTCCGAACGCATCGCCGTCTGGCTGGCCGAACTCGTCGGCGAGGACCGTCTTCCGGTGCTGGGGGTGTGCTATGGCCACCAGCTCATCGCCCACGGCCTGGGCGGCCGGGTCGGTCCCAACCCCCACGGTCGCCGGATGGGTACCCGCCGCCTTGCGGTCGATACGCCCGACGATGCGTTGCTGGGGCCGCTGGCGCCCACCGCATCCGTGAACGTCACGCATCTCGAAGCCGTACTCGAACCACCGCCTTCGGCCCGCGTGCTGGGTCGCACCGAGGACGACCCCAACCATGTCCTCCATTTCGGCGGTCGCAGCTGGGGCGTGCAGTTTCACCCGGAATTCGATGCGGCGATCATGCGATGCTATGTCGAGGCGAGACGCGAATTGCTCGACGGGGAAGGCTTCGACAGCAAGGCCATTCTCGAGGACGTGACCGACACCCGGGCAGGGCCCGGGCTGCTCGAACGATTTGCCGACATCTGCGAGTCCACTGGAGGGGACGACGATGACGAAGGCCGCTGACACGACAATCCGATTTCTGGGCGCCGCCGGCACCGTTACGGGATCGAAGTATCTATTGCGCTGCAAACGGTCGCACTACCTGGTCGACTGCGGCATGTTTCAGGGCTACAAGAACCTCAGGCAGCGCAACTGGCGCTCGCTTCCTATCGATCCTGCGCAGATCAAGCACGTCATTCTCACCCACGCGCACATCGATCACTCCGGCTGGCTGCCGGTGCTCTGCCGGGAAGGCTTCAACGGCAAGATCCTGGCCACCCCGGCCACCCGCGACCTGTGCCGGTACCTGCTGCCCGACAGTGGCTTCATCCAGGAGAAGGACGCCGAGGACGCCAACCGCCACGGCTGGACCAAGCACCGCCCGGCCAAGCCGCTCTACACCAAGGCCGAAGCGGAGGAATCCCTGAAGAGCTTCCGGACGGTCCGTTTCCACGAGCCCTACCGCACCGACCACGTCGAGGTGATGTTTCGCCATGCCGGTCACATTCCCGGCGCTGCTACCGCCGAACTCAACGTCCACGGCATGCGCATCGTCTTCAGCGGTGATCTCGGCAACTACAACAGCGCGACCATGCCCGAACCCGAGCCGGTACGCGAAGCGGACTACCTCCTGGTCGAGTCCACCTACGGCAACCGCCGACGCAACCACGAGGACGCCGAGGCCGAAATCGCGGCGATCGTCAACGACACGGTCCGCCGCGGCGGCAGCGTGATCATTCCGGCCTTCGCCGTCGGCCGCACGCAGCTTCTGCTGCACCACCTCAACCGCCTGATTTCGTCTGGAGCCATCCCGAAACTGCCGGTCTTCCTCGACAGTCCGCTGGCAATCAACGCAACCCAGGTCTTCGCCGACCATCCCGACGATCATCGCCTGAGCGTTGCCGAGGCCGAGGCGGCCTGTTCCCTGCCCCAGTATGTTCAGGACGTCGAGGGCTCCAAGGCCCTCGACCGCGATCCTCATCCGAAGATCATCATTGCCGGCAGCGGGATGGCCACCGGCGGCCGGGTGATTCACCACCTCAAGGTGTACGCGCCGGATGCGCGCAACACCATCCTGTTCGCCGGCTACCAGGCCGGCGGCACGCGCGGGGCCAAGATGGTCGCCGGCGAGGAGTCGGTCAAGATCCACGGCCAGTACTGGCCGGTGAAGGCCCGCGTCGAGAATCTCGACATGCTCTCGGCCCATGCCGACGCCGACGAGATCATGCGCTGGCTTTCCGGATTCGAGCGTCCGCCGAAGCTCACTTTTATCGTCCACGGCGAACCGGATGCCTCGGATGCGCTGCGGTTGCGCATCGAAGAAGAGCTGGGTTGGGATTGCGTGGTGCCCGACCACGATTCGGAGCACGTTCTGGGATGAGCGTCCGAGCGGCTGCGCCCAACGGCAACAATCTCGTCGCGCGACGGCTCGGACTGGACACGCACGACGAGCTGGTCGTGATCACGCGGCGGGACTGCCCGGTCTGCCGCTCGGAGGGGTTCTCGGCCCACGCCCGGGTGCGCCTGAAAAACGGGCGGCGCAGCATCATTGCCACGCTCTACCAGGTGGAGTCGGAACTGCTCGGCCTGCAAGAGCTGGGTCTGTCCGAGTCGGCCTGGAAGCGCCTGGGCATCGGCGATGGTGATCTCGTCCACATCAGTCACCCGCAACCGGTGGCGTCCCTGAGCGCCGTGCGCGGCCGCATTTACGGCAAGCGGCTCGATCGCGCCCAGATGCATGCGACCATCAACGACATCGCCGCCGGACGATACGCCGACGTCCACCTGGCCATGTTCCTGAGCAGCATGGCCGCCCGTGATCCCGACGACGACGAACTCACCGACATGATCGCCGCCATGGTTGCGGTGGGCGAAAAGCTTGAATGGCCGCGCGACATCATCGTCGACAAACACTGCGTGGGGGGGCTGCCCGGCAACCGCACCACGCCTCTGGTTGTTCCCATCGTAGCCGAGCACGGTCTGTGGATGCCCAAGACCTCCTCGCGGGCCATCACCTCGCCGGCCGGCACGGCCGACACCGTCGAAACCATGACCCGCGTCGACCTGGACATCGCCACCCTGCGCAAGGTCGTCGAGCAACAGGGTGGCTGCATGGCCTGGGGCGGGGCCATGCGCCTGAGCCCGGTCGACGACACGCTCATCCGCGTCGAGCGCCTGATGGACATCGACGCCGAGGGCCAGATGGTCGCCTCGGTGCTTTCCAAGAAGGTGGCCGCCGGTTCCACCCACCTGGTCCTGGATGTGCCGGTCGGCGAAACGGCCAAGGTCCGCTCGCAGGCCGACGCCGAGCGCCTGGTCGCCCGGTTCGAGCAAGTCGGCGAGCGTTTCGGCATGAAGGTCCGGGTACTGGTCACCGACGGAACGCAACCCGTGGGTCGCGGCATCGGCCCGGCGCTGGAGGCCCGCGACGTCCTGTCCGTACTCGCCAATGCCGACGATCAACCCACCGACCTGCGCGAAAGAGCCGTTCTGCTGGCCGGGGCCCTGCTGGAACTGGCCGGGGTGGCCGAAACCGGCGAGGGTGGCATGCTGGCCGAGGAAACCCTGGCCAGCGGCCGTGCCCGGGCGCGCTTCGAAGCCATCTGCCGGGCCCAGGGCGACTTCCGCGATCCACCGGTCGCCAGCGAGACCCACGCAATGCCCTCGGCTCACACCGGCGTGGTCACCCGTTTCGACAATCGCCGCCTGGCGCAAGTGGCCAAGCTGGCGGGTGCCCCGGGTGCGCCGGCCGCGGGCGTGTACATGCACGCTCGCATCGGCGACCGCGTCGAGCGTGGACAGGCGCTCTACACCATTCACGCCGAGTCGCGCGGTGAGCTCGCCTATGCCCGCGAATACGCCGAAACCAACGGCATCGTCGCGATCGGAAGCTCGTCGTGACCGGCGGCAAGCGGGCGCTGCTGCTGGCCCTGCCGGGCAGCGAGGACCTGGCCGACGCCATCGCGGGGCGTCTCGACCTGTCGGCCGGTCGTCTCGAATGGCGGCGATTTCCCGACGGCGAGAGCTACGTGCGCCTCCACGAAGACCCGGGCGGCCGCGATGTCCTGCTGGTCGCCCGCCTGGACCATCCCGACGACAAGCTCGCGACCCTGCTGTTCGCCGCCGACCTGGCCCGCGAACTGGGCGCACGCCGCATCGGGCTGGTCTGTCCCTACCTGCCCTACATGCGCCAGGACATGCGATTCAACCCGGGCGAAGCGATCACCTCGCGCCCCTTCGCGCGCTGGCTTTCGGCCGAATTCGAGTGGTTGGTCACGGTCGATCCTCACCTGCACCGCTACGCCAGCCTGGACGAGATCTATTCGTTGGCCTCGAATGTCGTCGAAGCCGCGCCGGCGCTGGCCGACTGGATTGCATCGGAAGTCGACGACCCGGTGCTGATCGGCCCCGACGGCGAGAGCGAACAATGGGTGAGTGCCGTCGCGGCCCTGCGCGGCCTGCCCTGGCGCGTATTCACCAAGAAGCGCCACGGCGACCGCGACGTCAGCCTGCAGCTGCCGGACCTCGACGGCCTGGGCGGGCACACGCCCGTGCTGGTCGACGACATCATCTCTTCGGGCACCACCATGGCCGAAGCCGCCCGCTACCTGACCGGGGCCGGCTTCCGCTCCCCGCTGGCCGTCGGCGTGCACGGCCTGTTCGGCGAGCACGCCCGGGAGACCCTGAAATCGGCAGGCCTGGCGAGAATCGTGTGCACCAACACCGTCGACGTGCCGGAAGCGGCGATCGATCTGACGCCGTTGCTGGCCGAAGCCGTCAACGGATTCCTGACCTCCGACCTCTGACTTGCGACTTCAGCCCGCGACCTCGGCCCTCAGTCCTCAGCCCTCCGTCCTCAGATCAACCCCATCAGGCTCGCCAGCACCACCAGGATGAGCGCGGGCGTGACCACCCGCACCAGCCACAGCCAGGCATTGAAGGCCCAGTCGGGCATCTTCTTGTCCAGCTCCTCGTGGGTGACCTTGTTGGACAGCACCCAGCCGGCGAACACGGCGATCAGCATGCCGCCCAGCGGCATCATGATGTTGTTGGCCGCGTGCTCGATGGCGCTCATGATGTCGCGGCCGCCGATGGAGACGTGCGACCAGACGTTGAAGCTGAACACCGAAGCCATGCCCGCCAGCCAGGCCAGGGCGCCGACGATCATGGCCGCGGCCTTGCGGCCCATATTCGTGCGCTCGACCAGGTAGGCGGTGGCCGGCTCCAGCAGGGAGATCGAGCTGGTCCAGGCGGCCACCGACAGCAGCAGGAAGAACATCATGCCGTAGAGAATGCCGAAGGGCATCTCGTTGAAGGCCAACGGCAGGGAAGTGAAGATCAGGCCCGCGCCGCCACCGGCCGGGTCGATGCCGTAGGAAATCACGATCGGGAAGATGGCCAGCCCGGCGATCAGCGCCACGGCGGTGTCGGCGGCCGCCACCGTGATGCCCACGCGCGGAATGCTCACCCCCGCCGGCAGGTAGGCCCCGTAGGTCATGATGGCGCACATGCCCAGGCTCAGGGTGAAGAAAGCCTGGCCCATGGCGGTGACGATCATGCCGCCGGAGACCTGCGACCAGTCGGGTTTGAACAGGAAGCCGACCGCTTCGGTGAAGTGTCCGGTGCTCATCCCGAAACCGAGCAGGATCAGCAGCAGGCCCAGCAACACCGGCATCAGGATGCTGACGGCACGTTCGAGCCCTCGCTCGACGCCGAAGGCGACCACGCCCAGGGTCATCATCATGAAAATCGCGTGCCAGAAGGTCAGCTCGCCGGGCGCGGCCAGCAGGCTGTTGAAGGTGGCGCCGGGATCGGTGATCGGGGCGGCGCCGAACAGCTGCTTGAGGTAGAGGAAGCCGTAGTGCAGCGTCCAGCCGGCGACGACTGAGTAAAAAGACAGCACCAGGAAACCGGCAACGATGCCCATCCAGCCGATGCCGGTCCAGGCGCGGCTGGCGCCGACGTCGTCGGACAGTTCCTTGAGCGAGTTGATCGGGCTCATGCGCCCGCGGCGACCGATGACGATTTCGGAAAACATCACCGGCAGGCCGACGATCAGGATGCACAGCAGGTAGATCAGGACGAAGGCACCACCGCCGTTTTCGGAGGTGATGTAGGGAAAGCGCCAGATGTTGCCGAGGCCGACGGCCGAACCGGTGGCGGCCAGGATGAAGGCCAGGCGCGACGACCACATGCCGTGAATGGAAGTGGTTTTCATTGTTCTCGAGTCCCCGAGGTTTTTTATAGTCGTGACAGGCCGGCAATTGTGCGACAAGGCCCGGGCCGGTGCAAACGGGGCCGCGGCAGGCTTCGGCGTGCGGGCAGGTGGGGGCCGGCGTGGCGCTCGTACGACTTGCCCTTCGTCGCGAAATCGCGACGAAGGGTGCCCTGCGATGCTCGGCCCGGTCGGGAGCCGGCTCAACTCGCTTCGCTCAGACATCGCCGGCTCTTTTTCCGACCGGGCCTGCGCTTCTCGGCTGCGTCGAAGTCGCACCACGCCGGCCCCCACCTGCCCGCACACCGAAGCCTGCCTCCCGCCGCGCGACCTCACCAAACGTGGAACGCCGTGCGGCAGAATAGGCTGTCATGAACGCGGTACTCGCCATCGACTCCCTGCGCTTCGCCTGGCCCGGCGAGGACCGGCCGGTGCTGGATATCGATGCGTTCAGCGTGGCCGCCGGGGAGAAGGTCTTCCTGCACGGGCCCAGCGGCTCGGGCAAGTCCACCCTGCTGGCGGCCGTCGGCGCGCTGGTCGTGCCGCAATCCGGCCGCATCGAACTGTGCGGATCGGATCTCTCCACGCTGTCTCGCGGCGGCCGGGACCGCTTCCGCGCCGACCATCTGGGCGTGATCTTCCAGCAGTTCAACCTGCTGCCCTGGCTCGACGTGACCGCCAACGTGACCCTGCCTTGCCGCTTCTCTCGCGTGCGCGCCCGGCGCGCCGGCAACGCGGAAGCCGCGGCCCGGCAGTTGCTCTCAGCCATGGACCTCGAGGAATCGCTGTGGCAGCGCCGCGCCGATACGCTCAGCGTCGGCCAGCAGCAGCGCGTGGCCGCTGCGCGCGCCCTGATCGGCCAGCCCGAACTGGTGCTGGCCGACGAACCGACCTCGGCCCTGGACGCCGACCGCCGCGACCGATTTCTCGACCTTCTGTTCGAACGCGTCGAAGTCGCCGGCAGCGCGCTGTTGTTCGTCAGCCATGACCTGGCACTGGGGGCGCGCTTCGACCGCGTCGTCGAGCTGCCCGAAATCAACCGGGCGGGAGTGGCGGCATGACCCTGCTCCGCCTGGCCTGGCGCTCCCTGCTGAACCGGCGCAGCACGGTGCTGTTGACGGTATTCACCATCGGGCTTTCGATTGCGCTGTTGGTGATGGTCGAGCAGCTGCGCACCGACGTGCGTCAGGGCTTCTATCGCTCGGTTTCCGGCACCGACCTGATCGTCGGCGCCCGCACCGCCCCCGTTCAGCTCCTGCTCAACACCGTTTTCGGCATCGGCACGCCGGGCAACAGCATCTCGCACGAATCGCTCGAACACATCGAAGCGCAGCGCATGGTCGAGTGGACCATCCCGTTGCTGATCGGCGACAGCCACCGCGGCGAGCGCGTGATCGGGACGACCGGGGCCTTTTTCGAGCACTACCGCTATGCCGACCGGCAACCGCTCGAACTGGCCGCCGGGGAGACCTTCACCGACCTGTTCGACGTCGTGATCGGCCACCAGGTCGCCCGGCGCTTCGGCTACTCGGTGGGCGACGAGATTCACCTGGCCCACGGCGGCGGCAACGTCAGCCTGCACGAGCATGAGGAACACCCTTTCACCGTCCGCGGCGTGCTCGAGCCCACCGGCACGCCGGTCGACCGCAACCTCTACATCCCCATGAACGCCTACGGCGTGATCCACGTCGGCTGGGAGTCGGGCGTGCATCGACCGGGCAGCGGCCTGGACGCCGACGAGGCGCGCGAGCACGCCCACGAACACGAGCCCGAAGAAATCTCCGCGGTGCTGGTCGGTCTGACGGCGCCGGCGGCGGTGTTCGGCTTGCAGCGATCGCTCAACGACTACGAGGCCGAACCGCTCACCGCGGTGATGCCCGGCATCACGCTGCAGCAATTGTGGCGGTTGACCGGCGTGGCCGAGCTGGTGCTCCGGGCAGTGGCGATCCTGGTCGTCATCACCGGCCTGCTCGGCATGGTCACGGTGTTGCTGACCACGCTCAACGAGCGCCGCCGCGAGATGGCCATCCTGCGCGCCAACGGCGCGCGCGCCTGGCAGATCGCCGCGCTGCTGGTTTTCGAGGCGGGGCTGATCGTGCTCGGCGGACTGGTCCTGGGCATCGCAATGGCCCTGGGCGCCATCATTGCGCTCGGTCCCTGGCTGCTCGACGTCTTCGGGCTGGCGGTGGGCGTGACGGCACCCGAACCCTGGCAGTGGGCCGTGCTCGGCGGCATCTTCCTCGTCGGCTTGCTGGTGGCGCTGGTTCCGGCCATCATGGCCTACCGCCGCACCCTGGCCGACGGTATGCAGGTTCGGCTTTGAACCCGTCGCGCCCGGCGGTTGTCTTTATATGCGTAAAATCGAATCAATGAACGGAATCCGCATGAACCGAAAGATCATCGCGCTGGCGATCCTCGTCCTGCTCGTGCCCGGCCTCGCCTTCGCCGAGGAAGTGCGCGAGGTCGAATGGATGGACCTGATGCCCGAAGAAGAGCAGACGGCCTGGGACGAGGCCTCGAAGAACGTCGACCATTCCGGCTACGCCTCGGCCGAGGAATTCCAGTCTTGGGAAACCGTGGGCGAGTTCGATGGCCAGAAGATCCGGATCCCCGGCTTCGTCGTGCCGGTCGAGACCGACGGCGAGGGCAAGCTCAGGACCTTCTTCCTGGTGCCCTACTTCGGCGCCTGCATCCACGTGCCACCGCCGCCGGCCAACCAGATCATCTACGGCCGCCTCGAAGAACCCATCGAGATGGTCAACATCTGGGATGCCTTCTACATGGAAGGCACCCTGAAGATCGAAGAAATCTCCAACGAAACCGCCGACTCCGCGTATACGATGGCGGTGGATTCATTGAAGCCGTACTCCGGTTGAGAGGTGCGGGTGGTATTTGTTTCTCGCAAAGGCGCAATGGCGCAAAGGTCGCCAGCAAAAAATTGAAAGCGTCCGGTGACCAGAGAAGAACCCAAGTGATAGAACAATTAGTTGAGGCTTGAACACAACTTTCGAAGTTCCTTGCGATCCTTGCGCCTTTGCGCCATTGCGAGAACTCAAACGGCAACTAGACATGACGAGGGCACCGGAATGAGAAGACTGCTACTAACCCTGCTATTGCTACTCCCCACCCTGGCACTGGCCCAGGACGACAACGGCGAGGACGAACGCAAGGTTTTGTCGGCCGAAGTGTTGTGGGAACTCGATCGCATCGGCTCGCCCGCGATCTCGCCGACGGGCGACTGGATCGTGGCGCCGGTGACCGACTACGACGTCGAGGAAGACACCGGCGAGACACGACTGTGGCTGTTCGCTGCCGACGGTTCGGTCGAGCGGCCGCTTACCGTGGAAGGCCAGGATGCTTCCAGTCCCGCGTTCTCGCCCGACGGCGATCGCCTGGCCTTCGTCGCCAAGCGCGGTGACGACGAGGCCGGCCAGATCTACCTCATCAACATGGGCGGCCCCGGCGAAGCGCAGAAGCTCAGCGACGTGCCCACCGGGGTCGGCGGCCTGAAGTGGGTCGGCGAGCACATCTATTTCGTCTCCAGCGTCTACCCGGACATGGACTGGGAGGCGATGGAAGAAAAGCTAACCGAGGAAAAGGAATCCAAGGTTTCCGCCCACCAGTGGAACGCTCTGCCTTATTCGTCCTGGGATCACTGGATCGACGAGGAACGCCAGAACCACGTTTTCCGCATGCCGGCCGACGGCGGTGACGTCGAGGCGATCACCCAACCCCTGGGCCGACAGCTCTCCCGTTCGGGCGCCGGCGCCGGCAGCTACGACGTGCATCCCGACGAGACCCATATCGCCTTCGTGGCCGACCGCAAGCTCGACGGCGTCGATCCCGACTACGACGTCTTCCTCGCCGAGATCGGCGCCGATTCGGCAGACAACCTGACCGCCGAGAACGAAGCCAGCGACAGCACGCCGATGTTCAGCCCGGACGGCGAAACCCTGGCCTACCTGCAGCAGGACATCGCCGGCTTCTACGGCGACACCCAGGACATCGTGCTCGTCGATCTCGACTCGCTCGAGCAGCGCAACATCACCGAGGACTGGGATCGCTCCGCTTCGGGCCTGGTCTGGGCGCCGGGCTCGGACGGCTTCTTCGGCAGCATCCAGGACGAAGGTACGGTGCGCGTGTTCTTCATCGGCACCGACGGTGAGCCGCGAGCGATCACGACCGATACCAGCTACGGTGACCTGGCCGTTGCCGACGACGGCACCCTGGTCGGCACCAACGAGAGCTTCCTGTACCCGCCACGCCTGGTTCGCATCGACTCCGACAGCGGCGAGGCCGAGCGCCTGAGCACCATCAACAAGGAACTGCTCGACTCGGTCGACGCCGGCAGCTACGAATCGGTGACCTACTCCGGCCACGACGGCGCCGACATCCAGATGTGGGTCAACTATCCGCCGGGCTTCGACGAGAGCAAGGAATACCCGCTGTTCCTGCTCATCCACGGCGGGCCGCACGGCTCGATCAACGACGTCTTCCATTTCCGCTGGAACGCCCAGACCTTCGCGTCCTGGGGTTACGTCACCGCCTGGCACAACTTCCACGGCTCGTCCGGCTTCGGCCAGGATTTCGTCGACTACATCAACCCGGACTGGCTCACCGCGCCGTACAACGACACGATTGCCGCGGCCGAATGGTTCGCCGACAAGTCCTGGATCGACGGCGATCGCATGGTCGCCGGCGGCGGCAGCTATGGCGGCTACCTGTCGTCGATCCTGCTCGGCAAGGCGCATCCCTTCAACGCGCTGATGATCCACGCACCGGTCTACAACATGTACTCGCAGATGGCCGCCGACTTCGCCGTGCACGCAACGCGCTTCGGCAACTTCTGGGAGAACCCGGAGATCTACAAGGAGATCTCACCGCACTACTACGCCGAGGACTTCGACACCCCCGCGCTGATCATCCACGGCCAGCAGGACCTGCGCGTCCCGGTCGGCCAGGCCTTCGAACTGTTCCGCACCCTGCAGAGCAAGGACATCGAATCGCGCCTGATCTACTTCCCCGACGAGAACCACTGGGTCTTGAAGCCCAACAACTCACTGTACTGGTACGACGAAGTCCGCAAGTGGTTCGCCAACTTCGCCGAACCCGGTCCGCAGTAAAACTAAAACCGTGTAACCACGGAAGACACGGAAAGCACGGAAGAGGGGCGCCAGAATATGGTGCCCCTTTTCTTTGGTAGGGGCACGTCCATAGAATCTTTAAAACGCAAAGACGCAAAGCAGCAAAGGACGCGAAGAGAAACAAGAAAAAAGAAAAAAGAAGGGAACCACCCAAGACGAGCCTGTCCCGATTTCTGTGTAACCGCCCATCCTCATAGGTGATCGGTAATCCGATC
>NZ_QUZK01000038.1 GCF_003410055.1 Wenzhouxiangella sediminis | reverse complement strand
TGGAATATTCTCATAATGGAGCAACAGGAGATTCCACATGCGCAAATCACGCTTTAGCGACCATCAGATTCTGAGCATTCTCAAGCAGGCCGAGGCCGGGACGTCAGTGCCCGACCTGTGCCGCGAGCACGGCATCAGCAGCGCCACGTTCTACAAATGGCGAGCGAAGTTCGGCGGCATGGATGCCTCGCTGATGGCCCGCCTCAAGGAGCTCGAGGCCGAGAACCGCCGGTTGAAGAAGATGTACGCCGAGGAGCGGATCAAGGCCGAGATTCGCCAGGAGGTCATTGAGGGAAAGCTCTAAGGCCATCTCGACGGCGAGAGATGGCCAGGGAAGCGGTCGAGCACCGCGACATCAGCATTCGCCTGGCTTGCGAGGCGCTGTTCATCAGCCAGAACTGCTATCGGTACGAGCCGAAGCTCTCGGACGAGAATGCCGAGATCGCCGACTGGCTGATCCGTCTGACTCACAACCAGAAGAACTGGGGGTTCGGGCTTTGCTACCTTTTTCTGCGCAACGTCAAAGGCTTCCGATGGAATCACAAGCGGGTCTACCGGATCTACTGCGAGCTGGAGCTGAACCTGCGGATCAAGCCGAAAAAGCGCATTATTCGGGAGGTTCCGGAGCCTCTGGCGGTCCCGACCGCCATGAACGAGACCTGGTCGATGGACTTCATGCATGACAGCCTGGAATGTGGCCGCCCGTACCGCTTGCTCAACGTGATCGACGACTACAACCGCGAAGGGCTGGGCATCGAGGTCGATTTCTCATTGCCCTCCGAGCGCGTCATACGAACCCTGGAGCAGATCATCGAGTGGCGTGGCAAACCCACACTGCTGCGATGCGACAACGGCCCGGAGTACATCAGTGAGGCGCTGAGAGCCTGGGCCGAGAGACACGAGATCGGCATTGAGCACATTCAGCCCGGGAAGCCGCAGCAGAACGCCTACGTCGAGCGCTACAACCGGACGGTCCGGTACGACTGGCTCAATCAGTACCTGTTCAGAACGATTGATCAGGTCCGAGAGTATGCAACGCGATGGCTCTGGACCTACAATCACGAACGGCCGAACATGGCCCTGGGCGGCATCACCCCAAGACAGAAGTTGGCCCTTGTGGCCTAGGCTCTACTTCTGAGTCGCACCAAAAATGGGGGGATTACCCCCGGAACCTATCGGGTCGACGGGGCCGCCACCCTAATAATCAACGGACAAACTTTCTCTTCTGGCGATCGATTGGACCTGCCGACAGGCCTTCATTGGATCACGTTGACCGAAGTAAGCGAGCGCGCAGCGCTCAAACTGGATGTTGGGCCCTCCCCCAAAGTACAACCGCCCGAAGGCCCGATATTTACTGGCTTTGGAAGGAATCCACGTTGACTAGCATAGCTCTATTGAGAAACCACACTAGGATTGCTCGATTAACGGCCCCCGCCCCCCAATTCCTACTGGCATGCTACCGCGAAGCCACTCTCGCCCATTGAAACACTCTTTTAAGACTGTCCAGGCTTATGCTTTAGATTCATGGGAATTGGGCCCGTACCCTTATGCGCGATCCCAAAAATTTATGCTAACCCACTACCAGCTTAGCACTCACCAGAAAAGCTTTCGGAGATGGCCGCCTCATAGCCACTAATGCCATCCGACCAGACAGATCGAAGGTAGACGTTAGTCGGCTTGAATGCTCTCATTTCCTTGAGGAATCGGCACCCGCGCTCAAACTCTTGGAGCTCTATATACAGAGAGACCAACTGACCAAGAAGCCTAGGGTTATGGCGTACCCTCAAGGCATCTTCGTAAGACCGCATGGCATCAAACGGTCTTCCACCTCTCGACGCTAGCGCCATAGCTGAAAGAAGCGTATGCCTGGATTCAACATGGGAATGATAGGCTGGGTTCGCCAATGCTGACTTCGACAACTCATACAGACTATCGAGCGAATAGCTAGAACAGAATCTCTCAACTCGCTCCCGGGTCATCAAAAGAATCTGGCTTGGAAGGCTGGGATAAAAAGACGCCGAAGGCAACTGCGATGCAATTCTAGACAAGCCTTCGTCATTGGTGCGACCTGCACCAGCAGCACACCGTACATACTCGGAAAAAATTCCAATATATGCACTGTGGTCAGGGTTAGTAAGGCGACTCAAGTCCATGTGCATCAAAGCAGCACCTACTTCACCATTGGCAAGCAGCACCTCGCTTTGATGCATCGTCGCTCTCAAAGAATCCGGATTATGCTCCAACCAGTAGTCTGATGCATATGAGGGGTTACCCCAAATCGTACTTAGCCTCAACAGGAGAAACAAACTTAGAAGGATATAGGCCACTACCCCGAACGTCACAATCGGCGTGACCTTAATTGCCAGGCTATACACGCCATGACTTACAGCAAGAAAGACGCCGACTAGCGGCACATAGTTCCTGTGCTCAAAGTAGAGTTCGAGCGGCACAACGGTGGATTCGACCATGTGAGCGCCGAGAAACCAGAATACGGCGAAGCCTAGCATCGGGACCTTCTTCCGAAAAAGCACCCCCAAAGACATCAGCACAGCCCATCCCAAAGTCGAAACGAGCACGTTGAATGAAACCAGCGAGCGATACACTGGATAGTTGTCGTGAAAGGGACCGACTCTATGGGTCGAAGGCAGAAGAGCATTAAACAGATACTCCCAAAGCACCACTGCTTGGGTCATCATCCTTTCGCCAGCAGTGAAGCCGCGCCTGTATACAACCGCCTCCGAGTATCCCCAGCGAGCCCCAAGATAAGCGATGATTGCCACAAGCGGTAGTACGAGAAATACCGTAACCCATAGCCGCCAATGAACTCTCTTAACTTCACCGGGCCTCGTTAACAGAAACAGCTCGGTGGTCAGAATCAAAACAGGCAGCAGCAAACCGTTTTCTTTGGAAAGACCGGCGCAGATAGTAAATAGAACGAGGCTTACACTAAGAAGACAAAGCCCAAGGTAAGGGCGATTACTCATGGACCGGCGAATACTTAAATGGGACACCACGCCACCTAGCATAAATATGCTAGCCAGACTAGTCATTCTTTGGATAGCTAGAAAGGATGTTGAAGCCAACAGGGGTGACGAGAGCCATATTGATGCAGTGATCAGTGCGATCCAGTTGGCTTGCCTCTGGCTTCCCGTGTGCATACGAACGACCAGGAAACTTAGCCAGGCAACGAGCAAACCATTAACAAGGTGGAGAAGTACATTTGTATGTATCAGCTGGGAAAGTTGCGCGGGCCATGCTGCAGCATCCACAATGAACGTGGCCAGGGCCAAGGGCCTACCTAAAGGACCTGCAACCCCCGTAAACACGTAGCGCAGAGCCGAATCAAAATCCTGCACAGAGCCCAAAGCTCTCAAGTTGTGCTCGGTGTCGAACTGCATAGCCGCAGTCAGGCCAGGAAGATACGAAAAATAGACCAATACCAGACTTACAAGTAACAAGCCGACCGGAAGCAACTGGTTTTTCGAATGCGTGTATATTTTTGGCTGCATTCCAATATTCTCTTCTATTAAACGGATTATTTAGCTGCGAAATGCATGAGAGGGCGCGCAAAGAAGCTAGCAGCGATTAGCTGCAATTGGAAATACCAACCCCTCAGAACTATTAAGATCCCATGCCGCCTTCCCTCAAAAGCCTTACTTGGGAAGTGAAAGCTCTTGACTGAGCCAAAAGGCCTTTGACTCGCGTACCCGAACCTTGGAACCAGCACTAATGGGCCATCAAAGGCACAACTACTCGCTAAGAACACTCAGCCAGCGAATCATCTCAGCATGCGTCTCAAGCAGCGATCCTTCATCGATATTCTGCCACGTCATCTGATCCTGATCCACCATCATGAAGTCGGTGGATCGGCCAGTCTTGGGATCTCTTCTGGAACTAATAAGAAGATCACCGTCTCGCTCTACGCCAAAATCCTTAAGTGTAGACGGACTTTCCAGGAATTCGCCTTTGAACATGATTCGGGCATCATCGCCGATTTCATAAGATTCGATGCCCTGCCTCGCCAGCAACCCTTGGTCAATCTTCGCCGCAAACAAGCCAGGCATCGTCACCCCAGTTTCCCTCGGCCTAAATCGTGTTTCGCCCAATTCAGCTCGCCGCTGACCATCCAGCCCTGGAATTGATATTGGCAATTTAGCTGATTCGATCATCATCGGAAGCACATCAAGTAGTTGGACTGGCCGCCGATCTAGCTCACCTCGAGTGTTAGCTGGCTCCCCCGCTCTAAAGTTGCTTATGGCGACAATTACGTGATATGAGGAGTCGCCAAAGACGTCCGCTCCATGACCTGCAGCCGCAGGAAGCGTCTCGCCAGTGTCTTTATGAGCAGGAACGGGATCTAGAGCATGAAACGACTCGCCATGATCCGATACCAAAGCCACAACAGCGTGATCGAGCACTCCCCGAGCCGCGAGATGTTTTATCAGCCCCTCAATCTGTATATCGGCGGCTTCGAGAGCGCGGGAGTAGCTTCTTATAGTGGAGTCGTCAATCTCCTTGACTTTATCGCCTGCTTGTGGCCCTGGAAGGACATTGGAGAGGCTGCCAAAGCTGTAAGGCCAGTGCGGCAGGCAGAGATGGATTGCCATAAATACGGGATTGTCTCCGCTGTCTTCCAGGAACCCGTCAATTGAGCGCTCCAGTTTGCGGCTAAAAGTAGCTGGCGCATATGCATGATCAACCGCACGATTACCGCTTATCCATGGAAGCATGGACTCTGCGAACGGCAGATTCGCGAAAACGTTTGTCAAGGGCAAGTCAAGAGCCTCGCCAATAAGAAAGTCCGTTGCGCCCATTACGGGGGTGAGAATCTTATCAAACCCATAGCTTTGATCGATATTGCTGAAGCGAGCTTCGTCTGTGGCATAGTAGGTGCGGTACCCATGCTCCCTCAGTACATGCGTGATAAATAAGTCTTTTTGAGTGGCCGAAACTTGCTGAAGATTTACGCGGATACCCGAGTTGTGGGGATAGAGCCCGGTCAGCAGACTAGCCCAGGCAGGGAATGTCCTTGCGACAGGTGTCGTGGCGTCTACGAAGTTAGTGGCTGCAGCAACGAAGCTGTCTATGGCTGGCGTATCTGAAGCGAAGGCGTATTCGCCGTAGGCGAAGTCAGGTCGCAGTGAATCCACACCAATAACAATGAGATTGGGCTCAGCTGCGGAACCCCTCGGGTGGTCATTAAGTGTGCCCCAGGCTACGGAGAAAAGGACTATTGCCACAGAGAAAAGGGATAGAGCGGAGTATCTGCAGAGCAGTCTAGTTGCAGCAATCAGACACGCAACCGGTATTCCGATAAAGCCAAATCCAAGAATGAAGTAGTTGACTAGCTGGGGACTGTCCGAGATGCCGAGCAGGTCGACATGCGTACTTGCGGGAAAGGATTTTGCATTAACCAGCAGCAAAAAAAGCCAGCCCATTATCAAGCAAGCCAAGGTCGTTATCGAGCTTTCGTTTGCTCGGGTGCCTGCCAGCGCGACTCGCTTGATCCCGCATAATGCGACTGGGTAGGCAATGTGGAGGGTGAGCACTACAAGACCAGCGGCAACGACGTGAGTCAGAACGACCGGAAGTCCGAGAGCTTCTCGCACGGCATCCGCCAGATCCCCCTGATTGAGCGCCACACTACCTTTGGTGCCGATGAGGTTGAGCACGGAAATCAATAGAACCAGAGCGCCGCTGCCTGCCGCAAGCCACAAGTCGATAACGCGGCCGGCTAGCCCACTGTTCTTGACGGGTGACTCTTCCACCGGTTTCCTCATGGCTAAATCGAAGCTCAATTATGCACGTAAGAGACTTGCTGCAGTAGCATCGCACAGCAAGGCGGAAGCCTTGTGCGGCAATCCGTGAAAATTCAAAAATCTTTGCAAAATCAGGTCTCAGAGGCTAGCATTTCAGGCATTCTGAAAGGAGAAATGGCTCATGCCCGCCCAACCCGCAACCGTGATGCGTTTGCCCTCGCTCGGCCGAAAACTGGTAGATGCGGGTCTCGTGACGGAGGAGAAGGCCCTTGAGATCGCCAACAAGGCCAACGAGAAGGGTCGTACATTCACGAGTCACATTGTCAGGGAGAAGGCCGTTGACGCCCTCGGGTTCGCCCACGTGGCGGCCGAAGACTTCGGCATGCCCCTGGTGGACCTTTCTGCAGTCAACCTCAAACATGCGCCCATTGACTCGGTCAGCGAGGAACTTCTTCGTAAGCATCTGATTTTACCCATTCTCAAGCGGGGGAAGCGACTTTTTGTCGTTGCTGCTGATCCTGGCAACAAGGCCGGAATTGACGAACTTTCTTTTTCTTCTGGGCTGGCGGTCGAGGCAATTATTGCACCATACAATGCAATAGAGCCCGCCCTCGATCGCGCCTTAGCCGGTTCCGCACAGGCTTTCAACGACCTGACGGAAGACGAAGACGACCTCGACAACCTGAAGTTCGATACCGGCGAGGAGAAAGAAGAATCCAGTGACGCAGCCGCAGGCGCCGACGATGCACCGGTCGTCCGCTTCGTCAATAAGGTTTTGGTCGACGCGATTCGAAAGGGCGCGTCCGACATTCACTTCGAACCCTATGAAGAAGAGTACCGCGTCCGATTCCGCATCGATGGCGTGCTTGTGACGCAGGTTCGCCCGCCCAAACGCATGGCGCCCCGGCTATCGGCCCGCCTCAAGGTGATGTCCAACCTGGACATCGCGGAGCGCCGCATCCCGCAGGACGGGCGCATCAAACTCAATGTTTCCAAGGGCCAGGCCTACGACTTTCGTGTGTCGACTTGCCCCACGCTGTGGGGCGAGAAGATCGTTTTGCGTATTCTCGACTCCTCCGGCGCATTTCTTGGACCAGAGAAACTGGGCTTTGAAGAAAAACAGAAAGACGACTATCTCGCTGCAATCTCCAAGCCATACGGCATGGTGCTGGTTACCGGTCCTACGGGGTCCGGTAAAACCGTGACGCTCTACACGGCCCTCGGTATTCTTAATGACGAAGGTCGCAATATCTCCACAGTCGAGGATCCGGTCGAAATCCGGATGAAGGGCGTCAACCAGGTCCAGCAGAACACCAAGCAGGGGCTCACATTCGCAGCTGCGCTTCGCTCCTTCCTGCGTCAGGATCCGGACATCATCATGGTGGGGGAAATTCGGGACCTCGAAACGGCCGAAATCGCCATCAAGGCTGCACAGACTGGTCACCTGGTGCTCTCGACCCTGCATACCAATGATGCCCCGGCTTCCGTGGCCCGCCTGGCCAACATGGGCGTTCCTACCTACAACATTGTATCGACCGTGCACCTGGTTCTAGCCCAGCGACTTGCTAGAACCCTGCATTCCTGCAAAAAACCCGAGGACGTTCCTGACGACGCCTTGCTCAAGATCGGCTTTACTGAAGAGGAAGTCGCCGAGGGCATCAAGGTCTACCAGGCCGGTGGCTGCGACCAGTGTACGGGTGGTTACAAGGGTCGGTCCGGCGTGTTCCAGGTCATGCCAATTTCGGAGGACATGGAACAAATTATCCTGGAAGGTGGTGGTGCGCTGCAGCTGGAGAAGCAGGCGGCCACAGAGGGCATCGTAGATCTTCGGCGAGCGGCACTGAACAAGGTAAAAGGTGGCCGAATCAGCCTGGCGGAAATGAACCGCGTGACCAAGGATTGAGAAATCACGGGCCATTTGATGCCCGGATCAGGCAAAAATCAATAGATTTCGGGGGATTCTGGGCGAGGGTGCTCGGGGGGCGCAGGGGGCGTCCTTGCATTTGTCGTGGTTTCTGCGCAAAATCACGGCATTAGGGACAATTGTGCAGGCCGGACACGAACTCCGGCCGACACCAGCAGGATGCAGGAGCGGCACTAGATGGCGACCACGCAGGAGCAGATGCAGACTTTCCTCTGGGAAGGCAAGGACAAGCGCGGCAAGAAGATCAAGGGGGAGCGTCTTGGCCGCAACGAAATGATCATCAAGGCGGAACTCCGGCAACAAGGCATAGTGCCGGGCCGCATTCGGCGTAAGCCCAAGCCCTTGTTCGGTGGAACCGGGAAGCGAATCAAGCCGGGCGACATTGCCATCTTTACGCGGCAGCTGGCGACGATGATCAATTCCGGCATACCGCTGGTGCAGGCGTTCACTATCATCAGTCAGGCAGTTGAGAACCCCAGACTAAAGAAGCTGATTGACGACATCAGGAACGATGTGGAATCCGGCAGCACGCTTTCCGAGTCATTGGCCAAACACCCAAGCTACTTTGACGACCTGTACATAAACCTCGTAAACGCTGGTGAAAGTGCCGGCGTTCTGGATGAAGTCCTAGACTCAATCGCGTCCTACAAGGAACGCATTGAGTCAATCAAGGGCAAGATCAAGAAGGCGTTGTTCTATCCCGCGACAGTAGTCGCTGTTGCTATCGCCGTAACGGCGCTGTTGCTGATTGTAGTAATCCCACAGTTCGAAGCGATCTTCCAAAGCTTCGGCGCGGATCTTCCAGCGTTTACACGCATGGTTGTCGACGCTTCCGAATTCATGCAATCGAAGGGCTGGCTGGTGCTGATAGCAGCGATCGCCGCGATTGCCGGCATAGTTCAGCTTAAAAAGCGCAACCAGAAGTTTGCCCACCTACTCGATAGACTCTCATTGAGGATCCCCATCGTTGGGCCGGTTTTGGAAAAGTCTGCCCTCTCGCGATTTGCGAGCACACTTGCCACAACTTTTGCGGCGGGCGTACCGCTGGTTGACGCATTGAAAACGGTTGCAGGGGCAACCGGCAATGTCGTATACGAGAATGCGACACTTCAGATCAGGGATGATGTGGCTACGGGACACTCCCTGCAATTGGCGATGCAACAAACACGTCTTTTCCCGCCCATGATGGTCCAGATGACGGCTATTGGTGAAGAAGCCGGCTCGCTCGATGCGATGCTCGACAAGGTTGCCAATTTTTATGAGGAAGAGGTCAACAATACCGTCGATGCCCTATCGAGCTTGCTCGAGCCTATCATCATCGTCTTCATCGGTGTCGTCGTGGGCGGCATGGTCGTCGCCATGTACCTGCCCATCTTCCAGATGGCTGCGGTCATGTAAGAACGGGATCAGGTTTCAGGGGTTGAACGGGCAGTTGTTGGAGAGTTCCGGGCGTCAGGCCCGGACTGACAGAGGGATTTGGTCTTGGAATTTTTTGACGCATTGAACGCGCTGCCACCGGCGGTCCTCGCGACCGCCGTTTTCGTTTTCGGGTTGCTGGTGGGCAGCTTTCTGAACGTGGTGATTCTGCGGATGCCGGCCCGACTGTTTCACGACTGGCGTTGCCAGTGCCGGGAGTTGCTGGAGATCGACGAGCCGGAATCCGCTCCGCCCGGTCTGGTGGTCAAGCGTTCGCATTGTCCGCGCTGCGGGGCGACGATTCGCTGGTACGACAATATTCCCGTGATCAGCTGGCTGATGCTGGGACGGCGCTGCCGCAGCTGCGGGGAGGCGATTTCCTGGCGCTATCCGTTCGTGGAGTTGGTCACCGCGATCCTCTCGGCAGTGGTGATCCTCCACTTCGGCGCCACGCCGGAGGGTGCGGCGGCGCTGGTGTTCACGTGGGCGCTGATTGCGGCGACGGGGATCGATTTCGACCATCAGTTGCTGCCCGACCAGATCACCCTGCCCCTTCTGTGGCTGGGCCTGGGGCTGAACCTGTGGCTGGGTTTGTTCGCGAGCCTGGAGGAGGCCGTGATCGGGGCGATTGCCGGTTACCTGGCGTTGTGGTCGGTGTTCCACCTGTTCAAGCTGCTGACCGGCAAGGAAGGCATGGGCTTCGGCGATTTCAAGCTCCTGGCGGCCCTGGGCGCCTGGATGGGTTGGCAGGTGCTGCCGGTGGTGATCCTGCTGGCCTCTTTCGTCGGCGCCGTTGCGGGGATCGCGATCATGATCGCCACCCGCAGAGGCAAGGAGGTTCCGATCGCGTTCGGGCCCTACCTGGCCGCGGCCGGGTGGATTGCCTTGATCTGGGGGGATCGGATCGTCGATTTCTGGTTGTACGCCTGACGGGTTGGCTGGTTGGTTGGGCGGCTACCAGGTGCAGCGAACGTGAGGATAGTCCTGTATCCGGCGATCGGCACTGATCAGCTCGGCATTTTCGTGGCGGGCCAGGGCCACGATCAAGCGGTCGGCAGGGTCCTGATGAAACTCGCCGGGCAGGTTGACTGAATCGACAGCAACCTGGCGGGTGACCGGCACCCATTCAACGCCTTCGATGCTGTCGACCGTATCCAGCCATTCGTCCAGATCCATTGTCAGAATCAACCGATCCTTTGCTACCAGCATGGCCAGCTCCCAGGCCGAGATGGTCGAGATCATGACGGGGCGTTGGTCCGTCAGTGCGGCCTCGATGGCCTGCAATGCCGGTTCTGAGAGCTGGCTATCGCCGGTGACCCACCAGACCAGGGCATGCGTGTCGAGGACGATCATTCGAGAGCTTCCCACTCATCCTGCCCGACGGGCTCGAATGGTTGCTCGTAGCGCTTGACCGAACCCCTCAAGCGCATCAGGGGGTCCGGCATCGGCCGTGTGTACTTGCGCACGATCAGCGCAGGGCGACCGCGATCGGTAACGATCAGGGGTTCGCCCGTTTTTTCGAGGCGACGAAAGATCTTCAGGGCATGCGCCTTGAAGTGGGTTTTGGAGATTTCGGTTTTCATGGCCGGCTCCTGAACTGACTACTTTAGTATAGTCATTTCAGGTTGCGGCGCCTACAGGCAGCACACCGGCGCCCCGGACTTGATCCGGGGCCTTCCATCTACTGTTGCCTTCGGCTTGAAGGTCCCGGCTCGGGGGCCGGGACGACGAGCTAAACGTTGAAGCGGAAGTGCATCACGTCGCCTTCGTGGACGATGTACTCCTTGCCTTCCAGCCGGAGCTTGCCGGCGGCCTTGGCGCCGGCCTCGCCCTTGCAGGCGATGTAGTCGTCGTAGGCGGTGACTTCGGCGCGGATGAAGCCTTTTTCGAAGTCGGTGTGGATGCGGCCGGCGGCCTGGGGGGCCGAAGAGCCCTTGCGCACGGTCCAGGCGCGCACTTCCTTGACGCCGGCGGTGAAGAATGTGAGCAGGTCCAGCAGGGCGTAGCCGGCGCGGATCAGGCGGTGCAGGCCGGGCTCGTCCTGGCCCAGGTCGGCGAGGAATTCGGCCTGCTCTTCTTCGTCGAGCTCGGCCAGTTCGGCTTCCATGGCCGCGCACAGCACGACCACCTCGGCACCTTCGGTCGCGGCCCGTTCGCGCACGGCGCGAACATGGGCGTTGTCCTCGGCCGCGCTGTCGTCGACGTTGGCGACGTAGAGCACCGGTTTGCGCGTGATGAACTGCCAGGTGCGCAGGGTCTTGCGCTCCTCTTCTTCCATCTCGAAGGTGCGCAGCGGCCGGCCCTCCCCCAGGTGGGCGACGACGCGCTCGAGCAGGCCGGCCTGACGAATCGCTTCCTTGTCGCCCGACTTGGCCTGGCGGCTGATCTTGTCGAGGGCCTTCTCGGCCACGTCGAGGTCGGCCAGGCACAGTTCGGTGTCGATGGTCTCGATATCGGAGACGGGGTCGACGCGGCCGGCCACGTGGGTGACGTCGTCGTCTTCGAAGCAGCGCACGATGTGGGCGATGGCGTCGGTCTCGCGGATGTGGGCGAGGAACTTGTTGCCCAGGCCCTCGCCGCGCGAGGCGCCCGCCACCAGGCCGGCGATGTCGACGAACTGCATCATCGTCGGGATCACCTTCTCGGGCTTGACGATGGCCGCCAGCTCGTCGAGCCGCGGGTCGGGCACGGGCACCATGCCGACGTTGGGCTCGATGGTGCAGAACGGGTAATTCTCGGCCTGGATGCCGGCCTTGGTCAGGCAGTTGAAGAGGGTCGACTTGCCCACGTTGGGGAGGCCGACGATGCCGCATTTGAAGCCCATTTTCGTATCTCGCGTTGCTCGATTGGTTTGTCTGGATGATGCGTTGCGGCTTCGCCTCCACGCATCCTACGGGCTGCGGCGCCTATGCCTTGGTGTGCAGCCGCTTCATGGCTTCTCCGGGGTTTCCCCCGAGTAAGTCCGGTAGCGCGTCCACAGCGCGCTCTACGGCGGCCAGGATGGCTTTTTCGTCGTCGGCGGGGGCGCGACCCAGCACCCAGGGCGTGACGGCGTCCTTGAAGCCCGGGTGGCCGATGCCGATGCGCAGGCGCCAGAAGTTCTGGCTGCCGAGGTGGCTGAAGGTGCTTCGCAGGCCGTTGTGCCCGCCGTGGCCGCCGCCCTGCTTGAGCTTGACGGCGCCCGGCGGCAGGTCGAGATCGTCGTAGGCGATCACGATCCGCTCGGGGACGACATCGAAGTAGTCGGCCGCGGCGCGCACCGACTGGCCCGACTCGTTCATGAAGGTGTCGGGCCGCAGGAACACGCAGTCGGCGTCGGCGAACGGCGTCTTGGCCGCTTCGCCGTGCAGCTTGCGATTGGGCTTGAGCCCGAGGGACTGCTTGCGATCCAGGGCGTCCAGAAACCAGAACCCGGCGTTGTGCCGGGTTCTTTCGTACTTGCTGCCCGGATTGCCCAGGCCGACGATCAGCCAGCGATCGCTCACCGGCTTTCTCAGTCCTTCTTGTCGTCGTCGCCTTCGGAGGCTTCCTCGCCGCCTTCTTCGGCAGCTTCTTCGCCTTCCTCGCCCTCGGCCGCTTCGGCATCTTCTTCCTCGCCGATGGTCTCGACTTCGGCGGCCTCGCCCATGGCGGCGTCGGCTTCGGCAGCCATTTCGCCCGTGCCCTGGCCGGCGCGGATGTAGATGGCGGTGACGATGGCGTAGTCGTGTTCCTCGCCCTCGTACTCGAGGACCGGCAGGATCACGCCTTCAGGCAGCTTGATGTCGCTGAGCATGACGCTCTCGCCCGGCTCGAGCTTGGACAGGTCCACTTCGAGGTACTCGGGCAGGTTCTGCGGCAGCGCTTCGACCTCGACATCCATGTACTGGTGCGAGATGACCACGCCGCCCTTCTTGCCGGCCGGCGACACTTCCTCGTTGGTGAAGTGCAGCGGGATGTGCATGCGGATCTCGTGATCCTCGGACACGCGCAGGAAGTCGGCGTGGGTCAGCAGCGGCTTGAAGGGATGGCGCTGCAGGTCACGCAGGACGACCTTCTGCTTCTTCTTGCCGACGCTGAGCTCGAGGATCGAGGAGTGGAATGCCTCTTCGTCGGCTTCGTGCAGCAGGAAGTCGTGATCGATGGTGATGGAGGCAGGCTCGCGGTCACCGCCGTAGACCACGGCGGGGATCCGACCCGCACGGCGCAGGCGGCGGCTCGCACCTTTCCCCACGTCCGTACGCATTTCTGCCGGAATCTTGTACTGTTTCGACATGACGTTTCGTCTCTTTTCAAGGGGTTGAAGAACCGGGACCCGCGACCAGGCGCCCGGAGCAAGCCCGCCATTGTAGCGGCTTTCTTGGCTGAGGAAAAGGCTGTGAACGCGTCGCCTTACGGCGTCGAGTTGTTGGCTGGTTGGCACCAGCCCCCGCTACGCGGGCTCTTCCCACTCCCCGACCTCGGCCCAGCGCTCCAGCGCGGCCAGCCAGGGGTCGATGTCGAGGCCCTCGGCGGCCAGCCAGTCGTCGTTGAAGTAGGTGTCGGCGTAGCGTTCGCCGCCGTCGCACAGGAGCGTGACCACACTGCCCTGCTCGTCGCGCCGGCGCATTTCGGTGAGCAGGCGCACCACGCCGATCAGGGCGGTGCCGGTCGAGCCGCCGCAGCGGCGGCCGAGCCAGTCTTCGAGGAATCGGACGGCGGCCATCGAGGCCGCGTCCGGGACGCGCTCCATGCGGTCGACGACCGAGGGCAGGAAGCTGGGCTCGACGCGCGGCCGGCCGATGCCCTCGATACGAGAGGCCCGATCGGTGGTCAGGCCGCAGTCGCGGGTTTCCCAGAAGTCGGCAAAGACGGAATTCTCGGGATCGACCACGCACAACTCGGTCGGGCAGCCGGCGAAGCAGCGGTAGCGCATGTAGCGGCCGATGGTCGCCGCCGTGCCGCCGGTGCCGGCCGAGACCACCACCCAGCGCGGGTGCGGCTGGGGCTCCAGCGCCATCTGGGCGAACAGCGACTCGGCGATGTTGTTGTTGCCGCGCCAGTCGGTGGCCCGTTCGGCGTAGGTGAACTGATCCATGTAGTGCCCGCCCAGCTCGCGCGCCAGGCGCTGGGACTCGGCGTAGATCTCGCCGGGCGCGACCAGGTGCGACTCGCCGCCGTAGAACGCGATCTTGGCGATCTTCTCGCGCGAGGTGCCTTGGGGCATCACGGCGATGAATCGCAGCCCCAGCAGGCGCGCGAAATACGCCTCCGAGACCGCCGTGGAGCCGCTGGAAGCCTCGATGATCGGGGTGTCGGGCCCAATCCATCCGTTGGACAGGCCGTACAGGAACAACGAGCGCGCCAGGCGGTGCTTGAGGCTGCCCGTGGGGTGGATCGACTCGTCCTTGAGGTAGATCTGCCAGCCCTGCCAGGCCTCGGGCATGTCGACCCGGATCAGGTGGGTGTCGGCGGAGCGGTTGAAGTCGGCGTCGATGGCCCGGATCGCCTCGGCGACCCAGCGGCAGCGGTTGGTCGACATGTCGGCAACGGCGCTTGGGGACTGTCGCGATGATACCGCGGTCGCGTTGAAACCTTCCTGCTAGAATCAGGGTCAAATTGGTCGGAATTCACCCACAACCGAGGATCAACGCCCCAATGAGCGAGAACCTTCGTGCACAGACAATCAGCCGCGGCCAGTCGGTCGAAATGGACGACAACGCCCGCCGCGTGCTGCGCAACACCTGGAACCTGCTGGCCCTGACGCTGCTGTTCAGCGCCGGCGTGGCCACCGTGTCGATGATCAAAAACTGGCCGCATCCGGGCCTGATCATCACCCTGGTCGGCTATTTCGGTCTGCTGTTCGCCACTCAGGCCCTGCGCAATTCCGCCTGGGGCATCCTGACCACCTTCGCGCTGACCGGCTTCATGGGCCTGACCATCGGGCCGATCATCAACGCCTACACGACCATGTTCAGCAATGGCGACCAGCTCGTCATCGCCGCCATGGGCACCACGGGCGTGGCCTTCATCGGCCTGTCGGGCTTCGCGATGGTCACCAAGAAGGACTTCAGCTTCCTCGGCCCCATGCTGTTCGCGGGCATCCTGGTGGCCTTCGTGGCGGGCCTGGTTGCCTACTTCTTCAGCATGCCGGCGCTGAGCCTGGCCGTGAGCGGCATGTTCGCCCTGCTGATGTGCGGCTTGATCCTGTTCCAGACCCAGCAGATCGTCAGAGGCGGCGAGACCAACTACATCATGGCCACGGTCACGCTGTTCGTGTCGATCTACAACCTGTTCCTGAGCCTGCTGC
Organism: Wenzhouxiangella sediminis; assembly: GCF_003410055.1. Classification (GTDB taxonomy): domain Bacteria; phylum Pseudomonadota; class Gammaproteobacteria; order Xanthomonadales; family Wenzhouxiangellaceae; genus Wenzhouxiangella; species Wenzhouxiangella sediminis. The sequence goes on along the minus strand of NZ_QUZK01000038.1, from coordinate 63,217 downwards.
AGCTGTTCGGCTTCTTCTTCGGCGAGGAATAAACAGGCACGGAGAGATGCGTTGCGCTGGCGCTCCACGCATCCTACGGATCGAGCCACGGGCACAGCGTAGGATGCGTGAAGGCCACGGGCCGTAACGCATCGTCCTGGATCGAAGCCCCGGCCGCCGTGCCGGGGTTTCTTTTTTTAGGGGTTCAGGGTTCGGGGTTGGAATTGGCACATCCGTCGCCCCGGACTTGATCCGGGGCCCTGTCTCTACTGGCAACACCTCAGGGAAGGTCCCGGCTCGGGGGCCGGGACGACGAAGCAAAATTCTGGCCAGGGAGCGCGGCCCACACCTAAACCAGCCAGTTCTCGACGTTCAGGCCAGAGACCCGACAGAATTCGCGTTCGTTGTCTGTCACGACAACGGCTTCCAGGGACAAGGCATGGGCCGCGATCCACAGGTCGTTGGCACCAATCGGCGTGCCGGCGGATTCCAGCGCTGCGCGCACCTGCCCATACAAGACGGCCACTTCCGGCTGAAGATCGACCATCCGCAAGCCAGTGAGGACATCCAGCAATCGCTTGCGGTTGGATGACCGGCGCTGACTCTTCTCGACTCCGGTGAGGAGTTCCCCCAGCACGATCGGAGAAACCAGGAGCTGCGAGGCATCCACGGTCTCCAGCTTTTCCCGCACCGGGCTACGCCCCTTGATGGCGGCAATCAGCATATTGGTGTCCAGCAGGTAACCGGACACCATCAGTCATCCCATTCGGCAACCGGTTCGGGCGCGCGATCTTCAGGCGCCTCGATATCGAGAGGCTCGTGCCATAGCGGCGCAAGCACTTCAGCGGCCGTGAGCGGGCGTTGCGAACACAACCGGGCAACGGCTCGCCCCCGGCGAGTAATCACGATCTCCTCGCCAGCCTCCACGGCCTTGAGCAGCTCGGAAAAATGCGCCTTGGCTTCAGCAACGGGTACGGTACGCATGGCATGCTCCGGCAAATGACCAATTGGTCATAGTATGCCAGATCCCTGCGTTTGCATCGATTGATCGCGGCGAGGACGCCGCTCCTGCATCGCATGGCTAAGGTAGGATGCGTGGAGGCGAAGCCGTAACGCATCAGCCAAGCCAGCCGGGAGCTGATGCGTTGCGCTGACGCTTCACGCATCCTACGGTTGCATGCGTCGGTTCAACAGAAACTTGACGGTTTTTCTTCGCGAACTCTGCGTCTTTGCGCCTTTGCGTGAGACCCGACAACACATCCAATCAAGACATGCGTCGCTACACTCCGATCTACGCGTGATGGTGGATTCGGCGGCCGGGGATGAGGCTATCGAGCAACAGGAGGATGACGCCGACGACAATCGCCGAATCGGCCAGGTTGAAGGCGGGCCAGTGCCAGCCGGCGTAGTGGACGTCGATGAAGTCGATGACGTAGCCGAAGCGGATGCGGTCGACGAGGTTGCCGATGGCCCCGCCGATGACCAGCGCGAGCGCGGACGGCAGCAATCTGGCGCGGTGCGGCAGGCGCCACAGCCAGACCAGCAGCACGGCGACGATCACGACGGCTACGCCGGAGAGGAACCAGCGCTGCCAGCCGCTGCCGCTAGCCAGGAAGCTGAACGCCGCGCCGGTGTTGTGGGCCAGGGTCAGGTTCAGCCAGGAGAGTACCGGGTTCGGGCGGTAGAGCTCCAGGTACTGCATGGCGAGCTCTTTGGTGAACAGGTCGAGCGCAACGACGACTGCGGCCATGATCAGCCAAAGCCCGTAACGCCCGGGACGCATTGGTAACACGTCTCAGCCCCAGCGCCGGGTCTCGCCCGGCCCTTCGACGTTGATCACGCAGCGCCCGCACAACTCGGGGTGCTTGTCGTCGGCCCCGACCGAGTCGCGGTGGTGCCAGCAGCGCACGCACTTGGCGTGTTCGGTCGGCTGGACGGCGACCTTGAGCGTGTCGCCGTCGATTTCGGCTGTCTCCATCGGCTCGGCCACCGGCGCGAGGCGCACGTCGGAGGAGATGAAGAAAAAGCGCAGTTCGTCGCCGACGGCTTCCAGCTCCTCGGCCAGCTTTCCGCTCGCCTCCAGCGTGATCTCGGCGGCCAGCGAGGCGCCGATGGTCTTGTCGCGCCGCAGCTGCTCGAGCCAGGGACCGACGACTTCGCGCACCTTGCGCAGGCGCTGGATGGTGGCGCGATCGGCCTCGTCACCGGTCGCCAGCCCGTCGTACCAGGTGGCCAGCATCACGGTGTCGTCGCGCTCGCCCGGCATCTCGCTCCAGATCTCCTCGGCGGTGAAGCTGCAGATCGGCGCGAGCCAGCGCACCAAGGCCTCGAGAATGTGGTGCATGGCCGTCTGGGCCGAACGGCGGGCCGGATGGTCCTCGGGCAGCGTGTAGAGGCGGTCCTTGATGATGTCGAGGTAGAACGCGCCCATGTCGACCGAGCAGAAGTGGTGCACGCCCTGGTAGATGTTGAGGTAACGGTAGTTGCGGTAAGCCTCGGTGACCTCGTCCTGCAGGCGCGCGGCCATATCGACGGCATAGCGATCGAGCGGCAGCAGCTCTTCAAGAGAGCAGGCGTGCTTTTCGGGATCGAAGCCGTTGAGATTGCCCAGCAGGAAACGCGCTGTGTTGCGGATGCGCCGGTAGGCGTCGGCCACGCGCTTGAGGATCTCGTCGGAGACGCTCATTTCCTGGCGGTAGTCGGCCGCGGCCACCCACAGGCGCAGGATATCGGCGCCGAGGGTCTTCATGACCTGCTGCGGGGCGACCACGTTGCCCTGCGACTTCGACATCTTCTTGCCCTCGGCGTCGACGGTGAAGCCGTGGGTGAGCACCTGCTCGTAGGGCGCGATGCCGTGCATGGCCACCGAGGTCAGCAGCGAGGACTGGAACCAGCCGCGGTGCTGATCGGAGCCTTCCAGGTAGATGTCGGCCGGGCGCTTGAGTTCGCTTCGCTGGTCGAGCACGCAGTGGTGCGTCACGCCGGAGTCGAACCAGACGTCGAGGATGTCGGGTACCGGCTCGTACCGGTCGCCATCGACGCCCAGGCGCTCGGCGATGTCGTCGGCGTACCAGGCGTCCACGCCGTCGTTTTCGACGATGTCGGCGAATTTCTGCAGCAGCTCGGGCGTGTCCGGATGCGGCTGCTGACTGTCGCGGTCGATGAAGAAGCCCAGCGGCACGCCCCAGGTGCGCTGGCGCGAGATGCACCAGTCGGGCCGGGTTTCGATCATGCCGCGGATGCGCGCCTGGCCCCATTCGGGCACCCAGCGCACGTTGTCGATGGCCTTGAGTGCGTCGTCTCTAAGGCCCGCCTGATCCATAGCGATGAACCACTGCGGCGTGGTGCGGAAGGCCGTCGGCGTCTTGTGGCGCCAGCAGTGCGGATAGCTGTGGCCGAAGTCCTCGTCGGCCAGCAGCGTGCCGTTCTCGCGCATCGCCTCGACCAGCTTCGCGTTGGCCTTCCAGACGTGCTCGCCTGCGACCACCGGCGTGTCGTCGACGAAGATGCCGCGCCCGTCGATGGGATTGACCACGGGCAGGTTGTACTCCAGGCCGACGTCGAAGTCGTCCTGGCCGTGCCCCGGCGCCGTGTGGACCGCGCCCGTACCGGTTTCGGTCGTGACGTGATCGCCGAGGATCACGGGCACGTCGTCACCGCGGTAGGGGTGGTGCAGTTTCAGATGTTCGAGCGCTTCGCCCTTGACCGTAGCCAGCACCTCGACCTTGTCCAGGCCGATTCGCTCGGCGACGGAATCGCGCAGCTCGGTGGCCAGCACCAGGTCGAGCTGCTTGCCGTCGCGAACACCGCGCACCAGGTCGTAGTCCAGCTCGGCGTTCAGGCAAACCGCCTGGTTGGCCGGAATCGTCCAGGGCGTGGTCGTCCAGATGACGACCCCGGCATCGTCGGCCAGGCCGTCGACGCCGAAGCGCTTGCCCAGCTCGGCCGGATCGGCGGCCGGGAACAACACGTCGATGGCGGTCGAGGTCTTGTCCTGGTATTCGATCTCGGCCTCGGCCAGGGCCGAGCCGCAGTCGAAGCACCAGTGCACGGGCTTGACGCCGCGCTTGAGGTGGCCGCGCTCGACGATCTTCGACAGTGCGCGCAGCATGTCGGCCTCGTACTTGAAGTCCTTGGTGGCGTAGGGGTGATCCCAGTCGCCCAGCCCGCCCAGGCGCTTGAAGTCTTCGCGCTGGTTGTCGATCTGCTTCTCGGCGTACTCGCGGCACTTCTGCCGGAAGGTGGCCGCATCCACTTTCTGCCCGACCTTGCCGACCTTTTTTTCCACCTGCAGCTCGATCGGCAGTCCGTGGCAGTCCCAGCCCGGCACGTAGGGCGCCCGGTAGCCGGCCAGCAGGGCCGAACGCACCACGAAGTCCTTGAGGATCTTGTTGACCGCATGCCCGATGTGGATGTCGCCGTTGGCGTACGGCGGGCCGTCGTGCAACACGAAGGTCTCGCGGCCCTTGGTCGCTTCCTGGATGCGCTCGTAGAGGCCGTCGGCATACCACTGCTCGAGCATGTTCGGCTCGCGCTGGGCCAGGGAGGCTTTCATCGGGAATGCCGTTTTCGGCAGGTTGATGGTGTCTTTGTAGTCCACGGGGTATCTAGGTTTCAGGTTTCAGGTTTCAGGTTTCAGGGCCGCGCGGGCTTTCGCGGCGTCCTGCTTCATCTGCTCTGTCATGGCCTCGAAATCATCGAAGTGTTCTTCGTTGCGGATGAACTCGACGAACTCGACCTCGAGATGCTTGCCGTACAGGTCGCCATCGTAATCGAACAGGTGCACTTCGAGCAGCCAGTCGGTGCCGCCGAGCACGGGGCGATGGCCCAGGCTGGCCACGCCCGGATGCGATTCCAGGCCGTCGCCGGACACGCGCACCGCCAGGATGCCGGACAGGGCCGGCGGATCCGGCGGCCGGATGTTGATCGTGGGAAAGCCCAGGTCGCGACCCAGGGCGCGGCCGCGCAGCACCCGTCCGGAGATGCGATAAGGCCGACCCAGCAGGCGCTCGGCCTCGGCCAGGTCGCCCTCGAACAGCGCCGTGCGGATGCGCGTCGAGGAAATGCGCTCCTCGCCGTCGGCGACCGCCTCGACCCGCTCGACGGTGAAGCCGTAGCGCGGCCCGAGCTTCTCGAGCATGGCCACGTTTCCGGCCGCACGCGAGCCGAAACGGAAATCGGCACCGACGATCACGCGCTCGGCGCGCGCACCGCGCACCAGCACGTCGCGCACGAAGCGCTCCGGGCTCTGGCGGGCGAATTCGGCGTTGAAGCGAAGCATGAACATCAACTCCAGGCCGTAGTCGCGGGTGAGGCGAATCTTGTCGCGAACGCTGAGCAGCCGCGGCTGCGGGGAATCCGGCTTGAAGAAGGTGGCCGGCAGCGGCTCGAAGCACATCAACGCGGGCAACAGCTTGCCGGCGCCGCCACGGGCGGCGTCGATCAACGCCTGGTGGCCGCGATGCAGACCGTCGAAATTGCCCACCGCCACCGAGGTGGCGGGAAGCTTGTCGCGGTCGGAATTGAAGTGTCGGACGAGTCGCATGGCAAGCGACGGATTCTACCGTCTTTTGGGGCCCGAAGCGCGGGGTTTACGGCGTCTGCGGACGGGCCAGGTGGCGCGGTCGCAGCCCCGTACCGACGAGCACCAGCGCGTAAACGGCCGCTCCGGCGCCGATCACGCCTGCGATCGCGCCGACCCGCCACATCGTCGCAGCCTCGAGCCAGCGCTCGACCTCGGGCTGCAACCACTGCAGCGCCAGGGCCATGGCCAGGCAGCCGGCGGCGACCTGCCCCACCCTGCGCCAGGGCAGGCGCGGCGTCAGCGACTCGTGCCGCAGGCCGCGCCACAGCAGCGAAGCGTTGATCCAGCCCGAAACGCTGGAGGCCAGGGCCAGCCCGGCGTGAGCGCCCGGATGATCGGAGAGCATGGCCAGGAAACCGCCGGCGTAGTCCCCCCCGGCCAGCCACTGCGCGATGGCGACCACGAAGACCATGTTCAGGCCCATGTTGGCGACCAGGGCGATCACGGCCACCTTGACCGGCGTCTTCGTGTCCTGGCGCGAGAAATAGGCCGGGGCCAGGATCTTGACGCCGATGAAGGCCGGCAGTCCCAGGCAGTAGGCCAGCAGGGCCCAGGCCGCCATCGTCGCGTCGCGGTCGGTGAAGGCGCCGTGGTGGAAGAGCGTGATCACCAGCGGCTCGGCGACCATCGCCAGGCCGACGGCGGCCGGCAGGGCGATGATCAGGCCCAGGGTCACCGCCCAGTCGAGCACGGCCCGGTACTGCTCGCGGCCGTTGCGCGCGTGCAGCGACGAGAGCGTCGGCAGGATGACGACCGACAGCGCCACGCCGAACATGCCCAGCGGAAACTCCATCAGCCGGTCGCCGTAGTACAGCCAGGCCAGGGAGCCGGAGGCCAGCAGCGAGGCGAAGAAGACGTCGAACAGCAGGCTGACCTGCGCCACCGAGGAGCCGAACAGAGTCGGCACCATCAGCTTCATGATGCGCCGCACCCCCGAATGCCGGAAATCCGGCTTCGGAAAGGGCAGCACGTCGTGGCGCGCCAGCACGGGCAGCTGAACGGCCAACTGCAGAATCCCGGCGGCCAGCACGCCCCAGGCCAGCGCCTTGACCGGTTCCTCGAACATCGGGCTGAAAGCCACCGCCGCGGTGATCAGCGCGATGTTGAGCAGGGCGGGCGTGAGCGCCGGCAGCGCGAACTTGCCCAGCGTGTTGAGAATGCCGCCCGCGAGCGCCGTCAATGCGATGAACAGCAGGTAGGGGAAGGTCACCCGCAGCATGTCGGTGGCAAGCTGGAATCGCTCGGGGTCGTCCAGGAAGCCGGGCGCGAACAGCGTGACCACCCAACCGGAGGCGAACACCCCCAACCCCGTGACCACGAGAAGCACGGCCAGCAGGCTGCCGGCGGTCGCGTCGATCAGGGACTTGAGGCTGGCATGGTCGTGCTTTTCGCGATACTCGTTGAGCACCGGCACGAAGGCCAGCGAGAACGAGCCCTCGGCGAAAAGACGACGCAGGAAGTTGGGAATCTTGAAGGCGAAGACGAAAGCATCCATCGCCGGCCCCGCCCCGAACCAGCGCGCCAGAACCACGTCGCGCACGAAGCCCAGCACGCGCGAGACCAGCGTCATGGAGCTGAACGAAAACAGACTCCGCATCAACGCCACGGCGCCGCACTCCTGATCGGGGCTCCCAGGCCAGACAGACCCGCCCTGAAACCTGAAACCTGAAACCTGAACCCCGCGCGCGCGCCACGCGCGCGCCCTTGACTCGCAGCCGCCTTCGCCCGATAATACCCGGCTTGATTAAACACTGATCGTATTTTCTTAGGAGATTCCAAGTGGCCAATAGCGTATCCGCCCGGAAGCGTGCCCGCCAGGCCGAGAAGAATCGGCAGCATAACGCCTCGCAGCGCTCCTACGTGCGCACCAAGATCAAGCAGGTGCTGCGCGCCATCGAGTCGGGCGACAAGAACGCCGCCGAGGAAGCCTACAAGTCGGCCGTGCCGGCCATCGACAGTTCCGTGTCGAAGGGCATCATGCACGCCAACAAGGCCGCCCGCCACAAGTCGCGGCTGAATCAGCACATCCGTTCGATGGGCTGAACCCGCTCGGGCACAAGCCGAACACGAAAAAGCCGCGCCTCGTAAGCGCGGCTTTTTCTTTGCCTGCAAGGTTTACGCAATCAGGCGAACGGATTGACCAGATCCAGCCCGCAATCCTCGAAATCACGGGTATTGCGCGTGGCCAGTTTGAGCCCACGGCTCAATGCGATCGAGGCGATCTGCCCGTCCGGCACGCTCATCGGCCGCCCGCCAGCTCTGCGACTGGCCATGACTTCACCGTAGATCTTTGCCGCCGGGTAGTCGAATTCCAGTATCCGGCCGGGAAATGCCGCTTCCACGAAGCCCTCGAACCGGTATCTGAGCGTTCGATGGCGAGCCCCGTCCGGCATGGCGTGAAGACCGTACTCGATCTCGGCGATCGTGATCGCGCTCAGCCACAATCGCGAGGCTTGCAGCTCGTTGAGCCAGGCAATCACGCCTGCCTGCGGGCGGGCCTTCATGACCTCCGAAAGCACGTTGGTGTCGAGCAGGATCACGAATCCAGTTCGAGCGGCTCGTGAGGTGTGCGCTCAGGCAACTCCAGGCTTGCACCGTGGGCCTCACCAAAGAACTCGACGGCCAGGTCGCCCACACGTTCGGGGGTGACGACGGCCTGGTGAATGATCCGCCGGACCTCTTCCTCCATGGAGACCCCGTGCCGGGCCGCACGGACCCGCAGTAACTCCAGAGTCTCGTCGTCCAGACGCCTGACGCTCAAACTGGCCATCTCGCTCACCCTTTTGGTGAAAAGTGCCAGCACATGATAGCACTGCCATCATGTGCTGGCATACCCGCATCATTCAGGGCGGAACCCTACCAGCCCTGAACGCCGGGCAGGTCTTCCGGGAAGCTGAGCCGGTAGCCCACCGTCAAATTCAGTTCTCCGCCGGCCGACACTTCGCGGTCCCAGGCCAGGACGCCGGGCCTGTCGTCGACGTCGCGGCGATCGGGCCGGGTGCTCGAATCGGTCAGCGAGACTTCGATGCGCTCGTCGCGCGAGACCGGCATGGCGTCGAAAACGGTCAGGTCGATGGCTCTTGAATGGCCATTGCTGACCGAGATGCGGTGCACGCGGGTGAGCACGTTGGACTTGCGCAGCATGCCCTCGGTTGCGCGGTCGTCGCGCACCATTTCGTATTCCACCGTGATTCGGTCGTCGACACCGAAGCTCGAGGCCAGTTCCTCGCCCGGCGCCACGCCGACGAAGCGCGTCTGTCCGACCAGGGTGCCGTCCTGGTAGAGCGTGACGGAGCCCGGCGGCAGCGCGAGTTCGCCTTCCCAGTCGCCCTCGGCATAGAGCCAGACCGTCGGCTGGTAGCGCGGCACTGTGCGCGCGCTCAGCGCGACGTCCAGCCGGTGCTCGTCCAGGCGGAAGCGGTGCGGCTGGTTGTCGGCCGCCACGCTGGCGCGGCCGGGCACTCGGTAGGCCTGGGTGTATTCATTGCCCACGAGTTCCGCCGAATCCCAGCCGGCCTCGGCGGCGGGGGCGGCGGCGAATTCCATTTCGCTACGCTGGATACGACTGCCGGTCACCCGGACTCGATCGAGATCCTCTGCTTTCCCCTCGGGCTCGGGCTGCACGACGTCGATCCACCAGGGCGAGACCTCCGGCAGGCGTCCGCCGGCCGAGGGGCGAGAGAGCGACAGGCTCAGTTCGGCATCCGACCAGTCCTCGCCGGTGCGCTGACGCACTTCCGCGAACTGGACGATCTGCAGTGCGTCGGCCCCGGTGTCCAGGCGCCACTCGTACACGGGCCGCCAGTAAGCACCGCCGACGGTGTACTCGACGGTGAAACGCGCCGTGCCCGCCGAAGCGCTCTCGTAGGCCAGCTCGAGCGCCAGGGTGTCCTGCTGCCTCTGGCCGAGGTCGGCCAGCTCCTGCTCGAGGCGCTGGACCTCTTTCTGCAGCTCGCGCCGCTCGAGCTGCAGCCGGCGGCGGGCCGACAGCACCTCTTCCGCGCCGCTGCCCACCGTTTCCACCGCCTGACTCCAACCGTCCAGGGACAGCTTCCCGTCGCCCTGCCCTGCCCCGTTGGCCAGCGAACGCAGGAGGCTGAGCTGCATCTCCCGGGCCTCGATGTCGTCGTCGACGCCGCTCATCTCATCGCGCAGTTCCTGCAGTCGCCGCTCGAGCTCGCGGGCCCGCTCGCTGACACGCTCGCTGCCGCGCACGGTTTCGAGCTGGTAGGCGCCCAGGCGCAGGCCATCCGGACCGGTGGCGGCAATGCGCAGGCTGTCGCGCGAGAGGCCGATCGGCAGGTCGGAGCGGGTCAGCTTGCCCGAGCCGGCTTCGATATCGACCTCGAAGACCCGGGTGACCGTGGCGCGGTCGGGAAAGACAGTGACCGAATCGACCGAGGCCGAAGCCGGCAGGAACCAGGAAAGGCTGACAAGGATGGAAACGAATCTGAGCATCGCGATTCTCCAGTGAGTGACACTGCAAACAACGCGGCTGGGCACGGGAAGGGGTTAAACCGTAGCCGGAAATTCCGGACGCGGACTCAATCGGCCGGGATTTCGCTGTCCTCCTGCCCCTCGTCGCCCCGCTGTTCTTCGAGGTAGTTCATCACGTCCCAGCTCAGCTTGTCCAGTCCCTTCCGGGCCACGGAAGACACGGCATACCAGGGCGCGCGCCAGTCGAGCTTCTCGATGATCTCCGCGGCGGTGTCGCGCACGAGCTCGTCGTCGAGCTGGTCGATCTTGGTCAGCACCAGCCAGCGCTCGCGGCCGGCCAGTTCGTCGCTGAAGCGCGCCAGCTCGTGTTCGAGTGCGCGCACCTGGTCGGCGGGGTCGCTGCCGTCGACCGGCGCAATCTCGACCAGGTGCAGCAGCAGCCCGGTGCGCTGCAGGTGCTTGAGGAACTGGATACCCAGCCCGGCGCCCTCGGCCGCACCCTCGATCAGGCCCGGGATGTCGGCGATCACGAACGAGCGGCCGGGCTCCAGGCTGACGACCCCGAGGTTGGGATGGAGCGTGGTGAACGGATAGTCGGCCACCTTCGGCCGGGCCCCGGACACCGCGCTGATCAGGGTGGACTTGCCGGCGTTGGGGAAACCCAGCAGGCCGACGTCGGCCAGCACCTTGAGTTCGAGATGGAGCCCGCGCTCCTCGCCCGGCGTGCCCGGCGTGGACTGCCGCGGCGTGCGGTTGGTCGAGGACTTGAAGTTGACGTTGCCCCGCCCGCCGTGACCGCCGCGCGCGACCAGCAGGCGCTGGCCGTGTTCGAGCACCTCGCCGATGAGCTCGTCGGTCTCGGCGGCACGAACGATCGTGCCCAGGGGCACCTTCACGACGATGTCGTCGGCGGACTTGCCGGTGCGCTGCTGCCCGGCGCCGGGCTGGCCGTTCTTCGCCTTGAAGTGCCGCGCGTGCCGGAAGTCGGCCAGGGTGTTCAGGCCCGAATCGCCTTGCAGCCAGACATCCCCGCCGTCGCCCCCGTCACCGCCATCGGGGCCGCCTTTGGGAATGTACTTCTCGCGCCGGAAACTGACACAGCCGTTCCCGCCGTTCCCGGCCGTGACGCGGATTGAGGCTTCATCTACAAACTTCATGGTGGCAGTTTACTCGGTCGTAGTGGGGTTGGCGGGGGCTGAAGGCAGCAAAATCTTTAAAACGCAAAGACGCAAAGCGGCAAAGAACGCAAAGGTAAAGAATAAAAGATCAAATAGAATTTTAAAACAAGCACTTAGGCCGCTTCGCGATTCGGGAAATTCGAATCGAATTCCATTATTTTCTTGGGTTTTCTTCGCGTTCTTTGCTGCTTAGCGTCTTTGCGTTTTAAAGGTTTTAAAGGACGCGCCCCCAGATACGAAAAAGCCCCGCTCGAAGGCGGGGCCGTCTCGGCATCCGGTTTGGGGCGGGATGCGAGTCTTTTCGCTGCTCGTGCGCTTACTCGGCCGGTTCGATCGAGATGAACTTGCGCACGGGCTTGCCGCGCTGTTCGAACTTGACCTTGCCGTCGGCCAGGGCGAACAGCGTGTGGTCGCGGCCCACACCGACGTTGGCGCCGGCATGGAAACGGGTGCCACGCTGGCGGACCAGGATGTTGCCGGCCAGGACGGCTTCGCCGCCGTAGCGCTTCACGCCCAGGTATTTCGGATTGGAGTCGCGGCCGTTGCGAGTCGAGCCGCCTGCCTTTTTATGAGCCATTGCTTAGCCCTCGATTCCGGTGATCTTGATTTCGGTGTAGTACTGACGGTGACCCATCTGCTTCATGTGATGCTTGCGGCGCTTGAACTTGATGATCCGGATCTTGTCGCCGCGACCGTGGTCGACCACTTCGGCGGTCACCTTGCCGCCCTCGACCGTCGGGGAGCCGACGCGCACGTCATCGCCTTCACCGACCATCAGGACCTGATCGATTTCGACCTTGGCGCCTTTTTCGGCGTCCAGCTTTTCGACGCGCAGGACGTCGCCTTCAGAGGCCCGGTACTGCTTGCCGCCGGTGGAAAATACCGCGTACATGGATGAATCTCCGCAAAAACTCGCCAGTAAAGAGCGGGAATTCTACAGGACCAGCCCATGCCAGTCAACGCAGAATCCCGTCGAGCGCCAATCCGGGAGAATTCCGGGATTGCTTTGATTCGCTCACGCCGAGCGCGATATATTAGCAGGCTTGTCTTGCATTTACGGCCTCTATCAATGAAGTCGATCAGCGTTCGCGGCGCGCGCACTCACAACCTGGCCAACGTCGACCTCGAGCTGCCCCGTGACCAGCTGATCGTGTTCACGGGCCTGTCGGGCTCGGGCAAGTCCTCGCTGGCCTTCGACACGATCTACGCGGAAGGCCAGCGACGCTACGTCGAGTCCCTTTCGGCGTACGCGCGGCAATTCCTGTCGATGATGGAAAAGCCCGATGTCGACAGCATCGAGGGCCTCTCGCCGGCGATTTCCATCGAGCAGAAGGCGGCCAGCCACAACCCGCGCTCGACGGTGGGCACGGTCACCGAGATTCACGACTACCTGCGCCTGATGTACGCCCGGGTGGGCACGCCGCGCTGTCCGGACCACGGCGAGGAGCTCGACGCCCAGACCGTCTCGGAGATGGTCGACACGGTGCTCAACCTGCCCGAAGGCACGAAGCTGATGCTGCTCGCCCCGATCGTGCGAAATCGAAAGGGTGAGCACGTCCAGGTACTGCAGGAACTGCGCGCCCAGGGTTTCGTGCGCGCCCGCGTCAACGGCGAGGTGATCGACCTCGACGACACCCTTCCGCAGCTCGAGCTGCGCAAGAAGCACACCATCGAGGCGGTCGTCGACCGCTTCCGGGTGCGCGAGGACCTGGCCCAGCGCCTGGCCGAGAGTTTCGAGACGGCGCTGGCCCTGGCCGACAGCCTGGCGGTGGTCGCACCGATGGATCCCGAGGACGATATCGACGAGCAACTGTTCTCGGCGCGCTACGCCTGCCCGGTCTGCGACTACAGCCTGCCCGAGCTCGAGCCGCGGATGTTCTCGTTCAACAACCCCAACGGGGCCTGCGAGACCTGCGACGGCCTGGGCGTCAAGCAGTACTTCGACCCCGACCGGGTCGTGGCCAATCGCGAGCTGTCGCTGGCCGGCGGCGCCATCCGCGGCTGGGACCGGCGCAACGCCTACTACTTCCAGCTCATCCAGTCGCTGGCCAAACACTACGGCTTCGACATCGAGACGCCCTTCGAGGAACTCTCGGAAGAACTGCAGCAGGTCATCCTCCACGGCAGCGGCAAGGAGAAGATCGCCTTCCGCTACCTGTCCGAGCGCGGCACACAGACGCGCAAACACCCCTTCGTGGGCATCATCCCCAACCTCGAGAAGCGCTACCGCGAGACCGACTCGCGCATCGTGCGCGAGGAGCTGTCGCGCTATATCTCCACCCGGGCCTGCCCGGAATGCCACGGCCAGCGCCTGGGGCGCGAGGCGCGCCACGTCTTCATCGCCGACAAGTCGCTGCCGGAAGTCTCGAGCTGGTCGGTGGAACGCTGCCTGGACTTCTTCAACGCCGTCGACCTGGCCGGCTGGCGCGGCGAGATCGCCGGGCGCATCCTCAAGGAAGTGCGCGAGCGCCTGCATTTCCTGGTCAACGTCGGGCTGGACTACCTGACCCTCGACCGCCAGGCCGACACCCTGTCGGGCGGCGAGGCCCAGCGCATCCGCCTGGCCAGCCAGATCGGCGCCGGCCTGGTGGGCGTGATGTACGTGCTCGACGAGCCGTCGATCGGCCTGCACCAGCGCGACAATGCGCGCCTGCTCGAGACCCTGTTCCGCCTGCGCGACCTGGGCAACACCGTGATCGTCGTCGAGCACGACGAGGATGCCATCCGCTCGGCCGACCACGTCGTCGACATCGGCCCGGGACCGGGCGTGCACGGCGGCCGCATCGTCTACAACGGCACGCCCGAGGGCCTGGTCGACTGCGAGGGCTCGCTGACCGGCGACTACCTGTCGGGGCGCAAGGAAATCGCGGTGCCCAAGCAGCGCCACAAGCCCGACAGGAAGCGCCTGTTCCGACTCGAGGGCGCGACCGGCAACAACCTCAAGGAAGTCGACCTCGAGCTGCCGGCGGGACTGTTCGTGTGCGTGACCGGTGTGTCGGGCTCGGGCAAGTCCACGCTGATCAACGACACGCTCTACAAGCTGATGGCGCGCGAACTCAACGGCGCCTCGGAGACGCCCTCGCCGCACGCGCGCCACTCGGGACTGGACCTCTACGACAAGGTCGTCGACATCGACCAGAGCCCGATCGGGCGCACGCCCCGCTCGAACCCGGCAACGTACACCGGCATGTTCACGCCCATTCGCGAGCTGTTCGCCGGCACGCAGGAGGCGCGCACCCGCGGCTACAAGCCGGGCCGCTTCTCCTTCAACGTCAAGGGCGGCCGCTGCGAGGCCTGCCAGGGCGACGGGGTGATCCGGGTGGAGATGCACTTCCTGCCCGACATCTTCGTGCCCTGCGACGTCTGCCAGGGCAAGCGCTACAACCGCGAAACCCTGTCGGTCACCTACAAGGGCAAGAGCATCCACGAAGTGCTGGAGATGACCGTCGAGGACGCACTGGAATTCTTCGAGCCGGTGCCGGCGGTGGCCCGGAAGCTCCAGACCCTGATGGACGTCGGCTTGAGCTATATCCAGCTCGGCCAGAGCGCCACCACGCTGTCCGGCGGCGAGGCACAGCGCATCAAGCTGGCGCGCGAGCTGTCCAAGCGCGACACCGGCAACACGCTCTACATCCTCGACGAGCCCACTACGGGCCTGCACTTCCACGACATCAAGCACCTGCTGGAAGTGCTGCACCGCCTCAGGGACGAGGGCAACACCGTGGTGGTCATCGAACACAACCTGGACGTGATCAAGACCGCCGACTGGATCGTCGACCTCGGCCCCGAGGGCGGCGAGCGCGGCGGCCGGATCATCGCCACCGGCACGCCCGAGCAGATCGCGCAAGCCGAAGGCTCGTGGACCGGGGAGTACCTGGCGGATATGCTCGGGATCAAGCGCAAAAGTAGAAAGAGCGCTTGAAAGAACGGGTTCCGGGTTCCGGGTTCCGGGTTCCGGGGCACTTGGCGAAGCCGCGAGTGCGTTGCCGAATGCGCTAGGTTTCAGGTTTCAGGGTTCAGGTTTCAGGCGGCAACTGCTTGCGCGGGTGGGCGGCTTCGCCGCGATGGCTCGGGGGCGGGGTGTTCGGGGTTCCGGGTTCGGGGTTCGGGAAAACAACAAAAGCACCGTCGTCCCGGCCCCCGAGCCGGGACCTTTCAACCGGAGGCGCCAACTGATGGAAGGCCCCGGATCAAGTCCGGGGCAACAGCGCGGTTCTTTTCCTGAAACCTGAAACCTGAAACCTGAAACCTGAAACCTGAAACCTATCAGGCCCTAGCGCTACAATCACCCGCATCGCCAACCGGAAGCCGCCAATGCCCGAATTCATGATCCAACTTCCCGTCCGCTGGGGCGACATGGACGCATTCGGCCATGTCAGCAACGTGGTCTACCTGCGTTACATCGAGGACTGCCGGGCGCAGTGGATGGAGTCGGTACCCAGCCACTGGCAGGACGGCGAGACGGGGCCGGTGGTGGCCAATATCAACATCAACTTCCGGCGGCCGATGTACTGGCCTGAAACGGTCGAGGTGACGCTCAGGCCGCTCTCGCCCGGGCGATCCTCGATCAAGCTCGAACACGAGATCCGGTCGATCCCGGAAAAGGGCAGTGAGGCGACGGTCTACGCCGACGCCACCTGCACGCTGGTGTGGATCGACAAGAAGAAAGGCGAACCCGTTCCCCTGCCTACCTGCATCCGCGACCTCGCCCAATAAGACTCAGACGAATTCGACGCCGAGTTTCACTACATCCTCGTCGATTTCGTCCATCCAGCGGATCTCTGCCGCCTGCAGTCCGAGGTTGGCGACCTGGACCACGCAGCGGGCACCCTTCTCGACCGAGCGGATCGGTCCCCGGGTGAGCACGACGATGCGCAGGCCGCCGCGCGATTCCTCGGCGACCAGGCCGGCGGTCTCGGGCTCGAAGACCTCTTCGCTGGCGATCGTGTTGGAAAACTGGAGAAGGACGATTTCGGTCTCGTCCGGTGGGTAGCGCAGGTAGCGCCGCCGGTCATCCGACTGGGCCTGTACCATGACACACCTCCCGGAGTCGGGCTCCGGTCATTGCGGTCCACTCAGCATAGCCCCCGCGGGCTGCGGGGGCAATCGGCACCGGGCGACGGGATCAGCCCTTCAATCTCTCCACGAGCCGCCTGAGCGTCGCCTGGGTCTGCTCGTCGAACCAGCCGGCCACGAAGGCGTCGATGTCGAGGGCGTCGCGGTTGTCGAACAGTTCGCCCAACTCGGCGCGGCAGAGCTTGCGGGTGGCGGTCATTGAGTGCTGCGGCAACTCGAGCAGGCCGCGGCACCAGCCCACCGCGCGCTCAACGACGTCACCGGGCGGCACCAGTTCGTCGACCATGCCCAATTCGAGCGCCTCGGCGGCGGGAATCATCTCGCCGGCGACCAGGTGGCGTTCGGCCGGGTACGGGCCGATCAGACGCACCAGGGCGCGGTGGATGACCGGCGGCACGACCAGTCCGACCTGGACTTCGTTGAGCCCCAACCGGAACTCGCCCTCGGCCTGCACGCGGTAATCTGCGAACAGGGCGATCACGGTGCCGCCCGCCGGGCTGTGCCCGGTCAGTGCGGTCACGATCGGCACGGGACTGCGGGCGATCCGTTCCAGCAACCCGAACAGGGCTTCCCAGAAGGCGCGCATGCCCTGCTCGTCGAGCGTGAGCAGTTCGGGCACGTCGAGCCCGGCCGAGAACAGGCCCTCGCGGCCCGAGATGACCAGCGCGCGGGCGCCGTCTTCGATGGCCTGCTCGATGGCGCCGTCCAGCTCGGCGACCAACGCAGGGTTGAGCGCATTGACCGGCGGGCGGTCGAGCCTGAGTTCGACGATGCCGTCGCCGTGGTCGATGTTCTGAAGCATGGCTCTCGTGTCCTCGGATTCGGTGGCAGCCCCCGAGTTTACCGCCTGGACGCTCTCGGCGGGAATGGAAGCGCAGGCGTCGAAGCCCACCGGCGGGTCGATTTGTCATTGCCTTTGGTTATGATGAATCGTCCAGTCCACGGGGAGAGTAAGCGTGTTCGAATCGGAACCGGCCAGTACGGCACTCGCGCTGACGGCAGCGGGATTGCTGCTGGTGCTCAGCGTGCTGTTCAGCCGGCCGTCGGAGAAGATCGGCATCCCGGTGGTGCTGGTCTTCCTGCTGATCGGGTTACTGGTCGGGCCTCACTTCGGGCACGAGTACATCGATTTCGAAATGGCCTTCCGGATCGGCACGATGGGTCTGGTGCTGATTCTCTTCGACGGCGGCCTCAACACCCCCTATCGCCAGGTCCGAGAGCACCTGCTGCCGGCTTCCCTTCTGGCCACGCTGGCCGTGGTGGGCACCGCCGCACTCGTCGCCCTGGTGGCCTGGTCCCTGGGCCTGGACTGGATGATGGCGCTGCTGCTCGGCGCGATCGTCTCTTCGACCGATGCGGCGGCGGTGTTTTCGGCGCTGCGCGGCTCCGGTGTTCAGCTGAGTCGGCGCGTGGGCGCCACACTGGAACTGGAATCCGGCCTCAATGACCCGATGGCGGTCATCCTCACGCTGACGCTGACTAGCCAGTTGATAGGCGACACGGCCTTCAGCCTGCCGAATTTCCTGGGTCATGTCGCGATGCAGCTGGTGATCGGGCTCGGCGCCGGGCTGGCCATCGGCTGGCTCGGCTCGCAATTGCTCGGGCGTATCCGGGTGCCGGCGGCGGGCCTGTATCCGGCCCTCACCCTGGCCATGGCCCTGCTGGCCTTCGGCGTGCCGACCCTGTTCATGGGCTCGGGCTTCCTTGCCGTCTACGTCGCCGCGCTGATGCTGGGCAACCAGCGCCTGCCCTACCGCTCCGGCATCCTGCGCGTCCACGACGCCCTGGCCTGGCTGGCGCAGATCTCGATGTTCCTGGTGCTGGGCCTGCTCGCCGTGCCGCAGATCCTGGTTTCCTTCGGCTGGCGCGGACTCGTCGTCGCGCTGGCCCTGGCGCTTCTGGCCCGCCCGGTGATGGTCGCCGCCTGCCTGTTGCCGTTTCGCTACAGCGCGAAGGAAACGGCCTTCATCTCATGGGTGGGACTGCGCGGCGCGGTGCCCATCCTGCTGGCCACCTACCCGGTGCTGGCCGGCGTCGAGGAGGCCATGACCCTGTTCCACCTGGTGTTCTTCGTAGTCGTGGTCAACGCGCTGATTCCGGGCGCGACCGTGCGCTGGGCAGTGACGCTGTTCGGGGTGGAGCGCGGCGGCGTCGAACGGCCGGCGCCGGTGCTGGAAATCAACGCCATCGACAGCCTGCCGGTTCAGATCATCAGCTTCAACCTGCATCCCGCTGCCCTGGTCACCGGCCAGCCGGCGCGTATGCTGCCCCTGCCCGCCGGTGCCGACATCCTGCTGGTGGTGCGCGAACGCGAAGCCCTGCCGGTCACACCCGACACGGTGCTGCAAGCGGGGGACCACGTTCACATCATGGTGCGTCCCGAGGACACGCGGTCGGTGGAGCTGATGTTCGGACTGAGAGAGGATGATTGACTTGGCGCCGAGAGCTACTGCGCACCCGGCTGTCGGCGTCAAGCGTCGTCTTTCAGCGTGGTGCAGAACCGGTGGAGGATGGCGGCGGTGGCGCCCCAGATCATCCAGCGGGGATGGGGCATGGTGTAGAGCTCGTGGCCGTGGCCGCCGCGGGTGACGTGGTGCTTGCGGTAGCTGGCCGGATCGAGAACGGCGTCCAGCGGCAGGGTGAAGATCTCTTCGACTTCCCGCGGGCAGGGCCGGAGCTCGGGCCGCCCCTCGATCGAGGCGACGACGGGCACGATGCGGTAGCCGGTGATCGTGTCGAAGCGGTCGAGCAGGCCGTGGACGGCGACCCGACCGGCGTCGATGCCGATTTCCTCGCTGGTCTCGCGCAGGGCCGTTGTAAGCGGAAAGGGCTCGTCGGCCTCCCGACGGCCGCCCGGCAGGGCCACCTGGCCGGCATGCAGCGACATGCGCCGGCTGCGCACGGTGAGCACGATGGCCGGTTCTGGCTGGAAAACGATCGGAATGAGAACGGCCGCGCGACGCGGATTCCAACTGCCGTGAACGGGGCGAAATCCGCCGATGGGGAGTTCGTGCTCAGGCGTATCGGGAGAATGCAGCCGCGCCGACAGCTCCCCGGTGGAGAGCCGCGACGCGGCTTCAGTTCCCATCGAACAGTCGGTCCGCCCGGGCAGGCAGGGCCTGCATGATCTCACGGCGCTTTTCGGGCGAATAGCCCAACCAGCCGGCGATTTCCGTGGCGGACCTGAAGCAACCCACGCAGAGTTCACCGGGACCCAGGGTGCAGGTCCCGATGCAGGGCGATTCCACTTGGGGAAGTTCGCTCGCGGGATCGCTCATGGACGGTTCTTACTGACCGTCGACCGGGGCTCCGGCCTGACCTTCGTAGTCTTCCGGCGCGCCGATCTGGACGAGCTTGATGTCGAACTTCAGCGCTTCGTTCGGGCCGATGATCGGCGGATCGCCGCGCACGCCGAAGGCGAGCTCGGGCGGCAGGAACACCTGCCATTCGGCGCCCTCGCGCATCAGGGGCAGCACTTCCTGCCAGCCCTCGATGACGGAGTTGACCTGGAAGACGGCCGGGACGCCGCGACGGAAGGAGCTGTCGAATTCGCGGCCGTTGATCTTGGAGCCGCGGTAGTGGACGGTCACCGTGTCCTCGAGGCTCGGGCGCTCACCGGTGCCTTCCTCGATCACGCGGTACTGCACGCCGCTGGGCAGCGCCGTAATGCCGTTCTTGTCGCGGTTCTCGGCCAGGAATTCCTCGGCCTTGGCCTGGTTTTCCTCGGCCAGGGCCTCGAAGGCTTCCATGCGCTCCTGGCGCAGCTTTTCCTGCAGCTCGGTCATGCGCTCGCGCATGATCTGCATGTCGACCGTCGGCTCCTGCTCGTTGTAGGCGTCGCGGACAGCCTGGAAGACGGCCTCGAGATCGACGTCGATATCGTAGCTGCGCAGCTCGGCGCCGAACTCGTAACCGATCGAGTAGCCGAGCTGACCCTGTTCACTTTCCAGGTCCTGGGCTGCGATCGGCGCGGCGGCCACCAGGGCCACTGCCGCAGCGAGAAAACACTTCTGCATGTTGCCTCCGTTGAAGGGAAGTCGAAAAAAGCGGGAATTGCGAAAGCGGGCATTGTACCCGACCACTCCGCCGCTGACCATGAATCCCCTTCGGGCCGGTTGGCCGGCAGCGCAGTGCTTCCATCGCTTTCAATGGACCCTGTCGACGGCCCTCGGGTTCCCTGCAGGCGGATAGGTTAAAAACACCAATTCTATGGTAAATATAACCAGATCGGGCCCATTCGGGTTCCGTAAACCCCTGATTTTACGGGCACAGACCTTCTGGCACGGCGCTTGCTCTTATAGGGCAGGCATCAACCCAACCGGACAGGAGTCACGCAGATGGGCATTTTTTCCCGCATGGGCGACATCATCAACGCCAATCTCAACGCCGCACTGGAAAAGGCGGAAGATCCCGAGAAGATGATCCGCCTGATGATCCAGGAGATGGAAGACACGCTGGTCGAGATTCGCTCGGCCACGGCCAAGTGCATCGCCGAGAAGAAGGAGCGCACGCGCCTGCTCAAGCGCCTGGAGCAGCAGCAGATCGAGTGGGAGCGCAAGGCCGAGTTGGCGCTGGAGAAGGACCGCGAAGACCTGGCCCGCGCCGCCCTGGCCGAACGCACGGCCCTGGCCGACCGCATCGGCTACCTCACCGAAGAGCTCGAGCAGTACCAGGAGCAGCTGGCCAAGTACGACGAGGACATCGGCAAGCTGCAAGCCAAGCTCACCGACGCCCGCAACCGCCAGCGCGCGCTGGTGATGCGTCACCGTTCGGCCAACCATCACCTCAAGACCAAAAAGCAGGTCTACAACGACAAGATCGACGAAATGCTCTATCGCTTCGACGCGGCGGAGGAACGCATCGAGCGCATCGAGTCGGAAGCCGAGGCGCTGGACATGGGCCGGAAAGGCCGAACGCTCAACTCGGAATTCGAGGATCTGGAACGCGATGAACGGGTCGAGGAGGCCCTCGCCGAACTCAAGTCGCGCCGCAACAAGGAGTAAGCAGCGATGAGTGACATCGTATTCGTGCCGCTGATCCTGTTCATGGTGATCGTGGCGCCGATCTGGCTGATCCTGCACTACGCCACCCGCAACTCGGCCAACCGGCGTCTCAACACCAAGGACGAAGCGCTGATGGAAGACCTGCACGAGAGCGCGAGGAAGATGGAAGAACGCATCCATACCCTCGAGCGCATCCTCGATGCCGACAGCCCGAACTGGAGAAACCGCTCATGAACCGCCGTCACGAACAGTACGAACGACCGAGCCGGAACCGGCTTTACCGCAACAAGGAGCGCAGCATCCTTGGCGGGGTCTGCTCCGGGATCGCCGATTGGGCCGGATTCAACCTGACCGCGCTGCGCGTCATCACGATCCTGCTGGCCATCCCGTTCACCGCTGTCATGGTGGTCGGCTACATCGCGCTGTGGATCCTGCTACCGAAGCGGCCGATCAATCTCTATCGAGACGAGTCCGACGAGGCCTTCTGGCACGAAGTGCGCAAGGGCCCCAAGGACGGCGTGAGCAGCCTCAACCAACGCTTCCGCGAACTCGACAAGCGGCTGCAGCGCATGGAGGCCTGGCTGACGTCGAACGAGTACCGCATCGACCGCGAACTCAGGGACTGACCGGCCATGCTCGAGGGAGTCGTCGCCATGCACCTGGTCGCCACCGTGATCCTGCTGCTGATCCTGATTCCGGCCGCCCTGGCCGGAATCGCCAGCGCCCTGATCGACGCGGCGGCGAACATCGATTGCCTCTCGACCGCCCTGCCCCACGCCAGCGCCATGCTGGCCGAGATCGCCCCGATGGCGCCGGCGGTCGGATTGCTCCTCGCGGGGGCGGCCACACTGGCGGTGGCGGGTTGGTTGATCGTGCGCGTTGTTAATGGCTGAACCCTGAAACCTAATCCCATTCGAACCCCTTAAACTATCCGGCTCCAACCAAACCCAACCGGAGCCCATCCAGATGGCGTACGACAACCTGCTGATTTCCGACCGCGAGGCGGTCCGAACGATCACGATCAACCGCCCCGACAAGCTCAACGCGCTCAATCGCCAGACCCTGATGGAACTGGCCGAGGCCATGACCGCGGCGCAGGAAGACGACGGGGTCCGCGTGATCGTGTTGACCGGTAGCGGCGAGAAGGCTTTCGTGGCCGGCGCCGACATCGGTGAGATTCGCGAGCAGACGGCCGTCGAGGCACGCGCCTTCTCCGCCCTGGGCCAGGATCTGATGAGCCGCATCCAGGCATCCGACAAGCCGGTGATCGCGGCCATCAACGGCTTCGCCCTGGGCGGCGGCATGGAGCTGGCGCTGGGCTGTCACCTGCGCCTGGCCTCGGACAACGCGCGCCTGGGCCTGCCGGAGATCAAGCTGGGCATCATGCCGGGCTTCGGCGGGACCCAGCGCCTGCTGCGCCTGGCCGGCACCACCCGCGCCCTGGAAATGGCCCTGACCGGTGAGCCCATCAAGGCCGAACGCGCCGAGCAGCTCGGCGTCGTCAACCGGGTGGTCGGCCAGGATGAACTGTCATCCGCCGTCGCCGAACTGGCCGACCAGCTGGCCAAGGCGGCACCGGAAGCGGTGCGCGGCATCCTGCAGGCAATCAACCAGGGCGCCGAAACCGACCTGCAGACCGGCCTGGCCCTGGAAACCGCCCGATTCGCCCTGTGCTGCGCCACCGAGGACATGAAAGAAGGCACCGGCGCCTTCCTCGAAAAGCGCACGCCGCAGTTTCAGGGGAAATAGACCGACTAGCAGTCCATCCAGGTCGGCCGTTTCTCGCAACGGCGCAAAGGCGCGACGGACGCAAGGATTTTTCTTTCTTTTTCCATTGCGACCTTTGCGCCTTCGCGCCTTTGCGAGAAATCCTTGCCTTCTATTTCAGATACCCGGACTCTCCGGCGTAGTCCTTCTCGCCGGCGGTCACGCGCACGTCGAGGCGGTTTTCCGGCACGGGTAGCGGGCAGGTGGAAAACTCGGTGAAGGTGCACGGCGGGTTGTAGGCGCGGTTGAAGTCGAGCACGGTGCGGCCGTTTTCGTCGGGCATGGGCGCGTAGAGCATGCGACCGGCGCCGTAGGTCTCGCGGCCCGTCGTGCGATCGGCGAAGACGAAGAACAACTCATCGTCGTCGCGCGAGGCCTGGGCCTCGAGCCGGTAGGTCTCGCCGCCGTACTCGAATACCGCCGCTCCGAGGTTGGGCTCCTGCGTGATGTCGCCCAGCACACTGCCCACCGGCATGGTGGTCCCGGCCGGGTGGTATTCGATGCGCGCCTCGACCCGCCAGTCGGGGTCGTAGGGGAAGTAGTCCAGGCCCTTGAATTCGGTGCGCGTCTCGGCCCGCGGCCAGCGAGTGCGCACGGCCAGGCGGTCGTTGCGCTGGATGATCTGGAAGCGAACGTCTTCGGCCTGCACCCATACCGTATCGTCTCGGCCGGGTTGGACGAGCATTCCCGCCACGCCGGGGCGCCCGTCCACGCGCACGGCATTGGTTGCGGGCTCGAAGCGCGCCCGGCTGCCGTCGACGATGAGCTCGCCCCAGTGGTCCGGGCCGGCCGGCATCGCGATGTCGGCGCCCTCGCCGGCGCCGATGCGCCAGCGCCCATCCTCGACGAAATCCAGGCCCACCAGGCTCAACCAACCATAGGGCTCGGTCAGCCGATCGTAGCGGCGCTGCCGCCAGGCCATCGCCTCGGCCCGCCAGTCCTGCGCCTCGGGACTCGACGCCGACTCGGGCTGGGACGCCGCCGTCCGCGGCTTGTCCACGGCACAGGCCGACAGCGCGGCAACCACAACCACCATGGCGACAAGTCGAACCGAATCGCCCGATCCCCTCTTCCAGACCCGCTGCATGGCTCCCTCCATCCTATGTCCGGCCGTAGACGTCCTCGAGCCGCTCGATATCATCTTCGCCGAAATAGCTCCCCGTCTGCACTTCGATGATGTGCACGTCCTCGTCGCCGGGGTTTTCAAGCCGGTGCAGGCTGCCCACCGGAATCTCGACGGTTTCATTGGCGCCGTAGATGCGCTCCTCGTCGCCCACGCGCACCTTCGCTTCGCCGGCGACCACAGTCCAGTGCTCGCTGCGGTGCTGGTGGCGCTGCAGCGACAGGATGCCGCCGGGCTTGACCACCAGGCGCTTGACCTTGCAGTCCTCGGCATCCTCGAGCACCGTGAAGTTGCCCCAGGGTCGGTGCACCGTGCGGTGGAAAACCGCGAGTTCGTCGTTGTTGCGGGTCAGCTCCTCGACAACGGCCTTGACCTCCTGGGCACGGTCGCGAGTGGCGACCAGCACGGCATCTCCGGTGTCGACGATGACCAGGTTGTCCACGCCCACAGCGGCGACCAGGCGCTTTTCGCCCTGGACAAAGGTATTGCGGGTGTCGACCAGAACCGCCTCCCCCTGTACTCGATTGCCCAGGGCGTCGGTTTCGTAGAGGTCGCTGATCGCCTGCCAGGAGCCGATGTCGCTCCAGCCGCAGTCGACCGGCACGACGGCGCGCCGCTCGGCCTTCTCCATCACGGCAAAGTCGATCGAGTCGGGTCGAACGCGCGCGAAGCGCTCGGCGTCGAGTTCCACGGGAGCCGCCTCGGCGTCGGTTTCCGCCCAGGTGGCGCGAACCTGTTCGAGGATATCGCCGGCGTGCGTCTCGAGCGCCGCAAGGATGGCGTCGGCGCGGAAGCAGAACATGCCCGCGTTCCAGAGATACTCGCCGGACTCGAAATAGCGACGGGCGGTGTCCTGGTCGGGCTTCTCGACGAAGGCGCGGATCTCGCGGCCGTGCTCGCCGATGCCCTGCCCCGAGCGGATGTAACCATAGCCTGTCTCCGCGTGCGTCGGCGTCACGCCCAGGCAGGTCAGCCAGCCGTCGGCGGCGAGCGCCTCGGCGTGGGCGACGGCTTCGGAGAAGGCATCCAGGTCGCGGATCAGGTGATCGGCGGGCATGATCAGCAGGCGCGTGTCCGGCCCGTAGAGTTGTTCGGCCCAGAGCGCGGCGGCGGCGATGGCCGGCGCGGTGTTGCGCCCTTCGGGCTCGAGCAGGAAACGATGGTCGGCCGAGCTGTCGACAGCCTGGTATTCGTCGCGGGTCAGGAAGTAGTAGTCGCGGCCGGTCACCGTCAGCGTCACCGGCGCATCGCCCACGGCCAGGGCGCGCCGGATGGTGCTGGCCGCCAGCGTCTGTCCGTCGGCCAGGCGCATGAAGGGCTTGGGATGCGCCTTGCGCGACACCGGCCACAGGCGGGTGCCGGCGCCACCGGACATGATCACGGGTATCAACATGGGGCCTCGCTCCATCGGTCCAGGCACTCGACCAGGGCCTGCTCGCAGTCGGGCAGCGGCCGGCCGGTGAATTGTTCATAGCGCAAACCGTCGAGCACCGACCAGGCGGGGCGCCTTGCCTTCTGGGGCCACGCGTCACTTGCGATCGGCTCGACGTCGACGATATCGGAGATGATGCCACGCTCCGCAGCCCCCTGCACGGCTCTGACGGCCAGCGCATGCCAGGTCATGGCGCCCTGCCCGCTGACGTGGAGCAGTTCCGGGCGCTCGACGCGATCGCCCAGGGCGACCAGGCGGCGTGTGGCCTGCGCCAGCGTACCGGCCCAGGTCGGTGAGCCGGTCTGGTCGGCGACCACTTTCAGATCCTGCCCCTCCCCGGCGCGCTTGAGGATGGCGGATACGAAATTGCCCGGCAGGGCGCTGTAGACCCAGGCGGTGCGCAGCACCAGGGCGCGACAGGCACTGGTGGCAATGGCCTGCTCGCCGGCCAGCTTGGTGCGCCCGTAGGCCGACTCCGGCGCCACCGGGTCGTCCTCGCGCCAGGGCCGGCCGGGCGCGCCGCTGAAGACATAGTCGGTCGAGTAATGCACCAGCAGGGCATCGCTGCGCCGGCACCAGTCGGCCAGCGCGGCCGGCAGGTCGTGGTTGAGCCCGAAGGCCTCGGCCTCATGGTCCTCGGCGTCGTCCACGGCCGTCCAGGCTGCGGCGTTGATGATCGTATCCGGGCGCACACGGTCGAGAAGCGGGCCAATGTGATCGACCTGCGAAAGGTCCAGCACATGGTCGGCATCGCTGCGCGCGCAGGTCACCAGGCCGTCGATTTCGGCACGCAGGTGACGGCC
Organism: Wenzhouxiangella sediminis; assembly: GCF_003410055.1. Taxonomy (GTDB): domain Bacteria; phylum Pseudomonadota; class Gammaproteobacteria; order Xanthomonadales; family Wenzhouxiangellaceae; genus Wenzhouxiangella; species Wenzhouxiangella sediminis. Next base: position 36,835 of record NZ_QUZK01000038.1, on the reverse strand, counting down.
CAGCTGGCCGTTGGCGCCCAGCAGCAGGGTGGTCATGACGGCAGCCGGTCAGGAGCGATTTCCGCCAAGCGGGGCGCGGCACGGTCCTTGTCGGACAGACCCGAGGGGGCGATCGGCCATTCCACGCCGATATCGGCATCGTCCCAGGCGATCGAGGCATCGAATTCGCCGCGGTACGGTCGAGTGCAGAGATAGTTGAAAGTGGCGGTCTCGCTGAGGACCTGGAAACCGTGCGCGAAGCCCTCTGGAATCCATAGCTGGCGGTGGCTGTCGGCATCGAGTTCGAAGCCGGTCCAGCGCCCGAAGTGATCGGATTCCGGGCGAATATCCACGGCCACGTCGAAGACCCGGCCCTGGCTGACCCAGACGAGCTTGCCCTGCGGCTCGGGCCACTGGAAATGCAGCCCGCGCAATACGCCGCGGGCGGACTGCGAGCAGTTGGCCTGGACGAAGGCCGGGCCGATGCCGTGTTCGCGGTAGCGCTCCTCGCGCCAGGTCTCCAGAAACCAGCCCCGCTCGTCGCCGAACACGCGCGGCTCGACGAGCTTCACGCCGGGCAGATCGGTGTCGCTGACTTTCATGAAGGCTCCGCAGTCCGGGCGATCATGCGCAGGTAGTCGCCGTAGCCGCTCTTGGTCAGGGGCTCGGCCAGGGCCAGCAACTCGTTGGCGCCGATCCAGCCCTGGCGAAAGGCGATCTCCTCGGGGCAGGCCACGCGCAGGCCCTGGCGCGATTCCAGGGTCTCGATATAACTCGAGGCCTGCTGGAGCGAAGCGTGGGTCCCGGTATCCAGCCAGGCGTAGCCGCGGCCCATGCGCTCGACGGTGAGGTCGCCGGCTTCGAGATAGCGGCGGTTGAGGTCGGTGATCTCGAGCTCGCCGCGCTCGGAGGGTTCGAGCTCGGCGGCGAAGTCGCAGGCGCGCTCGTCGTAGAAATACAGGCCGGTCACGGCGTAGTTGGATTTCGGCCGCTCGGGCTTTTCCTCGAGCGAGAGCACCCGTCCTTGCGCGTCCATCTCGACCACGCCGTAGCGCTCGGGGTCGCTGACCCAGTAGCCGAACACGGTGGCGCCGTGCTCGCGGGCGTTGGCCCGCTCGAGCAGCTCGCGCATGCCGCCGCCGTGGAAGATGTTGTCGCCCAGGATCAGGCAGGACGGTCGGCCGTCGATGAATTCGCGGCCAATGATGAAGGCGTCGGCCAGGCCGCGCGGTTCGTCCTGCACGGCATAGCTCAGCTCGATCCCCCACTGGCTGCCGTCGCCGAGCAGCTTCTGGAACAGGGCCTGCTCGTGCGGCGTGGTGATGATCAGGATCTCGCGGATGCCGGCCTGCATCATGGTCGACAGCGGATAGTAGATCATCGGCTTGTCGTAGACCGGCAGCAGCTGTTTGGAGATCACCTGCGTGAGGGGATACAACCGCGTGCCGGAGCCGCCCGCCAGAATGATGCCTCGTCTGTTCATGGAGTTATTGTCCTGAAAACCTAAAAACCTAAACCTGTTCGTCCACAGATGAACACAGATAAACACAGATAAAAAAACAAAAACTCAGTTAACCAGGCGTTTTACCTGAATTCGCGGCCTTCCGAAATTGACGAGTAGACCAATATCAAGCCCTGTTGCCCTCAAGTAGTTCAGCAATTGAGACTGATGTTCACCTGACAAGTCGCTCACGGCCTTGATCTCGACAATCAATTGATTGTCCACCAGAAAGTCAGGCTGATAACGTCCTACAGTCTCCCCCTTGTAGCAGACTTCCAGGGGCACCTGGCGGCGGTATGCGAGTTCTTGTCGCTCCAACTCTACGGACAGGGCATTCTCGTAGACATTCTCCAGAAACCCCGCCCCCAGAGTATTGCTGACTTCATAGCAACAACCAATTACCTTTCTAGAAAGCTTCACAGACATTAGATCTTCTTTAATCTGTGTTCATCTGTGTTCATCTGTGGACAATTTATTCTTCTGACTTTTTCAGCCCCCAATCCGCGACACGCCGAGGCGTTCGGAGCGATAGCGGCCGTCGCGGATGCGTTGCCACCACTCGCGGTTGGACAGGTACCAGTCGACGGTCCGGGCGAGGCCTTCGGTGAAGTCGACCGACGGTTCCCAGCCGAGTTCGTCGCGGATTCTCGTCGCGTCGATGGCGTAGCGCCGGTCGTGGCCCGGGCGGTCGGTGACGTACTCGATCAGCTCGCGCCGCGGGCGCTCGACCGGCACGCGCTCGTCGAGCAGGTCGCAGAGCAGGTGAACGACGTCGAGGTTGGCCATTTCGGCGTTGCCGCCGATGTTGTACACGCGGCCGGGTTCGCCGGCTTCGAGCACGCGCTCGACGGCGCGACAATGGTCGGTGACGAACAGCCAGTCGCGGCGCTGCTGCCCGTCGCCGTAGACCGGCAGCTTCTCGCCCTCCAGGGCGTTGATCAGCATCAGTGGAATCAGCTTCTCGGGAAACTGGAAGGGGCCGTAGTTGTTCGAGCAGTTGGTGATCATCACCGGCAGGCCGTAGGTGCGGTGCCAGGCCCGGGCCAGGTGATCAGCCGCCGCCTTCGAAGCCGCGTACGGCGAGTTCGGGGCATAGCGGTGCGTTTCGGTGAAGGCCGGTTCTTCGGGCGCGAGCGTGCCGTAGACCTCGTCGGTGGACACGTGCACGAAACGGAAGTGGTCCGCCCCGCCCTGCCAGTAGGCCAGCGCGGCATCGAGCAGCGTCTGCGTGCCGGTCACGTTGGTGCGGATGAAGGCGCCGGGCTCGTCGATCGAGCGGTCGACATGGCTTTCGGCGGCGAAATGCACGATGGCGTCGGGCCGATGCTCGTCGAGCAGCCGGGCCACCAGCGGACCGTCGCAGATGTCGCCCTCGACAAAGACGTGCCGCTCGGACGGCAGGCCTTCGAGCGACTCGCGGTTGCCGGCATAGGTCAGCAGGTCGAGATTGACCACCGTCGCGTCGGTCGTGCCGAGCAGGTGGTGGACGAAATTGGACCCGATGAACCCGGCACCGCCGGTGACCAGAATGGTTTTCATCTGAGAATCAAAACCTTGTTGAACGCAAAGACGCAAAGACGCGAAGAAAACGAAAAAACGGACCAGTTGCGACGGAGCCAAACAGGGTCTGCCGGACTGCAGTGGTGGCCGACGAACGCGACCATTCATTCAACTCTTTGCGTCTTCGCGTCTTTGGGTTTGAAAGATTTTCACCCAAGCTCGGCGCGCCTAAAGCACTATCACGGCGCGCAGAGCCGCGACGCGCCAGCCGTCAGAACGGAATATCGTCTTCCAGTCCGCCGCCGTTGTCGCTGGGCGGGCCGTCGTAGCCCTGATCCTGGTAGCCGCCCTGACTCTGGGACGGCCCGTTGTCGTTGAACGGGGCGCTGCCGCCGCGGCTGTCGAGCATCTGCATCTCGTTGGCGACGATTTCGGTCGTCCAGCGGTCCTGACCGTCCTGGCCCTGCCACTTGCGGGTCTGGATGCGGCCTTCGATGTACACCTTCGAGCCCTTGCGCAGGTACTCGCCGGCGATTTCGCCGAGCTTGCCGAAGAGCACCACACGGTGCCACTCGGTGCGCTCCTGCTGCTCGCCGGTCTGCTTGTCGCGCCAGGCTTCGGAGGTGGCAATTCGGATATTGGTCACCGCATTGCCGCCGGCGGTGTGTCGGGTTTCGGGATCGGCACCGAGATTGCCGATCAGGATCGCCTTGTTGATTCCACGGGCCATGACGCGGGCCTCTCCTTGATTCAGGGTTTGAGAATGCGCAGAAGTCTAGCATAGGCGCCCGCCGGTCCCATCGGCCGAATCCCCCGGCCCGGCGAAGGAAATCGACCCGTATAATTGTCAGCCATGAACGATTTCTCATCGACCACGGCGCCGGCCGGCCTGGATGACATTCTCGAGCTCACGCAGGTCGACCGCCGGGCGGTCGACCGCCTGATCGTCGATCGACTGGCCTCCGATGTCGTCCTGGTCAACCAGATCAGCCATCACATCATCAGCGGCGGCGGCAAGCGCATGCGCCCGCTGGTGCACCTGCTCTGCGCCCGTGCCGCCGGCTATCGCGGCGACGACCACCTGAAGCTGGCGGCGATCATCGAGTTCATCCACACCTCGACCCTGCTCCACGACGACGTCGTCGACGAGTCGTCCCGGCGCCGCGGGCAGGTCACCGCGCACCGTCTCTGGGGCAACGCCGCCTCCGTGCTGGTCGGCGATTTCCTCTACTCGCGCAGTTTCCAGTTGATGGTCGAGCTCGACCGGATGCGGGTAATGAACATCCTGGCCGACACCACCAACACCATCGCCGAGGGCGAGGTGCTGCAGCTCATGCAGATGGGCAATGCCGACCTGGGGGTCGAGGACTACTACCAGGTGATCTCCGACAAGACCGCCTGCCTGTTCGCCGCCAGCGCTCGCCTGGGCGGCGTTCTGGGCGAGATGAGCGATTCCGACTGCGAAAGCCTGGCCGACTACGGCCTGTACCTCGGGCAGGCCTTCCAGATCGTCGACGACGTGCTCGACTATCGCGCCGACGGCGACGACCTGGGAAAGAACGCGGGCGACGACCTGGCCGAGGGCAAGGTCACCCTGCCGCTGATTCTCGCGCTCCAGTCCGCCGATGAGACCGAACGGGCGCTGATGCGAAGCATCATCGAAGCCGGCGGCAGCGACCGCATTGCCGATGTCAGGAGCATCATGGAGCGCACCGGCGCACTCGACCTGGCCATGTCCCAGGCTGAAGGTCTGGCCGAAAAGGCCCGCATGGCCCTGGCTGTGCTGCCCGAGAGCGACGAGCGGGGCGCGCTGGAGTTTCTCGCCGGATACGCTGTGGACCGCGCCTACTGAACTTCCGGGGCGACACCCACCGCCGCACGGAAGCGCTCGCCGCGCTCCTCGAAATCGCGAAAACGGGTGAAGCTCGGCGCCCCCGGCGACAACAGCACGACGCAACCCTCACGCGCCAGTTCCCGCGCCCGCGCCACGGCCTGCTCGAGCCCTTCGAGCGCCTCGATCGGCCCCATCCGCTCTCCGACCGCTTCGCCGAAGCGATCGGCGATGACACCGCCGTTGTCGGGAATCGTCAGCAGGGCCTCGAGGCCGTGGGCATCGACCCACTCGAGGACGGGCTGCCAGTCCGCCGGCCGCGCCTGCCCGCCCGCGATCAGTATGACCGGCGCCGGCGCCAGCGCGTCCAGGGCCGCCAGCGTGGCCCAGGGGCTGGTCGATATCGAATCGTTGATGAAACGCACGCCGTCGACCGTCGCCACGGGCTCGAGCCGGTGCGGCAGGGACCGGAAAGTCGACAGTGACCGGGCCAGCGCCGGACCATCCTGGCCCAGCAGGATGCCGGCCTGGAGGGCCAGCGCAGCGTTGTCCAGGTTGTGGCGACCGATCAAGGGCAAGGCGCCTGCCGGACACAGCGGCGCGCCGTCCAGCATCAGGCGGTCGCCGTCGCGCCAGACCCCCGGCGGGCGATTGCCCAGCACGCGGCCCCGCACCGCCTCGGTGGCCGCCACCAGGCGCTCGTCGCGGCCGTTGACGAGCAAGGGACGGCCTTCGAGCAGCTCGGCCAGGCGCAACTTGGCGGCCACGTAGGCTTCCTCGCCGCCGTGCCAGTCGAGGTGCTCGGGAAACAGGCGCGTGAACAGGCCGAGATCGATCCGGCCCTGAAGGTCGGCCAGCTGGTAGCTCGACAACTCCAGCACGGCAACGTCGGCGGCGGATTCGAGATGATCGAGCAGGGGCACGCCGATGTTGCCCGCCAGGAGCACCTCCAGACCCTGGCCGCGCAACAGGTGGGCGAGCAGCGAAGCGGTCGTACTCTTGCCCTTCGAGCCGGTCACGCCGACGACGGTCAGGTCGCGACCGCGCTCGGCCAGCCAGATGGAGGCCGGGTTGACGACGACCACGCCGGCTTCCCGGGCTGCGGTCAGCGCCGGATGATCCACGGGCACCCCCGGGGAACGGATGAGCACGTCGAAATCGCACAGGCGCTCGTCGAAGGGCGCATTCACGACCGGCCAATCCGTTTCCGGTTCGCCGCGCTCGACCAGGACGGTCAGTTGCACGGCCGGGTCCCGCTCGCGCAGGGCGCGCGCGGTCGCGCGCCCGTCCCGGCCGTAGCCGAGCAGGCCGATGCGCCGCGCCAGCAGCCAGTCAATCGTCGGCGAGGAGTTCATCGGGAATGCGATGGGCCCGCGCGGGCCGGCAGAGTCGGTCGAGTTCGGGCACGTCCAGGTCCGCGAGCGAAGGCGCCAGCGCCGACACCACGGTGCAATCGCGCCAACGCGGATCAGCCGACAGGGCGGCGAGCGCCGCGCGGGCTTCGCCGGCCTCGCCCACGCACTCGAATGGTTTGGCGCCGTCGATCGCCAGCAGCGAGCGAAAGCCCGGCAGTTGCCCGCCGTCGGCGAGCAAGTTGGCCCCGAATATTCCCGTCAGTGCTTCGGGCGACATGAACGGCGCCAGGGCCAGGAAGACGAAATGACACTTGGGGCAGTGACCGCACCAGCGATCGGTTCGTGCCCCGTCGAGATGGAAGTTGCGATTGCAGGAGGAAAAGACGCCGTGATAGCGCTCGAGCCCGGCGAACTCCCGGCATATGGCCAGTTCGCGATCGCGCCGCAGGATCGAGAACACCGACAGATCCGGCGTGATGCAGCGCCCGACCCACTCCCCCAGCATCGTTTCGAACTCGAGCGACTTGGAGAACTGGTGATTGACCGGCCTGCCCCGTTCGTCGTGCAGCGTCGCCTCGTCGGCGGAATGCTCGTTGGCGAACACGACCCGGTCGAAGCCTCTCGCCAGGGCAAGCACGATCAGAGCCGACGCATTGATCGCCGTGATCGGCACATGGCCGTTCCAGGCCCCTTGACGATTGAGCGCCGCCAGCCCGGCATCCACCTCGCGTTCGATCACCAGGTGGGGCGTGCCGGCAACCTCGGCGACCTGCCGGATCAGGGCGGCTCGGCCGACCTGGACGGTGACCGGCTGTTCGCCGCGGCGGCGCAAGCGCTCGAGCGCCACGAGCGAGTCCTTGCCACCGCCCATCGGCACCAGCGATCGCCTCGGCAGCCGGCAGCGCACCGCCCCACTCGGCGCTCCGCCGGCAGGAAAGGTCGCCCAGGCGTCCTGATCCAGACCGTTGCGCCAGGCGAACTCGGCCAGGCCTTCGCGGTACAGCCGCGCCAGCCAGGCGGCTTGCCAGGCATCCGGGGCGCGTCCTTCGAAAGCGATCGAAGGGGGGCAGCCGGCCTTCCAGTAGCTGACGCCGGCCGTCCAGTGCAGCAGGTCGAGGGCGGCATCGAGCGCTTCGGGGCAACGGCAGCCCCCTCCCTCGATCGGAAGCCTGAAGCGTTCTTGCAGCTCGATGCCGTCGAGACGGTAGAAGAGCTCGACCACGCCGGTAGACGGGTCGAAGCAACGATCGACGAAGCGGAATTCGCGACTCGCCTCGCGCCGCCAGTCTTCCGGGGACCGCAGCGGCCGGCCCGGATCAGCCGCGGGCATCGGCTGCTTCGTCCGGCTCGCCGGAGAAGGTTCGATCACCCTCGTCGTTGGCGCGCGGCCAGGCCCGCAACACGGCATTGACCAGAGTCGCCAGGGGAATGGCGAAGAAAACGCCCCAGAAACCCCAGATGCCGCCGAAAACCAGAACCGCCGTGATGATGGCGACCGGATGCAGACTGACCACTTCGGAGAACAGGATGGGCACGAGCACGTTTCCGTCGAGCGCCTGGATGATGGTGTAGGCGATCAGCACGTACCAGAAGCTCGCGCCGGGACCGAAGGCGACCAGAGCGACCAGGGCGACGGGGAGCGTCACGACGGCGGCCCCGATGTAGGGAATGATGACCGACAGGCCCACGAGCATCGACAGCAGCATGACGAAGGGCATCTGGAGGAGCGCGAAGACCACGTAGGTGACGATCCACACGATCATGATCTCGAGTACCTTGCCGCGGACGTAGTTACCGATCTGGGCATCGACCTCCTGCCAGACGCTGGTGACGAGCGCTCGGTCACGAGGGAGGTACTGGCTGGCCCAGCCCACGAGCTGGTGCTTGTCCTTGAGGAAGAAGAACACCAGCACCGGCATCAGCACGAGAAAAATCAGGAGGTTGACCGCGCTCATCACCCCGGAGAAGGAAACCAGGGTAGCCCCGTAGTTCACCAGCTCCGAGCCGATGTTGTCGAGCCAGGTCGACAGCTGTTCCTGGGATATCAGCGCCAGCTCGCGCTGCGGCTCCTCGGCGGCCAGCTCCACGCCGTTGGCGGCGATCGCCTCGGTGGCCGACGCGGGCTCGGTCGGAGCGACGAGCTGGGGATAGCGTTCGGGCAGCTTGGCCACCCAGTCCTGCGCCAGGGACACATAACTGGGCAGGTCTCGCACGATGGCGGCGAGTTGGCGAGTGAGCATCGGCACCAGGCCGAGAAGCAGGTAGACGAGCGCCGTCATGAAGCCGAGAAAGACCCCGATGACGCTCAACAGCCGCGGTACACCCAGGCGCTCGAGGCGTTGCACCCCGCCCTCGAGCAGGTAGGCCAGCACCAGGCTGGCGAGCACCGGCGCAAGCATCTTGCCGAACAGGGCGATGGCGAGCACGCCCAGCGCCAGAAACAGCGCCAGGATGACGACCTGGGGGTCGGAAAAATGCCGACGAAACCACTCGTTGACGCGCGCGATCATGGTTCGATTATAAGGGCGAGAGGACATTCAGGGGTGCCAGAAAGCCCTGCCCGGTGGGCCTTCCCCGCAAGAAGGCCACCGGGCACCGTGCCGTTCAGGAGTGTTGTAGCTGCGGGTAAAGACGAATCGTTCGCGCTCGCTCGTCAGAAGTCGAAGCTCATCATCGCCTGGACCTCGAGATCCTGGTCGAGTTCGTCGCTGATCACGCCCAGCAGGTTGCCGCCGAATGCATACTCGGGCGGCGCATACGCCGCGTTCAGGTGGAGGCGGCTGCGCTTGCCGACGTCCTTGGAAAGCCCGGCGATGACGGCGTTGCTGGCCAGTTCCGAATCGAGCGCTGCGGCCAGGGTCGGTGCCGTCGGCCGTGGCTGGGTGCGTGTGCGGTAATCGACGAACAACTCGATGTCGTCGGCCGCGCGCCAGCGCCAACCGAGGCTGTAGACGGTCAGGTCGTCCCAGGCAAAGTCCGGGCTGTTGCGATCACCGAGCAGCGCGGTGAAGCGTGCCGGAAGCGACTGGCTGGGAAAGGCGCCGACGTCGCTGTAGAAGATCTGGGATACGCCGAAGTTCAGCCAGGAACGGGGCGTGGCATGAAACTCGAGTCCGACCTGAAGACGAGGCGGAATGTCGAGTTCGGCGCTGGCGCCGTGCACCCCCCGAACGGTCGCGAACTCGTCCATGTTGATGCGCGACTGGAAGGCCGCTTCGAGACGAACGCCGGTGACGAGTTCGCTGCTCAGGGCGAATCGCAGACCGGTCCCGTGGGAAATCTCGGTGCGCGCAGGATCGAAGTAGAGGGTGTCGATTCGCTCACCGATACCCATGCGCGTCGTGGCCTGCTGCAAGTTCATCGCGGCCGTTCCAAACTGCTGGCTGGCCAGCACCGCGCTGACCGTGAGATCGCTGTTCTCGCTCACGCTGTGGGTCAGGCCCGGCATGACGATCGACTGCTGGAAGCGGTCGGCGCGTCGAATGTTTTCCGAAAGCGACTCGCCGAGCATCAGGCTGAGACGCGACTGACGGAACGACAGGCGCAGCGGCGAGCGCCCCTCCCCGCGCATCAGGGGCAGGGCGAAGTCCGGCAGGATGATCGTTTCGTCGAAGTGCAGCCAGCTGACGTGAGGAATCTCCCGCGCCGACAGCCGCTCGAGTTCCGGCGTGATCTCATTGACCAGGTACTGCTCCCAGGGGCCCAGTTCGAAGCCGGCCACGAACCAAGACATCCCTGCATAGGGCGTCAGGTGAACCGATCCCGCCGTTCTCGGCAGCGACCAGGCCGCCTGCGCCGCCACCAGGGAGACTGCCAGGACACAGATTGAAAGGAGCCGTTGCTTCACGGTTTCGGACTTTCCGCCAATGATGGAGCAAGTTTACCGTCACCGATGGCGAAAATACAACGCCGAATCGAGAGAAATGCAACGCCGGCGCCGAAAGCACTGCAGGTACGGGAACTTCGCGCCCCTCTGGCGTGTTGCGGAAGCGCAACAACGCCCTCCCCTCACCCGACGCAGACCGGCCGACGTGGCCGGACCGCATGCCGCCGGGCCCGCGCATGCCGGCCCAAGGCGCCGGAACCTCAGCCCAGGCGCTCGCAGATGGCGTCGGTGAAGCTCTCCGTAGTGCCGCTGCCGCCGAGATCGGGCGTCGTGCGGTCGCCGGCCTCGATCACCTCGGCGATGGCCCGGCGCACGCGCCCGGCGCGGTCGTGATCGTCGAGATGTTCGAGCATCTGGGCGGCGCCCAGCATCAGCGCACATGGGTTGGCGATGCCCTTGCCGGCGATGTCCGGCGCCGAACCGTGAACCGCTTCGAACATGGCCGCCTTCTCGCCGATGTTGGCGCCCGGCGCCAGGCCGAGGCCGCCGACCAGGCCGGCGCACAGGTCGGAGATGATGTCGCCGAACAGGTTGGTCGTGACGATCACGTCGAACTGCTCGGGACGCATGACCAGTTGCATGCAGGCATTGTCGACGATCAGGTCGTTGCTCTCGATATCGTCGTACTCCTCGGCCACCTCGTGGGCGACACGCAGGAACATGCCGGTGACGTCCTTGAGGATGTTGGCCTTGTGGACCACGGTGACCTTCTTGCGGCCGGCCCGGCGCGCCAGGTCGAAGGCGAAGCGCACGATGCGTTCGCAGCCCTTGCGGGTGACGACCATCTTGGATTCGGCCCGGCTGTCGTCCGGCGCGGTCCACGCGCCCTCGCCCAGGTAAGCACCCTCGGTATTCTCGCGCACGGTGATCAGGTCGATGTTCTCGTAGCGCGAGTTCGAACCCTTGAAGCTGATCGCCGGACGAACGTTGGCATAGAGGTCGAAATGCTTGCGCAGCGCGACGTTGAGCGACTTGAAGCCGCCGCCCACCGGGGTGGTCAGCGGCGCCTTGAGGGCGATGCGATTCTTTTCGATCGAATCGAGCGTGTCCTGCGGCAGCAGCTCACCCGTTTCCTCCTGGGCCGCCATGCCGGCGAGCTGGAAGTCATACGTCAGCCCCGCACCGATGGCGTCGAGCATGCGGAGGGTGGCGTCCATGATTTCGGGGCCGATGCCGTCGCCCCGGATAACGGTGATTTGCTGCGTCACGCTGCTGTTCCTGTAGTGATCAAGCGGTTGAACGGAAACCGCCCATTATAGATCCTGTGGCGCCCCGGCATCACGTTCAACGACCCTACAGGCCGAGCATGCGATCGAGCGCGCCCTCCTGGTCGAGTGCGTCGAGATCGTCGAAGCCGCCGACGTGCTCGTCGCCGATGAAGATCTGCGGCACCGTGCGGCGACCGCTACGCTCGATCATCTCGTCGCGCCGCTCGGGCTCGGCGGCGATATCGATTACGGCGAAATCCACGCCCTTGCTCCTGAACAGCCGCTCGGCGGCGGTGCAGAAGGGGCACGTGGGCTTGGTGTACATCACGACTTGCTTGCTCATCGGGTTTGGTTGCTCCTGGTTTGCTGGGTTTGAGGTTTCAGGTTTCAGGTTTCAGGTTTCGGGTTTCAGGTTTCAGGTTTCAGGCGCTCCTGAACCCTGAACCCCTTGTTTTCAAATACACCAATCCGGCTTGGGCAGGCCGCCGTAGCGGCAGGCTTCGCGGACCGGGCCTTCGGGGAACAGCCGGTAGAGTTCACGGCTGCCCCGGCTATCGGGGTGGCGCTTGGGATACTCCGCAACGACCACGCGCATCAGCGGTGGATTGCCGTAGCGAGCCTGGTAGTCGCGCACGAACTCGATCAACCACCAGTGCGCTTCGCCCAGCCGCACGCCGTCGCGCTCGGCCAGGGCCTCGGCGACTTCCGGGAACCACTGTCCGGAATCGACGAGAAAGCCGTCGGCGTCGAGCGAGACCGGCCGGCCGTCCACGAACAATTGGCGGGTCGCGTCGTTCACAGTCTCAGCACTCCTGCCGCATGGCGGCAAACATTCTCGAAGGCTTCGTCGTCGATGGCCGACACGCCGGCCGGAAGCAGGGCCTCGCCCGAGCCGCGCGCGCGAACCTCGGCCAGCTCGAAATCCAAGAGCTGCCGCCAGGGCGCGAATGGCTCCGGCTCGAGGTGCGCCAGCCCTTCCGCCTCGAAGACGACCAGCATCTCGACTTCGAGGGTGGCGCCGGCGAGCACCAGCTCGAGCATCTCGCGGCTGCCCGGTTCCCCGGGCGCTGCCGCGACGACGATCACCCAGGGCTCAGCCTGCATCGGCGACTCCGCAGCAGGTCACCTCACGCGCTTCGAGCGCATGGTTCCAGAATCCGACCAGGCTGGAGAGCATGAACGGGTCGACCGGCGGCTCGTCGTGACGGCGCGACCAGGACCCGCTGCACACCGCCAGCACCACGCCGTGCCAGCTCGCCAGCCGGCGCCATTCGGCGGAGGGCTCCTCGGCGGCGGCATGTTCGACGCCCTCCCCGTGGAAGAACACCAGCAGCCGGTCGCTCTCGTCGCGCCAGGCTTCCGCCCGCCGGAGGGCCTGCAGGCTCTGCTCGCTCCCCGGCGCGGCTCGGATCATCAGGATTCGGTGGTACTGTATGAACTCGTTCAATGGCTGCCCATTCTCGTCGCCGGTGAAACCAAGACCCCTTCAGCCGGTCTGAGTGATCGATGACGCATTTGATTCCCAAGACCCTGCTCGTCGCATTCATTGTAGCCGTGGCCACTACGGCGGGGGCCGATGATTCCGTGCGCCTGCCCGATCTCGGCGGTACCAGCACGCGGATTCTGTCGCCGCAGGAGGCCGAGAGCTTCCCGCACGAGTTCGAGCAATACATGCGCTCCCACGAACTGCTCGTCGAGGATCCGCTGATTCGCGATTATTTCAGCGACATGGGTTTCCGCCTGGTGTCCTACTCGGACAAGTCCGACGACCCCTTCCACTTCTTCGTACTCCGCGACCCCAGCATCAACGCCTTCGCCGCCCCGGCGGGCGTCATCGCCCTGAATTCCGGGCTGATCCTGGCCGCCCACGACGAAAGCGAGGTGGCCGGCGTCGTCGCCCATGAAATCGCGCACGTCACCCAGGATCACCTGGCGCGCGGCCTGGAGAACCAGCAGGAAGTCTCGCTGCCGACCATGCTCGCCGCCCTCGGGCTGGCGATCGCCGCGGGTGCCGCGGGCGCTGAAGGCGACGCCGCCCAGGCGATCCTGATGGGCGGCATGAGCCTGGCCCAGCAGTTCCAGATCAACCACACTCGCCAATCCGAGGCGGAAGCCGACCGGATCGGCATCGCCCTGCTCGCCCGCGGCGGCTACGACGCCCACGGCATGACCCGCTTCTTCGAGCGGCTCAACCAGATCACCCGGGTCATGGGCGAGGGACCTCCGGAACTCCTGCGCACCCATCCGCTGACCATCAACCGGATTGCCGAAGCGCGCACGCGCGCCGAACAGCTCGAGGGCAGCGTGACCCGCGACGGCACCGATTTTCACTACGTCCAGGCGCGACTGCGCGCCATGCTGACCGATTCGGCCGACGCCGAGGCCTGGTTCCGCGCCCGCATCGAACAAGCGTCCAAGCGACCGGAAGCAGCCATGCGCTACGGCCTGGCCATGACCCTGCTCTCCGACCGCCGCCTCGATGACGCCCGCGGGCAGGTCGAGTGGCTGCTCGACAGGGACCCGGACCGGCAGCTCTACCAGCTGCTCGAAGCCGAGCTGCTGGTCGCCGAGGGCCGCGTCGCCGAGAGCCTGGACATCCTCGAGAGCCTGTACCTGCAGTACCCGGGCAACCGCCTCGTCACCACCCAGTACACCCGGACCCTGATGCACGAGCGCGATGCCGAGCGCGCCGAGCGCGCCGCCGAAATCCTGCGCAGCTACCTGCGCGATTACCCCGACGACGTCAACATGACCGAACTCTACGCCCGTGCCGCCGACCGCGCCGGCGACGAGATCCGTGCCGCCGAGGCCCTGGCCGAAAGCTACTACATGCGCGGCGGCATACAGGAAGCCATCGTCCAGCTCGAGCGAATCAACGAACGCGAGGATCTCGACTACTACCAGCGCTCGCGCGTCACCGCCCGTCTGAACCAGTTGCGCGCCGAAAGATTACGCCTTTCTTCCCGTGAACTCGAACGCCAGCCGCTGGGGTTCTCCGACTGAAACGGCACAGCGGCGGGCCGTCAACAAACTGTCATCGTCCGAGCGCTATCGTAGAGGGCTGATCTTTTCAGGGGAAACGTGCATGCCGGCCGAAACCATCGACGGCAAACAGCGGGTCACGCAGCTCGCCGAAGCGCTGGAGCGCTGGTCCTCCGACGATCTCGAAGCGCCCAAGCTGCTGTTCAACCACGAAACCAGCCTGCTGGCCTTTCACCGCCGCGTGCTGGCCCTGGCCCGCGACGAGACGGCACCCCTGCTCGAACGCCTGCGTTTCCTGTGCATTTCCTGCACCAACCTCGACGAGTTCTTCGAGGTGCGCGTGGCTTCCACGCGCCAGCGCATCCGGCACGGCGTCAACCAGCCCGGCGCCGACGGCCTGTCGCCGCAGGGCACCATGGCGGCCATCCGCGAGCGCGTCCTCGAGATGGTCGAAGCGCAGTACCGCGTGCTCGACGAAGAGTTGTTGCCGGCGCTGCGCGAGCAGGGCATCCGGATCATCGCCCGCAATCGTTTCACCCGGCGCCAGCGCCGATGGCTGCACAATCACTTTCGCACCCAGATCCTGCCGGTGCTCAGCCCGCTCGGACTGGACCCGGCGCATCCCTTTCCGCGCATACTCAACAAGAGCCTGAACTTCGCCGTCTCGCTGTCAGGGCGCGACGCGTTCGGACGCAGCAGCGCGATGGCGCTCGTGCGCGCGCCGCGCTCGCTGCCGCGCATCATCCGCATTCCGAAAAGCTATTCGGCCGGCCCCGACGACTTCGTCTTCCTGTCCTCGATCGTCCATGAGTTCATCGACGAGCTGTTCCCCGGCATGGAAGTGCTCGGCAGCTACCAGTTCCGGGTGACCCGCAACAGCGAACTGCTGGTCGACGAGGAAGAGGTCGAGGACCTCGCGCGGGCCCTGGAAGGCGAACTCATGGAACGCGGTTTCGCGGAAGCGGTCCGGCTCGAGGTGGCGGCCGGCTGCCCGGAACACGTCGTCAACCTGCTGGCGAGCAAGTTCGGGGTGGACCTCGACGACGTCTACCACTGCAACGGCCCGGTCAACCTCAACCGGATGGTCGCCGTCTACGACCTGGCCGACCGGCCGGACCTGAAGTTTCCGCCCTTCAATCCGCACATCCCGCGTTCGCTGGGGCCGGGCAGCGACCTGTTCGCGAGCATCCGGCGGTGCGACCACGTGCTGCACCATCCCTACGACAGCTTCCAGCCGGTGCTCGACCTGGCGCGGCAGGCCGCCCGGGATCCCCAGGTGCTGGCGATCAAGCAGACCCTCTACCGCACGGGCGTGGATTCGATGCTGGCCGACCTGCTTATCGAGGCCGCCCGCAACGGCAAGGACGTAACCGTCGTCGTCGAGCTGCGGGCGCGATTCGACGAAGAAGCCAACATCAGCCTGGCCACGCGCATGCAGGAAGCCGGCGTGCAGGTCGTCTACGGGGTGGTCGGTCACAAGGCGCACGCCAAGATGATGCTGATCGTGCGGCGCGAGGGGCGACGCCTGCGTCGCTATGTTCATCTGGGCACGGGCAACTACCATCAGGGTACAGCCAAGGCCTACACCGACTGGGGCATGCTCAGCGCCGACCCTGTCATCGCCCAGGACGTCCACCGCGTCTTCCAGCTGCTGTCCGGCTACGGCCGCGCCCAGCCGCTCAAGCGCCTGGTGCAGTCGCCCTTCGATCTGCACGACTTCATCCTCGGCCGTATCGAACGCGAGGCCGAACTGGCCCGCGCCGGCAAGCCGGGCCTGATCATGGCCAAGATGAACGGACTGACCGAGGCCGGCGTCATCCGCGCGCTCTACGCGGCCTCGCGGGCGGGGGTGAGGATACGTCTGGTGGTGCGCGGCAGTTGCTGCCTGCGGCCCGGCATTCCCGGCCTTTCGGAGAATATCCGGGTTCGTTCGGTGCTGGGCCGATTCCTGGAGCATTCGAGGGTTTATCATTTCGGCAACGACGGCGACCCGGAAACCTGGGCCTCCAGCGCCGACTGGATGGGGCGCAACCTGTTCCAGCGGGTGGAAGTCTGCTTTCCCATCGACGACCCGGAGGCAGCCGAGCGCGTGCGGCACGACAGCATCGACCTGGTGTTCCGCGAGGACGTGCAGGCATGGGAACTGGACGGTCAGGGGCAGTGGCGGCTGGTCCGATCGAACAACGCCAAACTTCATGTGCAGGAACTGCTGATGCAGCAAGCGACGGATGGCTGACACCCCCACGCACCACGCCGCGATCGACCTGGGCAGCAACAGCTTCCACATGGTCGTGGCCCACCACGACGGCCACCAGCTGCGTATCGTCGATCGCATCAAGGACATGGTCCGGCTGGCCGGCGGCATCGATCGCGCCGGTCGCCTCGATCCGGCCGTGCGGGAGCGGGCACTGGCTTCGCTGTCGCGCTTCGGCCAGCGCATTGCCGGAATCCCTCAGGCGCAGGTTCGCGCGGTTGGAACTCAGAGCTTCAGGCGACTGGCCCACCCGGCGGCCTTCCTGGTCGTGGCCGAAACCGCCCTGGGCTGCCCCATCGACGTCATCAGCGGCAGCGAGGAAGCCCGGCTGGTCTATCTGGGCGTGCATCAGGGCACACCGGTCGGCGAAGGACGCAGCCTGATCATCGACATCGGCGGCGGCTCCACGGAACTGGCCATCGGCGCGGACGACGAGCCGGAACTGACCGAAACCGTGCCGGCCGGATGCGTCTCGGTGACCGATGCCCATTTCGGGCGCGGCAAGATCACCGCCGCGCGCTTCGAACGCGCCGTGGAAGCCGTCGAGGATCGACTGGTCGAGCTCGTCCGGCCCTGCCGGAAGCTGGGTTGGCAACGTGTGATCGGCTCCTCGGGCACCATGCGCGCGATCGCCTCGATGGCAGCCGGGGGCGAGGATGGAGCACGCCGCTTCTCCCGCGCCGACCTCGAGCGCCTGCGGGAGTCGGTCATCGCCGCCGGCCACGTCGATCGAATCGACCTGCCGGGGCTCTCGGCGCGGCGCCGACCGGTGATCGTCGGCGGCCTGGCCGTCCTCGAGGCGCTGGCCAGAGCGCTGGATCTGTCCGATTTCGAGGTCTCCCAGTCGGCGCTGCGCGAAGGGCTGTTGCACGACCTGATCGGGCGGCTCCATCACGCCGACCCGCGTGCCCGGAGCGTGGCGGGGCTGGCCGATCGATTCGGCAGCGACCCCGACCAGATTGCCCGGGTCCACGACTGGGTCCAGGCGGCTTTCGACCAGGTGGCCGAAGGCTGGCAACTGGGCGAGGATCATCGCGACCTGCTGCTGTGGGCCGTTCAGCTCCACGAAGTCGGGCGGGCCGTCAATCATCATCACCACCACAAGCACGGTGGCTACCTGGTGGCCAACGCCGACATGCCGGGCTTCACTCGTCCGGAACAGCGCTTCATGGCCGCACTCATCGCCCTCCAGCGCGGCAAGGTCGACACCGAAGTTCTCGACTGGGTGCCGCAGCGAATGACCCCGGCCCTCGAGCGTCTCGGCGCCCTGCTGCGCATCGTCGTCACCCTGGCGCGCCCGCGCAGCGACGGCGCGATGCCCGATTTCGTCCTGACGCCCGGCAAGGACGGCCTCGTCCTCGGCCTGCCGCCGGGCTGGCTCGGAGCGCATCCCCTGAGCGCGCGCAGCCTCGAGTACCAGCAACGCAAGCTCGGCAAGCTCGAACTGAAGCTGCAGATCGAGGAAATGAGCGGCACCGGACGGGCGCAGGGATGAACACCTGGCGACCGAGTGCATCCCCCGGCACGCTGAGACGCCGCGCCGAACTGCTCGCTCGCGTGCGAGCCTTCTTCGCCGAGCGCGGCGTGATCGAGGTGCAGACGCCGCTGCTGACGGCCTCGGGCGTGACCGACGTGCATATCGAAAGCATCGCGACCGAATCACCCGGGGGCTGGCTGCGCACCTCGCCGGAGTATTGCCACAAGCGGCTGCTGGCCGCCGGTTTCGGCGACCTCTACGAACTCGGGCCGGTCTTCCGCCGCGGCGAAGCCGGCCGCAACCACCAGCCGGAATTCACCCTGCTGGAGTGGTACCGCGTCGGCTGGGGATGGCGACAGCTGGCCGGTGAGGTCGTCGATCTGCTCCAGCATTGCCTGGCGGCCGAAAACGACGACTGGCCGGTTCGCTGGCTGGCCTGGAAAGACGGTTTCGTCGATGTGCTGGGCGTCGACGCCCTCGCGGCCGACACGCCGGAACTGGCGGCGCTCGCCGACGATGCGCCGCCCGGGCTGGATCGCGATTCCCTGCTGGACTGGCTTTTTGCCACCCGCATCCAGCCCGGCTTCGCCGCCGGCACCATTACCGTGGTCCACGACTACCCGGCCAGCCAGGCCGCGCTGGCCCGGATCGATGCCGACGACCCTCGTGTCGCCGAGCGCTTCGAAGTCTTCACCGGGTCGACGGAGCTCGCCAATGGCTACCACGAGCTGACCGACCCGACCGAGCAGCGCCTGCGCTTCGAGCGCGACAACCGGCTACGCCGGGAACGCGGTCTCGCCGAAATGCCCTCCGACGAGTTCCTGCTCGACGCCCTCGCCGCCGGCATGCCCGATTGCTCCGGCGTGGCGCTGGGCTTCGACCGGCTCCTGATGAGCGTGCTGGACGCGGCTTCTATCGAGGCGGTGGTGTCATTCGCGCATCCGCCGTCGCCCTGAGCGGCCAGCGCCAGCGCTCGGCCAGTCGCCCCGACCATAGCGACACCCGATCGGCGAATCCCATGTCATTGGGCCGGTACATTCGCGCGATCACCGCGCCATCGACTTCGCGCTTGTCGCGGGAGGCCGTGGTCAGCACGAGCCGGACGGCGTCCGGCAGGGGCCCGTCGAGCCGCACGGGCTCCAGCCAGGCCGGAAGGGCCGGAAGCAGCCCACCATCGGTGTCCCGGACGCCGGCCAACCAGGCATGCAGGAATTCTCCCGACTCCGTTTCGATGCGCCAGAGCGTGATCGGCCGGCTTCTCGCGACGACGAAGGCATCGACGGGCTCGCGGGAATCCGATGGCAGGAAACGTCGCTCGATGCGGCCCGGGCCGGCCTCTGCCAGCACCTCGTCGACGCGGTCCGGCCAGGCCTCGAGCAGGACTTGCCGGGCCGGCACGGCGAGAACGACGACGATCAGCGCCAGAAGCACCGCGCCGCCCCCCGACCGACGCAGCACAAGCGACAGCAGGCGTGGCATCATATGCCAGAATATAGCACGTTGATCACGATCCATTGCCCGGCTCCGCGGGGGACATCAAGTCAGGAGCTTGGGGTGCCGAAACACAAGCCGGAGCATGCATGGAGAACGCAATTCGGGTTCGACCCGCCCGCAGTTCGGAAGTAGCCACCCTCGCCAAGCTGGTCAAGTCGCGCCTCCCCGACATGATGTCGCACGTCAGGCGCACCGACAGCGTCGAAACGCATCTGGCGGAGTTGGTCCCCGACCAGGCATTGCTGGTGGCCACGCACGGCAGCCGCCTGGCCGGTCTGGGTGCGCTCGACCTCGACCATCGCCGCATCCTGGCCTGCTATCTCGATCCCGAGGTGGCCTCGCCCGACACGCCGCGGCGCCTGTTCGAATCGCTGGAGCGTCACGCGCTCCGCTTCGGTATTCGCCGGCTCAATGGCGTCGCGCGCAAGCGGGTGGCCGGCTTCATGCGCTCGCTCGGCTATGAGTGCCGCCCCGATCCGGATGACGAGAACAACATCCTGATCGTTCGCGACCTGCTCGAACTGGCCGACGACAAGACGCGGGAGATCTTCCGCCTTTGCGACGAGCTCGGCGTGCCCGAAGACTACGGCGTGGCGCACCGGATGCCGCTGGTCACCGAAGCTGAAGGAATGACCTCGGCCGGCCGCGACATCTTCGAGCGCGAGCAGCGCCTGATTCCCGACGCCGCGGACGCCTTCAAACGCATGCGCGAAGCGGCCCTGACATCGAACATCGAGATCCGGCTGGTGTCCGGATTCCGCGCCATCGCCTACCAGGCCAATCTGTTCAGCCGCAAGCTCGACCAGGGCCATTCGATGAAGGAAATTCTCGAAGTCTCGGCTCCGCCGGGATACAGCGAACACCACAGCGGCCGGGCCATCGACGTCACGACGCGGGGCGTGAAGCCGCTGGAGGAGGATTTCGCCCGCACTGATGCCTACCAGTGGCTGCTGGGCAACGCGCGGATCTTCGGCTTCCGGGAATCGTATCCACGCCACAACCGCCACCGGATCTCGTGGGAGCCGTGGCACTGGTACTTCAAGAGATAGACCGGTTCACTTCCTGATCCTGTCCCAGGCGTCCAGCGCCCGGCGACGTGTGGCTTTCAGATCCACGATGGGTTGCGGATAGCCGAGTGACTCGGCCTCCCCGGCCGACAGGGGCTGATGAATGCGTCCGGGTTCTCGCCCGGCCAGTTCCGGGCACCAGCGCCTGAGGTACTCGCCTTCGGGATCGAACTTCTCACCCTGCAGCACCGGGTTGAAGACCCGGAAATACGGTGCGGCATCCGCGCCGCAGCCGGCCGTCCATTGCCAGCCCTGGGTGTTGTTGGCGAGGTCGGCGTCGACCAGGGTGTCCCAGAACCAGCCTGCGCCCTCCTGCCAGGGCACCAGCAGGTTCTTGGTCAGGAAGGACGCCACGATCATGCGCACGCGGTTGTGCATCCAGCCCGTCTCCCAAAGCTGGCGCATGCCGGCATCGACCATGGGTATGCCCGTCCGGCCCCGTTGCCAGGCGGACAGGTCGTCGGCATAGTCGCCCGGCTTCCGCCAGGGGAAAGCACGAAAGGCCTGCTTGAGCGATTCATCGGGCGTGTCCGGAAAATGCCAGAGCAGGTGGTGGGAGAACTCACGCCAGGCCAGCTCGCTGGCGAAGACCATGCGCCCCTTGCCTGCCGGCAACTCGCCCGACGGCTCGAGGGCGCGCAGGATCTGGCCCGGTGAGACTTCCCCGAAATGCAGGTGCGGCGAAAGGCCGGACGTTCCCGGGCGGTCGGGACGGTTGCGCTGGTCGTGATAGGCGGCGGCAGCGTCCGTGAAGCCGTCGAGACGGCGACGGGCGCCGAGTTCGCCCGGCGCCCAGTGCGCGGCCAGCTTCTCCGGCCAGTCGTGATCGGGCAGCAACGCCAGGTCGTCGAGGTCCAGGCTGGCGGGCCACCGGCCCGGCGGCGCCAGTTCGCGCGGCTCCGGGGAATGCGGCGGCGGCTGCCAGTGCCTCTGGAGGTGCTTCCAGAACGGCGTGAACACGAGGTAGGGATCGCCGTCGGCCTTGACCCCGTTCCAGGGCTCGACCAGCAGCGATCCGTTGAAGCTCTTCGTCTCCCAGCCGTCGTCCCGCAGTCGCTGCTTGATCCGCCGGTCGCGCCCGACCACGGCAGGCTCATAGACGCGATTCCAGTAGACGGCGCCGGCGCCGGTGACCTGCCGGATTCGTTCGAACGCTTCGAGCGGGTCGCCGCCGGCCAGGATCAGGCGGCTGCCGCGATCGCGCAGGCGTTCGTCGAGTTCTCCGAGTGACCGGTGCAGCCACCAGCGGCCGGCCGCGCCGGGCGACCAGGGTGACTCCGTTGCGGGATCGAAAACGAACAGCGGCACGACGCACTCGTGATGCCGGCGCGCGTGGTCGAGAGCGGGATTGTCCGCCAGGCGAAGATCCCGGCGGAACCAGACGATGGCGGTGTCGGTCATGGGTGCGATTGTCGCACCCCGGGCATCAAGACCCGGTCACCCCGAGCGGCGCCGTTGCATTCTCGCGGCATCCGAGCGGCGCGACTCGAGCTCCTCGAGGTAGCCCTCGTCCAGGCCGGTGACGTACTCGCCGCTGAAGCAGGAACTGTCGAAACCGGTCAGCCGCTGGTTCTTGCCGCGCACCGCCTTCTCCAGGGCCTCGAGATCCTGGTAGATCAGGCGATCGGCGCCGATCACCCGACAGATTTCTTCCTCGCTGCGGCCGGAGGCCACCAGTTCGCTCGCCGCGGGCATGTCGATGCCGTAGACGTTGGGGTAGCGCACCGGCGGCGAGGCGGAGGCCAGGTAGACCTTTTTCGCGCCGGCCTCGCGCGCCATCTGGATGATCTGCTTGGACGTGGTGCCGCGCACGATGGAGTCGTCGACCAGCAGCACGTTCTTGTTGCGGAACTCCAGGGAGATGGCGTTGAGCTTGCGCCGAACCGAGCGCACCCTGGCCTCCTGCCCGGGCATGATGAAAGTCCGCCCGATGTAGCGGTTCTTGATCAGGCCCTCGCGGTACTTGACGCCCAGCTGGTGGGCCAGCGGCAGGCAGGCCGTTCGGCTGGTGTCGGGCACCGGGATGACCACGTCGATGTCGTGATCCGGCCACTCCTGCAGGATCTTCTCCGCCAGCGCCTCGCCCATGCGCAGCCGGGCCTTGTAGACCGACAGGTCGTCGATCATCGAGTCCGGCCGGGCGAAGTAGACGTACTCGAACATGCACGGCGTGTAGGACGCCGCATGGTCGCTGACCTTGCGGTGGAGCTCGCCGTCGAGGGTGATGAAGACGCACTCGCCGGGCGCGATATCGGAAATCAGCTCGAAGCCCAGGATGTCGAGGACCACCGACTCGGAGGCAACGATGTACTCCGGGCCTTCGGGCGCCTCGCGCCGGCCGACCACGGCCGGGCGGATGCCGTTGGGATCGCGGAAGGCCACCAGGCCGACGCCGGCGATCAGCGCCACGGCGGCGTACCCGCCCCGGCAGCGCTGGTAGACGCCGTCGACGGCGGCGAAGATGTCTTCCGGATGCAGACCGTCGCGCGTGCGACCGGCCAGCTCGTGGGCGAGCACGTTGAGCAGCACCTCCGAGTCGGACTCGGTATTGATGTGGCGACGATCCTCGACGAAGAGTTCGCGGCTGAGCCGCTCACTGTTGATCAGGTTGCCGTTGTGTCCCAGCGCGATGCCGCAGGGAGAGTTCACGTACATCGGCTGCGCCTCGTCCGGCTGGTCGCAGCCGGCCGTGGGATAGCGCACGTGGCCGATGCCGACCTCGCCGGTCAGGCCGGTGACGGCTTCCTCCGAGAAGACGTCGCGCACCAGCCCCAGACCCTTGGCCGAGCGCATCCGCCCGTCGTCGAGCGTGGTAATGCCGGCGGCGTCCTGGCCGCGGTGCTGCAGGATGGTCATGGCGTCATAGAGCCGGGCCGCTACCGGTGAGCGCCCCACGATTCCGACGATTCCGCACATGTCAGGCGTCAGCCTCCGTAATGACAGTTTCGGTGCCTACCTGCTCGGGCAGGTAGGCCTGAATGGATTCGGGAAAGAAGCCGACCAGCCAGGTCGCCATTCGTTCCATCTCGGGCAGCAGGGCCGACTGCTGCCACCACGGGTCTTTCACGAAGGGCGTGAAGCCGGCGATGATGACCGCCGCGAGCACGATGGCCAGGCCGCGCAGGGCCCCGAACAACGCCCCGAACAGTCGGTCCGTCCCGCTCAGGCCCGTGCCGTCGACGAGCTTTCCCAGAAGGTAGTTGATCAGCCCGCCGACGACGAGCACGACCAGGAACACGCCCACGAAGGCGATGATGACGCGCACCGAGGGCACCTCGATGACGCCCTCGAGCTGCACGGCCAGCGGACCGGCCGCCTGCAGGGCGGCATACACCGCGGCAATCCAGACCAGCAGGGAAAAGACCTCGCGGATGAAACCGCGAAACAGGCTGACCACCATCGACAGCAGGATGATGCCGACAATGGCGTAGTCGGCCCAGTTCATGGATGGGAAACCACGATGCCTTCCAGGCCCTGTTCGTTGCGCAAGGTCTCGAGCAGGCGTTCAGCGTCGGCGCGCTGTTCGTAGCCGCCCACGCGAACGCGCCAGATCGTTCGACCGCCGGTCTCCTCGCCGTACATGAAGGCGTCGAAGCCGGCGCCGTTCAGTTGACTGACGAGACGTTCGGCGTTGTTGTGGCTGGCGAAGGAGCCCACCTGCACGGCCAGGCCGTGTCGATCCTCGGCCGAGCCGCCGCCGGACAGTTCGCGGGTGACCGGATCGACGCCGGCAACGGTCGCCGCGATCTGGCCGCGCGCCTGTTCGGCCGTGGCCTCGTCGGCGTAAGGGCCTGTGCGCAGTCGGAAGAGCTCGGCCTGGTCGCGGATCAGTACGTCCATGGAAACACGGTGCCCAAGGTCGGACAGCCGCTGGCGGATCTGGTTGGCCGTGTCGCGGCTGCTGAAAACCGCCACCTGGACGACCCAGCGACCCTCGACGGCATCCATGGCGGGCGCGCTCGATGTCTCGTCCGGCGTCTCCCGGGGGGTTTCGGGCTGTGCCCGCGTGTCCGCTTCCGCCGACGGTTCGACGGCTTCGGGCTCAACGGCATCGGGTTCCGGCGCCGCTTCCGGCTGGGCATCCGAACGAGCCGACGTGCTGTCGCCGGTGGCCGCAACCTCATCTTCTTGCGCCGGCTGCTCGCGGGCGGGCCGCTCGACGCGCGACTCCCCGGATTCGGCTTCGACGGGCTGCGGCTCGGGCTGCCTCGCGGCCGGCTCGGGGCGTGACGACTCGGGCGGTTGCGCCTGGCTCTCGTCCGGCGGCCGCCGCGCCTGCTCGGGATCGAGCGCCAGGCGGCGCACCTGGCGATCTCCCGACTCTCGCTCGGGGACGTCGATGACCAGCTCGCGCTGCTCCGCGGCGTCGTCCTCGCCGCCTTCGAACAGCATGGGCAGGAAAATCACCGCCAGGGCGATGAGGATGCTGGCGCCGACCAGACGCTGCTTTAGAACCTTGTCCATAATCTCAAGGGCTTGAAGCCAGTTCGGGCCACGCTTCGGCCACCGTCAGGAAGGAACCGAACACGACCACCCGGTCGTGCGGACCGCTGTCGGCCAGCGCGTGCTGCAGCGCGGCAGGTACGGATTCTACCGTTTCCACGGTGCCGGAAACAGGCGCCTGGCAGAGTTCTTGCGCAATCGACTCGGCCGGCCGCGCCCGATCGCCCGCCAGGGGCGCGACAATCCAGCGCGTGAAGCAGGCATCGAGCGCCCGCCCGATGCCGGCAACGTCCTTGCCGGCCAGGGCGCTGAAAACCGCCGTGCTGGCGGCTTCCGGGGCGCCCAGGGCTGAAGCCAGCGCCGCGGCGGCGGCCGGGTTGTGGGCCACATCGAGGAGCACCGCCGGTGCATTCCGGATCAACTGGAAACGTCCCGGCAGGCGCACGTCGCGCAGGCCGGCCGCCAGAGCGGTCTCGTCGATCGGGAGTCGGTCAGCGAGCTCGAGCAGCGCGATAACCGCGCAGGCCGCGTTGGTCCGCTGCCAGGCGCCGGCCAGGGCCGGCAGGGGCAGGATCAGCCGGCGGCCGGCATGGGTGATCCGCAGTTCTTCGACCGGGGCATCCGCCGCCAGCGCCTCGAGCGCGGAGATCGGCCGGGCGCCGATCGAATCGAGCGTTTCGGCGAGCGAGTCGGGCGGTTCGGGTTCGCCGACGACGGCGGGCCGGCCGGCGCGCGCCACGCCGGCCTTCTCGCGGGCAATGTGCTCGCGCGTCGGTCCGAGGAACTCGGCGTGGTCGATGCCGATGGAGGTGATGACGGCAACGTCGGCATCGAGGACGTTGACCGCGTCGAGCCGACCGCCGAGGCCGACTTCCAGCACCAGCGCATCCACGCCGGCGTCGAAGGCCAGGCGGAAAGCGGCCAGGGTGGTGTGCTCGAAATAGGTCAGGTCGACGTCCCCGCGGGCCCGCTCCACCTCGTCGAGTGCGGCCACGATCTCGGCCTCGTCGGCCTCGCGTCCGCCGATGCGCATGCGTTCGGAAAACCGGAGGATATGCGGCGAACTGTAGGCCAGCGGGCGGTAGCCGCCGGCAAGAAGCATGGACTCGATCATGGCCACGACCGATCCCTTGCCGTTGGTGCCGGCGACCGTGATCACCGGCACGCACAGCTCGGCGTCCATTCGGCGCCACACTTCGCGCACGCGGTCGAGGCCGAGTTCGATGCGCGACGCCGGGGCGCGCCGTTCGAGTCGCGCCAGCCAGGCGGCCAGCGGCGACGGGTTCGGGTTGGAGGATTCGCTCAAGGCCGGGCCGGAAGGCTTGTGCCGGCTAGCTGTCTTCGTCGACCAGTTCGCCCTCGCGGGCTTCCTGGCTGCGGCGCGGGGCCATGAGCATGGTCAGCAGTCCGTGGACGCGCTGGCGCAGTTCGCGCCGGTCCACGATCTGGTCGATGGCGCCCTTCTCGAGCAGGAATTCGGAGCGCTGGAAGCCTTCCGGCAGTTTCTCGCGCACCGTCTGCTCGATCACGCGCGGACCGGCGAAGCCGATCAGCGCGTTGGGCTCGGCCAGGTTGATGTCGCCGAGCATGCCCAGGCTGGCGGAGACGCCGCCGGTGGTCGGATGCGTGAGCACCACGATGTAGGGCAGCCCCTCCTCGGCCATGCGCGCCAGGGCGGCGGAAGTCTTGGCCATCTGCATGAGCGAAAACAGCCCTTCCTGCATGCGCGCGCCGCCGGACGCAGCGAAGCACACCAGCGGCAGGCCGCGCTCGATGCAATCCTGGGCGGCCAGGGCGAACCGCTCGCCGACCACCGAGCCCATCGAGCCGCCCATGAAGCGGAAATCGAAGGCGCAGGCGTTGAGCTCCATTTCCAGCAGCTTGCCGCGCAGCGCCACCAGGGCGTCCTTTTCGCCGGTGGCCTTCTGGCTGGCCACGAGGCGGTCACGGTATTTCTTGGTGTCCTTGAACTTGAGGACGTCGACCGGGGCAAGCTCGGCGCCGATCTCGACGTGGTCTCCCTCGTCGAGGAAGGCCTCCAGCCGGGCACGGCCGGTCAGCGTCATGTGGTGGTCGCACTTGGGGCAGACGTTGAGATTGCGCTCCAGCTCCGGGCGGTAGAGCACGGCGTCGCAGGACTTGCATTTGGTCCAGAGACCGTCGGGCACCTTGCGGCTCTTGCTCGCACCTTCGGTGCGAATCCGGGAGGGCATCAGTTTCTGGAACCAGCTCATGTCAGGCGCTCACCACGTCATTTTGCGAAGAGGCGGTATTGTCCATGGCCTGACGGATCGGGGCAAGGTAGTCGCGTGCGGTCTCGACCGCGGCCGCGGCCGAGTCGGCCCGGCCCAGGCGCTCGACCAGCGCCGAGCCGATCACGACGGCGTCGGCGCTTTCGGCCGCCGCGGCGGCGTGCTCGGGCGTGCGGATGCCGAAACCCACGGCAATAGGCACGCCCGCGGCGGCCCGGATCCGTTCGATCGCCGGCGCGAGCGAGGCGGTGTCGAGATTGGCCGCCCCGGTGACGCCCTTGATCGTGACGTAGTAGAGGAACCCGCCGGCCAACTCGGCCGCGCGCTTGAGCCGCGCGTCGGTCGTGGT
This sequence comes from Wenzhouxiangella sediminis, assembly GCF_003410055.1. Classification (GTDB taxonomy): domain Bacteria; phylum Pseudomonadota; class Gammaproteobacteria; order Xanthomonadales; family Wenzhouxiangellaceae; genus Wenzhouxiangella; species Wenzhouxiangella sediminis. Next base: position 9,257 of record NZ_QUZK01000038.1, on the reverse strand, counting down.
CGGCGCCACCAGGAAGATCTGGTGCAGATCGCGGCGGGCCAGTTCGGCACGCATGTCCGCGGCCTCGTCGGCCGGGCAGTCGACGATCAGCAGGCCGTCCACGCCGGCGGCCGCGGCCTCTTCGCAGAAACGCGCCACGCCGCGTCGCTCGATGGGGTTGGCGTAGCCCATCAGGATGATCGGCGTGTCGGCATCCCGGCGCCGGAACTCGGCGACCATGGCCAGCACCTGGTCGAGGCCCGTGCCCTGTTCGAGTGCGCGGGCGCAGGCTTCCTGGATGACCGGGCCGTCGGCCATGACGTCCGAAAACGGCATGCCCACTTCGAGCAGGTCCGCGCCCGCCTCGACGGCGGCATGCAGCACCGGCACGGTGGCATCCGGACCGGGATAGCCGGCCGTCACGTAGGGGATCAGCGCCCGGCGATGGGTCCGGCGCAGCTGTTCGAATCTCGCGTCGATGCGGTTCAAAGCGTCATTCCCTCCAGTTCGGCCACGGTGTTGATGTCCTTGTCGCCCCGACCGGAGAGGTTGACCAGGACGATCTCGTCGGGATCGCGCTCGGCGGCCAGCTTCATGCCGTAGGCGATGGCGTGTGCCGACTCGAGCGCCGGCATGATGCCCTCGCTTCGAGTGAGCTCGTGGAAGGCCGCCAGGGCTTCTTCGTCGTCGATGCCGACGTACTGCGCCCGGCCGGAGTCCTTCAGCCAGGCGTGCTCGGGCCCGACACCCGGGTAGTCCAGGCCGGCCGAAACCGAGTGGGTGTCGATGATCTGTCCGGCGTCGTCGTCGAGCAGGTAGGTGCGCGAGCCGTGCAGCACCCCGATGCGCCCGGCACACAGGCTGGCGGCGTGCTCGTGGCCCGAAAGCCCGCGGCCGGCCGCCTCGACGCCGAACATGGCCACGTCGGTGTCGTCGATGAAGGGGTGGAAGAGCCCGATGGCGTTCGACCCGCCGCCGACGCAGGCCACCAGGGCCTCGGGAAGCTTGCCGTACTCGTCGAGCATCTGTCGGCGCGCTTCGCGCCCGACCACGGCGTTGAAGTCGCGGACCATGGCCGGATACGGGTGCGGACCGGCCACCGTGCCAAGGACGTAGAAGGTGTCGTCGACGTTGGTGACCCAGTCGCGCATGGCCTCGTTGAGCGCGTCCTTGAGCGTCTTCGAACCGGCCTCGACGCTGACCACCTCGGCGCCGAGCAGCTTCATGCGAAAGACGTTGACCGACTGGCGCTTGACGTCTTCCGAGCCCATGTAGACCACGCACTTCATGCCCAGGCGGGCCGCCACCGTGGCCGTGGCCACACCGTGCTGGCCGGCACCGGTTTCGGCAATCACGCGCTGCTTGCCCATGGCCTGGGCGAGCAACGCCTGGCCGACCGTGTTGTTGACCTTGTGCGCACCGGTGTGGTTGAGATCCTCGCGCTTGAGCACGATCTTCGCGCCGCTCATCTTGCGCGTGAGGTTCTCGGCGAAATACAGGGGCGAAGGGCGGCCGACGAAGTGCTCCAGGTCCGAGTCGAGCCGCGCCATGAAGGTCTCATCGGCGATGTATTTGCGCCAGGCAGCTTCGAGCTCTTCCAGCGCCGCCATCAGGGTCTCGGAGACGAAGCGCCCGCCGAACACGCCGAAATGGCCGCCGGCGTCGGGCAGTTGGGTCGGAATCGCTGTTTTCTCGGCTGCTTCAGCCATGTTTCACCGCCTTCATAAAGTCACGAATCAGCTTATCACTCTTCACGCCGGGGCGAACTTCCACCCCGCTGGAGACGTCCACCGCATCGGGCGAGAGCTGTCGGCAGGCCGCACCCACATTGTCGGGGTTCAGCCCCCCGGCCAACACCCAGGGACGGGCCACACGAGGCGCCCTGGACCAGTCGAAAGTCTCGCCGCTGCCGCCGGCCTGCCCGGGCGCGTGGGCGTCGAGCAGGAGCGCATCGGCCTGGTCGTAATCCGCCGGGTCGTCCGGAAGATCGCCACCCATGGCAAGCGCCTTCATCCACGGCCGGCCGAACTGTCGGCAGAAATCCTGCGATTCGCGTCCGTGGAACTGCAACCAGTCCAGCGGCACACCCTCGAGCGTGCTCCGGACCGTCTCGGCCGAAGCGTCCATGAACAGGCCGACCCGCGTCACGAACGGCGGCAGCACCCGGCAGATGCTCCGCGCAAGCTCATGGTCGATGTAGCGGGAGCTGCGCTCGGCAAATACCAGTCCGATGGCATCGGCGCCCGCATGGGCCGCCGCCAGAGCGTCTTCCCGACGGGTGATGCCGCAGATCTTTACGCGAATCATTGTCCTGGTGCCCGGTGAACCGCTGGTGGATTACTGGTCGTCGCGAGGCGGAAAATCGATCTCGTCCCGGACCGGCAATTGCGGGTGATCGGGATAGGTCGGCGCCACGAAATACAGTCCTTCGGCGGGCGCCGTCGGCCCCGCCACCGTGCGATCGGCGGCGGCCAGCACCCGGCCCGGCCATTCGACCGGCTTCTCGCCCTTGCCGACCAGAATCAAGGTCCCGGCGACGTTTCGGACCATATGGTAGACGAAGGCGTTGGCCTCGATGTCAATGATCACCTCGCTGCCCCGGCGAGTGACCGACAGGTCATGGATTCGTCGCACCGGCGATTTCGCCTGGCATCCGACCGCGCGGAAGCTCGAGAAATCGTGTTCTCCCAGGAGCGCCTGGGCGGCCTCGTGCATGCGTTCGGCATCGAGCGGCTGGCGGATCCAGGCGACGCGGCCGCGGTCGATGGCCGGCCGTACCCAGCGATTGAGCATGCGGTAGCGATAGCGCCGACGCGTGGCCGAGAAGCGGGCGTGGAATTCGTCGTCGACGGGGCGTACCCACAGCACCGAAATGCCGGGATGCAGGTTGGAGTTGCTGCCGAGCACCCAGGAGCGCTCGCGACGCTCGGCCTGCGTGTCGAAATGGACGACCTGGCAATGCGCGTGCACCCCGGTGTCCGTGCGGCCGGCGCAATACACCGCGACCGGGTGGTCGGCCACCCGGCCCAGGGCATTTTCGAGACAGGCCTGCACGGTCGGCGACTGGCGCTGCGTCTGCCAGCCATAGAAACCGCTGCCGTCGTACTCGATCCCGGCGGCGAGTCGCATCAATGGACCGGCTGGATCACACCATGCTGTCGAGGAGTTTCTTGGCCTCGGCGCGCTTCCCCTCGCTGCCGTCGCTGATGACTTCCTCGAGCACGGTACGCGCGGAATCACCCAGGTCGACCGAGATGTAGGCCCGCGCGAGGTCGAGCTTGACGTCGGCGTCCTCGTCGCTGAGCGAGCCGCCCGCGGCCGGCGCTTCGGTTTCTTCGGACGGTTCCTCGGGCTCCTCGATTTCCAGCGACCCGGGTTCTTCTTCCGGCTCGTCCGCTTCACCCGGTTCGATGGCCTCCTCGGGCTCGGCCTCGGCCGTCTCGCCCAGGTCGAAGTCCAGTCCGGCATCGGGGGACTCGGCTTCGGATTCGACATCCTCGACATCCGAACTCAGTTCCAGGTCGAGATCCTCCGCGTCGCGGGTTCCCGCCTCGCCGAAGACTTCGTCGGCTTCCTGCTCGCGCGAGACGTCGAGGTCCAGGTCGGGCTGGGGAGCGGACTCATCCTCGATGTCCACGGGCGCCTCGGAATGCTCTTCGGGCTCATCCTCGGTGGCGTCGCCCACGCTGTACTCGTCCAGCTCCTTGAACGAACCGAAATCGGCATCGTCCTCGTCGTTGTCGAGCGACTTGTCGCGACCCGGCTCCTTCGAGGGGTCGTCAAGCCGTTCGGAAAGCACCGCGAGGTCCATGTCCTCGTCGAAAGTGTCCTCGCGCGAATCCTTCTCGCGCTCGGGGGCCTCGAAGCCTTCCTCCTCGTCTTCGCCGAGGTCGAAGGTATCGTCCTCGCTCCTGGCTTCCGAAGTGAACTCGGGCTCGCCTGCGGATCCCGACTCGTCGACATCGAGCATGCCCAGCATCTCGTCGGCGCGGCGATCGAAATCGTCGTCGATGGACGTCTCGTGCGGCGTCAGCAGCGGATGGTCGGGCACGTGCGCCGCGGCGAGGGACAGGGCTTCCTGCCACTCGGCTGCGGATTCGTCGTCGACCTCCTGATACATCTGGTCGAAGGCGTCGGTGAATTCCTGCTCGCGACCCTGGTCGGCCAGCATCTTCAGCAGCGCCAGGTGCGCGGCGAGGTCCTCCGGATTGCGGGCGACTGCGGCGCGCGCCGAATCGACCGCATCGGCGGCGGCCAGCGATTCCTCGCCCGGCTCGGCGGCTTCGCGGCGGCGGCGTACCCACCAGAGCCCGGCCGCGACCAGCAGCACCAGCAGCAACAGGCCGACGACGGGCCACAGCCATCCGGGCATGCCGCCCGAATCGGTGCGGGTCACGGTCATCGGGCGCGACGCTTCTTCCTGCGCGTCCGTTTCCGCGGCCGCCTGCTCTGTCGACTCTTCGGCAGCCGCCATGTCGCCGGACTCGTCGCCGGCACCCGTCGCGGTTTCGTCCGTTTCACCCGCCGGGTCGGCGCCTTGGGCCTCTCCGGCGGCGCCTTCGTCCGCCATGGCCATGTCCTCGTCACCGGCCGCGGTTTCGTCGCCGTCCTGGGTGCCGAACTCTTCCTCGAGCTGGGTCATGTAGTCGGCGATCTCGTCGCCTTCCTCGCTGTCGGTCGCGGACTCGCCGCCGGCGGCCTGGGCCATCCGCTCCTGCTCGGCGCGCGCTTCGCGGGCCTCGCGCAGGCGGGTCTCGAGTTCGGCCAGCGATTCCTCGGCCACGGCCAGGCCGGCCATGTCGCGCTGCTCGAGCGCGTCGCGAATCTCATCGGCATGCTCGTCGAAGGCCTGGCTGTCGAGGCCCTCGGAGGCAATCTCTTCTTCGACGTCGGCGAGCTGGTCGCTGACGCGCTCGATATCGGCCTCGGCCACGGCCGAGCTTTCCGAGTACTGGTCCTCCTCGGGCGGAACCACGTCGAGCCGATAGTCCTCCTCGCTCTGTGCGGTTTCCGTTTCCGTCTCTGCCTCCTCCTGCTCGGGAGAGGCCGACGCCTCGGGCATGCCCGCGTCCGACACGACCGGCACATCCTCGGCCACGCCCGGCTGCCAGGAACGCATGTGCTCGCGCACCCGGCGCTGCGCCTCGGCGCGATCGACCGACCGGACTTCGTCTACACCGGGCATGTCCAGCCGGGCATCGCTGAGCAGACGGTTGATGTTCTCGCCCTGGAAAGCATTGCGGTTGCGATTGAAGATGGCCAGCATCACCTGGTCCATGCTCAGGTTCTGGTCGGGCCGCCAATCCTGCGCGATGCTCCAGAGCGTGTCGCCGCGCGCGACGGTCACCGTGTCGGCACCGCGCGAGGCGGGTGCGGGCGCGGCTTCTTCGCGGGCCGGGCGGGAAGGCTCCTGGGCGGGACGGGGCGCCGGCTCGGCGGCCTGCTCACGCGGACGGCGCTCGGGCTCGGCCGGGGCGGGCTGCCGCTGCGGCTCCGGTTCGGATTCGACAGGCCGGCTGACCTCGCGCGCCGGTGCGGCGGATTCCATCACCGGCGGGTCGAGAAACAGGGTGTACTCGCGCAGGACGCGCCCGCTGGACCAGCGCGCGTCGATCAGGATCTGGACGATGGGGTCGTTGACGGGGCGCTGCGAGCGCACGCGAACGATCGGCGGCTGCGCCTGACGGTCGACGGTGACTTCCAGCCCCAGGCCCAGCGACTGGCTGGGTACCCCGAGGCGCTCGAAGTCCTCCAGCGACGCGGGCCCCACGCTGACGGACTCGATGGCTTGTGACTCGATTTCGAGCAGGCGGATGGAGACATCCAGCGGCTGACCCAACCAGGAATCGACGCGGGCCTCCCCGAGCCCCAGCGCCCGAAGTCCGTCGGCGGGGAAGAGCAGGACGAGTGCCCCCAGCAGGACTGGTGTGATCAGTCGAACAGCATTGTTGGCCATGAGCGCCGATTCCCTCTAATGCTTGAACAAAATTATTTCAATTCAAGCGAGTATACCAATGTGTTCACACAATGCGAAAGCGCCGCAACGTGGCGGCGCTTACGAGGTGTTTCACCGAAAGACTCGGATCGGGCGATTACCGGCGCCCGATCAGATATTCGGCGATCTGGATGGCATTCAGCGCCGCGCCCTTGCGGACGTTGTCGGCGACGACCCAGAAATCCAGCCCCTGCGGATGGCTGAGATCGCGCCGGATGCGGCTGACGAAAGTCTCGTCGTGCCCGCTGGCGTGGGTCAGCGGGGTGAGGATCTCGGGCTCGTCGATCACCTTCACGCCCGGCGCGTTGCGCAGCAGCTCGCGGGCCTCGTCGACTTCCAGCGGCTTGACCGTCTCCAGGTGCACCGCCTCGCCGTGGCCGAAGAACACCGGCACGCGCACGGCCGTGGCATTGACGGCAATCTCTTCGGAATCGAGGATGCGACGCGTCTCGTTGTGCATCTTCATCTCTTCCTTGGTGTAGCCGTTGTCCTGCAGCTTGTCGATCATCGGGATCACGTTGAAGGCGATCGGCGCGTTGAGCGCCTTGACTTCGGGATCGATGAAGTTGAAGCGATCCTTGCTCTGCTGGGCCAGCTCTTCCATGGCCGAGTGACCGGCGCCGGACACCGACTGGTAGGTGGCCACGTTGATGCGCGCCACGCCGGCGGCGCGATGGATCGGCGCGACGGCCAGCAGCATCTGGATGGTCGAGCAGTTGGGGTTGGCGATGATGCCGCCGTCGGTGCCGAAATCGTCCAGCACCTCGGCGTTCACTTCCGGCACGACCAGCGGCACGTCCGGGTCGAGGCGGAAGTGCGAGGTGTTGTCGATCACCGTGCAACCGGCCTTGGCCGCCCGCGGCGCGTGCTCGGCCGAGACGCTGCCGCCGGCCGAGAACAGCGCGTAGTCCCAGCCGCTGAAATCGAATTCGGACAGATCCTGGACGGTCACGGACTTGCCCTTGAACTGAACCTGCTTGCCGGCCGAACGGCTGGAGGCCAGCACCGCCAGCTCGCTGATCGGAAACTCGCGTTCGGCCAGCAGTTCCAGCATGACCTGTCCAACCGCACCGGTCGCACCGGCGACGGCTACTCGATAACCTTGCTTTGCTTCGCTCATGATGATTGTCTGTCTTGATTGAATTAAGAAAATGTCCACAGATGAACACAGATAAACACAGATTTATCTTGCCGGGAGTACCTCCGGCAACAGTAGGCGCCTGAACTGCAATCCCTTGGCGCCACTGGCGATGGGAGCCGGTGGTTTCTTTATACGTTCTTATCTGTGTTGATCTGTGTTCATCTGTGGACAATCAGATTTTGAATTTGATCTTGAATCAGCCGGGAATGCGCGGCGTCTGCTCGCCCACGTCGCCGCACTGGGCGCGGTGGAGCAAGACGTGATCCATGATCACCAGGGCCAGCATGGCCTCGACGATCGGCACGGCGCGAATCCCGACACAAGGGTCATGGCGTCCGGTGGTCACGATTTCAACCGGACCACCGTGAATATCCACGGTTTTTCCCGGCAGACGAAGGGATGAGGTGGGTTTGAAGGCGACGGCACACTCCACCGGCTGGCCGGTGGAAATCCCGCCCAGCACCCCGCCGGCGTGGTTGGACTCGAAGCCCTCCGGCGTGATCTCGTCGCGGTGCTCGGTGCCCTTCTGGGCAACAGACCGGAAGCCGGCGCCGATCTCCACGCCCTTGGTCGCATTGATGCTCATCATCGCCGCGGCCAGGTCGCCGTCGAGCTTGGCGTAGACGGGCGCGCCCAGGCCCACGGGCACGCCGGTGGCCCGCGCCTTCACCAGCGCCCCGACCGAGTCGCCCGATTTCCAGAGCCTCTTCATGTAGTCCTCGAGCGCCTCGATCCGCGAGGCGTCGGGACAGAAGAACGGATTGGTGTCGATCACCGCCGGATCGAAGCGCTCGTCGCAGACCTCCTCGCCGATCTGACCCAGCCAGCCGGTGATCTCGACCCCGAACTTCTCGCGCAGCCACTTCTTCGCCAGCGCGCCTGCCGCGACCCGCATCGCCGTCTCGCGCGCCGAAGACCGCCCACCGCCGCGATAGTCGCGAATCCCGTACTTGTGATGATACGTGTAGTCCGCGTGCCCCGGCCGGAACTGATTCGCGATCTTCGAATAGTCCTTCGACTTCGCATCGGTGTTGTAGATCAGCAGCGCGATCGGCGAGCCGGTCGTTTTCCCCTCGAACACGCCCGAGAGGATCTGAACGTCCTCGGCTTCCTTGCGCTGCGAAGTCCACCGACTCTGCCCCGTCGCGCGGCGCATCAGCTCGGCCCGAATCTCCTCCGGAGTGATCGCCATGCCGGGCGGAAAGCCGTCGAGCACGCAGCCGATCGCCGGGCCGTGGCTTTCGCCGAAGGTGGTCAGAGTCAGGATGTGGCCGAAGGAATTGGCAGGCATCGGGCGAACGCAAATTTAGTGACGTAGGAGCGGGCAACGATTTTAGCCGACTTCGACTCCATCGCGCTCAGCGAGCCCGAATTCACTCAGACCACACGCCATTATCTGCCTCGGGGCGCAAGCCTGGGTCGGAAACGGAGCTACGCGGCAGGTCGAAGCAAGGTGCTGCCCATCGTTCCAAAGGAGCCTGCAACCGAGCTTGCGGGAGCGGCTTAATCTGGGCTGCTGGAGACCCCGAATGTCGGGTAATTACTCAACTTGTACAGCCGGAGTCAGCCCCAGGTGCCCAACTCTGCCCTCTGAACAGCAAATCGCGCCTGGCACAAAGCCTATTTCAGATGATCCGGCAGGCCCAGCCCTCTCGGTCAGAGTCAAAACAGTTGGAAGAAGCTAGATGTCCTCGCCCCCCATCATCGCCCATTCCTTTGTACTATTCGTTCGCATAGCGCCGGGAAAATTAGGAACCATTGACAGTAACTCAATGTAAAAAACAGGAACCACGTAAGGCTAACCGCCCAAAGCAGTGGAAGGTCAGGATCAAAATATACAGAAGTTACCATTACAATGAAAAGCCCTAAAACACTGATTGGAGCGCCAATAATCACCACTATAATTAAGAGCGCGATTTCCCTTTCATGATCATACTGACCATCAAATCCCAACACACACCACGCCAAAACCAAAAGCCAGGCAATAACAAATAAAAGCCGAGCGCGGCGACTTAAAAGCACAGAACGCGCCTTCGACATAAAGGAACTACTCATGGGAACAACACCGCCGTATCCCTAAAGACGAGCCTGTCCCGATTTCTGTGTAACCGCCCATCCTCATAGGTGATCGGTAATCCGATC
>NZ_QUZK01000020.1 GCF_003410055.1 Wenzhouxiangella sediminis | reverse complement strand
TTCGCGTGGATGGTTCGCGACACTCCATAGGCCCTCGGGCGGCGCTTCGGCGGCAGAAAGCTTTCCGTGCTTGTCAGGATGGGCCTGAAGTCCTGTCCAGCGGACGAGGCCGATGTAGTTGGATTCTGTGAGCTCGGCCAGGGTGTCGACATCCAGCCCCGCGACCGGCTTGAGTGCTTGGTCCCGAGAACGACGGCCAAGGGACTTGCTGATTGAAGATCGAGCCGATTCGAGCCGGTGCCGAACCGACGTGTGCTGGGATTCACGCAGTGTCTCGCACATCCCGGCCCGAACCGGATTCAGGTCGACGTAGGCCATACAGGAGAGCACCGCTTGCTCGTCCAGCAGCGCCTGACATTTGAACCGGCCTTCCCAGAATCGCCCCGTACAGCCGTCTTCTCGGTTGGCCATCCTTGCGATAGGCTCGTTGAGCGCCCGCATAAACCAGCTGATCGAGCCGAGACGCTGGCGGATGACGTCCAGGCGCTCGGTATTGCTTAGGAGGGCGAGGGTGGCCCGCTCCACGCAGGCCGGGTCGTCACGGTTGCTGATCGAGCCGGGGAAAATGGCCAGCCAGCGTTCGGCCACCTCCCGGTCCGACCATTGCCGGGGTGCTGCGGGATCGCTACGGAGTACCACGTGGAAATGATTGCTCATGACTGCGTACGCATACACAGACACCGCGAACGACTCCGCCAGCTTGAGGATTCGATCCTCGATCCACTGCCGACGGTGCTCGAAGTCCTTCCCAGTGGCGATGTCAAAACCCCAGAGGAAAGCGCGCCGGACACACCGACTCACACAATGGAAGAACCCGGGTTCCTCTTCGCTGACCAGTTGGCTGCGGGCGTAGGCCATGCCGCCATGCTGCCTTGGCTTAGCCTGTCGCGAAATCAGGGAAAAGCGCGTCAGGTTGTAGGAAATCTTTTACAAATTATAAGTGTCCGGGTTCTCCCTCCGGACTCTCTCCTTCCGGCTCGATTTTGTCTTGCGATTAGGATTACGGTTTGCTAGTCTAAACTCACGGGCTTTAACAGGCTAATTCTTAGGGGGGTTAGTGCTTCAGAGAATCTCGGTGCCGCCACGCTCGACTTTGCTTTTTGAAGATCGTGTTGATCGGCTCGCCTCCATCGGGGCACGATGATATACGGCAATCTCAGGGTCTATTCCAATGTTGGCAGCCATATCATCCTGATTTCCTCATCAGCGACGAATACGTGGGGTCACGAGTTTGCCGCGTGCAACGAATAGTCAATTCCTCAGTCATCGGATCGATTGGTTGGGCAGTCACGCCCTTGAATAGCAAATGGACGACTAGCCCACGTCAAATAATTGCATTAAGGCTAAAGCAGCAAGATTCATTCAAGTATTTGACCAATTTCGCTTCAAAGAAAGATAGGGATACATTCTATGAAAAAAGTCATCACTGCACTGCCCGTCGCGTTTCTACTCCTGCTTCTTTCAGCATGCGGCGATTCGGCGCCATCGGATAGCGAGATCATTTCTGCGCTGGAGGAACGTTTCGAGCTTTCGTCCCGTTCGTCATCGCGGGCAATGCATGGAGGGATCAATCCATATCTTTTCCGTGTCTCGAACGGTGAGCTGGGGGATTACATGCAAATCCGTTCCTGCAGCATCGAAATAACCTCAAAGGATGTAGATGAGATTCAAGGCGATGACACCTTCTATTCCGTCAATGGCCTGCTTACCTGCGCCGGACGACTGCAAAAGAATCAGTTCGGGAATCGTGGTGTTGTCGACCTGAATCTGGAGAATGCGCCATTCGTTGTGAAGGTTCGTCGGAACACTACCGGCAAAATCTCCGTAGAGGGTCTTCTCGCTCGGCCTTGATGCTCCGCCATGCAGATGGCAACGGAATATTAGAACGCTTGTCTAACACGTCTTTTTGCACCCGGCACGGCATTGGCTGTTGTAGGAGAAAGATACATGATTATTCGTAAGTTCCTTACTATCCCTTTACTGCTTATCGGGCTCACCCTGGCTGGCTGTTCCAACGCTCCTGATAGGAGCACCCCTGAAAATTCGATCGCCGGGTTTATGGTCGCCATGCAAGAGTCTGATATAGAGGCAGTGGAGTACTTCATGACACCCCAGACGCAAGAGATGTTCCGTCAAAGATTGGATAGTGACTCCGAGGGCTTTATCGAGGCCGTAGAAAATGCCAGAACCTCGTATCCGGAGGAGCCTGAATTTAGGGTCGATATCGAAGGCGATCGGGCAGACGTGGAGCTGATAAACGCGCCAGACCTGGGGCTAACTGATTTCACACTCAAGCGCATCGATGGAAGCTGGCTCATAAGCTTCGATTAGCGCCTAAAAACGGAAAGAGGGAAAAACCAGGACACCGTGAATTCACACAATAACCGCGACACTCACGTTGTGATGCACTTCGTACCGAAAAACCAGGACACCCACGAAAATCCCGGCCAGCTGGCGCATCTCGCAGGTGGCGACGCCACGGAATCTTCTGAGAGCAAGGCCAATGGGGCGCGGAATCGCCCGTAAGTCGCTGGATTCAGGGTCCTGGCCCGAATTTGTCCATGGGCGGGCGCCTGGCGCCGTCAGCTCCGGGCGAGGTCATGGTCATGAAGGCGCTACCAGGCTATTGGCTGTTTTCGAAGCTTCTTGAGCGCGAATCCTCCGGAAACAGCCTTCATCCACGCATGACGGCATTCCGCACTCGCTTCTTGCGCGTATTGCGGTCAAAAATTAGAACGGCGAAACCAGGACACCCACCAAAATGCCGGCCAAATCGCGCTTTTCCCAGGTGGTGACGCGTCAGGATCTGCTGAAGGAGAGGCCAATGGGGCGCGAAATCGTCCGTATTTCGCTGGATTTGTAATCTTGGCCCGGATTTGCCCATGAGGAGGCGCCGGCGCCGTCGGCTCCGGGCGAAGTCTTGGTCAGGAGGTTACTACCAGGGTAT
>NZ_QUZK01000021.1 GCF_003410055.1 Wenzhouxiangella sediminis | reverse complement strand
AAAAGTTACCCGGCGCAAGAGCCTGCGAAGCAGGCCGGCCGGAACGCCTTTGACTTGTCGAGGCCACCATAGCGGCAGGTGCCACCACCCCAACTAGCGCCCGCGAAGTGTCGAGACCCCAAATCGACCGGTATCGCCGACCTCACCCAAGCCCCCAATGCCCAACGTGCCGGAACGAAAGAACGAATGAACGAAGGAGCGAACGAACGCGCCCTCGCTACAAATTCCTCCCGTAGAACAACTCCTGCATCTCCTTGCGCAGGCGCTTTTCGATGCGGTTTCGCTCGCGCTTTTCGAGGTCGTCGGCGTTGATGCCGAACAGGTAGTTGTCCAGGTCGAAGTCCTTCAATCGCATCTTGGTGTGGAAGAGGTTTTCCTGGTAGACGTTGACGTCGATCATCTCGTAGGCCTTCTTCGTGTCGCGGCTGAAGTAATCCTGGATGGAGGTGATCTTGTGGTCGATGAAGTGCTTGCGGCCGCGCACGTCGCGGGTGAAGCCGCGGACCCGGTAATCGACGGTGACGATGTCGGATTCGAAGCTGTGAATCAGGTAGTTGAGCGCCTTCAGCGGCGAGATGACGCCGCAGGTCGCCACATCGATGTCGGCGCGGAAGGTGCAGATGCCGTCGTGGGGGTGGCTTTCCGGGTAGGTGTGGACCGTGATGTGACTCTTGTCGAGATGGCCGACCACCGACTCCGGCAGCGGACCGGGCGCCGCCGATGCCGCGTCCCCGGCGTTCTCGACCGGCTCCTCGGCGATCAGCATGGTCACGCTCGCCCCCTGCGGCTCGTAATCCTGTCGAGCGATATTGAGGATGTTGGCGCCGATGATGTGCGAGACGTCGGTCAGGATCTGCGTCAGCCGCTCGGCGTTGTAGGCCTCGTCGATGTAGGCGATGTAGTCCTTGCGCTGATCCGCGGATGTGGCGAAGCACAGATCGTAGATGTTGAAGCTGAGCGCCTTGGTCAGGTTATTGAAGCCGTGAAGCTTGATGCGACGTGAAACCATTGCGTGAAATCCCGTGCCGAGCGCCGGTAAAAGGGGGCAATTATCGACGATTCGCCGGGCTCGTTTCCACCCCGAAATCCGTTACACTTCCGTTCACGGCGCGGTCACGCGTTTGACGCACGTCACGGACAGGGGGCAGAATTGGTGACGAAGCGCCACATACGGGGGTCCACAGGCAGTTCGATTCCCGAGCGTGAACGCTGGAAAGGGAAGGCATCCATACAACACTACTACTAGAAGACGCGATGAGAGATTTCCAGTTCTATCCAATTGACCGGGAGGCGATGGACCGCTTCCTGGCGATTTGTCAGCGCCAGCACTATCCGGCCAAGACGACCATCATGCGCCCGGGCGATTCCGGCGACAGCCTGCTCTACATCATCGAAGGCTCGGTTTCGGTTTCCACCGAAGGCGACGACGGACGTGAGCTCATCCTCAGCTACCTCAACCCCGGTGACTTCATCGGTGAAATGGGCCTGTTCATGAAGCCCTCTCATCGGGAATCGCTGGTGCGAACGCGCAGCAAGTGCGAAGTGGCCGAGGTGTCTTACGACAGGCTGCGCCAGGCGCTCGACAACGAGTTGCGCGAGCACGCCATCGACATCCTGACCGCCATCGGTTCCAAGCTGGCCCAGCGCCTGCTCTACACCCGACGCAAGGTCTTCCACCTGGCCTTCCTCGACACGCAGGGCCGGATCGCCAAGACCCTGATCGACCTGTGCAGCGAGCCGGACGCGATCTCACATCCGGAGGGCACCCAGATCAAGATCACTCGTCAGGAACTGAGCCGCATCGTCGGCTGCTCTCGCGAGATGGCCGGACGCGTGATGAAGAACCTCGAGGAAGAAGGGATGATCCGTGCCTCGGGCAAGACGGTGGTCGTCCTGGGCACCTACAAGGGCGCCCCGGGCTGATCGGCTTTGAATCGGTGCGGCGGGTTTCGCTCGGTTGACGGAACCCGCGGCTACTGGACGAACCAAACCACCGCGGCGATCACGGCAGCGGCCACGGCGGCCACGGCCGCCCACGGCAGCCAACTCGAGGAGCTTCCCGACTCGGATTGCCCCTGGTCGGGATCATAGAAGCGAAACTCCACCCGTCCGAAACGGATGCGGTCGCCGTTGGCGAGCGCCGAGCTCGACACCTTGCGATCATTGACGAAGGTGCCGTTGGTCGACAGGAGATTGACCACCCGCCAGCCCGCGGAATCGCGCACCAGCCGGGCATGCTCGGACGAAACACTCGAATCCTCCAGGCGCAGGTCGCAACTGTCGCCGCGCCCGACGATCAGCCGGGTTGCGCTCAGCGCGAACGACTGCCCGCTCACACCGCCACTCAACCCGGTGAGCTCGGCGCGCGAGGCCGAAGTCGGTTCCCCGGCGGCCTCTTCGATGAGCTGGCTGACTTCGTCACGGCTGAATACCTGCGTGCCCTGTGGGCCATGGTCCTTGCGACCCGAACGACCGCTTTCGCTGCTCATCTTTGATCCCTCCGATTTGTTCTCATTCTAGCCGGAGCGGCGCCCGAAGGGCCACTTCCAGCGTGAACGCTGCGGCGCCGCCGATTCAGGCGCCGCCACTACCACGGCCGAGACGTTGTCGTGAGCCCCGGACGCCAACGCCCCTTGCAGGAGCGTGTCGACCAGGCCCTGTGCATCGAATGCCTCGGCCGAGCGCAGGATGCGCTCGATCTCGACGTCCCCGAGTTCGCCCGAAAGCCCGTCGGAGCACAGCAGAATCATGTCGCCGGGCCGCCATTCATTCTCGACCTGGTCGATACGCGGTGCTTCATCGCCCGCCAGCCCAAGACAATCGGTCAAGACGTGGCGCTGCGGATGGCGAGTGGCTTCGTCCGGGGTCAGCGCCCCGGACGCCACGAGCACGCCGGCAACGTTGTGATCCCGGGTCAGCAACTCGAGGCGCTTGTTTTCGGGGCAGAAACGATAGGCCCGGCTGTCGCCGACCCAGCAGACCTCGTAGCGATCATCGCGTTCGGCAAGCGCAACGATGGTCGTGCCCATGTCGTTGTATTCGGGACGCTCGCGCTGCTCGGCCCGGATGGCGTGGTGAGCGGCCATCACGGCCTCGGCGAGGCTCTCGCCCCGGCCGGCTCGCTCGCGCACGGTGTCGCGGGCGATCGCGCTTGCGCGCGCTCCCCCTGCGTGTCCTCCCATTCCGTCGGCCACGAGCCACAGGCCCAGTTCGTCGTCGGCCAGCACCGCGTCCTGGTTTTCCCTCCGGACGCGACCAACATCGCTGACCGATGCCGAACGCCTGTTCCCCGACCCTTGCGTGACGCTATTCATGTTCGCTCTATCGCGTAGAATCGCGGTGGTTTCCGTCCCGCCTGCGGGCCGGCCCCAACCGTGTTTTCGGCCAGAATAGCCGATTTTATTCGGTACAGCGAATCCACCCTCATCGGCACATCGTAATGAATCAGGTCTCGAGCGTCCAAGATGCGCAATGGCGCGTACTCAAGTTCGGCGGCAGTTCCGTGGCGCAAGCCGATAACTGGCCGCGAATCGCCGAGCAGGTCGAGCAGGCTCGTTCGGAAGGATTCAGGGTGGCGGTCGTGGTCTCGGCCCTGCGCGGCATCACCGATCTCCTGCAGGCGCACATCGATTCCGGGGCGGATGCCGATGCCGACTCACTCTTCAAGGAGGTGCAGCAACGCCACCAGGCGATGCTGTCCGCCTGCGACCTGCCCGGCCAGGCGCTGGACGAGCCGCTGGCGGCGCTGCGTCAATTCCTCGAGGACGAATTCGACGTCGGGTCGCCGGCCCACCAGGCGCGCCTGCTCGCCGCCGGCGAGATGCTGTCGAGCCGGCTGGCCGTGGCCCGTCTCGCGCAAGACGGCGTGACCGCCGCCTGGCTGGACAGCCGCCGGGTGCTGGTCAGCGACGAGCGCGAAGCCCGCAGCCGGCGGGCGCGCTACCTTTCGGCGCGCTGCCTGCCCCACCCCGACCCGGAACTCGCCGCCGGACTGGCGCGGGAATCCGGCGTATGGGTGATGCCCGGTTTCGTGGCGGCCAGCCCGGCCGGCGAGACGGTCCTGCTGGGACGCGGCGGTTCGGATACATCGGCCACCGCGCTCGCCGCCGTGCTCGGCGCCAGGCGCGTGGACATCTTCTCCGACGTCCCCGGCCTGTTTTCGGCCGATCCGAGGCGCGTGCCCGGTGCACGCCTGCTCAGGCAGGTCGGCTTCCGCGAAGCCCAGGAACTGGCCGCGATGGGCGCCAAGGCCCTGCATCCGGCCGCCCTGATCCCGGCCCACGAGCAACACATCGAGATCCGGATGCGCCAGACCGACCGGCCGGATATCGAGGGCACGCGCATCACGCCGGCGGCGCAGGAACACGGCGCCCAGGTCAAGGCCATCGTCCAGCGCAAGCCGATCACGCTGGTCTCGCTCGAGGACATCGGTATGTGGCAGCAGGTCGGCTTCCTCGCCGCCGTGTTCGACGTCTTCCGGGAGCTCGGCCTGTCGGTCGACCAGGTTTCGACCTCCGAGTCCAACGTCACGCTGACCCTGGATCCCGGGGCCAACGTGGCCGACCAGGCCGTCCTCGACGAGCTGGCGCGGGCGCTCGGCCGCCTGTGCCGAGTCGAAATCCTGACCGACTGCGCCACCGTC
Source organism: Wenzhouxiangella sediminis (assembly GCF_003410055.1). Lineage (GTDB taxonomy): Bacteria > Pseudomonadota > Gammaproteobacteria > Xanthomonadales > Wenzhouxiangellaceae > Wenzhouxiangella > Wenzhouxiangella sediminis. Next base: position 66,516 of record NZ_QUZK01000021.1, on the reverse strand, counting down.
AGCCTGGTGGGACTGGGCATCCGGACGATCCTCCACCGCCTCGGGCCGGCGCTGGAAGTCTTCGAGCAGCGCCGCATCTTCCAGGTCAGCCAGGCGGCCAACGATCTCAACCTGACCTTCGTGGTCGAGTCGCGGCACGCCGACCGCCTGGTGCAGCAGCTTCACCAGCAGGTCATACCGGGCGGCGTCGGCGGCGACTCGGTGTTCGGTCCCACCTTCGAGCAATTGTTCCGGGACGAAGCCGCCCCCGTGCACGTCACGCCGTGGTGGCGCGAGCGCCGTGCCGAACTGCTCGATCGCATGAAAGGACGCGACAGCGCCTACGTCTACGACCTGCCGACGGTGCGCGAGGCCTGCCGCAAGCTTTGCGGTCTCAGCTCGGTCGACCGGGTGCTCTATTCCATGAAGGCGAACTCGCACCCGGAAATACTGCGAACGGCCGTGGCCGGCGGGCTCGGCATCGAGTGCGTGTCGCTGGCCGAGGCCGAGCACGCCCTCGAGCAGGTTCCCGGGCTGAAGCCCTCCGACATGCTGTTCACGCCCAACTTCGCGCCGCGCGAGGAATACCGGCGGGCCGTGGAAATGGGCCTGCCGCTGACGGTCGACAACCTGCACGTCCTCGAGAAGTGGGGCCGTGAGCTCGCCGGCCAGGCGGTCTTTCTCCGCCTCGACCCCGGCTCGGGCCTGGGCCACCACAAGCTCGTTCGAACCGCCGGCAGCCACTCGAAGTTCGGTATTCCCCTGGCCGAACTGGACCGGGCGCTGACCCTGTGCCGCGCACACGACATTCGCATTCGCGGCCTGCACGCCCACACCGGCTCGGGCATCATGCACCCCGACAACTGGCACCGCAGCCTCGAGACCCTCGGCGAGGCGGCACGCCGGATCGACACCGTCGAGATCATCAATCTCGGCGGCGGCCTGGGCGTGCCCGACCGGGCCGACGAGCTGCCGCTCGACATGACGGCAATGGACGGCGGCCTGGCCGAGTTGAAGCGACAGCTGCCGCGCTCCGTGCAGGTCTGGATCGAGCCGGGGCGCTACGTCGTCTCGCCGGCCGGCGCCCTCCTGGCGCGCGTGACACAGACCAAGGGCAAGGGCGACGTCCGCTACGTGGGCGTGGCCACCGGCATGAACTCCCTGATCCGGCCGGCCCTCTACGGCGCCTGGCACGAGATCGTGAACCTGAGCAGGATCGACGAACCCGGCGATCACGTCTACAACGTCGTGGGCCCGATCTGCGAGACCGGCGATATCCTGGGCCTCGACCGGCTGCTGCCGCAATCGAGCGAGGGCGACATCCTGCTCATCGCCAACACCGGCGCCTACGGCGCGGCGATGGCTTCGCGCTACAACCTGCGCGAGCCGGCCGGGGAACTCGTGCTCAACTGATCGGGCGCCGGCTCACCGACCACCAGCAGGGGCATCTGCCAGTGGGAAAGCAGGCGCGCGGCGATGGGGGAGTCGAGCCAGGCGCCCCCGCGACCGACCAGCAGCTCCACCGCCCTTTCCTCGGCCAGCACCCGCAGCATCTCGCCGGTTGCCAGCGACCGCAGCACGCGCGAGCGCCAGGCGGGTGGGCGGCGCCCCATCGCGGCGGCCAGGCGCTCGGGGTCGACATCGGCGGAAGCGGGCAGCAGCAAGGTCAGCTCCCGCCCAGCCCTGCGCGCCCGCTCGGCCGCCAGACCAAGCAATGGCTGCGCGGCGGCGGGGTCCTCGACGAGGACCGCAATCCGGCCGCGCTCCCGAACCGGCCGCGCCGAACAGATTTGCACACTGCCCATGGCCCGACGCGCCAGCACCAGTGGCGCGGTGCCGAGCCGGCGTCCCAGCCGCGACGACCAGCCCACCCGACCGAGCATCAGCACATCACCCGGCTCGGACAGGGCCAGCACCTCCTCGACCAGGCGACCGCGCGCGACCACCAGGCGCCAGCTGATCCCGTCGCTGCCGGCGACGCGCTCGACGACACGCCGGATGCCGACCGGCAGGCGCTCGCGCCGTCGACTCAACAATGCTTCATCGACCGGCCGGATCGCCCCGGAGGCGGCGCCGACCTCGCTGGCGAAGGAAAAGGCCGCGCTTCTGAGGCGATCGGTTTCCTCCACGGTCACGGCGAGCAGGGGCACGTCGTGGCGCCGGGCCAGCTCGGCCGCCGCCTCGAGCGCGCGCAGCGCGTCCGGGGACGCGTCGAGCAGTACGACGACGCGCGTCGGCGTCATGCCACCGAACTGGCCGTTGTCAGGCGTCTTCCTCATCGCTTTCCCGACTGGCGCCCTTGTCTCGCGAGCGGCGAGCGATCCGGGCGAAGTACTGCAGACGCTCGGCGACGCTGCGATTGAAACTGCCTTCGGGATAGTCCCCTGCCGCGTCGAGCTCGCCGGCGATCGTGCCGGTCAGCAACTCGATGGCGTCATCGACCGACTCGACCGGGTAGATCCGGAAACTGCCATCGGCCACGGCATCGCGTACCGCCGGCTTGACCATCAGGTGCTCGACGTTGGCTGCCGGCAGGATCACGCCGTGACCGTCGAGTTCACCGGCCTGTCGGCACACGTCGAAAAAGCCCTCCACCTTTTCGCTGATGCCACCGACGGCCTGCACCCTGCCGTGCTGGTTGACCGAGCCGGTCACGGCCAGCGACTGCTTCAGGGGCAGCCCGGCGATGGCCGACAGCAGTACGCAGGTCTCGGCCAGGGATGCCGAATCGCCGTCGACACCGCCGTAGGACTGCTCGAAGACCACGCTGCCTGAAAGGGACAACTCGCTTTCGGGCGCATAGCGGCTGGCGATGAAACGCGACAGGATGAGCACCCCCTTGCTGTGGATCGGCCCACCCAGCTCGACCTCGCGCTCGATATCCACGACTCGCCCGTTTCCCGGGCGGGCGGTCGCGGTGATTCGCGACGGGCGGCCAAAGCGAAAATCCCCGAGCTGGATCACCGACAGGCCGTTGATCTGCGCCACCGCCTCGCCGCTGGTCGAGACCATGACCGTGCCGCGGTCGATCTGTTCGAGGCTGGCCTTGCGCAAGCGTCCGGCGCGCTCGCTGCGCTCGTCGATGGCCCGCTGAACGTGCTCTTCCGTGACCACGCCCGAATTCGCTTCACCGGCCCAGTACCCGGCCTCGGTAAGCACGTCGCGCAGAACGCGGTCGTCGGCGGTGAGCTTGCGCTGGTCGTCGGCCAGCCGACTGGCGTGCTCGATCATCCGTGCGACCCCGGATCGATCCAGCGGCGGCGTTTCCGTCCGCTTGGCAAGGGAAGCGAGCATGCGCGCATACAGCGTGTGGTTCTCTTCGTTGCGGTCGATGTCGTCCTCGAAGTCGGCCTCGACCTTGAACAGCTCCAGGAAGTCCGGATCGTAGTGCGCCAGCAAGTAGTAGAGCAGCCGCTCGCCGACCAGCACGACCTTGACGGAGACGGGTATGTTGCCGGGCTGCAGGCTGGTGGTACTGACCAGGCCGTAGAGACGTTCGAGCGACTCGATGCGGACATCGCCGGAGAAAAGCACGCGCTTGAGGCTTTCCCAGGCCATGGGATGCGACAGGACGCGGCGGGCATCGAGGATCAGGTAGCCGCCGTTGGCGCGGTGCAGCGCACCGGGCCGGATCATCGAGACGTCCGTGTACAGCGCCCCGTTGCGGATCTGGTGTTCGATCCAGCCGACCAGGTGATGGTGGGTCGGGAGATCCTCGTATATGACCGGGGCGCCTTCGGCCTCGGCGTTGTCGACGAGCAGGTTGACCCTGAAACGCTCTAGCAACTCCTCGGGCGGCCCGCTGCCGCGCCGGCCGCGCAGCGCCTCGGCATTCTCGACCACGTGCTCGCGCGCGGCATCGAGATAGCTGGTGACATCGGGCTCGTGCGACCAGTGGTCCTTGAGCTCCCGGATGGGTCCGCCGAGCGCAAAAAGGATCATCTCTTCGTTGAGCTCGCGAACGCGGTTGCGGAGCTCCTTGCGAAGCGCCGGAATGCGCTGGATTTCCTGCTGCAGCTTCTTCTGCAGCTCGGCCACCTTGTCCTCGATCTTCTTGCGCTCGTCGTCGGGCAGCTTCTCGTATTCGTCGGGCTCGAGCACCTCGCCGTCGCGCATCGGCGCCAGGGTGAACCCCCCGGGCGTCGAGATCAGGGCGATATCGGATTCGCTGGCTTCTTCACCGATCTCGCTCAGCCCCTTCTGCTGCCGCTGCTCGAATTCGTCCTGGATGTCCTGCATCCGACTCTGGTATTCCTCGCTTTCGAATACCGCGGCGACGCCGGTGCGCAGCTCTTCGACGAAACCGTCCATGTCGCGGCGCAGGCGCCGTCCGTCGCCGGCGCTGAGGCTGATGGCGCGAGGCGAATCGGGTTCGGAGAAGTTGTAGACGTAACAGAGATCCGGCGGCGTGTGCTCGTCGGCGGCCCGCTTCTCCAGGAAGCGCCGCACCAGGGCATGCCGGTCGACGCCCCGGGGCCCCAGCACGAACAGGTTGAAGCCGTGATTTCGGATACCGGTGCCGAAGCGCATTGCCTGCAGCACGCGCTCCTGCCCGACGGGATCGCCGAGCGGCTCCAGGCTGTCCGTGGTCTCGAAATCCAGGCTCTCTTCCGGGCAGCGCCGGTAGACCTGGTCCACGCCGAGCGGCTTGATGCCAACCATGCTCTCTCCCCGTGTCTGATTACTCGGGAGTACTTTAACGCCGCCGGGGCGCCCGCGGACAACCCACTGCCGCGACCAGGGTTGGGCCAGGGCAATGTCGTGCAAGAATAACTGTATTGATTTACAGTATGGCCATGCAAGTCGCCTCAAGACAGAAGGGCCGCGGCGCCACGAAGAATCCTGAATCCCGGTTCAGCGCCCTGCAAACCGCAACCTTCGACGACGGCTGGGCCAGTGAGCTCGAGGAATTGCCGGCCCTGCGAACCACCGTCGAAGCCGAGCGCGGCCGCTCGATCATCTCGCGCAACCGCTCTCCGGACATCCCGTTCGAGCAGTCGATCAATCCATACCGGGGTTGCGAGCACGGCTGCGTCTACTGCTTCGCGCGGCCTTCCCACAGCTACCTGGACCTCTCGCCCGGCCTGGACTTCGAGACCCGGCTGTTCCAGAAGGAGAACGCCGTGGAACTGCTCGAGGAGGAGCTGCGCCAGCCCGGCTACCGCTGCCGCCCGATCGTGCTGGGCATCAACACCGACGCCTACCAGCCTGTCGAACGCGAGTTCCGCCTGACGCGGCGACTGCTCGAGCTGCTCGCCGAGTACCGCCACCCCGTCAGTCTGCTGACCAAGGGCGTAACGATCCTGCGGGACCTCGACATCCTGGCCGATCTGGCCCGCGACAACCTGGTATCGGTGTCGGTGAGCATCACCACGCTGGACAACGACCTCAAGCGCACGCTGGAACCGCGCACAGCCTCGCCGGCCGCGCGGCTGCGCATCCTCTCGGAATTGCGGGGTATCGGCATCCGGCCGGGCGTGATGGTCGCGCCGGTGATTCCCGCCATCAACGATCACGAAATCGAGGCCATCCTGCGCGCATCGGCCGAGGCCGGCGCGACACGGGCAGGCTATGTCGTGCTGCGCCTGCCCCACGAACTCAAGGACCTCTTCCGCGACTGGCTGGCCACCCACTACCCCGACCGCGCCGAGCATGTCATGAGCCTGGTGCGGCAACTCTACGGTGGACGGGACTACGACCCCAGCTGGGGCCGCCGGCAGACCGGTTCCGGCCACCTGGCGCAATTGATCGCCGGCCGCTTCCGGGTGGCGCGCAAACGCCATGGGCTCGATCGCGACGACACACCGCCGCTCGATACCGGCAAATTCACGCGCCCGGCGCGCACGGGGGACCAGGGAAGCCTGTTCTGAACCCAGGCACCATACGGAGACCCCAACGACTCAAGGGCATTCCGCGGTCGGCCCGATTGGACTTACCAATCGATCGGCCTGCGACTACGGAAGAAACCGCCGGTCGGGCCGTCATCGGGCAGCGTCGCCAGCCAGATCGGCGTATCGGCGCCCTCCTCGACCGATCGCGGCGCCGAATCGCCGCCCATGTCGGTTCGCACCCAGCCCGGACAGGCCGAGTTGACCTTGACGGCATCGCCCAGCGCCTGGGCGGCCTTGACGGTCAGGGCGTTGAGTCCGGCCTTGCTCACCGCGTAGGCAAAAGGTCCCTCGAGGTTTTCCGCGAAAGCGCCCCAGCCGGAGGTCATGTTGACGATCCGGCCCCAGCCGCGCTCGCGCATCGGGACACCGAGGGACTGAATGAGCTCGAAAGCGGCGATCACGTGAACCTGCAGCGCGTGGACGAAGTCGGCCAGCTGGAGATCGTCGAGATCGTCGGTAACCAGGACCCCGGCATTGTTGACCAGGATGTCGATCGGCCCGTAGGCATCGGCCAGTTGTGTGGCCGCCTCGCCGGCGATGCCGGGCTCGCTGAGGTCCAGCGCCACGCCGGTCACGGCACCGCCAATTTCGCCGACCGCCGCCTGCGCCTTGTCGACGCTACGCGCGGCGGCCAGGACATGGATATCGCGCTGGGCCAGACCGCGCGCAATGGCCAGCCCGATGCCTCGGTTGGCCCCGGTCACCAGTGCGGTTCGTCTCTGTCGTGCCATGCATGCTCCGAACGGTTGGTCGGGTTCTGGATGGCGAGCTGCCTGCCGGGCCTTCAGCAGAGACGTGCGCCTGGCGGCACCTCGCCGTCCGGTACGCACAATACCACCCGCCCCGCTTCATCGTGGAATCCGGTGACCAGGCACTCCGACCGTACGGGACCGATCTGCTTGGGTGGAAAGTTGACCACCGCCACGACCAGGCGACCGATCAGATCGTCGCGATCGTAGTGATCGGTGATCCGGGCGCTGGATTTCTTCACGCCGAGCGCCTCGCCGAAATCCACGCGCAGGATCCACGCCGGCTGGCGGGCCTCAGGGAAGTCCTGCACATCGACGATCCGGCCCACCCGTAGCTCGACGGCCTCGAACTGTCCCCAGTCGATCGTCTGGTTCTTCGCATCCATCATTGCCCCGCCAGCGCGGACAGAAAGTCATTGGCTTCGACAAGCTCGAAGCCGGGCGTTTCGGACACGAAGTGGCGCAGCCAGTAGCTGTGCCCGCCACCGAAGACGACGAGCACGCGATCGCCCGGTGCGGCGATTTGCGTCAGCTTGGCGAAAATGCGCGCATTGCGCTCATAGTAGCGCGCGTTGAGCAGGGCTCCGGGTTGATCGCTCGCGTCGGCATAGCCCAACAGTCCGTAGTAGAGCTGCCTGTGGGCGCGGTCGATGAATGCTGGTTGATTGGTCCAGTGCAGAACATGGCCGATGCTGTACTCGGCGTGCAAGCGCCCCATCGTCGAGACAAGACCCGACGCCTGCCGATGAAAGGCCTCGAGCCTCTCGGTCATCTGTTTCTTCTCTGCGAATTCGCTGACTGCGCCGAAGGGAAAATAGTCGACGCCTTCGTCATGCTCGTCGATGCCGAAGACTCGCTCGTGGCCCAGTCGATGCGCAAGCCGATAGCCGATCTGCTCGCGCTCGTTGCGCACTTCCACCAGATCGGCGGGCTCGAAATCCTCGTACGACCGCAGGGAAAGATCGTCACGCGAGGAGACGGTCTCGACGGCTATGCGATCCGGCGCAAAGGCCGCCAGAACGTCGGCGATGTTCTCGAGCTGGCGCTGCCTGGCTTCGGAGGTGACATCGTCGACCTCGACGTTGTGCAGGTCCTGCCCCGGGTTCGCCAAGTGATACGTGCCCAGGATCATGACCTGGACGTCGCGTGCTTGCGCCGTGCCGGCGGCCATCATGGTGATCAATAGAATCAGAAGAAGGGTGATGGTTCGTTGCATGTCGGCCTCCTGGAAAATCAAGCCTCGTCGTTCTTCACTTCATTGTCCCGACCACTTCGGGGCGGGCACATGTGCCATGGGTCCCGATCCCTGTCGATCGGGTGCTGAGTCGCTGGACCCAGTCGTCTTCGAGACGGACATCCAGGTGCCGATAGCGATGCCTCAGGAGGGAAAGACCCGGAAGCCCAGGATCAGGTAGACGGCGTAGGCCAGCAGGAACAAGACACCCTCGGCCCGGCTCAGGCGCCGCCCGCTCCACAGCAGGATCAATGCGGCCAGGCTGGCCGCCAGCAGCATCCACTGGTCGAAAACGGCCATCCGGCGCGGCAGGGGCAGGGTCTGGAGTAGCGAAGAGACACCGAGAATCCCGAGCAGGTTGAACAGGTTGCTGCCCAGGATGTTGCCGACAGCCACGTCCACGTGGCGACGCAAGACGGCGAGCAAGGATACCGTCAACTCGGGCAGGGAAGTTCCCACCGCCACCAGGGTGAGACCGATCACGGCTTCCGAGACGCCCAGATCGCGGGCCAGGGCCACCGCGCCGATCAGCAGAACACGTGAGCCGGCGATGAGCAGGAGCAGGCCGCCGGCGATCGTCAATGCGATGTAGAGCGCCGAATGATCGGCGCTGCCCGGAACGGCATCGGGATCGACCTCCCGGGCACCCGCCGCTTCCAGACGCTTCTCGCTGCGGTAGGCCCAGGCCAGGTATGCAGCCAGGCCGGCCAGAAGAATGAGGCCGTCGATCCTTCCGAGCGCGCCCCCGGCGGCCAGGACGATGAACAGGCCGCTGGCCGCCACACCGGAAACCGCATCGCGCGAAAGTCCCAGCGGCGTGACCGGCAGCGGGCGTACGACGGCGCACAGCCCCAGAATGAGCAGCACGTTGCCGATATTGCTGCCGACCACGTTGCCGAGCGCGATACCCGGCTGATCGATGAGGGCGGCATCAACGCTCACCACGAGTTCGGGCATGGACGTCCCGAAGCCGACGACCACGAGCCCGGTCAGCAGCGAACTGATCTGCATGCGACGCGCCAGCCCCAGCGCGCCGCTGATCAGCACCTCGCCGCCGAGGGTCAGCAGGCCGATGCCGACGATGACCAGGAGCAGATCGATCCACATGCTTCGTCCTCCGATGTCGTTGCGACGGGGTCAACGCCCCCGAACGGCTGCGGCAGTGCGGCGCAGCGGCTCGGTGCAAGAACGAATGCGATCCTCTTGCCTGCCGCCCGCCGGATGCTTCGCCTTGAACCCCGCTGCAGATCAAGGCTATTCTCCGCAGGTTGATCCAGTTTCGCAAAACTGCCACGAAGAAGCAGCCAGGAGGGAGCGCTTCCATGAACCAGCCAGCAACGACCGGGCCCGACCCGGCGTCTCAGACCACTATCGAGTTTCGCGGCGGCAAGGCGCTGAGTGCCCTGCCGATCGTCTTCTTCATCGCCTGGGCCATCTTCCAATCGGGCATCCTGGCCATCGGCGACACCGCCGGGCTGATCGCCGGCATGCTCATCGGCCTGGTCATCGGGATGCTTTTCGTCAAGGGTCCCTGGAAGAGCTACGCCGACGCCATCTTCGAGGGGATGTCGCAGCCGGTGGCGGTCACGGCCATCGTGGCCTGGCTGTGGGCCGGCATGTTTTCGGCCACCCTGCAGGTCGGCGGCTTCGTCGACGGGTTGGGCTGGCTGGCGCAGGTCACCGGAGTGGGGCCGACCCTGTTCCCGGCCATCACGTTCATCCTGGCCGGGCTGCTGGCCACCGGCATCGGCACCGGCTACGGGACCACCATCGCCTTCGTGGCGCTGTTCTTCCCGGCCGGCGTCGCCCTGGGCGCCGATCCCGTCCTGATGCTCGGCGCGATCCTTTCGGGCGCTGTCTTCGGCGACAATCTCGCGCCGGTTTCCGACACCACGATCGTCAGCGCCGTCACCCAGGACTCGGACGTGGGCGGTGTCGTCGCAAGCCGCTTCAAGTACGCGATCACGGCCGCCATCCTGTCGCTGATCGCCTATGTGATCGCCGCCAGCATGGCGCCCGAGAGCAACGTCTCGGCCAGCGCTCGCGAACTGTTCGAAGAAACCAGCAACCCGGCGGGGCTGCTGCACCTGCTGTCGATGGGCACGGTGATCTTCACGGCCATCGCGGGGCGGCACATCATCGAGGCCATTTCCTGGGGCCTGATCGTGGCCATCGTGATCAACGTGGTCTTCGGACTGGCGCCCGGCAGCGACATGCTGGTGTTCAACGTACCGGAAGGCAGCTGGGCGGCCGAAACGTTCGCCGGATGGCCGCTGATCGCCACGGCCGAGTCGGCCAGCGTCGGCGGCAGCATCTACGACGGCGCCTTCGGCTTCGTGACACTCAGCGTTCTGATCCTGCTGGTCATCGCCGGCGCGCAGATCATGATCCGCGGCGGCGGCTTCCAGGCCCTGCAGGACTTCCTGCTGCGTTCGGTGGCCAAGACCGTCCGCTCAGCCGAGGTGACCATGGTCACCGTCACCGCCGGCATCAACGCGGCGGTCACCATCAACACCGCGGCGGAAATCGCGATTGCCCCCTACATCGCCAAGATCGGCAAGAAATTCAACATCAACGGCTACCGCCGCGCCAACATCCTGGATGCCAATACCTCGGCGCTGGGCTATATCTTTCCGTGGTCCGGCGGCGTACTCGTGGCCTTTACCCAGATGAACGAACTGGTCGGCATCTATCCCTGGTTCACTCAGGAGATGGTCGTCAGCCCGGTGGCCGCCTGGCCCTGGGTATTCCACGGCTGGCTACTGGTGTTCATCTTCCTGTTCGCCGCCATTACCGGCTTCGGCCGTGAATACACCTCCGACCGAATCAGCAAGGGAGCGAGCACGATATGAGCCTGTTCAAGACCTGGACTTTCCGCAGCGCCCATCCGACGTTCGAAGCGGGCGAGGAACTGACCGTCTACCTGACGGCCTTCGACGAAAGCAGCGGACGCGGTGAAGCTCGCATCGGCGATTCGATCATCGAAGTCTCCGGTGCGCGGGCCGATCAAATCGACGCGCTGGTCACGATCAAGGTGGATTCCTTCGATCCGCAGGCGCACCGCGGCAGCGCCCACCTGGTGGGCTGATCGGCCCGGCGACGGCCGGCCGCCAATCAGGGATTTTCGCGCGCGATTCGCTCGTGGATGTCGCCAAGTTGCAGCAGCGCCGCCGAGCCGTACCAGGGCCAGTACTCGGCCTCCAGGCGACCCGCCTGGATGGCCGGATCCGACGCGGTCAAGTCCTTCGCCTCTTCGATGGTGTTCACCGCGAACACGAAGATGCCGCGGCGATCACCCCCGTCCAGAAAGGGACCGGCCAGCACCAGGACGCCCTCCTCGGCCAGTCGCTGCATGTTGTCGAGGTGTCCGCGCTGCAATTCCGCCACCCGCTCGGGGGCGTGATCCCGGTTGTCGCCCGATTTGAGCAACACCATGACGTAGCGGCGCATGCCGTATGCATCGGCCCCCAGTTCTTCGGCGAGTCGGGCATCGAATGCGGCTTCGGGCTGCGTGGCGTCACCGCCTCTGCCCTGCGCATCCGGGGCGAACGCGACGACAACGAGGAAGATCAGCGCGTTGAGCGCGATTGGAATCGTTCTGGACATGGCGGCAATCCGGAAAGCGGGGTCGACCTGCAGTTTGCCACACAATTCCGGGAGCGCCCGGAGAGAGCGGGCCGCCGGTCGGCGGCCCGCCCTGGATCAGCAAGTCACGGACACATCTGCTGTTCGGTGTTGTAGACCTTCACGATCTCGTAGACCCCCGAGCCGAAACCGGTGGTCGAGTTGTAGTGGACCGTGCCTTCCTCGCAGTTGTCGAAGGTGAACGACAGCGTGCCCCAGTCGTCGATGACCACGTCACCGGGATCGAAGTCGGGCCCGAACACCGGTCCGGTCACCTCGTTGACGCTCATGGTGGCCTGGTTGCCGTCGAAGTCCTCGGCCACGCCGGTCAGCCACATCTGGTTGCCCGCATCGTCGTAGGTGAACCAGATCGCGACGAGTTGGTTGCTCGCGGTGACGTCGACCATGAAGCCTTCGCCGCTGTGGCCGAAGACCGACCAGTTGCCGCCGAGCCCGCGCGGCCGGCTGACGTGGGTGATCTGCAGGCCGACGCTGTCGCGACGCACGCTGTCAAGCGGCGGCGAGGTCCCATGGGTCTGGACGATATCGGGGCAGCCGCCGGAATTGCTGGCCGTGTCATAGCTGATGCCGGCACTTCCCGGGCGACGGATGATCTCGTGGCTGAAGGCCACCACGGCGCCCTCGGTCACCGTCGCGCCGCCGAAATCGTAGGTCTGACGCTGGACGTCGCTGCTCCCCGAAGCGTCGAAGGTGACGGTTCGGCGGCCGATCAGGCGGCCGTCGTATCCGCCTTCCCGGGCGGTGAGCTCGAGCGTGTAGAGACCGGCCGCGTGCGGATAGTACTGGAGCGTGACGCGATCCAGTCGCTCGCCCGGAAAATCCTGGACATAGAAGCCGCGGTCGAGGAAATCACCGCCCGTGCCATTGAAGGGGCAGGAATACAGCGGCGGGATCGGCGGTGGTGAGGTAAGGACCACCTCGGTCACGAGGCCGCCGGCGCTGGTCGTGCCCGCGGCCGTTCCGGCATCCTTGTCGAAGGCATACTCGCTCTTGACGTCGCGCGTGTCGGCGTCGAAGACGTAGCCGTCGGCGCCGGCGGGGCAGTTCTCGACCGTGACGTCGATGAGCAGGTTGTGCGACGAGCCGTCGAACTCGAAAGGCACGTCGATGGGAAGCTGGAAATCGAACGGATTGGTCGGCGAACCGGTCCCTGCCGACACCGTGAAGTCGCCCTGGAAAACCAGCGTTTCATCCGAGCCGATATTGTCGGCAAACGTCTTGCTCATATTGCCGGGGTTGCGCGTGGTCGACGAAAGCTTGATCGTGGTATCGCCGTAGGTCACCGAGCCGAGCGCTGGCTGCCCGTCGTCCAGTCGGAACCCCAGCCCGCTGATATTGCCGCCGCCGATGGTGTCGCCGTCGATGATCTGCTGGAAGCGCATGCCGTCCGTGCACTGGCTGGTGGCGCCGAAAGGTTCCGACGTCGAACTGTTGCCCGGCGAATCGAACGCCTCGTCAGGCACCACGATCAGCGCAATGGCCGCGTGCAGCTGGCCGGTCGCCAGACATGCGGCCAGCGCGATGGCCGGGATCAGTCCCCGGTTGCGCGGTGAATCCGCTTGGGTAGTGAATCCTCTTTTCATGGTGGACCTCCGTCCGTGTGAGCGTTGATGCCCGGCTCGCGAACATCTCGCCTCGAAACCGGGCCCCTTACAGACACATCACGTAATTTCGCCCCCGATCATGCCGAAAAAATCACATTCGTGAAAGCAAAACGCGCGCATCGACCCGCTTTCAACTGTTGCGGTCGCTTCCCAGGCGTCCGATGAGCGCCTCCATCCAGGCCGCCGACAGCGGGTACTGTCCGGCCGGAAACACGAACTCCTGGCCCCGAGCCGCCGAACGCAGCCGGGTTACACCGCCGTCGCGCGACCAGCGCGCCCACTGACGGTGATAGGACAGGGCCTTTCGTCCCGCTTGCGGATACATCCAGGTCGGCAGGCGCCAGTCGCTCGGACGCCGGGCGGCGGGGTCGCTGAGCTGAAGCAAGCGGGAGTGGCGGGAAAACACGCCGCTGCCCGGCAACTCGCGCGACGCGCCTTCCGACAGAGCCAGCCGGCGGCGCCCGACGTAGAGCACGTTGCCGGGCACGCGGTCGTGGTGGAAGTGCGGATGTCGGCCGGCCCAGCGGCGGATCGCCTCGGGGCAATCGGCCACCGGAACCACGGATTCGACCCGCAGCCAGCCCCAGATCACGTGAATGCGCGGCGCTTGCGCATCGAATACGTAGCGTCCGCGTGTCCTGGTGACGCGCTGAAACAGCCCGAAGAAGACGAACAGGTCACCCGGACCGACGCCCTCGTTGCGCAGGTGACCCTGTGCGGCGCCTTCCTGGCCGAAAACCGGCCGCCAGCCGGCCGGCCGCTCGAGATCACCGGCCACCAGGTCGGGATCCAGGTGCGCGCGCGAACTTCGACGAATGCGCCCCCGCGTCAGGTTGGAAACGAGGGCGCCGATGTCACGCCCCTCGCCGCCGATATCGCCATAACGCAACGGCGAGCGCGAATCGGGAATCGGCAGCGACACCATCCGCCCGTCCGGCAGGATCGGGCTGGGCACGCCGCCGGCCGATGAGTCGAAGCCCTTGCGGCTCAGGATGATTCTCACGACGCATCCCCGACCCGCCGGGTCGTGATCTGGGTTAATCTGCTGGACATTTGCGCCATAGTCCACCGCATTCGCACATATGAGCAATCAGTATCAAGCGTCCGACATCGAGGTCCTCCAGGGGCTCGAGCCGGTCCGTCGCCGGCCCGGGATGTATACCGACACCGTGCGGCCCAACCACCTGGTCGCCGAAGTGGTCGACAACGCCGTCGACGAGGCCCTGGCCGGACACGCGAAGCATATCGAAGTGGTCCTCCACGAGGACGGCTCGGTCGAAGTCACCGACGACGGCCGCGGCATGCCGGTCGACCCGCATCCCGAGCACAAGCTGCCCGGCGTGGAACTGATCCTCACCCGCCTGCACGCCGGCGGCAAGTTCTCGGGCAAGAACTACAAGTTCTCCGGCGGCCTGCACGGGGTGGGCGTATCGGTCGTCAATGCCCTGTCGAAGCGGCTGGTCTGCCGCATCAAGCGCAACGGGGAAGAGCACGAGATCGCCTTCGCCGGCGGCGAGACCGAACAGCCGCTGACGGTCGTCGACTCGGTGGGCAAGCGCAACACCGGCACCAAGGTGCATTTCTGGCCCGACCCGCAATACTTCGATTCGCCCAACATCTCGCGGCCGAGACTCAAGCACCTGCTCAAGGCCAAGGCCATTCTCTGCCCGGGCCTGGAGGTCAAGCTCGACGACCGCGCCAACAACGAGAGCGAGACCTGGCAGTTCGAGGACGGATTGACCGACTACCTCACCGAGAGCCTCGAAGGCCTGGACCGCGTGCCCGAAAAGCCCTTTACCGGCGAGTTTTCCGGCGCCGACCAGGAGGCCGAATGGGCGCTGAGCTGGGTGCCCGAGGGCGAGCTGGTCCAGGAATCCTACGTCAACCTGATCCCCACACCGGCCGGCGGCACGCACACCAACGGCCTGCGCACCGGCCTGATCGAGGCCCTGCGCGAATTCTGCGAGATTCGCAGCCTGCTGCCCCGCGGCGTCAAGCTGGCTCCAGAGGACGTCTGGGAAAGGCTGAGCTTCCTGCTGTCGATCAAGCTCGAGGATCCGCAATTCTCGGGCCAGACCAAGGAACGGCTGTCTTCGCGCTCGGCCGCCAGCTTCGTCTCCGGCGTGGTCAAGGACGCCTTCGCGTTGTGGCTGAACAAGCACGTGAGTGACGGTGAGACGATCGCCAAGCTCGCCATCGACAACGCGCTCAAGCGCCAGAAAGCGCGCAAGAAGGTCGCCCGGCGCAAGGTCACCGCCGGCCCTGCCCTGCCGGGCAAGCTGGCCGACTGCGCCTCGACCGACCTGGAAGAAACCGAACTGTTTCTGGTCGAGGGCGACTCGGCCGGCGGCAGCGCCAAGCAGGCCCGAAACCGCGAGTTCCAGGCGATCATGCCGCTGAGGGGCAAGATCCTCAACACATGGGAGACCGACCCGGCCCAGGTGCTGCAGTCGCAGGAAGTCCACGACCTGGCGATCGCCATCGGCGTCGATCCCAGCTCCGACGACCTGACGAAGCTGCGCTACGGCAAGGTCATCATCCTGGCCGACGCCGACTCCGACGGCCTGCACATCGCCACCCTGCTGTCGGCGCTTTTCCTCAAGCACTTCCGGCCGCTGGTCGACGCCGGCCGCGTGTTCGTCGCCATGCCGCCGCTGTTTCGCATCGACGTGGGCAAGCAGACCTTCTACGCGCTCGACCAAGAGGAGCGCCACGGCATCATGGCGCGCATCGAGGCTGAAAAGCTCAAGGGCAAGGTCACCGAGACCCGCTTCAAGGGCCTCGGCGAGATGAGCCCGCTACAGCTGAGGGAAACCACGATCGACCCGGACACCCGCCGCCTGCTGCAGCTGACCGTCGACGATCCCGTCGGCACCGACGCCATCATGGACATGCTGCTGGGCAAGAAGCGCGCCGCCGATCGCCGCGCCTGGCTCGAGGAAAAGGGCAACCTGGCCGAGATCGAGGTTTGAGCCTTGACGAACTCCTGACGCCGGATCTGATCCAATCCGGGTATGAAGACGTCAATCCGCAATTCCTCTCGCAGGCGCCTGATGGGGCTGGCAGCGGGATCGCTGCCGCTGCTCTGGCTCGGCGGCCTGCCCACTTGCAGCTTTGCAGGAGAGCCCATGTCTTCGCTACCGATGTCGTTCGAACCGCTGGAACTCGATGACTCGCGCTGGCGCGAGATCCTCACGCCGGACGAATACCGGGTGCTCCGGCGCGAGGCGACCGAGCGCTCGGGCTCGAGCCCGCTCAACGAGGAAAAGCGCGCCGGCACCTACATCTGCGCCGGCTGCAACCTGGCGCTGTTCTCCAGCGAGCACAAGTTCGAGTCCGGTACCGGCTGGCCCAGCTTCTACCAACCGATTCATCCCGACCACATCGGCACCAGGAAGGACTTCCGCCTGATCTGGCCGCGCACCGAGTACCATTGCGCCCGCTGCGGCGGCCACCAGGGGCACGTGTTCGACGACGGTCCACAACCGACCGGCAAACGCTGGTGCAACAACGGCGCCGCGTTGGACTTCGTGCCCGAGGGCGAGGACCTGCCCGAACTGAGGTCGTCGTGAGCCGCCCGGGCCTTCGATCCGCGCTCGCTCTGATGGCCCTGGGCCTGACCCTGGCGTCGGGTCTCGCGGTCGCCCAGTCCGAGGACGGCCTCGAGCGCGCCACCTTCGCCGGCGGGTGTTTCTGGTGCATGGAACCGCCCTACGACAAGGTCGACGGCGTGGTCGAGACCATTTCGGGCTTCAGCGGCGGACACGTGGTCGATCCGTCCTACGAGCAGGTCGTCCGCGGCGGCACCGGGCACCTCGAGGTGGTTCAGGTGGTCTACGATCCCGGAAAGGTCGGCTACGAAAAGCTGCTCGACATCTACTGGCGCAACGTCGATCCCTTCGACGGCGGCGGCCAGTTCTGCGACCGCGGCGAAAGCTACCGGCCGGCCATCTTCGTGAATGGTGAGGAGCAGGGGCGCCTGGCCCGCCAGAGCCTGCGCGACGTCCAGGCGCGTTTCGGGCAGCCGATCGAAGTCACGATCGAACCGTTCGAAGCCTTCTACGCGGCCGAGGACTACCACCAGGACTACTACGACAAGAACCCGATTCGCTACAAGTACTACCGTTGGCGCTGCGGTCGCGACGACCGGCTCGAGGAAGTCTGGGGCGAGCGCGCCGGCGGTTGATCGCACGGGCGGGGCGGCGCCCCAACCGTGACTTTCTTCACACGTGAGCCGGCCCTGAATCGGGCATCATGGTCGGTTCATCGATCTTCCCCAAAAGACGGAGACAGCTCCATGCAGCAACTTGCGTGTCACTGCAGGCGACTTCTTGTCGCCCTCTTGTTGGCCCTGCCGCTTCTCGCAACCGCCCAGCCGGACGGCATCGAGCAAGTCACCAGCGTCGAAGGCATCACCGAATACCGGCTCGACAACGGCATGAAGGTATTGCTCATGCCCGACCGCAGCCGACCGACCACGACCATCAACGTCACCTACTTCGTCGGTTCCAAGCACGAGAGCTACGGCGAGACGGGCATGGCCCACCTGCTCGAGCACATGCTGTTCTACGGCACGCCCGACCACCAGGACATCAAGGCCGAGATCTCCGAACGCGGCGGCTCGGCCAACGGCACGACCTGGTACGACCGCACCAATTACTTCCAGACCCTGCCCGCCGGCGAGGAGAATCTCGAGTGGGCCATTCGCATGGAAGCCGACCGGATGGTCAATTCGCTGATCGACGGCGAGGACCTCGAGTCGGAAATGACCGTGGTCCGCAACGAATTCGAGATCGGCGAGACCAGCCCGTTCCGCGTGCTCATGCAGCGCGTCATGGCCACCGCCTACCTGTGGCACGGCTACGGCCGGTCCACCATCGGAGCGCGCGCCGACATCGAGAACGTGCCGGTCGAGCGCCTGCAGGACTTCTACCGCCGCTACTACCAGCCCGACAACGCCATGCTGATCCTGTCGGGCAACTTCGAGCCCGAAGAGGCCCTGGGTCTGATCGCGGAAGAATTCGGCAGCATCCCGGCGCCGGAGCGCAGCGGCGACATGAAGCTGTGGCCGACCTACACCCGCGATCCCGTCCAGGACGGCGAGAGAACGGTCAATGTGCGCCGCGTCGGAAAGTTCCAGATGGCGATGGGCGCCTGGCACGTCCCGGCCGCCGCCCACGAGGACTACCCGGCCATCGAAGTGTTGAGTCATGTGCTGGGCGAAGCGCCCTCGGGCCGCTTGCACCAGGCCCTGGTCGAGGAGGAGCTGGCCAGCCGGACCGGCGCCTTTTCCATGGCCCTGGGTGAGCCCTCCCTTCTCATGACCTACGCGCAAGTCGACCAGGACGACGACCTGGCGGCCGCCCGCGATGCCCTGATCGAGACGATCGACGCACTCGAGGACAACCCGCCGACGAGCGAAGAAGTCGAACGCGCCGTCAACGCCCTGCAGCGCAACATCGAGGTCACGCTCAACGACTCCGAACGCGTCGGCATCGAACTCAGCGAATGGGCGGCCACCGGCGACTGGCGGCTGATGTTCCTCAACCGCGACCGTCTCGGGGAAGTCACCGTCGACGACGTCGTGCGCGTGGCCAACACCTATCTCAAACGGGATAACCGCACGGTCGGCCAGTTCATCCCCGAAGACGATCCGCAGCGCGCCGAGATTCCGGACGCGCCCGACCCCGAGCAACTCCTGGCCGGCTACGAAGGCGGCGAGGCGCGCAGCGAAGGCGAGGCCTTCGACCCCACCGCCGAGAACATCGAGAACCGCCTGGTGCGCTTCGAGCTGCCCAACGGCGCGAAGGTGGCGCTGCTGCCGAAGGAAACGCGCGGCGACCGGGTTGAAGGCGGCATCACGATGCGCATGGGGACCCTGGAGACCCTCTCCGGCCTCGACAACGTACCGGGCTTTACCGCCAGCATGCTCATGCGCGGGTCCGAGAAGTACGATCGACAGGCCATTCGCGACCGCATCAGCGAACTGCAGTCGACGCTCTCGATCAGCGGCGGCGCCAATGTGGGTGTGGCGATGGAGAGTACCCGGGACAACCTGCACGATGTGCTGGCGTTGACGGCCGAGGTGCTGCGCAACCCGACCTTCGAGGCCTCCGAGCTCGAAGAAATGCGCCGCCAGCAGCTGACCAGCCTGGACCAGGCCCGCGACAATCCCATGTCGGTGGCCTCGCGCATGATCGGTCGGCACAGCAATCACTATCCGCCCGAACACCCCGAGTACACGCCCAGCTGGGAGGAAGCCGAAGCGCGCATCGAAGCCGTCGAGCGTGACCAGCTCGCCGAATTCCACAGCCGCTTCTACGGCTTCGGCCCGGGCACGACCATTTCCTTCGTGGGCGATTTCGATCCCGATGCGCTGCGCGAGGAGCTCGAGGCGCACTTCGCCGACTGGGAACAGCAGGTGGCATTCGAACGCTACGACCGACCCTACCGGGAGACCGAGCCGGCCGCGCTGGAAATGCAGATGGACGACAAGGCCAACGCGGGCCTGATCGGCATGCACGGCATTGCCATGAGCGACGAACACCCCGACTACCCGGCGCTCTCGCTGGCCGGGCACTTGCTCGGCGGCGGTTTCCTGAGCTCGCGCCTGGCCGACCGGATCCGCGACGAGGAAGGCCTGAGCTACGGCGTCGGCGGCGGCGTCAATGCCAACAGCATCGACGAGCGCGGCTCGTTCTACGTCTACGCCATGTACGCACCGGAGAACCGGGAGCGCCTGGTCGAGGTGTTGTTCGAAGAGCTCGACGACGCCGTGGAGAACGGCTTCGGGCAAGAGGAGGTCGCTGAAGGTCGCACCGGCTACCTGCGCCAGCTGGAACTGGCGCGCAGCAACGACAGCCAGCTGCTTTCCATGCTCGCCAACAACCTCTACCTCGGTCGCGACATGTACCACCGCGCCGACTTCGAGCAGAAGGTCAGCGAACTCACCGCCGAGGAAGTCAGCGCGGCGGTTCGCGAGCACCTGGCGCCCGAGAAGCTCAGCTACGCGGTTGCCGGCGACTTCGAGGACTCCTCGGACGATGATGCGTCGAATGACGCATCGGAAGAGTAAGCAACCACTCCGGCGGCGTCCTCCGGGGCGCCGCCGGGGTATCATGCGCGGCATCATGTTTCGCCGCGTCATCCTTCCCCGCCTGGTCTACGCCGTCTATCGCAGCCTCAGCGCGACCTGGCGCCTGCGTCGCCGCGAACCGCCCGAGATGGTGGCTCGCCTCGAGGCCGGCCAGCCCTTCGTCGTCGCCATGTGGCACGGCGACGAACTGGGCCTGGTCTGCTTCTCCCGCTACTACCACCTGGCCACCATGGCCTCGTGGAGCAAGGACGGGGAGTTGATGAACTACGTCCTGCGCAAGTTCGGCTTCGAGACGGCGCGCGGCTCCTCGAGCCGGGGCGGGTCGGGTGCACTGCGGGGGCTCATGCGCCTGTCCCGCAAGGGCTGGTCGCCGGTCATCGCCGTGGACGGCCCGCGCGGACCGGTCCACAAGGCCAAACCCGGTGTGCTCGAACTCGCCCGGGTGACCGGGCTGCCCGTTTTCCCCTGCGCCATGGCCTGCAGTCGCCATGTCGCCCTGCACCGCTCCTGGGACCTGACCGACCTGCCCACACCCTTCGCCAAGGTGCTGATTTACTGGGGCGAGCCCATCATCGTCGACCGCGACGGCGACGCCCGCTCGCCCGACATGACCCAGCGCCTCGAAGACGCAATCAACCGCTGCCGCCGAGAAGGGCGGGAGCTGCTGCCCCGACTGGACTGACCCCCGACGGCCCGCCGTCTCAGCCGCCGGCCCGATTCGTGAAGCCGCTCACGGTCCGGGCGCAGCGCGCCCACCACGGGACAGTGTGGCGTGATATCTTGCTTTGAACGCAATTCCTTCTTTACGACATCAAGGGGTTTCATTCGGGGATGAGCGCATCGCCTGATCGATCCGACAGGCGCGGCTGTCCCGTGGCCCGGATCTCGCCGGCACCCCTTCCGAATCCATCGACATGAGCAACGGTCCCGGCAGCGTCTTCGAAAACAACTATTCGGTCATGCTGCTGCTCGACCCCAGCGACGGTCGGATCGTGGACGCCAATCCCGCGGCCGAGCGCTTCTACGGCTGGTCGCGCGAGACCCTGCGGAGCATGCGGATCTCGGAGATCAACCTGCTCGACGACGCCGAGATCCGCCGCCGCATGGACGAGGCGCGACAGGCCCGGCGGAATTCCTTCCTGTTCCGTCATCGAACCGCCGACGGCTCGGTGCGCGACGTCCAGGTCAACAGCGGCCTGATCGACCACGACGGTCGCAAACTGCTCTACTCCATCATTCAGGACGCCGGGGAGTACCTGGCAACGCTGCGGGCACTGGAGAAGAGTGAGCACAAGTTTCAGCAGGTCATCGAGACCGCGCCCGACGCCATTTTCATCCACTGCGACCTGACCTTCGGATACGCCAATCACCAGACGGCCCGCCTGCTCGGCCTCGACAACGAGAAGTCGCTTATCGGGCAGCCGGTCCTCGATTACGTGCATCCGGAGTTTCGCGATCTCGCCCGCTCACGCATCTCCCAGATGACCGACACAGGCGACGGCGCGCCGCCCGTGGAAGTCGACATGCTGCACGCCGACGGCAGCATCATCCACGTCGAAGTCTCTTCGGTGCCGATCGAGCACGAAGGCCGCGAAGGCATCCTCGTCATCGCTCGCGACATCACCCTCAGGCGAAAGGGCATCCAGCGCCTTCGGCTCTCGGCCACGGTGTTCGAGAACACCGGGGAAGGCATCATCATCACCGACCATGAGAGCCGCATCGTCGGCGTCAACCGGGCCTTCTCGCGGATCACCGGCTACGCAGAACAGGACGTCCTCGGCCAGAACCCGAACCTGCTTCAGTCCGGACGCCAGGGCCGCTCCTTCTATCGGCGAATGTGGAAGACACTGCAGGAGCGCGGGCGATGGCAGGGCGAATTGTGGAACCGTCGCAAGGACGGCAGCATCTACCCCCAACTGACCCGCATCAACGCGGTCAGCGACGAACAAGGCGCGCTCACGCACTACGTCGCGGTCATCACCGACCTGAGCGAACTGCACAGCTCGCAGCGCAAGATCGAGCGGCTCTACTACCACGATCTGCTCACCGGCCTGCCCAACCGGGTGATGTTCCTCGACCGGCTCAAGGCGGCCCTGGGCCGCGTATCCGGCGGTCGCAACCCGGTTCACGTGCTCCACATCGATCTCGACGGTTTCAAGCACATCAACGAAAGCCTGGGCCTGCAGGCCGGCGACCAGGTCCTTCAGGAAACGGCCAGGCGCCTGCAGGGCGTGCTTTCCTCGCATCACCTGGTTGCGCGGATCGGCGCCGACGAATTCGCCGTGCTCATCGGCGGCGGCGCGCCGCCCGAAGCGATGGCCGAATCGGTCCGCAGCGCCCTGGCCGAGCCAATCTCGATCAACAACCGGGTCCTGTTCGCGACCGCCAGCGTCGGCATCGCTGCCTGCACGCAGGCCGGCTCCGACCCCGAGACCCTGCTGCAACAGAGCGACGCGGCCTCGCATCAGGCGCAATCGGACGGCGGCAACCTGGTCAGGCACTACAACGAGGAACTCGGTCAGTACGCCAGGGACCGCGTTCTGCTTGCCGCACAGTTGCGCCAGGCGATCGAAGACCGCGAACTGATCGTTCACTACCAGCCGCAGGTCGACCTCGAGACCGGGCAGGTGGTGGGCCTGGAGGCGCTGGTGCGCTGGCTGCACCCTGACCTCGGCCTGCTCTCGCCCGAGCGCTTCATCCCGATCGCGGAGGACACCGGGCTGATCACGGACCTGGGCGAGCTGGTGCTCGATACGGCCTGCGGCCAGGCGCGGGCCTGGCTGGATGCGGGCATCGATTTCGGCCGGATCTCGGTCAACGTCTCGGGCATCCAGGTCCAGCGCAGCGACCTGCAGGGGACGGTCGAACGCATTCTCTTCGAACACGACCTGCCCGCCCGGCACCTCGAACTGGAACTGACCGAGAGCTTCATCATGGGCACGGGCGAATCCGCCGCGGAACTGCTCGGAGGCCTCAAGCAGCTCGGCCTGTGCATCGCCATGGACGATTTCGGCACCGGCTATTCCTCGCTCGCCTACCTCAAGGAACTGCCGGTCGACACGCTCAAGATCGACCAGAGCTTTACCCGAAGCCTCGAGAACAACCAACGCGACGCGGCCATCTGCCAGGCGATCGTGGCACTGAGCCAGGCGCTCGGCTTCCGCACCCTGGCCGAAGGGGTTGAAACCCGGGCCCAGCGGGAGCGCCTGCAGTCGATCGGATGCCGCTTCGGGCAGGGGTTCCTGTTCGACCGGGCCGTGCCGCCCGAGCGGGTACCGGCGGTGATCGAGAGCATCAACGCCCGCCGGACCACGGCGTAGGCGACAATAGCCGCCATGTGGCGCCTGTTCCTGGAATCGCAATGGCGGCTCGCGCGGCTGGGATGGCGCGCGTTCCGGCCGCCGGCGGACGGCATGGGGCGCCGCTCCCTGCGCCGAGGCCTGATCATGCTCGGCGTCGTGCCGGGCCTGTTCGCCGTCAACCTCTATCACTGGCTCGGGCTGGCACTCGACGAGGTCTTCTTCCGCGGCTACCGCAAGGTCGAGGTTCGACGCCCCCTGTTCGTCGTCGGCGTCCCGCGCAGCGGCACGACATTTCTCCACGGCGTCCTGGCCGCCGACGAGCGCACCACGACCTTCAGCACCTGGGAGTGCTTTTTCGCCCTGTCGGTCACCTGGCGCAAGCTCTGGCGCGCGGTCGGCCGGATCGACGGCGTGCTCGGACGACCGCTGGGTCGCGGTGCGGACTGGCTCGCTCGCCAACTCGCCGGCGGCTTCGAGGACACCCACCCGGTGCGCCTCGACCAGCCCGAGGAGGACTTCTTCTGCCTGCTGCCGCCGATGACCTGCTTCGTGCTCGTGGTGCTGTTTCCCGACAGCCCGGATCTGTGGCGCATGGCCCGGCTCGATTCGGAAGCCGATGCGGGTTTCCGGCGCCGCCAGATCGACTACTACCACCGCGCCGTCCAGCGGCACCTGTTCGTGCACGGCGCCGACAGGCGCTTCCTGTCGAAGAACGCTTCGTTCGCCGGCCTGGTCGGCAGCCTGTCGGAGCGCTTTCCCGACGGACGCTTCATCGTCTGCCTGCGCGAGCCCGAACGCGCGCTGTCCTCGCAGCTGAGCACCCTGTCCGATTCGCTGCGCTTCTTCGGCAGCGATGCCGACCCCGACCGCTTCAACCGGTACTTCGTGGACCTGTTCGCGTACTACTTCCGCAACCTTTTCGACCAGGCCGAACGCCTGCCCGACAACCGCATCGCCCTGCTCAACAATGGCGAGATCCGCGCCCACCTCGCCGAGGCGGTCGACACGACGCTTTCCCGGCTGGAGATCGAGCCGGCGGACTCCTTTGCCGAGCGACTGCAGTCGTTGGCGGGCGAATCGCGGCAACATCGTTCTCCCCATCGGCACCAACTCTCCGACAACGGCCTCGACCCGGAATGGCTTGCCGATCGATTTGCCGATATCCTTGCGCGTCATGACTTCGGCCACGACCGCTTCGCCTCCCATGACTGAGCTCGCCGACCCGAGTCGGCTGCGCATCCTGATCTGCTGCGACGCAGCGATCGAGCGCAACGGCGTGGGCTCTTACTACGGCGACCTCATCGAGCAGATCGGACCTTCGGTCGACACCATCGAGCTGCTCGCCCCGGGCCACGGCCCCGAGCCGCTGCTGAGCTTCCCACTGCCCGGAGACAGCACACAGCAGGCTGCCCTGCCGGCCGGCTGGCGCCTGGCACGCGTTTTCGACTCGTTGCGCCCGCACGTGGTCATCATCGCCACGCCGGGGCCGTACGGCATGACCGGCGCCAGGCTGGCGAGGCGACGCGGCATTCCGTTCATCTACGGTTTCCACACGCACTTCGAGGC
Organism: Wenzhouxiangella sediminis; assembly: GCF_003410055.1. Taxonomy (GTDB): domain Bacteria; phylum Pseudomonadota; class Gammaproteobacteria; order Xanthomonadales; family Wenzhouxiangellaceae; genus Wenzhouxiangella; species Wenzhouxiangella sediminis. Next base: position 41,450 of record NZ_QUZK01000021.1, on the reverse strand, counting down.
GCTCAGCGAGCTCTACTGGAATCGCCTGATGACGGCCGTGGCCACCCGCTACCTGGAATCCAGGAACCGCAAGCTGTTCCACCGCGCTGCGCTGACGCTGGCGCATTCGGACAGCATGGTCGAACTCGCGCGCCGGCTGGGTGCCCGCCGCGCGGAACTCGCGGCCACGCTTCTGCCGGGACGCTTCGACCGGGCGCCCGAACCCGCGACCGGACCGGTCAGAGACATCCTCTTCGTCGGTCGCCTGGCGGCGGAGAAACGCATCGACCGTCTGCTGGATGCCGCCGCGAAGCGCCCGGACCTGGTGTTCAGCTTCGCCGGACAGGGCCCACTGAGCGAAACCGTTGCTTCGGCAGCGCAGACCCGCGACAACGTGCGACACCTGGGCTGGATCGAGCGCGAACGCATCCCCAGACTGCTGGCCGAGCACGACGTGCTGGTGCTGCCTTCGGACGTGGAGTCCTTCGGCACGGTGGCCCTGGAGGCGATCGCCTGCGCGCGGCCCGCCCTCGTCTCCACGCACTGCGGCATCGGCGAATGGCCGCAGCTCGACGAGGTGCTCTACCGCTTCGACCCGGATGAGCCGGACGCGATGATCGAGGCCCTGGACCGGCTGGTCGCCCTGCCGGAGACACAGCGCCGCGAGCGGGCGAATGCCGGCGTCGCTGCCTATGCCAGGATTCGCGACGAGGGCCGCCAGGCCTGGCTGGAGACCCTTCTCGAGGTCGCCCGTGCGGCCTGACATCTCCATCCACGACGTCATGCCCGAAACCCTCCACCGGGTGGACGAACAGATGGAGATGATCGCCCGCGCCTGCCCCGGCCCGGTCACCCTGCTGGTCGTCCCGGGGAAGCAGTGGCGCCAGGACGATCTCGAACGGCTGCGGGCCTGGAGCGCCGAGGGCCATGCTCTGGCAGGGCACGGCTGGAATCACAGGGCGCAGCGCATCAAGGGCATCAAACACCGCTTGCACAGCCTGTTCGTCTCGCGCGATTGCGCCGAGCATCTTGCGCTGGATCGTGGGGGCATCGTCGACCTGATGAAGCGAAACCGTCAATGGTTCGTCGACCACGACCTGCCCGCTCCCGAACTCTACGTGCCGCCCGCCTGGGCGCTGGGACCTGTCCGGGCGCCCGACCTGAGTGAGACGGGCTTCGCCCGAGTGGAGACCATGAGCGGTTACCTCGACATCGCCACCGCACGATTCCAGCGCAGCGCCCTCGTCGGTTTCGAGGCCGCAAGCGCCTGGCAGGTGCCGGTACTGAAACTGTCCAACGCCTTCAACCGACTGCTCGCCCGGCGACTGCCGCTACGCGTGGCGCTGCATCCGGACGACCACCGACTGCCCCTGGCCGGCGACCTGCGTCGCTGGCTCGTCCGTGCCGCCGGCACCCACGGGTAACCGCCCGAGCGCAAGGGCTCAATCCAGGCGCCAGGGCTCGGGTTCGTGGAAGAAGAACCCTTGCGCATACTGCACGCCCACTTCTTCCAGCCGCTCGAGAATCTCCCGGCTGCTGACGTGCTCGGCGACCGTCGGAATCCCGATGACTTCACCAACGCGGTGAATCGCCTCGACCATGGCCAGGTCGATGGATCCCTCGGCGATGTCCTTGACCAATTCACCGTCGATCTTGAGGTAATCCACCGGCAAAGTCTTCAGGTAGCCGAAGGACGAAAGCCCGCTGCCGAAATCGTCGAGCATGACCTTGACCCCCATCGCTCTCACCGAGCGCATGAAATCCAGCGCCCGCTCAAGGCTGAGAATGGCGCTGTTCTCGGTGATCTCGAAGGCGATCGCTCGTGGCGGCACGCCCGTTCGCCTCAGTTCGTCCGCGACGAAATCGGAAAACGACGCTTCGCCGAAGGAACTGCCGGAAAGATTGATCGAGTAGCGCCCGCCTTCACGGTGCCGTCCGGCATCGATGCGCTGGCGAATACCGTCGAGGACGTGTGACACGACCCAGCGATCGATCGAGGACATCATGTTGTAGCGCTCCGCGCCGGGTATGAATCGCTCGGGCGAAACGAGTCCGCCCTGCCGGTCTCGCATGCGCAGCAGGATCTCGCAGTGACTTTCCTCGGGGTTCCCGGTCAGGCACTCGATCCGCTGGTAGTAGAGTTCGAATCGGTCCTCGCGCAGGGCATCGGTAATCTCGGCCGCGGCGTCGATTTCCGACTGGTGACGGCAGAGGTGGGAGTCTTCGGAATGATAGACGTGGAGCCGGTTTCGGCCCAGGTTCTTGGCTGAGTAACAAGCCTGGTCGGCCGCCATGAGAATCTCGGCCACGCCTGCGAGCGTAGAGACGTCCACGACTCCGATGGAGATTCCGATCGTGAACGAACGCCCCTGCCAGGTGAATGCGAAGTCGTTGACCATGCGCAGTATCTTGCGACCGACCTCCTCGGCCTTGGGCAGCGAACAGCCGTGCAGGATCAGGCCGAACTCGTCGCCACCAAGGCGCGCCAGCGTGTCCGAGCTCCGCGCCAGGCTCTTGAGCGCCACGCCGAGCTGCCGAAGCAGTTCATCGCCCGCATGGTGACCGCAGGTGTCGTTGACCACCTTGAACTGGTCGAGATCCATGTACAGCACGGCATGAGAATCGCCGGTCTCGTCGCCTTGTGCCAGCAGGTCGCCGAGCACCTGCTCGAACCTGCGCCGGTTGTAGAGCCCGGTCAGTTCGTCGTGGGCGGCCTGGTAGGCCATTTCCCGATTGATCCTGTGGCGCTCGCTGACATCGGTCAGGGTGCCGACCATGCGGTAGGCCCTGCCCGCAGCGTCGACCAGAAAGGTACCGTTGTCCTCGGCATGAAAGTAGTCACCGGAGCCATTCCGGAATCGGTACTCGACGTGATACTGACTGCCCTCCTTTTCGGCCTTTTCAAGCAGGACCACGGCTTCGTCGCGATCATCGGGATGAATGCGCTCCATCCATTCATCGATATTGACCTTGTCCAGTTCTTCCGGCGTCTGGCCGGTCACGCGCTGAATGGCGCCGGACCAGCGGATCATGCCGCTTCCCAGGTCGTAGTCGTAGATGAGCTGACCGGTGTTTTCGGCCATGAGGCGATATCGCTCCTCGCTCTCACGCAATGCCGCCTCGGCGCGGACTCGCTGCGTCACATCGCGGACGACACCGCGGAAGCCGGCCGGCTCCCCGTTGCCCGACCGCAGCAGGGAGACGGAAGTCTCGAGGTGGCGCGTCGTGCCGTCCATGGCCCTCGCTTCCCATGAGAACCCCGGATTGGACTTGCCGCTTGCGTATACCTCACTGAAGAGTTCGAAGACGCGTTGCGCGGTCTCGGGCGACGTGAAGTCCCGGAAGGTGACCGCCTTGAACGCAGCGGAATCATAGCCGAGCATTCGGGGAAGCGCTTCGTTGAAGAACAGGAAGTTGCCTGCCAGATCGACTTCGAAGTAACCGTCCTCGATCGTCTCGATGATCGTGCGGTACTTGTCTTCACTCTGCCGGAGCATCTCTTCCTGCAGCTTCTGTCGGGTGACATCGCGGTAAATCCCGTAGACGCCGATCTGCCCCTCCCCGACCATGATCGGATGGCCGAGGATGGACACGTAGATCATGCTGCCGTCCTTGCGGAAGCGCACGGTATCCTCCTGGATCGACTGATTGTCGAGGACGGCACGCGTGAGTTGGCTGGCCTCCTTGCTCTGGGACTCATCGACGATCAGGCTGTTGATCGGCCGCCCGATCACCTCCTCCTTGGTGTAGCCGAACATCTCCAGGAATCGTGAATTGACGCGGACGATGCAATCCTGGTTATCGAGCAGGACGATGCCTTCCGGGGAACTGTCGAAGAGTCTTCGGAACAACGCCCGTTCGAGTTGCGGATCGGCTCCTTCGGTTCGAAGCGCGTTGAAGAGGTTGCGGCTGGGCATGGATTGCGTCACCTGGGTCACCCGATCGTCCGTGCAGACGCCACCGATCACCCTCCCCCCGAAAGATGGCTTTGCAAGCCATCATAGCGGCAAAACGCACTCACCCGCCAATGCCGCCAGCCCCGAAACAGTAATCGGCCTCACAAATGCAGCGCGGGAATCAGAGCCCCTGGGAGCCCAACGATCGACTAAACTGCGTTGTCATGAAAATTGCCAGCTGGAACGTCAACTCGCTCAAGGTGCGCCTGCCGCAGGTGCTCGACTGGATGGAACACCAGCGCCCGGACGTGCTCGGGCTGCAGGAAACCAAGCTCACCGACGACAAGTTCCCCGTCGAAGCCATCGAAGCGGCCGGCTATCACGTCGCCTACGCGGGCCAACCGACCTACAACGGCGTGGCCCTGATCGCCCGCGAAGAGCCGCTCGACGTGGTCACCGAAATCCCCGACTTCCCCGACGAGCAGAGGCGCGTCATCGCCGCAACGGTCGGCAACGTGCGCGTGATCAATCTCTACGTGGTCAACGGCAAGGAAGTCGGCTCGGACAAATTCGATTACAAGCTGCGCTGGCTCGAGGCCGTGCACAACTGGATCGCCGACGAACTCACGCGCCACGACAAGCTGGTCGTCATGGGCGATTTCAACATCGCGCCGGACGACCGCGACGTGCACGACCCCGAGGCCTGGCGCGAGAAGATCCTGTGCTCCACGCCCGAGCGTGAAGCGCTCGAACGCATGCTCGGCCTGGGTCTGCACGACAGCTTCCGGTTGTTCGAACAGCCGGAAGCCACGTTTTCGTGGTGGGACTATCGCGCCGCGGCGTTCCGCCGGGGCCTTGGCCTGCGCATCGACCTCGTGCTGTGCAGCGATGCACTCAAGCCGGTCTGCTCGACCAGCTACGTGGACGCCGAGCCGCGCAGAAACGAGCGGCCCAGCGACCACGCGCCGGCAGTGGCCGAGTTCAGCCTCTAGGGCGGCTGAACCCGGCGCCCAGCGCCAGCACCATCAGCGTAAGCACGAGCATACCCGGCAGCCCCAACACGGGGACGGGCCAGGGCTGCAGGCCACGCACCTCGATGGGCGTCGGCGTGTTTTCCTCCGGACTGGTCGGATCCCCGTCGCCGTTCGGATCGGGGTTGTAGCCATTGTCGGAGTCGTCCTCCGTAACCTGCCCGATCGGACCCTGACCCGAGGCGAACGCCACGTTCTCGAACTCGCGAATCTGGGTCTGGCTCAAGTCCAGCGTGATGCGCAGCGTGATCGTGGCCATTTCGCCGGGTGCCAGTGAACTGCTGCTGTCGAGCAGGCCGATATCGGACTGCCCGTCAAAGGCCGGATTGACCGAGAGGGTTCCGGAGGCTGCCAGGCTCTCCACGAAGAACACGACGGGCGGCGGAAATGCTGCCGCGAGGTCGTCTTCGACCTGGATATTGTCCAATGGCACGTTCCCGAGGTTTTCGACCGCGAAAGTGAACTCGAGGGTAGTGGGCCCATCCGACGGAATCACCGCGCTCAGGGCCTTGGCGAGCCCGATGACCGGGTTCTGTCCGTCGAAATCGACCGGCGTGGTGTCACTGGCCTGATTGTCGCCTTCGTCGAGCTCCTGGGTATCGCTGCTCACGCTCGCGGTATTGGTGATCGGGTCGGCGCCGGCGTAGTCGATCGGCACGTCGAAGGTCGACTGGATCGTGACCGTCTCGTTCACCTCCAGCGTGCCCAGCGAGCACGGGAATGCCGTGGAGCAGGCACCCGTGTTGGCGTTGAACACCAGCCCCGGCGGCGTGAGATCGTCGACGACCACGTTGTCGGCCTCCGAGGGCCCGTTGTTGGTGACCTCGATGGTGTAGGTCACGCTGCCACCGGTCGGTGCGACGGCCCCGCCGTCGTCCTTGGTGACGGCCAGGTCGGCGACCGGCGGGTTGGCCGAGCACAGCGGTTCGGCCGGCGGATAGCTCACGACCAGCTCGTCTTCCGGGTTGACGCTCGCGCGAATGCGCATGTCCGGGCGCAGGCCATCGTTGACCTCCACCCATTCGCCGCCGACGAAGTCCCAGCCGGGCCAGTCGATCGGGTTGCCGCCGCCGTCGAGCGTCGTGCCCGGCCACAGCAGCTGGCCCGTGAGCGGCTCGCCGGTCAGCGTCTCGACGATCGTCGCCGAGCCGTCCTCGGTGATCCACTCGAGGTCGACCGGGTTGGCGCCCGGCGCGAAGCCCAGCGGGGTGACCGTGTAGTTCACGTAGGCCGCATCGTCGATGCACACCGCCGTGAGATCGAGCACGATGCGCCGGATCGAGGCGTCGTCGCTGTCGTTCGACGGGTCGGGATCGGTCTCGTTGCCGGCCGCCGCGGCCACGTTGAGGTAGTCGTCGACGTCGGTGACGGTCGCCTCGATCGTCAGCGTCGCGCTCGCGCCGTCGGCCAGGCCGCCGACCGTCCAGTCCGGAGCGGTGTAGCTGCCCTGGCTGGCGCTCGACGACACCAAGGTGTAGCCGGCCGGCAGCGGGTCGTTGACGATCACGCCGGTGGCGTCCGACGGACCGTTGTTGCTGACCTCGATGGTGAACGTCACCGTGTCGCCCACCCCGGGCTCTTCCGGCGTGACGCTCTTGACCACCGCCAGGTCCGCTTCGGCCGGGTCGACCGGCGTGGTGTCGGTGGCGTCGTTGTTCGAGCCGTCCGGATCGCCGGTCGGGCTCGAAACGCTGGCGGTATTGCTGATCGGGTTGGCGCCGCTGTAGTCCGAAGGCACTTCGAAGACCACGTTGACCGCGACACTCGCCCCGTCGGCCAGGTCGCCCAGGCTGCAGGGAAAGCCGCCGGCACACGGCGCATCGGCGGAGACGAACACCAGGCCGGCCGGCGTGGGATCGTCGAGGGTGACGCTCGTGGCCGTCGACGGGCCGTTGTTGGTCACCGCGATCGCGTAACTCACCGTCTCGCCCGGAACCACGCTCGCACCGCCGTCGTCCTTGGTGACGGACAGGTCGGCCTGGTCGACTGGGTTGGTGGTCGCCGTGTCGTCGTTGTTCGACGGGTTCGGGTCCTGTTCGCTGGCGGAGCCGCTGGCCGTATTGGCGTAGGGGCCGCTGGCCTGGACGGTCGCGGTGATGTCGAGCGTCGCCGAAGCGCCGTTGGACAGGCTACCCACCGTCCAGGTCGGGGCGGCGTAGCTGCCCTGGCTCGGATTGACCGAATCCAGCGTGTAGCCGGCCGGCAAGGCGTCGTTGACGTTCACGCCCGTGGCATCGGACGGACCGTTGTTGGTGGCGGTGATCGTAAAGGTCACCTGGTCGCCGACATTCGGCGTCGCGTCGTCGACCACCTTGGTGACCGCAATATCGGCCTGGGCGACCGGCGTGGTCGTTGCCGTGTCGTCGTTGTTGGACGGATCGGGATCATTCTCCGTGGCTGTGCCCGTGGCGGTGTTGTCGTAGGGACCGGTCGCATTGACGGTGGCGGTTATGTCCAGAGTGGCGGACGCGCCGTTGGCCAGGTTACCGACCGTCCAGGTCGGGGCCGCATAACCGCCCTGGCTGGGATTGACCGAGTCGAGCGTGTAGCCGGCGGGCAAGGCATCGTTGACGCTCACGTTGGTGGCATCGGACGGACCGTTGTTCATAACGGTGATCGTAAAGGTCACCTGATTACCCACATCGGGCGTCGCGTCGTCGACGATCTTGGTGACCGCGATGTCCGCCTGCGCGACGGGGGTGGTCGTTGCCGTGTCGTCGTTGTTGGACGGGTCCGGGTCGTTCTCCGTCGCCGTGCCCGTGGCCGTGTTGGCATAAGAGCCGCTGGCTTCGACGGTTGCCGTGATGCCGAGGGTCGCCGAGGCACCGTTGGCCAGGTTACCCACGGTCCAGGTCGGGGCGGTGTAGCTGCCCTGGCTCGGGTTGACCGAATCGAGCGTATAGCCGGCCGGCAGGGCGTCGTTGACGCTGACGTTGGTGGCATCGGACGGGCCGTTGTTGGTCACCGTGACGGTGAAGGTGACCTGGTCGCCGACATTCGGCGTCGCATCGTCCACGACCTTGCTGACCGCGATGTCCGCCTGCGCCACCGGCGTGGTCGTTGCCGTATCGTCGTTGTTGGACGAATCGGGATCGTTCTCCGTCGCCGTGCCCGCGGCCGTGTTGGCATAGGGACCGCTGGCATTGACCGTCGCCGTGATGTCGAGGGTTGCCGAGGCGCCGTCGGCCAGGTTGCCCACGGTCCAGGTCGGGGCGCTGTAGCTGCCCTGGCTCTCATTGACCGAGTCGAGCGTATAGCCGACCGGCAAGGCGTCGTTCACGCTCACGTTCGTGGCATCCGAGGGGCCGTTGTTGGTCACGGTCACGGTGAAGGTCACGGTGTCACCGACATTCGGTGTGGCGTCGTCGACGACCTTGGTCACGGCCAGGTCGGCCTGCGCTACCGGCGTGGTCGTCGCAGAATCCTGGTTGTCGGACGGATCGGGATCGTCCTCGGTGGCGGTGACCGCGGCCGTGTTGTCGTAATCGCCGGCACTCTCGACCGTGGCGGTGATGCCCAGCGTGGCCGAAGCGCCGTTGGCCAGGTTGCCGACCGTCCAGGTCGGGGCGGTATAGCTGCCCTGGCTGGGCGAGGACGACACAAGGGTATAGCCGCTCGGCAACGCGTCGTTGACGCTGACGTTGGTGGCGTCGGACAAACCGTTGTTGGTCACGGTAATCGTGAAGTTCACCGAGTCACCGACATTCGGTGTGGCGTCATCGACGACCTTGGTCAGCGATAGGTCGGCGCTCGGGACCGGCGCCGTGTCGGCGCTGTCCTGATTGTTGCCCGGCACCGGGTCGGTCGCGTCGCTGGCCGAGACGGCCGCGGTATTCAGCGTGTCCCCGGCAGCGAGCACCTGGGCGGTGATGTTCAGCGAGGCGCTGCCGCCGTCGACGAGCGAGCCGACCGTCCATACGCCGGTGCCGTCGTCGTAGGCACCCTGGCTCGCAACAGACGAATCGAAGGCATAGCCGGAAGGCAACAGGTCGGTCAGCTCGACGCCCGTGGCGTCCGAGGGCCCGTTGTTGACCAAGTCGATGGTGAACACGACGTTCGAGCCCACCACGGGAGCGGCTGCGTCGACGCTCTTGCTGACCGCCAGGTCGGCGCTGGGCGTCGCCAGCGGCGTGGTGTCCGTGGCGCTGTCGTTGCCGGCGTTGGGGTCGGCGGCGTCGGAGACGACGCTGGCGACGTTGACGATCGGGTCCGGGCCCGTGTAGCCGGAAGGCACGCCATACGTCACGGTGAAAGCCGCCGTACCCGAAGCGGCGATCGTGCCCAGGTTGCACGGCAGCGAGCCGCAGGGCGCCGAGACCGAAACGAGGGTCAGGCCCGCCGGCGTCGGATCGGAAACGATGACGTTGTCGGCCGCCGAAGGCCCGAGGTTGTCGACCGTGATGGTGTAGGTGACGCTGGTGCCCGGTACTACGCTGCTCCCGCCGTCGGACTTGGTGATGGCCAGGTCGGCGACCGGTACGGGCGAAACGCTGGCGTCGTCGCTGTTGTTGCTGCCGTCGGGATCGGTCTCGTTGCCGGATACCGAAGCGCTGTTGAGGTAGTCGCCGCTGGTCTGCACCGTCGCGGTGATCTGCAGCGAAGCCGTGCCACCATCGGCGAGTGCGCCGACGGCCCAAACGCCCGTGCCGCTGTTGTAGCTGCCTTGCGACTCGGCTGCGCTGACGAAGCTGTAGCCGCTCGGGAGCAGGTCGGCCACTTCGACGCCGGTGGCGTTCGAGGGGCCGTTGTTGACGACGGCGATCGTGAAGGTGACGTCGCTGCCCTCGTTCGGGCTGGCGTCGTCGACGGTCTTGGTGACCGCCAGATCGGTCTCGGGCGGCGCGAGCGGCGTCGTTTCGGTCGACGAGTCGTTGCCCGAATCCGGATCGTCGACCGGACTGGTGACGGTCGCGGTGTTGCTGATCGGGTCACTGCCGCTGTAGCCCGGCGGCACGGAGAAGGTCACGCCCACCGTGATCGAAGCGCCGGTATTGATTGCCGGAAGGCTGCAGGGGAAACCGCCGGCGCAGGGCGCGGTGGCGCTGTCGAACACCAGGCCGGCGGGCGTTGCGTCGTTCAGCGTGGCGCCGATGACCGGCGAGGGACCGGAATTGGCCACTTCGATCTGATAGGTGACGGTCGTACCCGGAACGACGGATGCGCCGCCGTCGGTCTTGGTCACGGAGAGGTCGGCCAGGGGCGCGACCGTGGCAGCACTGGAATCCTGGTCGTCTTCGGCAGGCAGGCCGTTGCCCGGCGTGCTGTCGGGGTCGGGATTGGTGGCCGCGGTCAGTTCCGCGACGTTGCTGAACGCGCCGTCGGCGGTGAAGTTGCCGACGATCGTGAGCGTTTCGGACTGCCCCGGGGTCAGGGTCGGCAGCGTCCAGGTCGGCGCCGTCCAGGTGCCGGCGCTGGGCGTGACGCTGGTGACACTGAAGGCCGCCGGCAGGGCGTCGATCACCTGCGCGCCGGTCTCGGTCACCGGCCCGTTGTTGGTGACGGTGACGGTCCAGGTGACCGTTTCGCCGACATAAGGGTTGGCCACATCGATGCCCTTGGTGACTTCGAGGTCGGACTCGGCCACCGGCAGCGGCGTGGGCGTGTTCTCGAGGGGATCACCGTCTCCGTCCGGGTCCGGGTCCGTGCCGGCGGTCGAATCGTCGGAAACCGGCGTCGTTCCGTCATCCGCAGTCACCGTGGCGGTGTTGGTGAACGGGCCCGCAGCGCCGTTGAAGTCCACGTTCAGCACCACCGAGACCAGGCCGACATCGCCGAGCGGCAGCGTGCTGCTGGCCGCATCGAGCAGGTCGGTGTCGGTGTCGCCGTCGAAACCGGCATTGGCCGTCAGGTTGGCGTTGGTTGTGACGCTGTCGATACTCCAGGCGACGGGAGCGGGCAGCGCGGCCGCGATGTCGTCGCTGAGCTGGACATCGGCCAGGTCGATATTGCCCAGGTTCTCGATGCGGAAATCGAGGGTAAGTTCGACACTGCCGTCGCCGTTATCGGCCGTGATCGCGGCATCCTTGGCCAGGCCGATGACGGGAGCGGCGACGCAGCTGGCGGGCAGTTGATAGACATCCTGGATCGACTGTACGTCGGCGTACTTCCAGGTGTCGATCATGTTGGCGTCGTTGTAGTCGTTGGTGCCGTTGGCCCAGTCATGCGTGGCTGTCGATCCGTTCGGGCCGCTGGTGGTGCCGCCGCCGGAACTGCTGGTAATGCTCGGGTCGGTGTCGTCCCAGTAGTAGAGCGCGGTCGTCGAGGTGGACGGAACGCTGTAGGGCGTGATCACCGGGCCGGGATCGGCGTCCTCGACGTCGTAGAAGGGGAAGTGCACCTCGCCGGTCGTCAGGGAAAGCTCAACCTGGTAGGGCGTCCCCGAGGGAATCGTCCCGCCACTGGGCAGCGTGCCGTCCCAGACCACGGTGTTGGTGCCGTCGACGGAAGTGCCCGTGGCGATGACCTCATCGAGATCGAAAGTGCCGCTCAGGTCTTCGTCGAGGCGCACGGTGTAGGGGAGCGCGCCCGCGGTGTCGAAGCGGAAGATGACATCGGTCGCCCCGCCGGCGACGCACTGGGTCTCGATGGCCTCGATGTTGCCCAGCGCGCCCGGTGTCACCACGGGCTTGGCCGGCGGGTTGAGATAGATCGGATACTGGGGATTCATCTGCGGCTGGGGCGAGGCCGAACCCCCGATGGACTGGTAGTTGTACTGCGACGGGCCGATGCCGCGATCGTTGGCGAAGAGCTGGAAGCCGAAGGGCGCGATGTCGTTGAGATCCAGCAACCACACGATGCCCAGGTAGTCGTCGCCGCGGTCGGTCCCGGCCACCACGTAGAGCTCGGCCCCGACGCGGCCCGTGCTGTTGGTCATGCTGAATGCGTATTTGTCCGCCCAGACCCGACCGGTCTCCAGCGTAGCCGTCGCCGTGTTCCTGACCCGGATATCGAAGAAAGGTTGGCCGTTGCCGTCGATTCCAGCGCTCGAGTAACGGATCGTGTACACCCCCGCCGTTCCGCAGGAAGAAGACGACCCGAGTCCGGTCAGCGAGTAGGTCCGTGGCGGACGCGGGCGCGTGCCGATGGACTGGACGGCCTGGACATCCGCGAAGCTGGTCAGATCCCCGACCGTGGAGGTGAAATCGGCGGTGAAGTCCGGCGTGGGCACCGAGTACGGCGCGTCCGGCGTGACCAGGGGAATCCGACCCGGACACCAGACCTGGACGTCGGGGCTGCCCGACAGGGCCTGCCCGTAGAGGTCGATGACCTCGTTGGCCGGATCGAGAATATCGACCCGCAAGAAGGTCACGCGGTGCTGGTCGTAGTTGACGTTGCCCGTGGAAAGACTGCCTTCCAGGTAGATGGGGCTGCTGGTCGATACCCCCTGGCGCAGTTCAAAGGTCCCCTCGGCCTGTGCCAGCTGCACACAGCACAGGCCCGCAAGCGCGACGAGCGCAAGTACTCGCTTCATTGGATTCTCCCGGCCGTTGACCCCCCTTTTGCCGACCGGAATGGCTCCGGGTACGACCGGGTCGCGGCACATTCATTAATGTGAAATGTCTCGCGAGATTATACCGGGGCGGCGAGCCGAGTCAAAAAAACGGCACGGCCAGTTGTCCAACCACGCACAAAAACGCCGGCTCTGCGGCCGGCGTCGATGCCCTCAGCCCGTCACGAGGGGCATGAAGGTCGGGGCTCCTGTCGTGTCAGGAAAGGATGGCGTTCGCTCCGCCCTCCAGGTTATAGACCTGGGTGTAGCCCTGCTTGCGGTAGTGCTCGGCGTACTGCATGGAGGTCTGGCCCACATTGCACACGAACACCAGCGGCTGGTTGGTATCACCATCCTTGAGCTTGGCCATCAGGTCGGCGTCCAGCACTTCGGCAAAGTCCAGCGGCTTCTCATTGCGATCGGCTTCGCTGCGCACGTCGATAACGCGCAGGTTCTCTCCCGAATTCATCCGCTCCTGGAGTTCGGCCGGCGTCATCTGCCTGACCGGCGCCGGCGCGCCCGGCAGGTCGAGCTTGAGGCCTTCGCCCTGGACGGTCTCGACCCAGTCGATCGTCGCGCCCTTCGCGCGCTGGGCACTGCCGATGTCCATCAGCACGGTGATACCGTTCGATTCGGTCTCGATTTCCGTGCCCTGCTTCGGCCCGACCTGGAACTGCGCGTCCCAGCCGCCGTCGATGGCGAAATGCAGGTGATTGCCCGGATAAGCGTCGAGAAACTCCCGGATCTTCTCGGCCGCCTTGTCGGTAATCGTGATCTCTGGCGGTGTGCGATCCGGCTTCTCCAGGCCGAACAACTCGTGGAGTTCACCGCTGTTGAACATCTCGCCGATGATGTCGTTGCCGCCGACCAGCTCTCCATCGACGTAGAGCTGCGGGATGGTGGGCCAGTCGCCGAAGACCTTGATGCCCTCGCGGACGGACTCGTCCTCGAGCACGTTGTAGCTGGCGTAGTCGCCGGCAAGCAACTGGTCGAGGATGCCCGCGGTCTTCGCGGAAAATCCGCACTGCGGCATCTTGGGCGTGCCCTTCATGTAGAGCACCACGCGGTGCGAGGCGACCTGCGATTCGATTTTTTCCCTGAGGGCGGGGTCGAGGCTCATATTCTTCGGCATCCTGATCGGTAAAGATCTTGCGGGTTTCGGCAAATATTGTTGGGCTGCATTACACGACAATCAAGGCAATTCCTGCATACTGAAGGCATTGCGAGCCGGAACACGTTATGCTTTGGGGTTCGCTGACCATACGCCAACGTATGCCCCGCAATGGCAGACGGGGCCGGAGAGCCGATTGAAGACCCTCCATCATCCTGATTTCGAAAAGGACTCCTGCGGCTTCGGGCTGATCGCCCGGCTGGACGACGAGGCCACGCACGACACGGTCGCCGACGCCGTCCAGGCCCTGGTGCGCCTGACCCACCGCGGTGCGGTCGCACCCGACGGCAAGACCGGCGACGGCTGCGGCCTGCTGCTGAAGCTGCCCGCTGCCTTCCTGCGCGCGGCCGCCGATGAGGCGGGCCTGGAGCTGGCCGAACGCTTCGCCGTCGGCATGGTGTTCATCGCCGACCACGACGAGCGCGCCGCCGACCAGAAGGCCATCCTCGAAGCGCAGATCGCCGAGCGCGGCCTGGCCGTCGCCGGCTGGCGCCGCGTGCCGGTCGACCCGACCGCCTGCGGCGAAACCGCGCGCCAGACATTGCCGCGCATCGAACAGGTCTTCGTCAACGCGCCGAGGGATGTCGATGCGGATGAACTCGAGCGCCGCCTGTTCCTCGCGCGCCGGCGCTGTGAGCAGGCGCGGGGCGAGAAGCCGGACTACATCGCCAGCCTTTCGGGGCAGACCATCAGCTACAAGGGCATGGTCATGCCCGAGTACCTGGAGGCGTTCTACCCGGACCTGGCCGACGAGCGCATGGCCAGCTCGGTCGCAGTCTTCCACCAGCGCTTCTCGACCAACACCCTGCCGAAGTGGTCGCTGGCCCAGCCATTCCGCATGCTCGCTCACAACGGCGAGATCAACACCATCCGCGGCAACCGCAACTGGACCCGGGCCCGGCGCAAGCTGCTGGCCTCGCCCCTGCTCACCGAGCTCGGCGAGATCGATCCGCCGGTCGGCATGCAGGGCTCTGACTCGAGCGCCCTCGACAACATGCTCGAGCTGCTGGTCGCCGGCGGTATGGACCTGCCGCAGGCCGTGCGCATCCTGGTGCCTCCGGCCTGGCAGACGGCCGACAACCTCGACGCCGACTTGCGCGCATTCCACGAATTCTACGCCTTCCATCAGGAAGCCTGGGACGGCCCGGCCGGGCTGGTGATGTGCGACGGCCGGCACGCCGTTTGCGCGCTCGACCGCAACGGCCTGCGGCCCGCCCGCTGGACGCGCACCACCGACAACCGCCTGATCGTCGCCTCCGAGACCGGCGTGGTCGACGTCGACATCGAGCAGGTCGCCGCCCGTGGCCGCCTCGGCCCGGGCCAGATCCTGGTCGCCGACCTGAAAACCGGCGATTTGCTGGATCACAAGGGCGTCGATGAGATGCTCAAGAATCGCCATCCCTGGCAGGACTGGCTCAAGTCGGGCGTGAAGTACCTCGACTCCGAGCTAGTCGATGTGCACATGGCGGCCGAGCCCTTCGACGCCGACACCCTGGCGAGCTACCAGAAAATGTTCAACCTCTCGCGCGAGGAGCGGCGCGAAGTGATCGCCGTGCTCGCCAACACCCAGGCCGAGGCGATCGGCTCGATGGGCGACGACACGCCCATGCCGGTGCTCTCGACCAAGGTGCGCTCGCTCTACGACTGCTTCCGCCAGCAGTTCGCGCAGGTCACGAACCCGCCGATCGACAGTCTGCGCGAGAAGATCGTGATGTCGCTCGAAACCGGCATCGGCCGCAAGGGCAACGTGTTCGAACCCGGGCCCGATCTGGCCGACCGCGTGGTACTCAACTCGCCGGTCCTGTCGCAACGCAAACTGCGGCAGCTGATCAACACGCCGCAGTTCGGGCTGTCATCGGAATTTCTGGATCTCAACGTCCCGGCCGACAAGCCGCTGGATGAAGCGCTCGCCGACCTTTGCCGCCAGGCCGAAGAGGCCGTGGACAACGGCACGCTGATACTGCTGATCTCCGATCGCTACCTCAAGCGCGACCACCTGCCGGTGCACGCCTTGTTGGCCACCGGCGCCATTCATCACCACCTGCTCGAGACCGGCCAACGGCCGCTGTGCAACCTGATCGTCGAGAGCGCTACCGCCCGCGATCCGCATCACTTCGCCTGCCTCATCGGCTTCGGCGCCACCGCCGTGTACCCGTATCTCGTCTACCAGACTCTGCAGGCCATGGCGACGGCCGGCGAGTTCGAGAATCCGCGCAACGAGGCGCTGCAGCTGGGACGCGCGTATCGCCGCGGCATCCGCAAGGGCCTGTACAAAATCATGTCCAAGATGGGCATCTCGACCATCGGCTCCTATCGCGGCGCCCAGCTGTTCGAAATCGTCGGTCTGGCCGATGAGGTAGTCGACCGCTGCTTCCCCGGCGCGGTGAGCCGGATTCAGGGTGCGACCTTCGCCGACCTGCACGAAGACCAGGGCAAGCTCGCCCGCTGGGCCTGGGAGAAGCGCGTGCCGATCGAACACGGCGGCCTGTACCGCTATGTCGACCACGGTGAGTACCACGCCTGGAACCCGGACGTCGTCAAGGCCCTGCACCGGGCCGTGCAGTTCGACGACCGATCGGCCTGGGAGGAATATTCGCGCCTGGTCGACGAACGCGACCCGGCCACCCTGCGCGACCTGTTGAAACTGACCAGCCCGAACAAGCCGATCGACCTCGACGAAGTCGAGCCGGTCGAGGCCATCTACAAACGCTTCGACTCGGCGGGCATGAGTTTGGGCGCCCTGTCGCCGGAAGCGCACGAGGCGATCGCGATCGCCATGAACCGCATCGGCGCGCGCTCGAACTCGGGCGAGGGCGGCGAGGATCCAGACCGCTACGGCACGGAGAAGCGATCGAAGATCAAGCAGATCGCCTCGGGCCGTTTCGGCGTCACGCCCGAATACCTGATCAACGCCGAGGTCATCCAGATCAAGATTGCCCAGGGCGCGAAACCCGGCGAAGGCGGCCAGCTACCCGGCCACAAGGTCGACAAGCTGATTGCCCGGCTCAGATACGCCACGCCCGGCGTGGGCCTGATCTCGCCGCCGCCGCACCACGACATCTATTCCATCGAGGACCTTGCGCAGCTGATTTTCGACCTCAAACAGGTCAATCCCGAGGCGCTGGTGTCGGTCAAGCTGGTCTCCGAACCCGGCATCGGCACGGTCGCCGCCGGCGTGGTCAAGGCCTACGCCGACCTGATCACGGTCTCGGGCTACGACGGCGGCACGGGGGCGAGCCCGCTGACCTCGGTCAAGTACGCCGGCGCGCCGTGGGAGCTGGGCCTGTCGGAAGTCCGCCAGGTGCTGATGGCCAACAATCTCAGGGGCCAGGTCCGGATTCAGGCCGACGGCGGGTTGAAAACCGCGCTGGATGTGGTCAAGGCCGCCATTCTGGGGGCCGAGAGTTTCGGCTTCGGAACCGCGCCCATGATCGCCATCGGCTGCAAATACCTGCGCATCTGTCACCTCAACAACTGCGCCACCGGCGTGGCCACCCAGCACGAGGTGCTGCGCAAACAGCATTTCATCGGCCTGCCCGAGATGCTGGTCCATTTCTTCCGCTTCCTGGCCGAAGACGTCCGCGCCATCCTGGCCGAACTGGGCGTGGCGCGAATCGAGGACCTGATCGGGCGAACCGAGTATCTCGAGCGGATCGAGGGCCTGACCGAACGGCAGAACCGCCTCGACCTCGCTCCGCTCCTCGCCGAAACCGGCCTCGGGACTGGCGCCGAGAGATTCTGCGTAGCCGAACGCAACCCGCCGCACGACAAGGGCGAACTGGCGCAGCGCATCGAAGCCGATGCCGCCGAGGCGGTCAGGAACCAGACCGGCGGCCGCTTCCAGTACGACATTCGCAACAGCGACCGCTCCATCGGCGCGCGCCTGTCAGGCTTCATTGCCCGCCATCATGGCAACCAGGGCATGGCCGAAAATCCGATCGCCCTGGACTTCGAGGGAACGGCGGGCCAGAGCTTCGGCGCCTTCAACGCCGGCGGGCTGGAACTGACGCTGACCGGCGAGGCCAACGACTACGTCGGCAAGGGCATGACCGGGGGCCGCATCGTGCTGCGCGTGCCCTCCGACATCCGTTACCGAGCCTGCGAGACGCCGGTCATGGGCAACACCTGCCTGTACGGCGCCACCGGCGGCGAGCTCTACGCCGAAGGCACCGCCGGAGAACGATTTGCCGTGCGCAACTCCGGCTGCGTGGCCGTCATCGAGGGCGCCGGCGACCACTGCTGCGAGTACATGACCGGCGGCGTCGTCGTGGTTCTGGGCAAGACCGGCATCAACTTCGGCGCCGGCATGACCGGCGGCTTCGCCTACGTGCTCGACCTCGACCGTGGTTTCGTCGACCGCTACAACCACGAGCTGATCGATATTCACCACATCGCGCCGGAGAGCATGGAAAACCACGTCCATCACCTGCGCGAGTTGGTCATGCGCCATCAGGAGCTGACCGGCAGCCGCCACGCCGCGGAGATACTCGACGACTTCCGCCGCATGCTGCCCAAGTTCTGGCTGGTCAAGCCCAAGGCCGCCGACCTCGACGACCTGATCGCGTCTCTGAGGAACGCAGCGTGATACACTTTATGTGTACACATGGAGCCCGCAGATGAGTGCAACCAACATTCGTGACGCCCGCAAGAATCTCTCGGCCCTGCTCGAGCAGGCCGAACGTGGGGAGGAAGTGATCATCAGCCGGCGCGGCAAGCCGATCGCAAGGCTCGTGCACGTGTACGACGAAGAGAACGTGCGATTCCCCAGCCGAGCTGAATTGCGCAGCAAACTTCCGCCAGCGCAAGAATCGGCCGGCGATCTGGTGCGCCGCTTGCGTGACGAGGAACGGTTCTAGTGAACCCCTCGCTGCTCTACTTCGACACCAGCGCGCTACTGCCCTATTACCGGGCCGAGGCGGCGAGCGATGCGGTCGAGCGGTTGCTGCGCGCCCAGGCGCAACCGGTATGGATCAGTGATCTGGTGGAAGTGGAGTTTGCCTCCGCCCTGGCGCGCTGGGTTCGCACCGGCGAACTCGAAGAGTCGCAGGCGCACCGCATGGAAGCAGCACTCTACGATGACCGTCGCGCCGGGCGCCTCTTGACAGCGGCGATCGGACAGCCGGAATTTCAGAAGGCCAGGGAGTGGCTGGGCAGCTTCAAGACCGCATTGCGGACTCTGGACGCCCTGCACCTGGCCTGCGCGCACAGGCACGGTCACTGCCTCGTCACGCTCGACCAGAGGCTGCTCAAAGCAGCAGAGTTCTGGGGAATGGAATCACTGGCACCCGGCACAGAACACTGAAACTGGCCTACCGACGAGCAAGCATGGACAAGCCTAGCAACCTGCATTTTCTCGAAAGCCCGCGCCGCAACCCCGAAGAGGTGGCGATCCCCATTCGCGTTCGCGAATGGGGCGAGATCTACGGGCAGTTCGAAGACGAAGGCGCGGCCGACCAGTCGGCGCGCTGCATCAACTGCGGCATTCCCTACTGCGAATGGCAATGCCCGGTGCACAACTACATCCCGGACTGGCTGCGCCTGGTGCGGCAGGGTCGTCTGTTCGAGGCGGCCGACCTGTGCCACCAGACCAACGCCCTGCCCGAGATGTGCGGCCGCATCTGCCCGCAGGACCGGCTTTGCGAAGGCGCTTGCACGCTCAACGACGGCCTGGGCGCGGTCACCATCGGCTCGGTCGAAAAGTACATCACCGACGAGGCCATCAAGCAGGGCTGGCGCCCGGACCTTTCGGACGTGCAACCCACAGGTAAGAAGGTCGCCGTCATCGGCGCCGGCCCCGCCGGACTGGGCTGCGCCGACCGCCTGACGCGCCACGGCGTCGAGGCCCACGTGTTTGACAAGTACCCGCGCATCGGCGGCCTGCTGACCTACGGCATCCCGCCCTTCAAGCTCGAAAAGCACGTGGTCGAAACGCGTCGCGAGATCATGGAAGGCATGGGCATCCGCTTCCATCTGGGCGTGGAAGTGGGCAAGGACGTCCAGCTCGACGAGCTCCTCGCCGACTACGACGCCGTGTTCCTGGGCATGGGCACCTACAAGTACGTCGACGGCCGGCTCGAGAACCAGGACCTGCCCGGCGTGATCGCCTCCCTGCCCTACCTGATCGGCAATATCGGGCAGGTGCTCGAAGAACCGCTGGAAGGCTTCGACTACGTCAACCTGAAGGATCAGCGCGTAGTCGTGCTCGGCGGCGGCGACACCGCCATGGACTGCGTGCGCACCGCCATCCGCCAGGGCGCGAGCGAGGTGACCTGTGCCTACCGCCGCGACGAGGAAAACATGCCCGGCAGCCGCCGCGAGGTGAAGAACGCCAGGGACGAAGGCGTGCAGTTCCTTTTCAACCGCCAGCCGGTCGCCATCGTCGGCGACGACAGGGTGACCGGCGTCAAGCTGGTCGAAACGCAGCTCGGCGACCCCGACGAAGCCGGCCGCCGCCGCCCCGAGCCCGTAGCAGGCAGCGAGCAGGTGGTCGAGGCCGACACCGTCATCATCGCCTTCGGCTTTCGCCCCAACCCGCCCGAATGGCTGACCGCCGCCGGCGTGCAAACGCACGAGGACGGCCGCCTGATCGTCGCCGCCGAGGGCCGCAGCGAATACCAGACCAGCCACGAAAAGATCTACGCCGGCGGCGACATGGTGCGAGGCGCCGACCTGGTGGTCACCGCCGTCTACGAGGGCCGCGAAGCCGCCCACAGCATCCTGGCCAACCTCGGCATCGAAGCCCCCACCGCCCAGCACGAAACGGCCGCGGCGGCCGGCTGACCGCTCCGTGGCCCCGGCAGCCACCTGCATGCTGCCGGGTCGATTCGCCAGGGGCCGTGCGACCTTTCGGACGCGGCGTGCGTCTAAGATGGACAGACACGCCGATCGAGAAGGGAGCCTCCATGATGCGATTCGCGCCGGCCGTCCTGGCCCTGGCCCTGTGCCTTTCATCCGCCGCGGCTGAAGAGCTGCCCGACACCCCTGCCGGCCAGCGCCTGGGCGAGCTGATGACACTGATCGACAACGCGACGCCGCAGACCGTGGCCGACTACATCGGGGCGCACTACACCGAGGAATACGCCGGGCGACTGCCCCTGGGCGGCCGCATCGACGGCTACATGAACTGGAAGGATCGCGGCGGCATGAACCTCGTCGAGGTGCGCCGCTCCGAGTCGAACGAGATCGAAGCCGTGATGCACCAGCCGGTCAGCGACGAGCGGTGGCTGTTCTCGGTAACGGTCGAAAGCGACGAGCCGCATCGCATCGAGGCCATCCGGCTCGGCCGCGCTCCCCTGCCCGTGATCGACCCGCCGCTTTCCGACCGGGACGCCGCCGAGCAGTTCATCGACTACACCGCCGGCCTGGCCGACAAGGGCCTGTTCTCCGGCGCGGTGCTGATCGGGCGCAACGGCGAGATTCTCGGCGAAGGCGCCTGGGGACTGGCCAATCGGGACTTCGACGCGCCCAACACCGTCGAGACCCGCTTCAACCTCGGCTCGATCAACAAGACCTGGACGGCGGTCGCCGTCGCGCAACTGGTGGAAGCCGGCAAGCTGGCCTTCGACGATCCCGTATCGAAGTTCATCGACTACCCGAATGCCGAGGCGGCGCAGAAGATCCGGATCGAACACCTCTTGACGCACACTTCCGGGCTAGGCAACTACTTCACCGAAGAGTATGCATCGACCGCACGCAAGGACATGCGCACGGTCGACGATTTTCTCGCGCTTTCGGCCGACCAGGACCTGGCCTTCGAGCCGGGCGAGGGCTGGCAGTATTCCAACACCGGCATGATGCTCGCCGGCAGGATCATCGAACTCGCCAGCGGGCAGGACTACGACAGCTACGTCGCCGAACATATCTTCACGCCGGCGGGCATGACGCGTTCGGGCTGCTTCGCACTCGACGAGGTCAACGACAACCTCGCCGTCGGCTACTGGGAGGACTGGTCGGTCGACGGCATGACGCTCAGGAACAACGTGTTCGAACACGTCGTCAAGGGCGGCCCGGCCGGCGGCTGCTATTCGACCGTCCGCGACCTGTTCCACTTCGCCGAGGCATTGAAAGCCGGCAAGCTGGTCGGCGAGGAGATGGCAGAAGCACTGACCACCGGCAAGCCCGAACTGAACTCCGAACACTACGGCTACGGGTTCGGCATCCACCCCGGCCGGGCGCTCTATGGCCACAGCGGCGGGTTCACCGGCATCAGCGCCAACCTCGACATCACGGTCGACCCCGAAGGCTGGGTGATCGTGGTGCTGGCCAACGACGACACGATGCGCGCACCCGTCATCAAATCCCGCCAGCTGGTGGGGATCGAAGTGACCGACTGAAACAGGCTGAGTAACCGGAGTTTTCGGGAGTACCGTCTCCATTCCGCCGCGCCAGTTTGTTGTGTCTCGCAAATAGGCGCTCGGAATACGTTTTTATGTAGTAATTCGTCCTGCTGAAGGCTAATCTATCGGTTCGCACACGCCTGCCGCCCGGATGAGGGGTGCACGCATGAACCCAGTCGCTCGCTTTTCCATCATCGTGCTCGCCGCTGTCTGCATGGCGCTGCCGGCACGGGCAGTCGAGATCACCGTCAGTGGCCGCCACACGCTACAGATCGACGACCAGACCACGGTCATCGTCGAGGGCCAGGCCATCCCGGCCGGCCAGCTGGTGCTGCGACCGGGCATGAAGGTCACGGCCGAACTGGGCAACGTGCGCGGCGTGGCGGATCCGGTCCTTACCCTGGTGTTCAGTTTCGACCTGCGCGGCGTCGTCACCGGGCTCGCGCCGGTCGAAGTCCTGGGACAGCCGCTATCGATTACCGGGGACACCGAGCTCGGCGGCTACCAGCAGCCCGGCGACATCCAGGTCGGCGACCCCGTCGTCGTCAGCGGGCAGTTCGACGTCAACGGAAGCCTGGCCGCGACCCTGGTCGAGCGACTGGAGGCGCCACCAGGCACCTGGCGGCTGGGCGGCTACGTCACGGAACTGGGGCCAGGTGCCGAGCAGCTCAGCATCGGCGGCCAGCTGCTGGACTATGCCGGCATCGCACCGGAAGGCTGCGAGGGACCGCTCGCCTCGGGCGATTTCATCACCGCAAGAGCCGATGACATCCCGGGATTCAGCGCCGGCGACCCCCTCGACACGGTCACCCGCCTGGCATGCGCCGATCCCGTGCCGCCGGGCACGCCCGGCGCCGGCGGCGGACTCGAAGGCGTGGTCGGCGAGATCATCGACGACACCTCTTTCTTCCTGGGCGCATTGACCATACAGCACGATGACGCCACCGTTTTCGGCCAGGGCAATGTCGACGATCTGGAACCCGGCGCAGTGATCGAACTCGAAGGCACGTTCTCGGACGCCTCGACGGTGCTGGCGAGCGAAATCGAGTTCTTCAGGCCCATCGTGCGCGTCCGCGCGCCGGTCGACCCCGAAAACGTGACGGTGGGTGCGTCCATCACGGCGCTGGGGCTGGATTTCCAGGCCGGACCGCAGTTGCGCGACGAAGACGGCATCATCGCCAACGGCCTCAGTCAGCCGACCCAGGTGGAAATTCGCGGCTGGATCGACTCGGCCGGCCAACTCTTCGCCAATCGCGTGCGCGAGCGCGGCGCACCGGAGCCGACCGCCCTGACCCTGCGTGGACCGGTGTCCAACATCGCACAGCCGCTGTTCGACATTCTGACGCTGACCGTCGACACCGCCTCCAGCACATTCGCCGACGAGTTGGGCAACCCGATCACCGAGCAGCAGTTCTTCGACCTGCTCGAAGTCGGCGCAATTGCCGAAATCGACGCCGCACAACTCGACGCCGGGGGCACCACCCTCAGCGGCGGCACCGCCACGCTCATCGACGTGGTCGTTCCCCAGCCCCTCGCCAACGCCCGCGGCGAAATCGGTTCCCTGATCTTCGGTACGGTCACCGAAGGCACGGGAATCCAGATCCTCTTCTCCGATCGATTCGAGGCGCCGACGCGCTGACCCCGGCGAGAAGGGCGCAGCCCCTTCCTGCGTTGCGCCCATCCATCCACCGGGAGGCGACCCGCCCTCACCGGCCATGCCGCAGGACGGTCGTCCAGCCGAGAAGGCTTGTCAAACGTAATGCGAATCGTTATTATTTGCAAATGCGTGAACGACAGCCCAAGCCGTCCGCTGCGCCAGACCGTCGCGAGGAAGGTAGTCAGCGGGCCATCCCGGTGCGCCGACTGCTGGACGAGAACGGACAGGCACGTCTCGAGCACGACGGCGATCTCTACCTGCTGCAAGTCACGCGCAAAGGCAAACTGATTCTGACCAAGTAATCCACCGACTGGGCCAGCCAACCGCGGATGCGGCCAGCCAACCCGAATGACCGACAGGAGTTTCATATGACCTGCTTCATTCGCCGGCTGGGCGCTACCCTGCTGCTTCCGGCCAGCTTCGCGGCAATCGCCGCCGACTCGGCCGACCTGGGGACGATGACCGTCACCGCCTCGAAGAGCGAACGGCCCGTCGCGGAGATCGCCGCCACCGTCACCGTCGTCGACGACGAGGAAATCGCCCGCACGCTCTCCGAGAGCATCCGCGACATGGTGCGCTACATTCCCGGCGTCACCGTGCCGTTCCAGGGCCAGCGCTTCGGCCTGGCCGGCTTCAACATCCGCAGCCTGGGCGGCAACCGCGTCCAGGTGGCCGTCGACGGCGTGCGCATTCCCGACGGCTTCGCCATCGGCGACTACTCCAACGCCTCGCGCAACTACATCGACACCGATTCGCTCAAGCAGGTCGAGATCCTGCGCGGCCCGGCCTCGAGCCTGTTCGGCTCCAGCGCACTGGCCGGCGTCGTTGCACTGACCACCAGGGATCCCGCCGACTGGCTCGCCGAGACGGGAAACGACGTCACCGTTCGCACGCGGGCCGGCTATTACGGCGCCGACGAGGGCTGGGTCGCTTCCGGCACCCTGGCCGCGCGCGGCGAACGACTGTCCGGCGCCATCCAGTGGGTGGAACGCAGCGGCAACGAACTCGACAACGCCGGCGAGACCGGCGGCACGGGGCCCACCCGCACCAAACCGAACCCGCACGAATACGACGGCCGCAACATCCTGGCCAAACTCCTCCTCGACGAAGGCACCGACAACCAGTGGCGCCTGACCCTCGAGCACAACGAAACCGACAGCGAAACCGACGTACTCACCCTGGTGCGGACGCAGGACTTCTCCGCCATGTTCGGCTTTCCCTACATCGTCGAAACCACCTCGCTCAGCGGCGATGACGGCACACGCCGCCGCCGCGTGAGCATCGACTACCAGGCGCGCCAACCCGGTTGGGCCGACCATTTTTCCTGGCAGGTCTACTACCAGGACGCGCTGACCGAGCAAGAGACGTTCGAGAGCCGCAACACGATCGTCTACGGTCAGCCAGCCCCCGTCTACCGCTTTCGTCGAGCCGAATTCGAACAGGAGATCGTGGGCACCGAAGCGATCGCACGGTGGGTCTTCAACACCGGTCAGGTCGAACACGACCTCGTCGGCGGTTTCGAGGTATTCGAAACCCGGACCGAGCAGCGCCGTGACGGCTTCGAGCGCGACCTGACCGACGGCTCCACGAGCACCACGGTGGGACCCGACGACTTCCCGGTGCGCGACTTCCCCAACAGCACCACACTCGAAGCCGGCCTCTACCTCGAAGACCGGATCGCCTTCGGCGAGCGATTCAGACTGATTCCGGGGCTTCGAGTCGATTACTACGACCTCGACCCGGAACTCGATCCGATCTTCGTCGGGGACAACCCCGGCTTCGAGCCGGTCGATATCGAAGAGACCAGCGTCACACCGCGCCTGGGCGCCATCTATACCCTGACCGACCAGCTCGACGTTTTCGCGCAGTACGCCCGCGGCTTCCGCTCCCCGCCTTACAACGACGTCAACGTGGGCTTCACCAACCTGCAGTTCGGCTATACCGCCATCCCGAATCCGGATCTCGACCCGGAAGAATCCCGCGGCTGGGAACTGGGCCTGCGTGGCCGCGGCGGCTGGGGCCACTTCAGCCTCGCCGCCTACCGCAACGACTACGACGACTTCATCGAGAGTTTCGTCAGCCTGGGCGTCGACCCCGAAACCGGCCTGCTCGTGTTCCAGTCGCAGAACCTCACCGACGTACGCATCGAAGGCATCGAGGCCGCGGCCACGCTGAACCTGGGCAGCCTGACGCCGGCGCTGGACGACTTCCAGCTGCGAAGTTCAGCGTCCTGGTCGGATGGCGAGAATCTCTCCGGCGACGTGCCGCTCAACAGCGTCGAGCCGCTGACCGGCGTGGTCGGCCTGCGCTGGCTGCCCACGAGCCTGCCCCTCGATATCGAGTTGGTCGCTACCGCCGTGGCAGGCAAGGACGACGTGGCCGACCCGGCCGACTTCCAGGCCCCGGGCTACGTCACCCTCGACCTGCTCGCCGGCTGGCAGATCTCCGACGCCAGCCACCTGCACCTGGGCCTGTTCAACCTGACCGACCGCGAGTACTGGTCCTGGTCGACCGTTCGCGGCCGATCGGCCAGCGACCCGGGCCTGGACCGCTACACCCAGCCCGGCTTCAACGCCGGCATCAGCCTGACATGGCAAATCTAAAGACTTGCTTCACCTGCGCCCCGGATCTCTCCGTCTGCCTGACTCTCCTCACCCTTCCGGGGCGCAGCCTTCTTTTCAAACTGCCAGGATGGACGACATCATGCGATACCTTCTGACCACCGCCACCACCCTTCTCCTGCTGGCCGCGGTCCCGACAGCGGCCGCCTACGAGACCGGCGAAGAAGACCAGGCCATCGACTACCTCTTTGCCTGGCCCTTCATTGAAACCGACGACATGGCGCCCCGCGGCGGCACCACGACCGGACCGCGACCCGAAGCCGTCACGGAGCCGACCGAGGCCTGGCAGAGGCTCCAGGCCGACGACCTCGACAAGCGCGAGCGCGACCGGCGCGCCATCCTGGCGATGGCCGGCGCCTACCGCGTCAGCTTCGACTTTCTCGAAACCGTGGGCTTCGAAGCGGGCTTCGAGCCCGCGAAGCCTTACCGCTCCTGGGGCACGGAATACGTCTACGTCGTCGCCGACGAGCCCGGGTTCGTCAGCCTGCAGCACGTCCTCGTGATGGTTCTCGAACAGGAAGACGGCAGCCTGAGCGATCCCTTCGTGACCAAGCACTGGCGTCAGGACTGGCGTTACGAGGACCGCGACCTGCACGAGTTCGTCAGCCACGGCAACTGGCAACGCACGATGCTGAGCAAGGAAGAAGCCGACGGCCAGTGGACCCAGGCGGTGTTCCAGGTCGACGACTCGCCGCGCTACGAATCCCACGGCGAATGGGAACATCACCCGACCCACTCGGTCTGGCTGGGCAGCGAGGCGCGCCGCCCCCTGCCCCGGCGCGAGTTCAGCGTGCGCGACGACTACAACGTACTCGTCGGCAGCAACCGCCACACTGTCCTGCCCACCGGCTGGACCCATGAGCAGGACAACCTCAAGGCGATCACCGACGAGAACGGCCGGTTCGATCCAGAACGCCCCTTCCTGGCGCGGGAGATCGGCGTGAATCGATATGAGCGCGTCAGCGGCTTCGATTTCAGCGCCGGGGATGAATACTGGGACGCGACCGCCGATTTCTGGACGCTGGTCCGCGACGCCTGGGCCGCGCAGTTCGAGGCGCACGACCGCATCCACCTCGAAGCCGAGGTCGACGGCGAGTCGATGATGATGACCCTGTTCGGAATGGCAGACGAAATCGCCGACGGTGCGCCCTTCGATCGCGAGGCCTACCGGGAAAGGATTGAAACAATCTTCGAACGGCACGTGCGGGCCGGTTCGTAAGCGGCGGCGGGACAATCCCGGAACGAAACGGCGCCGGACAGAACCTCAGCCGCCGCCGTTTCCGTTCCCGTCGTCTTCCTCGCTTTGTTCCTCGCCTTCCAGCAGCGGATCCTCGACGCGGTCGCCCGGGGCGTCGACGGGAATGGGCTCGTCTTCCCAGTCTTCGGCTTCGGCATCTTCATCGAGGTATTGGCGAAGCCGATGCTGCCTTGAGCGCTGGTTCTCGAACTGAATCTCGATGGTAAAGGTCAGTCGCCAGTCGCTGCGGCGCTCGCCGGTGTCGAAATCCTTGGGCCAGGCGTGTTCGGGTTCGATCTCCCAGTACAGCCAGGGACGCAGGAACTGGCGCCGGTAGCGCACGGCCACGAAGTATTCTTCGGTCTCGAAGCGCGGCTCGGTGTATCCCCAGGCGCCGACCTCGGCGCGGACCGCGCTCTGCATGTCGAGCTGCCGAAAGGAAACCAGCCCCGTCCGCCAGTCGATGCCGTCGGACTCCTGCGACCAGGTCCCCCGGGCGCTCCAGCGAACCAGGCGGTCACGGTCGGGCAGCCATTCCCAATCGAAGCGAGTGGTCAGGCCGAAACCCTCTTCGCGTTCCCAGAAGGCCGATTGGGTGAAGCGACCGAGACTGCGGTCGGTCAGACCGCGTACATAGCGATAACGGCCACGGATGCGAGGATTGAGCGAGCCGCTGCTGACGCGAACGGTGCCGTCGATATCAAAACGGCTGCGCGCATGCTCGCTGGCAATGTAGCGCAGGCCCAGGCGAGTGCGATTCTCTGGATCGTCGAAAGCGCCGGTATCCGGGTAATCGCCTTCGAGATCCTCGTCGCGGGCGACCAGCAGGCGAACGCGCTCGGACAGGCGCGGCAGGATCAGGTTGGCCCGCACCGAGGCACGATACTTCAGGCCTTCGGTCTCGTCCCAGCGCACGGCATTGCGCAGGCGGATGAAGCTGCCCACCGGATTCTCTTCCAGGGTGCGCGGATCGCCGAAAAAGCCGTCGAACCAGGCGGCCGGTTCGCACAGGCGCTGGTTGATGTAGGAATGGGTCAGGTCGAGCCAGCTCTGGGGTCGGCCCTGCTCGTCGCGGCAAGACATCTCCATGAGGCGCTGCTGGCGCGCTTTGCGCTCAGCACGCTTCTCCTCTTCGGCCTGTTCGGAAGCGGCGGGCGCTTCCTCTCCGGCCTGATCGTCCGCCGCCACAGCCGGCAGACAGGTCGCCAGGAGCAGGACCGCCAGGCTCATGACCAGGCCACGGCTTTTCATGCCACAATCCCCGCCGGACATCGGTAAACGACAGGCAAGATCCTGGATAGAAGCTGCATGCAAAGCATCATACGACAACAGAGCGGCTGCGCACACCGGGCACCTCGAGCGCGTCGCCGATGAACGACGAGCACGACAACACGCGGCCCTACGACGACCTCGGACCGGAGGTGGTTCTCGACGCCGTCGAGGCGCTGGGGCTGGTGACCGACGGCCGGCTGCTGGCGCTCAACAGCTTCGAGAACCGCGTCTGGCAGGTCGGTCTCGAAGAGGCCGAGCCGGTCGTCGTCAAGTTCTACCGCCCCGGGCGCTGGAGCGACGAGGCGATCGAGGAAGAACACACGTTTTCGCTCGAACTCGCCGAGGCCGGCCTGTCGGTGGTGGCCCCGCTGCGGCTGCACGAAACCACGCTGCACCGGCACGAGGGTTTTCGCCTGGCCGTTTTCCCGCGCCGCGGCGGTCACGCGCCGGAGCCGGCCCACGAGCCCACGCTGCGTCACTTAGGCCGGACGCTGGGACGCCTGCATGCCGTCGGATCCGCCGGTCGTTTCGAGCATCGGCCGGAATTGACGATCGTCGAGCGCGGCCGCGAGCCGGTCGACTGGCTGCTCGACAACCAGTGGCTGCCGCTTCCCCTGGAGCAGGCCTTCTCAAGCCTGGCCGAACATCTTCTCGAAGCAATCGGCGCCGCCTTCGAGCGGGCCGGCGACTATCGCCGTATCCGGCTGCACGGGGACTGCCACCCGGGCAACATCCTGTGGCGCGACGACCAGGCCCACTTCGTCGACCTCGACGACTGCCTGACCGGACCGGCCGTGCAGGATTTGTGGATGCTGATTTCCGGCAGCCGGGAAGACCGCGAGCAGCAGCTGGGGTGGATGGTCGAGGAGTATCGCGCCTTCCAGGACTTCGACCCGCGCGAGTTGCACCTGGTCGAGGCCCTGCGCACCCTGCGCATGATCTACTACCAGGCCTGGCTGGCGCGCCGCTGGGACGACCCGGCTTTCCCGGCCGCCTTTCCGTGGTTCGGCGACGATCGCCACTGGGAAACCGTCATCGGCCAGTTGCGAGAGCAGCTCGCCGAGTTATCCGAACCGCCCCTGAGCCTGGAACATGTCTGAAGCCGCCCTGCCCGTCGGCCGGGACGCTTTCGAATCCGCCGCCACAGGGCTGCGCGAGCGCGGCTGGTGGGTCGGCGAGAACGCCCTCGACAGCGACCTGGTCGAAGCCTTGCGATCGGAACTGGCCGAGCTCATGGAGGCCGACCGCCTGCATCGTGCCGGGATCGGGCGGGATCACGATTTCCACCTGGATCGCAGCATCCGCAGCGACCGCGTGTTCTGGCTGACCCGGCAGCGCCCCGTCCAATCGCGCTTCCTCGACCGCATGGAAGAACTGCGCCTGGCACTCAATCGTGAGCTTTTCCTGGGTCTGTTCGAGTTCGAGGCCCACTTTGCCCACTATCCGCCCGGCGGACACTACAACAAGCACTTCGACAGCTTTCGCGGAGCGGCCAACCGGATCGTCTCCTCCGTGACCTACCTGACGCAGGATTGGCAGCCGGGCGACGGTGGGGAGTTGGTGATCTACGGCGAGCAGGGAGACGAGATCCTGGCCACGGTCGAGCCCCGCGCCGGGACGTTCGTGCTGTTTCTCAGCGAAGAGATTCCCCACGAGGTCCTGACCTCGCATACCGACCGCACGAGCATCGCCGGTTGGTTCCGACTGAACGCCTCGGTCGGCGGACAGGTCGACCCGGCGCGGTAGCCGGCCACGACGGCAGCCGGGGTCAACGAACCGGCGCCAGCAAGGCGCTGACCAGCTCGGGCCGCTCCTCGGCCAGCCTGGTCATCTGCTCGTCTTCGAGGATCTCGAGCAGGCGCTTCATCCACTCGGCCTCCGCCTGCGCGCGGACCTGCAGCGCTTCCTGACGGGCGTCGACCAGTTCCACCAGCCGGTCGCGATCACTGGCCTTGAGGGCCTCCTGCATGGACGATGCGACTTGTGCGAGCTGCTGGCGGGACTCGCGCGCGGCGGCCGTCAACTGGTCGTGCGCGGTGCCGATGTCGCCGACCTGCTCCGGGGACAGCCCCACATTACGGGCAATGACGTCGTTCTCCCACCAACGTCCCGTTCTCGAACGGCGCCCCCGCTGTCGGTCACCGCCCTCTTCGAGGGTCTGGCGATGGCGCTGGGCGCGCTCGCGCATGGCGGCTCTGGGGTCTTCCCGGCCGGACTCGGCCCGACGCTGCTGGCGCAGCTCACGCATGCGCTCTCGGACCGCCTGGCGCCGCTGGGGGTCGGCCATGATTTCGCGCAGGGCCTCCGGATCGCGAGCCAAGGCTCGCAGATCCTCTTCGGACAGGTCGTCGATCGCGGGTTCAGTGGCATCCGCCCGGGCGGCGGGATCATCGGCTTCGGTCGCTTGCCCCGCCTCCTTGGCAGACTCCGCGCCGTCCTGCGACGAGCAGGCGGCGATGGTCAGAACGATCAGAAAAATCCAGGCAAAGCGCATCAGTCCCATCTCCCTCGAAAACATCGATGATAATTCCAGCATCGCCGCCCCGCCCAGCCGGCGGGGCTTTCGGATCGCATCAGGGCTGCTCGAAGCGGTCGGAAAAGATCTCGTCGATCTCGGGCCCCGCCTCGAATGCCCCCATATCGAGGGCGCCGCCCTGAATTCGCGCAAAGCCCGGCCCGCGCTGGTCGTAGTCGGGGGCGAAATCACCTGCATCTCCAGCGTCGATCGCCGGGCTGGCGGGTTGCAGGGCATGGGTGAATCCGGCGTTGCCGCCGTTGTTCGCCAGCGGCTCGATCAAGGGATCGGTGTTGAGAATATTGTTGCCGCCGTCGACGTAGTCGGAGTACTTGGCGCCGGCAAGGGCCGTATTGGAAACGGTGCAATCCTCGGTTCCTCGCAAGTCCTGGTACAGGCCGGTCTCGTTCGTGTTGCCCGCCAGAATCGAGTTGTTGATATTGCAGCCGGTCAGGCTGTTGTAGATGCCGCCGCCGTCCTGGTAGGTGTAATTGTTGGCAATGGTGGAGTACTTGATCTCGCCGGTCATGTCACCGCGCAGGCGAATGCCGCCACCGATGTTCGCCGAGTCGTTGCCCGAAATGGTCGAATTCTTGACGAAGATCTGGCTGCCTGAACCGAAGTCGGCAAAGATTGCACCGCCTCCAGTCGTTCCGCTGGAAGTCGCGTAGTTTTCGACCATCGAGTTGTATTTGACCTCGACAAGAACATTTTGCGCTGACGGTGCGAACAAACTCATGGCGCCACCGCAACTGGCCGAATTGTAGTACATATTCGAGTGACCGAGACCGACTTCAAGTGGAGTGCCCGTCAGGCGAAGCCCGCCCCCGCAACCGTCAGCCTGATTGCCGACGAACTCGGAATATTCAAGGCCGAAATCGGAGTTGTTGGCGGTGACCTGTAAGCCGCCACCCGCACCTGAGGTGGCGGAGTTCTGGCTCATGGCGACTTCGCTGCCGTACAGGGCACCGTCGGTGACATCGGCAAGGACAGCGCCGCCATCACCGGAGTACGTTTCGTTGGCGAAGAAAGCGACATTCTGCATGGTGATCTCGGAGGCTTGGACCTGGGCGAGCAGCGCACCGCCGCCGCCGACGTCGTTGACGTTACCGGCGAACGAAGCACCCTCCAGGCTGCCGCTAATGGTATCGTCAAGATTCAGGAACAGCGCTCCGCCACCCGATCCGGCTTCATTATCGTCGAAGATATTGAGACCGCTGAAGTCAACGAACTTGACCGGCTCGGCAAGTGTGCCGTCGCTGCCATAGAGCACGTTGATTGACGCGCCGCCGCCGCTTGATCCTGCACGGTTGTGAGTAAAGTTGTTTTCGTCGAGTGAAATCTCCGCTCGCTGGAAGGCCGCCCCGTCTTCCTTCAGGTAAAGGCCGCCGCCGCTGTAATAGGCCTCGTTTCCTGTAAATGTGTTGTCGGTAAGGTCGACAATGGCATAGCGAAGATCAGCCTGCATGCCGCCGCCGTTACCGTACTTGGCCGAGTTGTTCTCGAAAGTGCTGTACTTGATGTCGACATAGGCATAGTCGTTCACTTGCAGGTGCAGACCGCCACCGCCGCCGCTGATGACGGAGTTGCCGTAGAACGTGCTGCTGGCAATCTGGATATCCGATCCGGTCAGCATGCTCACCCCGACACCACCACCGTAGCCGTCGGCTCCGGTGACCGTGTTGCCGGTGACCTCGGTGAGAAGCATCAGCAGCTCGCCTTCACCGTTGTAGGGCTCGTGCCAGACACCAGCGCCGGCTTCAGTGGCAACGTTGCTGTCGATCGTAACGTCTGAAAGCTGCAGCGAGTTGGCGCGCGACAGAATGCCGCCGCCTCGATCGCCACCGCCTCCGGTAATGGTCACCTGGGCAATCTGGACGATATCGGCATTGTAGGCGGCCGTGTCGTCGTACTTGGCGTAGAAGACCGGCGCATCACCCGTACCCTGGATGGTGATTTCATTGTCGCCGTCGATGGTGACCGATTCACCGATGGGCAGCGTCGAGCCGTCGTAGTACAGCCCGCCCGTTCCGAGCGCGATGGTACCGCTCAGCCCGGAGGCGAAAACGATCGTGTCCGCCCCGACGTCACCGGCAGAACAATCGTTGGAGGTGCTGTTGCGTGTCGCCGCGTAAAGCGCCGAACGCAGCGTGCATTCGCCCGAATTGAGGCCGTCGTTGAGGGTATCGACCGTAATCGTCGCAGCCTGCAGCGAGCCGGCGGCAATCGCGCCGCTGACCGCCGCCGTCAGCGGCGCGATTCGAGGTCGAATGTTCTGTCGAATTTCATACTTCGTCGAGGACTGATACTTGGACACGCTTTCTCCTCCCTAGCTAAAGCCTGGAACTATTGCCTTTCAGACTCCCCCTACGAGAACACCACGCCGAACATGACAAGCAGTTCGACAAATCCTGCCATTCGCGCTCGACCTGACTCGAATTGACCGGTCGGTCAATCAATGATAGTGTTCACCGCCATGAACGAAGCCACCACACGCGATCCGGACCTGACGCGTTCCCGCATTCTCCAGGCGGGCTTCGAGCTGTTCGTCGACAAGGGTTTCGCCGCGGTGAGCATGCGCGAGCTGGCGCAGCGCTCGGGCGTGACCAAGAGCCTGATCCACCACCACTTCGGCACCAAGGAAGGGCTGTGGGACGCCGTCAAGGAGGCCGCCTTCTCGCGCTACTACGAAGGCCAGAAGGACGAACTCGAAGGCGCCGACGCGCCCGACTCCAACCTGCTCAGGAACGGCGTCATTCGCTACTTCCGGTTTCTCCAGGAGAATCCGCAGGTCGTCCGGCTGTTCACCTGGATGCACCTGGAAAACGACTCGACCTGCAGTGAGATGGACGCCGAGCTGGTCGCGCTGGGCGCGCGTCGCGTGCGCGAAGCGCAGGAGGCCGGCCTGCTGCGTGCCGACGTCAACCCGACGCACGTGGTCACCATCTTCATCCATGCCTGCTCGCAGTGGTTCGAGGTGCGCCCCCAGCACAAGAACTGGGAAGGCATCGGCAGCGACGACGAATATCTCGAGGATTTCATGAAGATCTTCATGGACGGCCTGGCGCCCGGCGCGGCGGGACCCGAAACCGACAGCAACTGAGGCTCGACGAATCATGAAAGCCACGACCCAATCGCTCGCCCAAATAACTGACCGGCCGACCAGTTCGCACGGCACGGGGCCGCTTGCCGCGGGGCTGTTCGCCCTTCTGGCGATCATCGCCGGCACCACCGGCTGCTCGGCTGAGCCGGACGCCGCCGCCCGCGGCCCCGAGCCGGGCCAACCGGTACGCGTGGCCGCCGTCGACGACGGCCGGCCGCCGGTGAGAACACGCCTGCCCGGCGTTACGCGGGCGGTCGAGCGCGCCGACCTCGCCTTCCTGCACGCCGGCCAGTTGGCCGAACGGCTGGTTCAACGCGGTGAACGGATACAGGTCGGCCAGCCGCTGGCCATCCTCCACAACCCCGCCCTGATGCCGGGTGTGTCGGCCGCCGAGGCCCGCGTTCGCGAGCTTGACGAACAACTGCAGCGGCTCGAGCGCGAAACCCGGCGCCTGAACGACCTGCACGAGCGCGACCTGATCGCCACCGACGAACTCGACCGGGTACGGGCGCAGAGAAACGCCGCCCGCCAGGCGCGCAGCCAGGCCCAGGCCAGCCTCGAGGAGGCGCGCGACCAACTGGCCGAAGCCACCATCCGCGCGCCATTTTCGGGACGGGTCGTGGCCCTCCCGGTCGAGCCGGGCCAGTTCGTCAGCCCGGGTCAGGCCGTGGTCTCGATCAGCGCACCCGAGCGTCTCGAAGTGGCGGTCGACCTCTCGGCCCGCCAGGCACGCGCCCTGGCCGTGGACGATTCCGCAACCGTGCGCCGACTCGAGGCCGGCTCGGGACTGACCGGACGGGTCCGCGAGATCGGCCTGCCCGAACCCGGGCAGCCCGCCACGGCGGTCATCGAGCTGCCCGAAGGCGCCTGGCCCGAGTGGTCCCCCGGCCAGGCGGTGCACGTGGAGCTGTCCTGGACCAACGGCGAGATGCTCACCGTTCCCCTCGATGCCCTGATCGATACCGGCGACGGTCTGCCGCACGTCTTTCGACTGCGTGACGGGCACGCCGAACTGGTCAGCGTGATTCCCGGCGAACTGGACGCCGGCCGCGTTCGCGTCGACGGCGAACTCGAGCCCGGCGACGAAGTGATCGTGGCCGGCCACGGCCAGCTGCTCGACGGCGAACGGGTGCGGGTGCTGCGATGAAGGTCATGCAAGCCGCCCTCAACCGCCGGCGCCTGATCCTGACCGGCGTGGTGATGCTCTCGCTCATCGGCCTGGCCGCCTGGTTCGGCATGGATCGCCAGGAAGACCCCTTCTTTCCGTATCGCTACGGCAATGTCCAGGTCGCCTGGCCCGGGGCCGAGCCCGCCGAGATCGAGCGCCTGGTGCTCGACCCGCTCGAGGAGGAGATCGCCGGAGTCGAGGAAGTCAACGAGATTCGCGGCACCGCCCGGCTGGGCTTCGCCCACATCATCGTCGGCATGCACCAGCACGTCTACGACACCGACGCGGTCTGGGATCGCATTCGCGTCGCCGTCGAGCGCGCCGAGCGCCGCTTTCCCGATGGCGCCGGACCCGCCGCCATCGAAGACCGCTCGATGGAGACCCACGGCATCGTGCTGGCGGTCACCGGTTCCGACGACCTGCTCGAACTGCTCGAAGGTGCGCGCAAGCTGCGCCGCGATCTGTTCCGCATCCCCGACGTGGGCCGCATCGACCTGCTGGCCGATCCCGGCGAGCAGCTCGTCATCCGCCTCGACGACGCCGAGGCCATGGCCGCGGGCATCGACGTGCAATCACTGGCCGACCAACTCGCCGAGCGCAACCGCGTCCTGCCCGGCGGCACGCTGGCCAGCGGCGGGCGCAGCCTCGTCGTGCGGCCGCTGACCGACTTCGAGGACCTCGAAGCGCTGGCCGAAACGCCCATCCGCACGCGCACCGGGCAGATGGTGCCGCTGTCGGAAATCGCCAGCATCGAACTGGGGCCGGAAGAACCGGCCGTCGAACGAATGTGGTTCAACGGCGAGACTGCCATCGGGCTGGGCGTCGTCATCCCCGAGAACCGGCTCAACGCCGTGGCCTTCGGCCGCAACGCCCGGGCCCTGATCGACGAGCTGCGCCCCGACTACGCGCCGCTGGAGATTCGCGAGATGTTCTACCAGCCGCAGTGGGTGGAAAAGCGCCTGACCGAGCTGGGCCGCTCACTGCTGCTCGGCGTCGGCGTGGTGGCCGTCGTGCTGCTGCTGGCCATGGGGCCGCGGCTGGGCTTCGTCGTAGCCACACTGCTGCCGGTGGTCACGCTCAGCGGCCTGGCCATCTACGCCATGGGCGGCGGCGTGCTCCACCAGATGGCGGTCGCCGGCATGGTCATCGCCCTGGGCATGCTGGTCGACAACGCCATCGTGATGGTGGAGAACCTGCAGTGGCATCTCGACCGGGGCAAGAGCCGCGCACAGGCCGCCGTCGCCTCGGTCACGGAGCTGGCCGGACCGCTGGCGGCGGCCACCGGCACGACCCTGGCCGCGTTCACCCCGCTGCTGCTGTCGACCGGCGACACGGCCGACTTCACCCGCGCCATCCCGGCAATGGTGATGCTCATCCTGGTCGTCAGCTACGTCTACGCCGTACTGGTCACGCCGACGGTCGCGGCCGCCGTCCTCAAGCCCGGAGAAGGCGATACCTCCGCGGGGCTCGAGCGCGTCGGCCGCCGGCTGGGCGGCGTGGCCGTCTCGCGCCCCTGGCCGGTAATGGCCGTCACCGCCCTCCTGGTCGTCGGCGCGATCGCCATCAGCGGCTTCATGCAGCGCGATTTCTTTCCCAGCACCGACCGCAACCAGCTGATCGTCGATCTCTACTTCGCCGAGGGCACGCGACTCGAGCACACCGCGCTGAAAGCCAGCGACCTGGCGGCCTCCGTCGAAGGGCTGCCCCAGGTCCGGGCGGTGCATCACTTCGCCGGCTTCAGCGGACCGCGCTTCTACTACAACCTCATCGAGATTCCGCGCTCGCCCCACCTGGCGCGCCTGGTGGTCATTACCGAAAACGACTCCCAGCTGCCCGCCGTCATGGACTGGATCGATCGCCACGTGCCCGAGCGCATTCCAGACGCGCAGGTGGTCGCCCACCGCCTCGGCCAGGGGCCGCCGGTGGACGCGCCGGTCGAAGTACGGCTCTACGGGAAGGATTCGGCCGAACTGGCCCGCGCGGCCCGGCAGGTCATGGCCGCGGTGCGCGCCACGCCCGGCGCGCGCGACGTTCGCCACAAACTCGGCGACGGCATGCCCACGCTGACCTTCACCATCGACGACGCGCAAGCAGCGCGCCACGGCGTCAATCGATCCGATATTGCGGCCGTGCTCACCCAGGCCAGCTTCGGGCGCCAGGTCTCCACCTGGCGGGCCGGGCGCGAGCCCGTGCCGATCCGACTGCGCAGCCCAGAGGGCGAAGGCCTGCCCGAACGCGCCCTGGCCGGCCTGCAGGTGCCCACGGCCGACGGCCCGGTACCGCTCGACCAGTTCGTGCAAATCGAGCTCGGCCTCGAACCGGCCGTGATCCATCACCGCGACCTCCAGCGCATGACCTCGGTGCTGGCCGAGACCACCGACGAGGTCACCTACAACCAGGTCGTCACGCAACTCCAGCCCCGGCTGGACGCGCTGGAGCTGCCGCCGGGCGTGCGCATGGAACAAGGGGGATCGGCCGCGGAAGCGGACTCGGCCAACAGCGCGCTGTTCAGCTCGCTGCCGATCGGGGTCGTGCTGCTGATCGGCTTCCTGCTGTGGCAGTTCAATTCCTTCCGCCTGGTCGGCCTGGTCCTGCTGACCGTGCCGCTGGCGGCCGTCGGCGTGGTCCCGGGGCTGATCCTGTCGGGTCAGCCGTTCAGCTTCACCGCCACGCTGGGCGTGGTCGCCCTGATCGGCATCGTGGTCAACAACGCCATCGTCCTGATCGACGTCATCCAGACCAACCAGGCCGAGGGCCTGACCGTCGAGCAGGCCGTCTCCGGCGCCGTGGGCCGGCGCATCCGGCCCATCCTGCTGACCACCGCCACCACCATCGTCGGGCTGCTGCCCCTGACCTTCACGCAATCGACGCTGTGGCCGCCGCTGGCCTGGGCGATCATCTCCGGCCTGCTGGCCGCGACCCTGCTGACCCTGGTGGTGATTCCCGCCGCCTACCGGCTGATCAACCCCTCAGCCCGGTAGGCGGCGAAGCACAGATCACTCGACGTAGCTGAGATTGCGCTGGATGTCGTTGGAAAGGTTGGTCAGCCAGCTGTTGAAGTTGCCGTGAATGCGCTGCTGGCCGTCGACGACCTCGTATTCCAGGTTCTCCGAGTCCATGTACTCGATGGCGATCGCCCCGGTGTTGTAGGTGATCCCGACGCGGGCGAAATGGCTTCGGACATGCAGGTCGGCGATGATCTCGCCCCGGTTGCGTTCGTGCACCGCCCAGCCGCGATTGCGCATGGCGTCCAGGATGGCATCCTCGATTTCCTCCATGCTGGCGTTGCCCGGCACGTCGATCGCGCGCGGACTGTCGAGCACAGGGGCGGTCGTGGCACAACCGACCAGCCAGAAAGCGACCAGAACCAGCATCACAAGCGTTTTCTTGGACATTTTTCCCTCCACAACGGAATTTGACGAGCTTTCAGCCTAGCACTACGAAAACCGCGCGCAAATCGCGACAGGGCAAAACACGCAGCGCAGTCACGGCGGTTGCCCTCGACCCCGATTGGGCCTAAAATACCCGGTCTTCGGGCGATTAGCTCAGTGGGAGAGCACTGTCTTCACACGGCAGGGGTCGCTGGTTCAAGTCCAGCATCGCCCACCACCGAATCTGGCCGCCAGGCCGCGAAAGGCCCCTGATTTTCAGGGGCTTTTTTGTGTCCGGCCGAAGCGCGACCACACCCCTTGCGCCTCCAACCCGGGCCTCAGATTGTCGCTTGTGCCCAAATCGTGCCCGGCGCGTGACACCAGACGAGAAATTTTGACTCCTGCCCACCCGCTCGCTGAGTGGTGCTCAGATCAGCTGCGCGAATCGCTTCGTCTGATGCACCTCTTGTCCGCATTGATGTTGCGGACCCTTTGGTGAGTGCTCAACGTGTCTATGAAGCGAGGTAAGTCCACTACTCGACGAATTTCTCGATCACACGATCCGCCCCGATCAGGGGGATAAGGCGGACCAACACCTGATCCATCACACCGTTTTCGGCTTTTGTGATGAAGGCAGCCTTCCTATTTTTCCAGGATAGCGTTTGGATGAGGCTTGCGGCCACTACAGAAGGGTTATCCAGATTATCAACGGTAACTTCAGTGGCTGCACCTCGAATGCTAGTGCTAATTGGGCAGCAAATCAGGAGACCGGTTTGCTTGTTGTACTGTTTGGACGACAGTACGAGGGCTGGCCGGTATTTACCAATCTCTTTCCCTTTGGTGGGCTCAAAGTCCAGCCAGATAATATCGTTTCGATCAGGGACGTACCGAGCCATTAACCCCCCATTTCAGTTGAAGTGGGTTGGGCCAGCTCATCTGCATGAACCCCGTGCGCATCGAGCCCTTTCAGCAAATCAGCTTCCGAGAACGGAAGATTGACCTTGCGTGTCGCGTTTTCCGCAGGCTCAATCACAATCTTTCCCCCCTTCACAACAATGGTGACGGGGCTGGAGACGTCCAGTTTCGCCTGGGCCATAATCTTGCTGGAAAGTCGGACAGCCGCGCTGTTTCCCCAACGCTTGATTCGGCTATGCATGGTTAACCTCTCGCTGACGGTTGTAGCTGATTAGGGGGTTACATTAGCTGCCCTCGGGCTACGTGTCAACAAATGTATCTACATTTTTACTGGTTCCACGCCGCTTCGAACGGCTTTCGCGAACGGGCACCGCTAAACCGTTGTTCCAACCGGTGCCCCGGCACCTCCGCCGAGTAGCTCCTAGGTTGGCCCCCAAGCCGGGTTTCGAATGCCGCAACCGGGCACTGGAGACGACTAACCGGGCACCCGCTGCGCGGGTCTATCGCCATGCCTGGAGCCGAGCGCTATGCAAGGGAACAACAAACGCCCTTCATCCAGTTCCCCTCGGGCCTGGAGGACTCAGTCTGAGCACCAATCACCCTTGTCCCGTTCTCCCACAGCCCAATCTGGCAGATAAGTCGCACTAAGGCTACATTTGGCCGGAACCTCAGGATGCAAATGGCCGCCGCTTGGCAATGCCGCACCGTGACAAGCGGTCCGGAGCCGGACGGCATCCGGGTCTGGCAACTAAGGAAAGAGTCGGCGCCGCGCCTTCCGGCCTCCGCTAGAGCGTCAGCTTAGCGGTGCTGATCAGCGGGTTGAGGGATCGCGCGACAGGTGCCAGACCCGCCACAGCTCGATCACCTCGCCCTTGATCGCGTAGACCAGCAAGTACGGCGTCTTGTCGATGCGCCACTCACGCGAGTCTTCGTCTTCGCCGACGCGGCCGATGCGGGGATAGTCAAGCAGGGTTTCGCTGGCATCCAGGATACGCTGGGCGATCTGCCGGGCGACCTCGGGATTGTCTTGGGCGATGTGGTCGTGAACTTGCTCGAAGTCGGCCAGGGCCAGCCGGGTCCAGCGTAGTTTCAAGCCTCGAGCCCGTACTTGGCGAACACGCGCCGGACCTCCTCATCGCTGGCGAACTCGCCACGATCGGCCGCACGCTTGCCTTCCTCGACCGCGCGCAGGAAGCGCAGACGCTCGATGACATCCTCAATGCTCGCATCCTCCGGCAACTGCTCGGCCAGGGTGTGCAGGGTTTCTCGGAGATTGGCAGCCATGAGATTCATTCTACTACGCCTCGTCCTCGTCTTCATCCTGGCGCTCCAGCGCGTCGCCCACTTCGTCCCGCCTCGCTGCCCTCCACGGGCTTGGCAACGCCGTACTGCAGTGGACAGGAAGGCAGCGTAGAAAATCACCCCGGGGCGCGTAAATCTGGGTGTCGCCTTAGCGGCAGATTAGGGTGTCGCTCTACACTTGCCCGGATCGCCTGGGTGGTGATCGCCAAGGGCGAACGATTCGATATGAACAAGGCGTTCAGCGGCTGACCGCCCTACGGCTAGCCACCGAACGCCTCAAGCAGAAGTCACGCCAACGAGTTTGCTCGACCTGATAAACAAACGGTCATCCGCCCTCGCAAGAGCCTGAGTTGGGACAGAGGTCACTACACCGAGTGGGTGTCTAGG
>NZ_QUZK01000053.1 GCF_003410055.1 Wenzhouxiangella sediminis | reverse complement strand
CTTCCATCGGTTGGCGCCTTCGGTGGGGAGGTCCCGGCTCGGGGGCCGGGACGACGCTTTGCGACGCTCAGATACTCAGGGCGTCTATGGTAGCGCGATTCATTCGAGGCGGTCGCAGTCGACCCGGAAGGTGTGGAGCACACGGGCGCCCTGATGGAAGTCGATCCAGCATGTGGGGCCCGATCCGGACGCGACGGGACCTCGCAAGTCACTTGGCTTCAATGGCGTCTGGCCGGCACGTGCTCTCCACTCGCCCTCGCCGTCTCGCTCGGCCAAAGTCGCCAGCTTGTCGCGGACACACTCCTCGTCCTCCACGTTCACCTGGCCCGAAAGCACGTCTTCCAGGGATCGGCCGAGCGCGACGCTGTACTCCGGCTCGAACTCGACCCTGGCGCTTGCTTGGCCCAGGGTGTTCACTCCCAGAAGCTCGACGCTGAACGAGGCGTGATCACCCAGATCTCCCTCTTCGTTGGATCGCGAGGCCAGCAGGACCCGCTGCAATTGATCCCCGATGGCTCTTTCGATATGCGCTTCAGCGCGTCCTTCGTGCGCGCTGACACCGATGGTCCC
This sequence comes from Wenzhouxiangella sediminis, assembly GCF_003410055.1. Classification (GTDB taxonomy): domain Bacteria; phylum Pseudomonadota; class Gammaproteobacteria; order Xanthomonadales; family Wenzhouxiangellaceae; genus Wenzhouxiangella; species Wenzhouxiangella sediminis. The sequence goes on along the minus strand of NZ_QUZK01000053.1, from coordinate 37,794 downwards.
GCCTTGCACCCGGGGGCGGTGCGCCTCGAACCCTTCGGCCGCTTTCCGCACGATCTGGCGAACCCGGTTTTCCGCCGAGCCTCGGGAATCCGGGAACAGCGCAACATCAAGTACCGTCGTGGCGCCCCCACAAGGACCTTCGTTCCGGCCCCCGAAGCTGGAGGGCGACTGCAGGGCGTTCATGCTCATGCCGTGGCCGCCCGTCAGCACGCTCTCCCACTGAAGGCGAAAGTCGATCAACTTCTGATAAGCAGATTCTTCGGCCTCGTCGAGCTCGATCTCTTGCTGGATCGCATATTCCCGGCGTTGCGGGTCCCAGGCGACCAGAAAGGAGTGAACCTCGCGGCTTTCCTGGTTGACGATGAACACCCTTCTCCCGGGCGCGTTGCACTCCGACACCTTGTGCAGGTCATCCGACGGCCGGCGAGCGCACCGCGGCCTGGGCACCGCGCTGAGAGCCTTCTTACGCGCGGCGTTCTGGTCGTTGCAGGTCGGACAGAAATACCCCACGTCCTCGAAGCCGCGGGCATCGGAAGTGGCCGGCGCCGCGAGAACGCACAAGGGGAGAAGCCATCGAAAAACCGGTCTCATTGCGCAAACCCCGTGGTCCATCGTTGATTCCAGACACGGGGCGTGGCGTCGCTTTTCGCCGCAAGGCGCCCCCCGATTCGCCAATCGCCCCGGGGACAGCCTATCGAACTGGAATCCGGGGTCAAGGTCGAAACCGGGAATCCGGAGTCTTCCTGCGGTTGGCGCCTTCGGTGGGGAGGTCCCGGATCGGGGTCCGGGACGACGGTGTTGTACGAATTGAGTGAGAGCCGGCCTGTAAGCCGGGTTCTGTCGGGGACAGTCATTCATCTGGGACGGCTGTCGCCAGCCGCCTCTAGCAGCCTACCCGGGTGCAGCGCGGGCCACGCCATTGCACCCCTATTTGGCCTTGCTTCGGGTGGGGTTTACCGTGCCGCGTCTGTTGCCAGCCGCGCGGTGCGCTCTTACCGCACCCTTTCACCCTTGCCTGTGCCCTGAACGGGCCATCGGCGGTTTGCTCTCTGTTGCACTTTCCGTCGGCCCTTGCGGACCGCCCAGGCGTTACCTGGCACCCTGCCCTGCGAAGCCCGGACTTTCCTCCATGCCTTAAAAGGCACAGCGACTGTCCGGCCGGCTCTCACGCTTATTATGACACCGGCATCGCTATGGATGTTCGGGGTCCGACGGGTTGGGTGCGCCGTAATGGCTTTAGGTTTCAGGTTTCAGGGTTCAGGTTTCAGGAAAACATGGGATTACGGGCGTTGCTATCGGTTGGTGCCATCCGTCTCGCGGCGGAGCCGCCCACCCATTCCTCCAGTTGCCGACCTGAAACCTGAAACCTGAACCCTGAAACCTCAGAGAGTCAATTCCCCCGCTGCACCCGATCGAGCGTGAGGTTGTCGGTGCCGATAAGCTCGGAGCGGAAGTCGCTCAGCGGGATTCCGCGGGTGTAGCGGTAGATGAAGTCGCGGCCGCGGTCGTCTTCGGCTTCGACCAGGTGGAGGCGTTCGATTTCTTCTTCGCGGCGGTAGCCGACCAGGTCGCTGAGGTCGACGAAGGCGCCGGGGCCGTGGAGTTCGTATTCCTGCACCAGGGACTCGACGTCGCCTTCGAAGCGCATGTTCTCGATGGGCCAGCGCACGACGTAGCGGTTGTCGGTGGTGGTCGCGACGGGCACGGCGCAGCCGTCGGGGTGGCCGCGGACTTCGCCGGCCTCGCCTTCGGGATTGTTGACCAGGAACAGCAGGTAGCGCGGCATTTCGTTGAACAGTTCGACATCGTCGAAGTAGCACTTGCCTTCGCCGAAGCCTTCCTCGACCACCTTCATTCGCTCGACGGGCATGGGCACCTTGTAGGGCACCAGCACGTCGAACCAGGTGTCGCCCTCGACGGGGATGTCGCGGCGGGTTTCGTACTTGAAGATGTGGAGCTGGGCGAGCACGACGTAGTCGGACTCGGCCGCGCGCTGGGCCGGCGTGGTCAGCGGCTTGTCGTCAGCCGATTCGTCGGACGATTCGGACGCCTCCTGCGCGGCCAGGGGCAACGCGAGGAAGAGAAGAAGGCTAGCGATCAGTCTATTCATGGCTGCTTTGACGGGCATGGTCGCGGGTTAGTTCACCGCCATTGTGTCATCCGGGGCTCTGGAAGTGGGTTTCACGCGGAATCACGGGGTGGCGGCTTCAAGGATCAAAATCAAAACCTTTGAAACGCAAAGACGCGAAGACGCTAAGAAAAAAAATAAAGAAATACAAATAATTAAAAATCAATGGATTGAGCGCTGATCCTGCAGGTGCTCGGGCGGCAGTTCAATCTGTTCTCTTTGCGTCTTGGCGTCTTTGCGTTTCACAGGTTTTCCGGAATGCACCGGAAGCCGCCTCAGGTCAGCGCCTGGCCCATTCGGACGCGGTCGCCGGGGTGGAGGTCCGGGGTCCAGGCGGGGAAGTCCCTGGGGGTGAGGACGATGACGGTCGAGCCCCAGTGGAAACGACCCAGTTCGCCGCCGCGTTCGAGGGGATGGGCGTCGACGGCGCGGGTGCGCATTTGCGGGCCTGGGCGGCGGTCTTCGGGGCCACCCCAGACGGTTTCGATGCCGGCCACCAGCATGGCCGCGACCATCACCATGGCGACCGGGCCGTGCTCGGTCTCGAGCATGGCCACCATGCGTTCGTTGCGCGCGAACAGCCTGGGCACGGCCAGCGTGGTGTTGGCCGAGACGCTGAACAGCTTGCCGGGCACGCGCACTTCCTCGACCACCTTGCCGGCGATCGGCGAGTGGACGCGGTGGTAGTCCTTCGGCGCCAGGTAGACGGTGACGAAGTGGCCGTCTTCGAAGGGCTTCGCGCGCTCGGGCGAGCCGAGCAGTTCGGCGGCGGTGTAGTCGATGCCCTTGGCCTGCAGGAGGGTGTCGCCGCGCAGGCGGCCGAGCTGGCTGACGGTGCCGTCGGAGGGGCAGACCATGCGGTGGCGCTCGTCGGCGAGCGCTCGCGCGTCTTCGTCCAGGGCGCGGGTGAAGAAGTCGTTGAAGCTCTCGTACTCGGCCGGGGACTTGCGCCGGGCTTCGCCCAGGTCCACGGCGAACAGCCTGGCGAACACGCGGATGAAGGGCTGGTTGAACCAGCGCCATCGGCACGAGGACAGGCGCCAGGCAATGGCGGTAAGCAGCTTCTGCGGCAGGACGTACTGCGGCCAGACCCGCAAGCGCACCGACAGCGGCCCCTTCATCGGACCATCCTCATCGTTCCACCTTCATCGTTCCACCTTCATCGGGCCAGCGCGAACAGGTCGGCGGCGATGGCCTGGCGATCCAGCGGCGGGCCGAAGCGGCCGTAAAGCCGTCCCTGCGGGTCGATGATCAGTATGGAGGCCGAGTGATCCACGGTGTAGAAGCCGGTGTCGGGGTCGGGCTCGTCGAGGGCGAAGTAGATGCCCAGGTTCTTCGTGAGCGCGGCGAGCTGTTCTTCGCTGCCGGTGGCGCCGATGAAGGACTCGTCGAACCAGCGCACATAGTCGCCCAGGGCCTCGGCGTCGTCACGGCCGGGGTCGACGGAGACGAAGATCACCTGCGGCTTCGAGGCCGCCCCCATGTTGTCGAGGCTCTCGATGGCCGAATCCAGCACCGCCAGGGTATCGGGGCAGATATCCGGGCAGTTGGTGAAGCCGAAGAACATCAGCGACCACTGCCCTTTCAGGTTTTGGGGCGTGAGCGTCTCGCCGGCGGCCGTGCGCAGCTCGAAATCCGGCAGCGGCCGGGTCTGCGGAAAGGCCTGGGCGGCGCGCAGCTCCTGCGAGCGGTCGAGCAGCATCGAGGAGACGACGAGCCCGGCAGCGATCGCCGCCAGGGCGATGATGGCGATCAGGAAGATGCGGCCGGATTGGGGGTTGGGGGAAGTCGGATGGGTCATGCTTGAATTATATCGGAGCGGGTTCGCTCCTTCGTTAGTTCGTTCATTCGTTGGTTCGTTCATTCGTTCCGGCGCGGTCGGCTTGGCGGGGCGGCTGCGCCGCGTAGCCGTGAGTACCGGCCGATATGCCCTGGAATCGCCTCACGCAGAGGCGCAAAGGCGCAAAGGTCGCAGAGGAAAAGAAAGAAACGGCTTGTTGAATGCGTGGAGCGGAGCGCAACGCATCAGGCGCGGCGCTAGTAGCGTTCGACGAAGAAGTCGGTGGTTTTCTTGAGGGCCTCGGCCCATTTGTTTTCGAGTTCGGGGGTCAGCCGGTCGTCGTGTTCGCGGACGGCCTGGAGGAGGCTCTGGCGCCAGTAGCCGTAGAGTTCGGGCTTGACCGGGGCGTGGCCCTTACGGGAGTGGACGTCGGCCATTTCCTTGAGCGAGCGCTCGACGATCTTCGAGCCGCCGGCATAGGTCAGCGCGATGCTGATGCCGCGCCTGAGCGCCTTGTTCTGCTTGGTCCAGTCGGTGTGCGAGAACATCGGTTCCATGCGCGGGTCGCTGTCGAGCAGCAGCTCGTAGAAGCGCGTGATGAAGCCTTTCTTGCGCGTGCAGCGGCCATAGCTGGCCTGCACGCCCGCGTATGCGTCGGACATGATCGGGTTCCTCGGTGAAAAATTAGCTGGCGCGCATGTTAGGGGTGACGGGCACGGCGTTTCTTGATTGAGGTCAAGGACGGCGCGGCCGTCTGTGCGGGGCGGCTGCGCCGCGTTGGCGTGGGTGGCGCCGATGTGCTCTGGGATGGCCTCACGCAAAGGCGCTAAGGCGCAAAGGCCGCCAAGGGAAAAAGAAAGAAATAAAGAGAAAGAAGAAGAAAAAGGAAAGAGAGAAGTGTCAAATTCGGCGTCCATGTCGATTCGAATTCCAGAGGAATTATCTTTTGTTTTCTCTGCGCCCTTTGCGCCTTGGCGCCTTGGCGTGAAACCGTTCCAGAGCCCGTGCGAGCCACCGGGGGCCCTCCCGGTGCAGCCGGCCCGCACCGGGTCCGGCTGCCGGAACGAATGAACGAATGAACGAATGAACGAATGAACGAGAGACCCCACACCCCGCCTGCTAGAATCGCGTCGTTTCCAGTTGCACCAGGCGCCGCCTGTCGCCCCCATGCCCGTCATCATCCTGCTGATCATCGCCGCGGTCGTTTTCCTGCCCCAGTGGTGGGTCAAGCGCGTGCTGGCGAAGTACCGCAAGCCGGACGATCGCTATCAGGGCACCGGCGGGGAACTGGCGCGGCATCTGCTCGACAAATTGGGGCTGGAATCGGTGGGCGTGGAGCAGACCGATTCGGGCGGCGACCACTACGACCCGGACGCGCGGGCAGTACGGCTCAGCCCGGAGCACTACGGCGGGGCCTCGCTGACGGCGGTGACGGTGGCCGCACACGAAGTGGGCCATGCCATCCAGCACGCCGACGGTTATCGCCCGCTGCTGTGGCGCACGCGCCTGGTCAAGGCCATGCAGCGCTTCCAGCGCTTCGGGATGATCCTGCTGGTGCTGGCGCCGATCATCATGCTGGCGCTGCGCCTGCCGCGAGCCGGCCTGGTCCTGCTGGCGATGGCCGTGGCATCGCTGGCCTCCGGCGTGATCGTGCACCTGGTGACCCTGCCGACCGAATTCGACGCCAGCTTTCGTCGTGCCCTGCCCCTGCTCAACAAGGGCGGCTACCTCAAGCGCGAAGACCGCTGGGCCGCACGCCGCATCCTCACCGCCGCGGCCTTCACCTACGTGGCCGGGGCGCTGATCGGGGTGGTGAACTTCTGGTGGTGGATGAGGATTCTGGGGCGCTGACGCGCCCGTTTTTTGGCGCCTTGGTTTTTTGGTTTTTTGGTTTTTTTGGTTCCGGGTCGTTCGGCTTGGCGGGCCGGCTGCGCCGTGAGGAATGCGGCGTCTGGGGCCGATGCCCTGGAAAAGGCTCACGCCAAGGCGCAAAGGCGCAAAGTTCGCAGAGAATAAAAGAAGACAAAACCGATGAAATTCAAACTGATATCGACGCCCTGATTAACTCTTCTTTCTTCTTGATCTTTACCTTGGCGACCTTTGCGCCTTGGCGCCTTGGCGTGAGGCCATTCCAGAGCACATCTCCCCCACCCACGCCTACGCGATCTCAGCGCTTGTTGCGAGCTCGCCAATATCTTGGCTTTCTGGAATGATGTGCAAACGCCACGACGATTAGTTCCTCGCCTCGCTCCAACACGCGTCCGGATTCACCGGGTAATGGCAAAAGCGGGATCAGTCCGTCTTCCAGGAGATCAAGGGCGCGTTCAACGCAAACGGCGAAATCAGCGCCGAGGCCTCTCCGCTCGCTTTCGTACCAGGCAATTGCCGCCTCGGCCTCCTCTGCAGCCGCCTGAAGAATCCGCAACCTCGGCACTACGGATGCTGGAGTTTTGCGCTGACTCTCTTCCGAAACTCGGCACGGTCAACGAATTCAGCTTGCCCGGCATCGATCTCAAGAATACGCCGCGCAATCTCCCTGTCCCACGCTTCCCCGGCACCGCTCTCCCTAGGCGCGTCGAGACTCTGGATCAGGTCGTGCGCCAACTCGGCCCTTTCAGACTCGGATAGAGCGAGAAGCTGTGAACGCAGTTGCTGCAGGGGCTCGGCTGACATGAATCCTCCGAAGACATGATTCTCGATCATGTTATCTCCGATCATGCCTATCAACAATAAAAGTCGCACCATTCGAGAGGGCATCCCAGGGCACATCGGCCCCACCCACGCCTACGCGGCGAAGCCGCCCCGCCACGCCCACCGCGCCAGAACCAAAAAACCAAAAAACCAAAGAACGAAAGAACGCCGCTCATTCGCGCTTTGATTCGATGAGCTCGAAGGCTTCCTTGCGGTTGAGGCCGGTGAGGCGGGCGAGGACTTTGGCGGCGCGGGACGGGGGGAGTTCCCGGGCGAGTTCTTCGGCCAGGGCGTTGGGGTCGACGCTCGGTGCGGTGGTTTCGCTGCCGGCGACGACGAGGACGGCTTCGCCGCGCTGCTGGTCGGGGTCGGCGGCGATCCAGTCGTGGAGGGGGCGGAGCGCGTCGCGCCGGACGGTTTCATGCAGCTTGGTGAGTTCGCGCGCCAGGGTGGCGCGGCGGTCGGGGCCGAAGGCGGCGATCATGTCTTCGAGCACGGCCGGCAGGTCTCGGGCCGGGGCGTAGAAGACCAGGGTGGCGGTCTGCCCGGCGAGTTCGCCCAGACGCTTGCGGCGCGCGCCCGATTTGGCCGGCAGGAAGCCCTCGAACCAGAAGCGGTCGGTGGCCAGGCCGGCGATCGACAGCGCGGCGGTGGCCGCGCAGGGCCCCGGCACGGTGCGCACGGGGATGCCGGCGTCGTGGGCGGCGGCGACCAGGCGGTAGCCAGGGTCGGAGATCAGGGGCGTGCCGGCGTCGCTGACCAACGCGATGTCAGCCCCTTCGAGGAGCTTCTCGACCAGGCGCTCGACCACGCGCGCTTCGTTGTGCTCATGCAGGCTGATCAGCTCCGCGCGCTCGGCACGATCGGCGAGCAGGCGCGAGGACACGCGCGTGTCTTCGGCGGCGACGACCGGCACCGTCCCGAGCAGCTTGCGGGCGCGATCGGACAGATCGTCGAGATTGCCGATGGGGGTGGCGACGACCCAGAGCGTACCGGCTTCGCCGTCTTCAGCCATCAATCGAAGCGCAGGTGCTTGACCGAGCGACCTTCGTCGCGGATTTCCTTGAGCGCGTCGATGCCGATGGCGATCTGCTTGTCGACGTAGTGCTGGGTGACCACGCGGTCGGAGGCGTCGGTCTTGACGCCGTCGGGCACCATCGGCTGGTCGGAGACCAGCAGCAGCGCACCGGTGGGAATGGAGTTGGCGAAGCCGGTGATGAAGATGGTTGCCGTTTCCATGTCGATGGCCATGCAACGCGTCTTGCGCAGGTATTTCTTGAAGGCCTTGTCGTGCTCCCACACCCGGCGGTTGGTGGTGTAGACCGTGCCCGTCCAGTAGTCCAGGCCGTGGTCGCGGGTGGTCGAGGAGACCGCGCGCTGCAGGGTGAAGGCCGGCAGCGAGGGCACTTCGGGCGGGAAGTAGTCCTGCGAAGTCCCCTCGCCGCGGATGGCGGCGATGGGCAGGATCATGTCGCCGAGCTGGTTCTTCTTCTTCAGCCCGCCGCACTTGCCCAGGAACAGGCAGGCGCGCGGCGAGATGGCCGAGAGCAGGTCCATGATGGTCGCGGCGTTGGCCGAGCCCATGCCGAAGTTGATGATGGTGATGTCATCGGCCGTTGCGTTGCGCATCGGCCGATCCTTGCCGCGCACCTCCGCACCCGTGGCCGCGGCAAACTTCTCGACGTAGTTGTCGAAGTTGGTCAGCAGGATGTGCTGGCCGAAGCCGTCCAGCTCGGTGCCGGTGTAACGCGGCAGCCAGTTTTCTACGATGCTTTGTTTGGTGTCCATTGATTGCTTAGGTTTCAGGTTTCAGGTTTCAGGTTTCAGGAAAACAAGGGGTTCGGGGTTCGGGGTTCCGGGTTCCGGCGGCGTCTACGCCTTGGCGGGCGGCCTTCGCCGCGGAACGAAAACGCGAGAGCGAGAGTAGGCCTCTGTTTAGCACCTGGGGATCGCGGCAAAGCCGCCCACAATCGTCTCGGTTGCCGTCCTGAAACCTGAACCCTGAAACCTGAACCCTTGTTTAACCTATCATGCCTCCGTTTATGCCATTTTTCTGAGGGTCATGATTGCTTCCAACAAACTTCCCGGCCTGCTGATCGCGCTTGGTATCGCCGTGGGCGCCTGGCTTGTCGTGCGGTTGGTGGGGATGCTGCCGCCGCCGGTGGGCTCGCTGCCCCTGTCCATGATGCTGGTGGCCATCCTCGCCGGGCTGGTGCTGGCCGGGCCGGCGAATCGGCGACCGGCGTGGAAGCCGGGGCTGGACCTGGCGCGCGGACCGGTACTGAAGATCGCTGTTGCCCTGATCGGGCTGCGCCTGAGCCTGGCCGATCTGGGTCAACTGGGCGCGCAGGCCTTGCCGCTGGTGCTGATCGTGGTGCTGGTCGGGCTGGGCGTCACGCTGCTGCTGGCGCGTCTGGCGGGCGCGGCGCCGCGGCTGGGCATCCTGCTGGCGGCCGGGACGTCGATCTGCGGCGCGTCGGCCATCGCCGCCACCGCGCCGGGCCTGAAGGCCAGGAGCGACGAGATCTGCTACGCCATCGCCTGCATCGCCCTGATCGGCCTGACCGCGACGGTGCTCTATCCCTGGGCCCTGAATCATCTCTTCGACACGCCCGAGCAGATCGGCTTCGTGATGGGCGTGGCCATCCACGACACCGCGCAGGTGACTGCGGCCGCCGCCCTGCACGAGCAGGCCTGGAACTCGGAAGGCACGCTGGTCGCCGCCACGGTGGCCAAGCTGATGCGCAACGCCGGCATGCTCATCCTGATCCCCGGCCTGGTCTGGGCGTATTCCCGCCGCCACGAGGCCGGTTCGGCGAAGGTCAGCCTGCCGCTGTTCATCGTCGCCTTCATCGTGCTCTCGGGCGTGCGCAGCGGTGTAGACGCCCTGCTCGGCCCCGACCACGCGCTGTGGAACCAGTTGCTGGTCGCGGTCGCCCAGGTTTCGATGTTCGCCTTCGCCATGGCCATGGCGGCGCTGGCGACGACCGTGCAGCCCTCGGAACTGAAAGCGCATGGGTGGAAGCCGGCTGTTGCTGCGGTGACTTCGGCTGCTGTCATGTTTGGTGTAGCGGTTTGGTGGGTCTAGTAGGTTTCAGGTTTCGGGTTTCAGGTTTCAGGGAAAACAACTAGGGCGTCGCCCCGGACCTGATCCGGGGCCTTCCATCGGTTGGCGTCTTCGGCTGGGAGGTCCCGGCTCGGAGGCCGGGACGACGCCTCGCGTCGATTTCTGCGGCGGCGGAAGCGATTGGTGGGCGGCTGCGCCGCGTTGGCTTGAGCGCGGCCGGCCCGCAATGCCCTCCACACCGGAACGAAAGAGCGAATGAACGAAACAACGAGGGAACGCAGTACCGACATCGGGAGCCTTCTCGGCGCGAACGGGCTGACGATTGTCTTTGCTGTGGTCTTCGGGTGGTCGGCGGGGATCGTGTTGTGGGCTTACTTTGCGCAGAACCTGATCATCGGATATTTCTCGCGCAAGCGGATCCTGGCGCTGGACGAGTTCAAGACCGACGGGTTCAAGATCAACGACCGTCAGCCGCCGCCCACGCCGGAGACCAAGAAGAAGACCGCCAACTTCTTCGCCTTCCATTTCGGTTTCTTCCACCTGGGCTACTTCGCCTTCCTGGCCCAGGCGCACCGGCCCGACGGGCTCGACCTGCTGCTGCTCGCCGGCGTGGCGGTGAGCTTCTGGTTCAACCACGCCGCCTCCTTCCGGCGCCACATCGAGGCCGACGCGAAGGGCAAGACCAACATCGGCACGCTGATGTTCCTGCCCTACCTGCGCGTGGTGCCGATGCACCTGGCCGTGATCATCGGCAGCGGAGCCGAACTGATGGACACCCTGCCCGGCCTGGTCGGCTTCATGCTGCTCAAGACCGGCGCCGACTGGCTGATGCACCACGTCGAGCACCGCATCCTGCAGCGCGCGGGGGAGTCAGGGGTTTCAGAAAATCAAAACCTTTGAAACGCAAAGACGCAAAGACGCAAAGACGCGAAGAAAGAAGAAAGAAGAAAGAACAAATAGCCACGGAAGACACGGAATGCACGGAAACTGAAAAAGCTTTCTGTAACAGAGAATTTCTGTTTTTGAATTCCGTGTCCTTCCGTGTCTTCCGTGGTTCCCCGGTTTTGATCTTGTGATTCTCTTTGCGTCTTCGCGTCTTTGCGTTTAAAAGGTTTTGATTGTCCCTCCCGGGAGGCGATGCTCTTCGGTACACTCGACGGCAACACCACTGACTGCCGGGACGGTTTCTGATGCACTGGATCGCGCACAAGTTCGGCGGGTCTTCGCTGGCCGACGCCGAGTGCATCGGGCATGTCGTCGAGCTGCTCTCCCGGCGTGCGGACGAGGGCCAGGTGGTCGTGGTTTCGGCCATGGCCGGGGTGACCGACGAGTTGATCGCGCTCACGAACCTCGCGGCAGCCGGGGATCCGGAATGGACCGGGCGGCTGGCGGCCTTGCGCGAGCGACACCTGGACACGCTCAAGGCGCTGGTGGGCGATGGCGGGGAGCCGGCACGCGAGGCGCTGATTTCTCGCTTCGGAGAGCTCGAGCAGTTGCTCTCGGGCCTGTCGCTGATGGGCTCCGCGCCGGTAGAGGCCGTGGAGTTGATCTCCGGTCTGGGCGAGGTGTTCAGCGCCGAACTGGTGACGGCCCGCTTCAATCTCCGTGACGAAACGGCGGTGATGATCGACGCGCGCGAGGTGCTGCGGGTGCAGCCCACGGCGCTGATGGTGGGCGTGGACTGGGAAGACAGCGAGCAGCGCCTGACCGAGTTCCAGATCGAGCATCCCTCCAGCCGCTATGTGGTGACCGGCTTTGTCTGCCGCCGGCGCGACGGACGCATCTCGACGCTGGGGCGCAACGGCTCGGACTATTCCGGCAGCATCTTCGCGCGCCTGTTCGGCGCCGGCGAGCTGCATATCTGGACCAACGTGGACGGCCTGCTCTCGGCCGACCCGTCGGCGGTGCCGCAGGCGGTGCTGCTCGATCATCTCAGCTACCGCGAGGCCTTCGAGCTGGCTTATTTCGGGGCGCGCGTGCTGCATCCGCAGTCCCTCGCCCCGGCGCTGGACGCCGGCATTCCGGTGCGCGTGCGCAATACCTTCCATCCCGACAATCCCGGCACCCTGATCGACGCCGAGGGCAGCGCCTCGACGCCGGTCAAGGGCATTACCAGCATCGGCGACATGGCGCTGATCACCATCGAGGGCGCCGGCATGATCGGCGTGCCCGGCACGGCCGAGCGGGTGTTCTCGGCCCTGCACCGCGCGGAAGTGTCGGTGGCGATGATCTCGCAGGGTTCTTCCGAGCACTCGATCTGCCTGGTGGTTCCCGCGGCCAGCCGCGATGGGGCCACGGCCATCATCGAGGACGCCTTCGCGCAGGAATTGCGCCACGGGCAGATCCAGCGCGTGTTCGCCGTCGACGGTATCCGCATCCTGGCGATCGTCGGCGAAGGCATGACGGGCACGCCCGGCGTGGCGGCCCGCCTGTTCAACAGCCTCGCGCGCGCCGGGGTGAACGTGCGCGCCATCGCCCAGGGGGCGTCGGAGCGCAACATCTCCGTGGCCGTCGACGAAGCCGACGCCGAACGCGCGCTCAAGGCCGTGCACGCCGGGTTCTACCTTTCCGAACACACATTGTCGATCGGCCTGATCGGCCCCGGGCAGGTGGGCAAGGCGCTGTTGCGCCAGATCGGCGCAACGCGCGCGGGCCTGCACGAGCGCGCCCACCTGGACCTGCGCCTGCGCGCGGTGGCCGGCTCCAAGCGCATGCGCCTGGCCGGCGACGAGGAAGCCAGCCTGGACGCCGCCGCGCTGGCCGACGAGCCCTTCGGCGAGGAGAGCGGGCCGCTGGATTTCGATCATTTCGTCGGCAAGGTCAACGACGACCACTGGCCGCACGCGCTGATCATCGACTGCAGCGCCAGTGACGAGGTGGCCGACCGCTACGCCGAATGGCTGGCCGCGGGAATCCACGTGGTCACGCCCAACAAACGCGCCGGCAGCGGTCCGATGGAGCGTTACCGGGCGATTCGCGCGCCGGTCGAGGCCGGCACGGCGCGCTGGCGCTACGAGGCCACGGTGGGCGCGGGCCTGCCCATCATCCAGACCCTGCGCGACCTGCTCGACACCGGTGATGCCATCCGGCGCGTGGAAGGCATCTTCTCGGGCACCCTGGCCTACCTGTTCAACCGCTTTGAGACGGGCGTGTCCTTCGCCGCCCTGGTCGGCGAGGCGCACGCGGCCGGCTACACCGAGCCGGACCCGCGCGACGATCTCTCGGGCATGGACGTGGCGCGCAAGCTGGTGATCGTGGCCCGCGAGATGGGCCTGGACCTGGAACTGGCCGACATCGAAGTGGAGAACCTGATTCCCGAGTCGATGGTCGAATTCGGGGTCGATGAGTTCCTGGACCAGCTCGGCGGCATGGACGCGGCAATGACCGAACGGCTGCAGTCCGCGCGCAGCGAGGGCTGCGTGCTGCGCCACGTCGCCGAACTGGACGAATCCGGCCGGGCCGCGGTATCGCTGCGCGCCCTGCCCGAGGACCATCCCTTCGCCCATCTGGCGCTGACCGACAATGTGGTGGCCTTCACCACCGACCGCTACTGCGACAACCCGCTGATCGTGCAGGGTCCCGGCGCCGGGCCGGAAGTGACCGCCGCGGGCGTGTTCGCCGACCTGCTGCGCGTGGCCAGCGGCCTGGGAGCAAGGCTTTGAGCCAGCCGCACACCGCCACCGTCTTCGCGCCGGCCAGCGTGGGCAACGTGGCCTCGGGCTTCGACCTGCTGGGCCATGCCGTCGAGGGCCCGGGCGACACGGTGAGCGCGACGCGGACCGAAACCGCTGGCGTGGTGATCGAGGCGATCACCGGCCTGGCCGAGGACCTGCCGCTGGAAGCCGAGAGGAACACCGCCGCCGTGGCGGTGCAGGCGCTGCTGGATTCGGTCGAGCCCGGGTTCGGTATCAGCCTTCGCATCCACAAGGGCATTCCCCTGTGTTCCGGCCTGGGCGGGTCGGCCGCCTCGGCCACCGCCGGCGTGGTGGCCGCCAACGCCCTGCTCGACGCGCCGCTGGCGCGCGAGGCGCTCTACCCCTTCGCCCTGGCCGGCGAGTCGGTGGCCAGCGGCGAGGCCCACGGCGACAACCTGGGCTCGCAGTTGCTCGGCGGCCTGGTGCTGGCCACGCACGAGCATCTGCTGCGGCTGCCCGTTCCCGAATCGCTGCACGCCGTGGTGGTTCACCCCGATTTCCAGGTGGCCACCCGCGATGCGCGCGAAGCGCTGCGCGAACCCTTCGACCTGGCCACGGTGGTCACCCAGCAGGGCCACCTGGCCGAACTGATCTGCGGCTGCTACGAGAACGACCTCAAGCGCCTGGCGCGCGGCCTGGTCGACGTGATGGTCGAACCGCGGCGCGCCTCCCTGATCCCGGGGCTGCTGAAGGTCAAGGTCGCCGCCATGGACTCCGGCGCGCTGGGTTCGGCGATTTCCGGCGCGGGGCCGACGGTGGTGGCCTGGTTCGACGGCACCGAACGCACGGCCGAAGCGGCCGAGGCCATGCGCGCGGCCTTCGAGCGCGCCGGCCTGGCTGCCGAGGCCTGGATCACGCCGGTCGACGCCCGCGGCGCCCGTCTGGTCGATGAATTGCCGGAGGATGCCCGGTGAGATTTGTCAGCACCGCCGGCGACGCGAGCGCGGACCTGGCCGAGGCGCTGACCAGCGGGCTGGCGCCCGACGGCGGGCTGTTCGTGCCCGAGACCCTGCCGCGTTTCGGCGCCGAGGCCCTGGCCGGCTGCGAGAGCCTGCCCGAGTCGGCCCGGCGCGTGCTGGCGCCCTTTTTCGAAGGCAGCGCCCTGGCCGAGGAGCTGCCGCTGATCTGCAATGAATCGCTGGACCTGCCGCTGCCGATATCGGCAATTCGGCCCCATCATCCCGACGAAGCGCCAGCCTGGCTGCTCGAGTTGTTCCACGGCCCCACCGCCGCCTTCAAGGACTTCGCCGCGCGCTTTCTGGCCGCCTGCCTGTCGCGCCTGCGCGGCGCCGAAGAGCCGATCCGCACCGTGCTGGTGGCCACCTCGGGCGACACCGGAGGTGCGGTGGCGGCTGCCTTTCACCGCCGGCCCGGGTTCCGCATGGTCGTGCTCTACCCCGACGGCAAGGTTTCCGCGCGCCAGGCCCACCAGCTCGGCGCCTTCGGCGACAACGTGCACGCCTACCGCGTGCAGGGCAACTTCGACGACTGCCAGCGCCTGGTCAAGCGCGCGCTGGGCGACCGCGAGCTGCTCGGGCGCGTGCCCATGACTTCGGCCAACAGCATCTCCATCGGCCGCCTGCTGCCGCAGATCAGTTACTACGCACACGCCGCGCACCGCCTGTTGGCCGAAACCGGAGAGAAAGTCGACGTGATCGTGCCCACCGGCAACCTGGGCAACGCCACCGCCTGCATCCTTGCGCGCGAGATGGGCCTGCCGATCGGCCACGTGACCCTGGCGACCAACGCCAACCGCGCCCTGCCGGACTACTTCGCCGGCGGCGACTTCGACCCGCGCGAGGCCATCGCCACGCTGGCCAACGCCATGGACGTGGGCCGCCCGAGCAACTTCGAGCGCCTGGCCTGGCTGTTCCGCGACCGCGACCTGCGCGAAGCCGACATCGACGCAGTCGGCATCGACGACGCGCGCATCCGCGAGACGATCGTGAAGACCGACCGCGAACGCGGCCTGGCCGTATGCCCGCACACCGCCTGCGCGATGGCGGCGCTGGAAGACCGCCGCTCAGCCGGCAACAACCGCCCCGCCCTGGTGGTGGCCACGGCGCACCCGGCCAAGTTCGAACAGGTCGTGGAGCCGCTGCTGGGCCGAGAAATCCCACCGCCGCCGGCCCTGGCCGAACTGCTCAAGAAAGAAAGCCACGCCGAACCAATGGCGGCGGAGTACGACGCGTTGCTCGCGGTACTGCGAGACGAAGATCAAAATCTTTGAAACGCAAAGACGCTAAGACGCAAAGTTAAAAAACAAAACCAAACAGAACTGTTATCAGAACGCTCGCGCTGACACAGCTCGCGCTCCTTCATTGACTAGCAGTTGTTGTTCATTTTTTCTTCGCGTCTTCGCGTCTTTGCGTTTAACAGGTTTTGATTTTGATCTTTCTCTGCGCACTCAGCGGCTCTAAAGCTCCGCGGCGAGGCGGGTGCCTTCGGCGATGGCGCGTTTGGCGTCGAGTTCGGCGGCGATGTGGGCGCCGCCGATGATGTGGACATTCATGCCGGCGGCTTCCAGCGGTTCGACCAGTTCGGTGCGCGAGAGCTGGCCGGCGCAGATGACGATGTTGTCGACTTCGAGCAGCATCGGCTCATCGTCGATGCGGATGTGCAGGCCGTCGTCGTCGATGCGTTCATAGCTCACCCCGCCGAGCATCTTGACGCCGTATTCCTTGAGCGATTTGCGGTGGATCCAGCCGGTGGTCTTGCCCAGTCCCTTGCCGTGCTTGGTGGTCTTGCGCTGCAGCAGGTGGACTTCGCGCGCGGGCTGGTGGAAATGCGGTTTCAGGCCCTCGACGCCGCCGCGGCGTTCGATCGACATGTCCACGCCCCACTGATCGAAGAATTCCTTCGCCGTGGGCTCGTCCGGGTCGGGGGCCGCGGGAACGTCGTCGTGGACCAGGAACTCGGAGACGTCGAAGCCGATGCCGCCGGCGCCGATGACGGCCACGCGCTTGCCCACCGGCCTGTTGTGCAGCAGCACGTCGATGTAGCCGAGCACCGAGGGATGATCCTGGCCCGGAATGCCGGGGTCGCGCGGGGTCACGCCGGTGGCGAGGATGACCTCGTCGAAGTTCTCCTCCTTCAGGTCGTCGGCGCTGACCCTGGTGTTCAGCCGCAGGTCGACCTTCTTGAGCTCGATCTCGCGGCCGAAGTAGCGCAGGCTCTCGACGAACTCTTCCTTGCCGGGGATGCGCTTGGCCATGTTGAACTGACCGCCGATGCGGTCCATGGCCTCGAACAGCGTCACGTGGTGACCACGCTCGGCCGCCGTGGTGGCCGCGGCCAGGCCGGCCGGGCCGGCGCCGACGACCGCCACGCGCTTGGGTGCCGCGGCGGGGCGAATGATCAGATCGGTTTCATGCCCTGCACGCGGATTGACCAGGCAGCTGGCCTTCTTGTTCTCGAACACGTGGTCCAGGCAGGCCTGGTTGCAGGCGATGCAGGTGTTGATCTCGTCGGCACGCTTCGCGCGGGCCTTGTTGACCCACTCCGGGTCGGCCAGAAAGGGCCGCGCCATCGAGACCATGTCGGCGTCGCCGCGCTCGAGCACTTCCTCGGCGGTGTGCGGCATGTTGATGCGGTTGGTGGTGACCAGCGGGATGGAGACCGCGTCGCGGAACTTGCGCGTGACCCAGGTGTAGCCGGCGCGCGGCACGGAAGTCGCAATGGTGGGGATGCGCGTCTCGTGCCAGCCGATGCCGGTGTTGATGATGCTCGCACCGGCGGCCTCGATGGCCTTGCCGAGCTCCACCACCTCTTCCCAGCTATTGCCGTCTTCGAGCATGTCGAGCATGGACAGGCGGTAGATGAGGATGAAGTCGCTGCCGACCGCCTCGCGCGTGCGGCGCACGATCTCGACGGCGATGCGCATGCGGTTCTCGAAGGCCCCGCCCCACTCGTCCGTGCGCTTGTTGGTGCGAGGCACCAGGAACTGGTTGATGAAGTAGCCTTCCGAGCCCATCACCTCCACGCCGTCGTAGCCGGCGTGCTGCGCGAGTTTGGCCGCGCGCACGAAGTGGCGGATCTGCTTCTCGATGCCCGCGCCGGAGAGTTCCTTCGGCTTGAAGGGGTTGATCGGCGCCTGGATGGCCGAGGGCGCGACCGAGAACGGATGGTAGGCGTAGCGCCCGGCGTGCAGGATCTGCATGCAGATGCGCCCGCCGGCTTCGTGCACGGCATCGGTCATTCGACGGTGACGGCGCGCCTCAAGCCGGTTGGTGAGCTTGGAGGCCAGCGGCGCCAGCGAGCCGCGCCGGTTGGGCGCGATGCCGCCGGTCACCATCAACCCCGCCCCGCCGAGGGCGCGCTCGACGAAGTAGGCGGTCAGCTTCGGCCAGTTCCAGAGCCGATCCTCCAGACCGGTATGCATCGAGCCCATCAGGATGCGGTTGGGCAGCGTGACGTGGCCCAGGTCGAGCGGGCGGAAGATGTTGGGGTAGGCGGGGGTGTTGGCGGTGGCTTCGGTCACGGCGTACGTTGGCGTATGGAAGTGACGCCATTATGCACGGGAAGATAGGTTTCAGTGTTCAGGTTTCAGGCGGTGGCCGACAGGTTTGGGGGGCGGCTTTGCCGCGAGGGCTCGGGGGCGGGGTGTTCGGGGTTCGGGGTTCGGGGAAACAGCAGAAGCAACGTCGTCCCGGCCCCGAGCCGGGACCTCCCAACCGGAGGCGCCATCGGATGGAAGGCCCCGGATCAGGTCCGGGGCGACGGCACGGTTTTTCCTGAAACCTGAAACCTGAAATCCTGAAACCTACTCCCGCACCTTCGCGCCGCTTTCCTCAGCCAACTCGCGGTAGAGTTCCCGCTCCCGCTCCGACTGCGGCTTCGGAACGACGACCTTGAGATTGACGATCTGGTCGCCGGGGGGCTTGCCGGGGAGGCCGCGGCCCTTGAGGCGCATTTTCTTGCCGCTGGACGAACCGGCGGGGATGTTCATGGTGACCTTGCCGCCCAGCGTCGGGACGCGCACCTCCGCGCCCAGGGCGGCTTCCCAGGGGGCGACGGGGAGGTCGACCAGAACGTTACGGCCGTCCAGCCTGAACTGCGGGTGCGGGGCGATCCTGACTTCCATGAGCAGGTCGCCGGAGGGGCCGCCGCCGATGCCGGGCTCGCCCTGCCCGGCCAGGCGGATCTTGCGGCCGGGCGTGACGCCGGCGGGGATGTTGACCTCCAGGCTCTGGCGCTGGCCGCCGCGGTCGAGCGTGATGCGCCGCTTGCCGCCGTTGAAAGCGGTGGCCAGGTCGATCTCGACGCTGGCCTCGATGTCGCGCCCCTTCGCGCGCTGCTGGCGTCGGGCGCCACCGCCCATGCCGCCGCCCATGCCGCCGAGTCCGCCCCCGAACAGCGACTCGAAGAAGTCGCTGAAATCGCCGAAGCCGCCGAATCCCTGGCCGCCGCCGGCCTGCTGGCCGCCGCGGCCGAAGCCGCCGGTCCAGCCGGGCGGCGGCTCGAAGTTGTCGCCGCCGCGCCAGCCGCCGGCGCGCAACTGGTCGTACTGCTTGCGCTTTTCGGGGTCCTTGAGGACTTCGTAGGCTTCACCGATTTCCTTGAAGCGGTCCTCGGAGCCGGTGTCCTTGTTGCGGTCGGGATGATACTGGCGTGCGAGCTTGCGGTAAGCCCGCTTGATCTCGTCGGCGGACGCACCCGACTCGACGCCCAGCGTCTTGTAATAGTCCTTGAATTGCATACTTGCTTCAGCCTGGGGAAGCGCTCATTCGCTGTTACTTGAATAAGGGTGAAAGGTTGAAACTCAACTCTGGTCTCTAGGTTTCAGGGTTCAGGTTTCAGGTTTCAGGCGGCAAACCTGAACCCCTGAAACCTAGCGCCCAAGCCTTTCAAACCACCGAACAACCGGGTGTCGGGCATTCATTTCGCTTCTCAGGCGGGCCAACAGCTCTTCGGCCTGTTCGCCGGCGGCATCTTCGGGGGATTCGGCGACGGCGATCAGGGCCCCGGCTTCGGTGATGCGCCAGCCGCCGAGGTTCAGGGCACGGCGCAGGTCGAGGCATTGCTGCGCATGGTTGCCGGCTGCTTCCCGGCGCCCTTGCTCCATGGCAAGCCTTGCGCGTTCGCAGGCGATGTCGGCCAACACCGTGCGGGCGGCGCCGCCGACTGCCTCAGCCTGGGCGGCCAGGTCGGCCAGCGTACCCGGCTCGAAACCGTCATTCATTCGCCGCCGGATCTGCGCCACCGCCAGCTCCAGGCGCAGGCTGTAGGGATGGCGCGGACCAAGCAGGCCGGTCATGATCTCGCGTGACCGTTCGTAGTGCCCGAGCGCGGTCGCCAAGTCGCCGCGCGCCTCGGCGAGTTCGCCCAGGCCCAGCAGGGAGGCGGCAAAATCCGGCGTATCGTCGCCGATGTACTCGGAGAAAATCGCGTTGGCGCGCCGAAGCTGCGACTCGGCCTCGTCGAGCGCTCCTCGCACGACCAGTTGCCGGCCCAGGTGCAGGCGGGCAGCCGCCATGGCACCGGAAGCACCGTATTTTTCTTCGCGCACTTCGATGACACGCCGGAGGCGCTGCTCGGATTCATCATTGCGGCCCAGGCGATCAAGGACGATGGCCAGGTTGGCGGTGACCGACAGCGCGTCGCTGGAGTCGCCGCGATCGAGGGCGAGCCAGAGGGCCTCGGCGGCCTCGAAGTGACGCGCCGCTCGTTCAAGCTGGCCACCAATCAGCAGGGTCGCGGCCAGATTGTTCTCGGCCCGGGCCATCAGCGGACGGGGGCCGGCGGAGACTTCCAGCGCCAGTTCGCGGGCGCGTTCGAGATCGGCCAGGGCACCTTCCCAGTCGCCGCTGTCGCGGCGCAGGCGGCCGCGGATCTGCAGGGCGTCGGACAGGCGCGCCGGATGGGTGCCGGGCAGCGATTCGAGGATGTCCAGGCCCCGATTGACGTTCTTCAGGCCCGATTCGACCCGGCCGCGGCGATGGTCGACCTGGGCCATATCGAGCAGGGCGATGGACTGCAGCAGGGGGTTGTCGCGGCCCTCGTCGCTCTCGGCAAAATCGGCCAGCAGCGGCTCGGCGGCGGCGTAGTCGTTGAGCGCGATCATCACTTCACCGAGCACGGCGTTGACCTGCTGGCGCAGGTCGGGGTCGTTGGCGAGCCACTCGCCGGCGACTTCGGCGGTGCGATCGAGCAGTTCGCGGGCGGTCATGCTTTCGGTGTCTTCGGACAGGCTGCCCACCTCGCGGAACAATAGCGTCAGGTGCTCGCGCAGGGCGTTGGAGCGCGCTGCCTCGGCCCGGGCGATGTCGCGCTCGACGGCGGCCACACGCGCCTGCCAGACCACGGCCGACACGCCGCCGACAAGCGAGATCAGCGCCAGGGCGCCGAGCGCCGCGCCGACGGTGTGGCGCCGGACCCACAGGCCCAGGCGCTCGAGCAGCCCCGGGCGGCGCGCACGGATCGGCTCGTCGTTTTCCAGTCGCTGGATATCCAGCGCCATGCCGTTGACCGTGGCGTAGCGCATGGCCGGGTCGGGGTGCGCGGCGCGGCGAATGATCGCGTCGATGTCGCGGCGGCGGCGGAACGCGCGCCAGGCCTCGCGCGGCGCTTGGTCGACGCCGGGCCGCGGTGCTTCCGAGTAGACGAGCCAATGCAGCAGCGCGCCCAGGCCGTAGATGTCGGCGGCGGTGGACACCGGACGGCCCTCGAGGATTTCCGGCGCGGCGAAGCCGGGCGTCATGGCGGCCGGCAGGCTGTGCTGCATGTCGCGGTCGAGCAGCCGGGCGACGCCGAAGTCGAGCAGGCAGACCCGGCCGGTGTCGGTGACCTTGAGATTGGCCGGCTTGATGTCGCCGTGGACGATCAGTTCGCGGTGGGCCGCGGCCACGGCATCGCAGGCCTCCCGAAAGATGCGCAGCATGGTCGCGGGCGCGGGTCGGGCGCTTTCGCACCAGGCGTCGAGGTTGTCGCCTTCGACCCAGTCCATTACCAGGTAGGGGCGGCCGTCTTCGGTGACGCCGCCGTCGAGCAAGCGAGCGATGCCGGGATGATTGAGACGGGCCAGGGTCTGGCGCTCGTAGGTGAGCAGGCGGGCCAGGTCGTCGCTGTGGCTGCGGATGAGCTTGACGGCGACGGTCATCTCGAAAGCCCCGTCGGCGCGCTCGGCACGGTAGACGTCGCCCATGCCGCCGGCGCCGACCGGCTCGACCAGGCGCCAGGGGCCCAGGCGGGTACCCGGCTCGAGGCTGCTTTCTCCGGAATTGCCCAGGCGCGCCTCGAGCGCGTCGCCCATCAGGGCATGCGCGGATTCGTCGAGCATGCCGCCGGGCTCGGTGCTGGCGTCGAGCAGGCGCTGCAGCCAGGCGCCGACGCGCGGCGCGCGTTCGACGATGCGTGCCATCTCGGCCTGCCGCTCGGCCCGGGGGCGATCGAGCAGTTCATCGAGCAGGCGATCGACCAGCCGGCGGCGTGCCGGGGTGAGTCGTCCCGAAGGCTTGCGCGAATTCTCCCCGGACATTCGCTAGCTGTTCATCTCCACGAGCAACCAGGCGCGGGCGCGCTCCCAGTCGCGCTGGACGGTGCGCACCGAAACATCGAGCATCTCGGCGATTTCCTCCGCCGTCTGGCCGCCGAAGAAACGCGCGATGACCACTTCGGCCAGTCGCGGGTTGGCTTCCTCGAGGCGGGCCAGGGCCTCGTCGATCATCAGCACGGTTTCCTCGCTGCCGGCCTCGGCGAGTTCCTCGTTGAGGCTCAGAGGGGCCTGGCCGGCGCCGCGCTTGGCCGCCAGCTTGCTGCGGGCGTGGTCGACGATGAGCTGGCGGATGGCCAGCGAGGACAGGCGCTTGAGATGCATCCGGTTGCGGATGTTCTGGTCGGCGCTGTTGCGGATCTTCAGAAAGGCTTCGTGCACCAGCTCGGTGGTCTGCAGCGTGGGCGTGGACCCGAACCGGGCCTGCTGGCAGCGCGCCACCTCGCGCAGATCATCGTAGATCAGCGGCAGGATCCGATCGATGGTTTCAGGCTGCTCGCGCAGCTCCGAAAGCAGCCGGGTCACTTCCCCTTCCGAAATGACGTCCTGCGTAGTCGACACGATGGCAACCGGGATTGTTGGGACAGGAATGGGCAGTTTGCCACATTCTTGCTTAATGGAACCTTAAGGGAGGTTTCAGGGTTCAGGTTTCAGGTTTCAGGCGGCAACTGATCGCTTGGGTGGGCGGCCTTGCCGCGATTGACTAGGTTTCAGGTTTCAGGGAGAAGCCACACCGTCGCCCCGGGCTTGACCCGGGGCCTTCCATCGGTTGGCGCCTTCGGTTGGAAGGTCCCGGATCGGGGTCCGGGACGACGCTGGGCGTCGGTTGGGGTTTCAGCTCACAACGCGTTCAAGGCCTCCTCGTCCAGGCGGAACACGGTCCAGTCGGACATTGGCCTGGCGCCGAGGCTGTTGTAGAAATCGATGGCGGGCTGGTTCCAGTCGAGGACGCTCCATTCCATGCGGCCGTAGTTGCGCTTGCGGGCGATGCCGGCCAGGTGGAGCAGCAGGGCCTTGCCGATGCCCTTGCCGCGGTGGGTTTCGCGCACGTAGAGGTCTTCAAGGTAGAGGCCGGGGCGGCCGACGAAGGTGGAGAAGTTGCGGAAGAACAGGGCGAAACCGACCGCCTTGCCCTCCCACTCGGCGATAACCGCCTCGGCCACCCCGCCGCCGCCGAACAGCGACTCGGAGATATCGCCGGTGGTCGCCTCGACCTCGTGGGCGAGCCGCTCGTACTCGGCCAGCTCGCGGATGAGGTCGAGCAGCAGCAGCTCATCGCCCGGGCGGGCGGCGCGGAGTTCGAGGAATTCGGTCATGACGGCATTTTCCTGGTTGGTTCCGTGTCGGGAATGCTACGCGAAAGCGGCGCCGCGCAGGCAATAGCCCCGCGCTATTGAAACCATCCCGATAATCACTTGTCGGAATGCGCGAGAATCGTTATTGTTTCCATCAAGGCTCGAAGAGGATTTCCGAAATGGCCAGCCGCAAGACCGTCACCTTCGCCATCATGCACATGAGCGTGGCTTTCGCCGTCGTCTACCTGATGACCGGCAGCCTGGCGCTGGGCGGTGCCGTGGCCATGATCGAGCCGGCCGTCAATACCATCGCCTATTTCTTTCACGAGAAGGTCTGGGAGCGCTTCGGCCTGGGCGGCGGCAGGGTCTCCGAGCAACCGCCCGCTCAGTGCCCGTTCCATGACCAGGCGCAGCGCCCCGCCGACCCTCTGGCGCGCTGCCTGCAGTGCCAGTGGCGCGCGCGAATCGCCTAACCGCGCCTGTACCCCTAGCCGAATTTCGCCGTCTTCCCGGCCCCCGAGCCGGGACCTTCCCACCGAAGACGCCAACTGACGGGAGGCCCCGGATCAATTCCGCGGCGACAGGAGCAACCCCCGGAAGGATTCATCTACGCCGAATCAAGCCTGTCCAGAATCCGGCGCGCCTCATCGAGATTACCGTGACGAGCCATTGCCCGGAACCTGTTTTCCGCATCGAACGTTGCGATGGCCTGGGTGCTCAATTCCTCCATCAACTTGTTGACGCTAAGCCCCCTGGCCTTGGCCAACGATCTGAGCCTTTCTGCCGTGTCGTCAGGAAGCCGAATCGTCAATGTGCTCATGCCTCTAACTCCAATGCCTGGGCCGTTGTCAGAATCCGAGGCTTGTTCCATCTGCCCACCGAAGCGAGCGATGCAACGACTGTCAGTCGCGCTCTTTCCGTTGTCGACTCGTCCCAATCGGTACGCTTGACCACGCCCTCGGTGGGCATCCCCGCTTGACAGACGCTGTACGCACTATACTATATTTGATATGTGGCAGATTTTCGAGCACCGAGACCTCGACAAGAAGCTGCGTCGGGCCAAGGTGCCGCTCGAAGTGCTCAAACGCTACGAAAAGTGGAAAGACATTGCGCGACTTTCCGGCCCGCAAGGCCTGAAACGCATCAAGGGTTTCCGGGATGAGGCACTGAATGGCAAATGGCGCGGATTCCGCTCGAGCCGTCTCGGCCAGCAGTGGCGCATCATCTACCGCGTGGAAGGCAATCGGCTACTGATACAGGTACTGGACATCAATCCCCATGACTACGCCAAGAGGTAACGAAGAGTTTGTTCGGGCGCCGACCCGTGTCGAAGTTTCGCCGGGCGAATCGTTGCGCATCCTGCGCGAGCTGCAGGAACTGAGTCAGACCGAACTGGCCGAAATGACCGGTATCGCCCAATCGACGATTTCGGCCATCGAGAATGGACGCGTCAACCTGGGCGTCGAGCGCGCCAAGACCCTGGCCCGCGCCCTTTCCTGCCACCCGGCCGTCCTGGTCTTCCCCGGCTGGGAAATCGACGACGCGGCCTGAGCGGCAAAGTCATCACTGGATGGAATGCCCCGGATTGACGGGCACCAGCCCGTCATCCCGGCCGTAGAGAAGCGGAGAGCCGGGACCTCCCGACCGGAGGCGCCAGTAGAAGGAAGGCCCCGGGTCAAGTCGACGCGAAGCGTCGTCCCGGCCCCCGAGCCGGGACCTTCCAACCGAAGGCGCCAACCGATGGAAGGCCCCGGATCAGGTCCGGGGCGACGATGTGGTTGTTCCTGAAACCTGAACCCTGAACCCTGAAACCTAAACCCGTCAATCGACCAGGTCTGGCCGCCCGTAATACCACCCCTGCGCATAGTCGCAGCCCACACCGCGCACGAACTCCGCCTCGGCGGCGGTTTCCACGCCTTCGGCCGTGACTTCCATGCCCAGGTCGTGGGCCAGGTTTGTGACGGCTCTCACGATGGCAGCGCTGGCGCTGTCGTCCTCGATGTGGCGAACGAAGGTGCGGTCGATCTTGAGGTGCTGAACCGGGAGCCGGCGCAGGTAGCCCAGGGAGGAGAAGCCGGTTCCGAAATCATCGATGGTGACGCTGATGCCGGCTTCGCGCAGGCGGCTGATCTGCTTGAGCGACTCGGCGTTGTCGCGCATGAAGGCGCGTTCGGTGATCTCGACTTCGAGGCGTTCCGGCCCCAGCCCGGCCGCTTCGCCCATCTCCACAAGGCGGGCGCAGAATCCCGGATCCTGAAGCTGGCTGGGCGCAGCGTTGATCGCGAGATTGGTGCCGTCCATGGCCGCCACCGCGCGCATGGCGCGTCGATAGACCTGCTCGCCGAGCGCGGCGACCAGGCCGCGCTTTTCGGCCATGGCGACGAAGCGGTCCGGCGAGAGCCAGCCGTCCTCCCAGTGGTACCAGCGCGCCAAGGCTTCCACCGCAACGGGCCGGCCGTCGGACAGGGAAACGATGGGTTGCAGCGAGACCTGGATCTGCTCGCGCTCGATGGCGCTGCGCAACTCGGTCTCGAGATAGCGGCGGGCGCGCGCGGCCTCGGTAAGTTCCTTCGTGTAGCGCGCCCAGCGGCCGGGGCCCTGGGATTTGGCCTTGTAGACCGCCGCGTCGGCATGGCGGACCAGGTCCTCGGCGGAATCCGCGTCGTCGGGAAACAGGCTGATACCGATGGAGATCGTCATGCGCACCTGGCGTTGATCGATGCGCATGGGCGCCTCCATCGTGCGGCAGATCTCGTCGCTGAGCACCTCGGCACGACACGCGGCCTCGCGACCACGGAGAATGACCAGGAATTCATCGCCGCCGACACGGCCGAGCACGCCCTCCCCCGTGACCAGCGAATCGAGCCGCTCGGCGACTTCCTTGAGCAGCCGGTCGCCGGCCGCGTGGCTCCAGGCGTCGTTGATGTCGTTGAAGTTGTCGAGGTCGAGGTAGAGCACGGCGAGGCCCTCGCGCGCCGAACCGGCCAGCGTCAGCTCGTCGCGCAACGTGGACTGCAGGTGGGCTCGGTTGGGCAGCCCGGTCAGCTCGTCGTAGTAGGCCAGGCGGGTGAGCTTGCGCTCGAGCTGGCGGCGATGGGTGACCAGGCGGGCGAAGCCGTGCCACATGACGCTACCGTCGGACAGCTTCTCGGGGCCGGAATCGACCTCGACCCACTCCAGGTTCTCGTCGGTCTGCGGCCGCCCGACCGGGTACATGCGGAAATGCTCGAAGAAGGGCTCCAGGGTCTCGGCGCTGCGGTTGACCGACTTCAGCACCCGTTCGACATCCTGCTCGTGAATGCGCTGGAACAGCGGCTCGGCATCCTCCGCCACGGTTGCGTAGTCCGTGCCAAAGACCTCGTGGAACTTGGCGCTGGCGTAGGGCAGCCACATCCGGCCGGTTTCGGCGTCGCGCTGGAGCTGGTAGACGGCGCCGGGAACGTGGCTGGCCAGGCGCTCGAGCTGGATGCGCTGGCGGGCGTGATCGGCCTCAACGGCCTTCAGGCGCGAGACGTCGAGGGCCACGCCGGCGATCATGCTCTCGCCGTTCAGCTCCACGCGCCGCCCCTGGAAATGATGCGGCGGGCTGGCGCCACGAGCAGTCAGCACGGAGGCGTCGATGGCCGAATACCCCTCGACCAGGCACTTCTCCAGCGCCAGTTCGACCGATTCCTGGTCGGATTTCGCAAAGAACTCCAGCGCCGACATGCGCCCGATCTGCTCGGCGCTGTAGCCGGTGAGCTCCTGCAGGCGCGAATTCCACAGCCGCACGCGACCGCGGGTGTCGATCAGGTAGAAGATGCCCGGAATGACGTCCAGCAGCAGCCCGGACAGCTCACGAGCGTCCACACCCTCCCCGGCGGCCTGCGCCGAGCCGAACAACTTCCCACCTGTTGTCATCCCCTGCTGGTCCTGTATTCCCTATTCTGCCCACCCCTGCGCAGCAGCCCCGTAG
This sequence comes from Wenzhouxiangella sediminis, assembly GCF_003410055.1. Classification (GTDB taxonomy): domain Bacteria; phylum Pseudomonadota; class Gammaproteobacteria; order Xanthomonadales; family Wenzhouxiangellaceae; genus Wenzhouxiangella; species Wenzhouxiangella sediminis. Next base: position 10,692 of record NZ_QUZK01000053.1, on the reverse strand, counting down.
CCACCACGCCCCCTGTCGACTGCCCGGTCAACGATGCTGACGATAGCAGATTGTGACTGCCGTCACAAAAGCTTCCGCTATTCTGCCGCACAAAGGCTTACAGGCATGCATACGGCAATCATCCCGATAGCGTGCCATTTGCTCATTCCATGGGCTATAGCGCGCCCGGCATTTCTGTCATACTTTCCACTGCAAACATAAGTTGATTTCCGTCCGAATGCCGAAGGATCTTCCCCAAACAAATCAAGCACGCATTGCCGTCATCGGGCTTGGATACGTAGGACTGCCCCTGGCAGTGGCATTCGGGCAGCGGCAGGAAACCATCGGCTACGACATCGATGAGCAGCGCATCCAAAGCCTGCAAGGTGGCAGCGACCCTACCCGGGAGGTCAGCACCGACGAACTGAGAGGTGCCTCGCAGCTTCGTTTCACTGCAGACACAGGCTCACTAGCCGACTGCCACGTCTACATCGTCGCGGTACCCACTCCAGTCGATCGCCACAAGCGGCCCGACCTGACTCACCTGCAAGACGCCTGCCGCACCATTGCACCGCTTCTCGAGCCCTGCAACATCGTCATCTTCGAGGCCACGGTCTACCCAGGCTGCACCGAAGAAGTTTGCGTTCCCATACTGGAAGCGCTATCCGGCCTCCATTGCGCGTGGAATCAAACCGGCAACGCCGAAGACGAGCCGGTCAGATCTAGGCAAGCAGAAGATAAGCCAACCGACAAGAAGTTCTTCGTCGGCTACTCCCCGGAACGGATCAACCCCGGAGACAGCGCCCACAGCCTGAGAAACGTCGTCAAAATCACGGCCGGCAGCAACCCCGAAGCCGCAGAATTCGTGGACGAACTCTATAAATCGGTCGTGGAAGCCGGCACGCATCCGGTCAGCAGCATTGCCGTGGCCGAAGCCGCCAAGGTCATCGAGAACACGCAGCGCGACCTCAACATCGCACTGGTCAACGAGCTCTCACTGATCTTCAACCGACTGAACCTGGACACCACGGAAATCCTCGAAGCGGCCGGCACCAAATGGAACTTTCTGCCCTTCCGGCCGGGTCTTGTCGGCGGGCACTGCATCGGCGTGGACCCCTACTACCTGACCTACAAGGCCGAAGCCGTCGGCTACCATCCTCAGGTTATTCTCGCCGGCCGCCGCATCAACGACGGCATGGGTAGACACGTCGCCAGCGAGCTTGTCAAACTGCTGATCCGCCGAGGAATCAGCATGCGAGGCGCCAAGGTCCTGATCCTGGGCTTGGCCTTCAAGGAAAACTGCGCCGACATAAGAAACACGAGGGTCATCGACATCATCGAAGAGTTGCAAAGCTACCGGCTTGAGGTGGATATCCACGATCCCTGGATCACCAGCACCGCAGCCCGTTCCGAGCTCGGAATAGAAATCATCGAACAACCTGAGCGCGCCGACTATGATGGTGTCATCGTGGCCGTCGGCCACGACCAGTTCCGGGAACAGGGCATAGAAGCCATTCGCGCCTATGCCCGTAGCGACGGCATCGTCTACGACGTCAAGAGCGTGTTTGGCCGGGAAACCGTGGATGCCAGACTTTAGGAATCATGGAAAACCCAAGACTCTCCATCATCATTCCGGCAAAGAACGAAGCGGCCGCCATCAGCGAAGTCGTCCGAGATATCATGTCGCGCTACCCGCATGCGGAAGTCATCGTTGTCAACGACGGATCCACGGACGACACGGCCAAACTAGCCCAGGAAGCCGGCGCCACAGTCATCAACCACCCGCATGCGCTCGGCAACGGCGCAGCCGTCAAACGCGGCGCACGGGAGGCTAGCGGCGACACCCTTGTCTTTCTGGACGGCGACGGCCAGCACAATCCTGCTGACATCCCTCGCCTGCTCGAACGCCTCGATCAAGGATTCGACATGGTTGTCGGCGCCCGCGCCGGCGCCAGTTCACACGCCAATACCGGCCGCCTGATGGCCAACGGGGTCTACAACCTGGTCGCCTCTATGGTCACAGGCCAGGCCATTCCGGATCTGACTTCTGGATTTAGAGCAGCGAAAGCCCAGAAGTTTCGTCAATATCTGTACTTGCTACCTAACGGATTTTCATACCCAACTACTATAACAATGGCGTTCATGCGATCCGGTTACCCCGTGGACTTCATAGACATCAAGGCCGCGAAACGAAAGGGGAAGAGCCACATCCGACCAGTACGGGACGGCATCAGGTTCCTGATGATCATTTTCAAGATCGCCACGCTCTATGCCCCCTTGAAGCTATTCCTCCCCGCAAGTGCTTTGTTTTTTCTTACTGGCGTCGGATACTACTTTTTCACTTACGTAACGCAAGGCCGCTTCACAAACATGAGTCTACTGCTGTTCAGCGCAGCAGTGATCGTGTTCTTGATCGGGCTGATCTCAGAGCAAATCACGTCATTGAATTACAAAGACGCCGAGAACCTGGCGGGCCCACGGCAAGGCACTTCAAGCGCCCCCCCCCAGATCAAAGCAACGGATTGATCCTCTCTCATCACTAAGGGCTTCACAGGTCAGGAATTGCAACGTCAGCGCTGTAGGTACGCCTAGATGCTTGAATTCATCAAGGGAATCGTAGAAAGCCTTGCACAATTTCGCGCTGTGCGGCGAGCACATTACTATGCCGTCCGCGGCACGCTCGAAATCTTTGCGAGTAACCGTCTGTTGGCGACACTTTACGCAACATTGGCATTCCCGACCTTTAATCGCGAACAATACGCAGTTTTGCGAGGCAGAAGAGACTACTACAGGAGTCTCTCAGCACGCTCACGTCGATCTGCAGAGCTACGCCGGAGCATCCACCGGATAGAGAAGGGCCTCAGCATGCGTCCGCTGCGGAGCAGATTCGCGGAAGGGTATATTGCGGATGCAGTCGAGCAATACCGACGCTGTCTTCGATCAGGCGGCGAGAGCGAGAAGGGTCCTGACAAGCAAGAATTGCGTTGGGCGCAAGATGTCCTGCGCCGCTATTTCAAAACCGTCGAAGTCACATCTGTGACTGAGCAGGCCTTCCGAACATTCAAGCGGACCGAGCAACCGGATTCGGACGGGGACGAGAACGCACCATATCCTGCCGGAAACCGTCCGGCATGTCCTTTTGGCCACGAGGATTTCCACCAGCTCGCTCTGCGTCGCCGGTCGATTCGATGGTTTCTCCAAGAGCCAGTGCCGCGATCGCTCATCGACAAGGCACTAACTTCTGCAGGGCTGTCGCCGACGGCCTGCAATCGCCAGCCCTACGAATTTATGATCTACGACGAACCGGAACTTGTTAAACGGGTTGCTTCCGTACCCTTCGGCACAAAGGGCTATGCTCAACAGATTCCGGCGCTGGCCGTTGTCGTCGGCAACCTGGACAATTACGCTAGCCCCAGGGATCGCCACGCCATCTATATCGATTCTTCCCTCGCGACAATGTCTTTTCTGCTAGGCCTTGAAACGCTAGGGCTGTCCTCAACGGTAATCAACTGGCCGGACTTCGAACCCCTTGAATTGCGCATGCAACGTTTGCTCGGGCTGGAGTCGAGTCAACGTGTGACTATGCTTGTCGGCTTCGGATATCCTGACCCGGAGGGCCTGGTGCCGTACTCCGGAAAGAAGGGACTGGAGTATTTCCGGTCATTCAATCGATGCCGGGGCAAACTGGCCAGATGAGAGCTTGGAGATGGATCAGGCGGTCGCTGACGGCGGTCTCCCTTGGGGCCGTCGGTTACTTCTTTGCCATTGCTCTAGCAGAACACCTGCAAGCCACGGAAGGAGCATGCCTGACGCCGGATCCATTGACGGCCGTCGCTGTTGCCTGTTTCGCTTTGGCCGTTGCTGTATCGGCGCTTCTGTGGCGGTCGATCCTGAACCGCTCGGCAAGGGCAGAGTCCCTTGGGAGGCTCGACGCGGTCGAGGTCTACATCGCAGCCTGGCTGCTGAAATACCTTCCGGGCAAGGCTTGGTCCTACGCCTACAGGGCCGCCACCGCCCGGGCCCGAGGGATTGAACTGGCAACACTATTGAACTCGTTCGCCTTGGAAACGCTGTTCCTGTTGCTGGCGTCTACCGTTCCGGCCATCCCCATCGTTCTGGCCGTCGCCCTGACGGATTCGGCCATTAGCATTCAGATGCTCTCGCCTCTATTACTGCTTCTACCGGTTCTGGCACTGCTCCACCGACCAACCACTGAGCGACTGACTGAGTTTCTCTACCGATTCCTCCGTCAGCCGAAACCTCCCAAGTCCGCTAGAATGTCCGGGCGATTTCTGGCGAAAATGCAAGCGGGTTATCTTGTGCCTAGGGTGCTGAACGGCGTTGCCTTCGTACTGATCACGCATTCGCTGTACGGCGTCACCGTCGACATGTGGGCACCGCTGGTGGCCTTTTACATGCTCGCAGGCATCCTTGGCTCGCTGGCCTTTTTCGCGCCGAGCGGCATCGGCGTGCGTGAGGGTGTGCTCGTGGGCCTTTGCATCCACTACTTCAACCTGGAACAGGCCGCACTTCTTGCAATTATCACGCGCATCTATAACCTGTTGGCCGACCTGGCCCTAGCGGCAGTACTGGTGTCGTGCCGCGCCCGAAGGTGGATGAACGAATGAATTACGCTGTGATCGGTTCAGCGCTGTATGGCAACAAGGGGGCATCGGCGATGCTCGAGACGCTCATCCACGGCATCGGATCGCTCGACGGAGAGGCCCGGTTTGCATTGTTGAGCCTCTATCCGCCCCAGGACACCGAACGCAACGGTTTTGAAAGCCTGCGCATCGTCCCTGCCTCTCCCATTGCCCTGGTGCTGGCAATTATCCCTCTGTGCCTGCTTCACCGGTTATTCAAGCCACTTCGCCCCTGGCTCATTCGGCGCTCGCAGACTGTCCGAGCACTGCACCAGGCGGACATCTACGTTGACCAGTGCGGCATCAGCTTCAACGACGGACGGCTGAATTTTCTCATCTACAACATTGCCGTCTTGCTACCTGGCTTGCTCATGCGCCTACCCGTGGTGAAGGTCGCCCAGGCGATAGGACCTTTCGAATCACGGCTAAACCGCCTGGCGGCGCGAACTTTTCTGCCTCGACTGCACCACATATTTGCGCGCGGCAGTATCACTTTTTCCCACATCCAATCGATCGGACTCACCAATGTTTCCCAAGCAACCGATCTCGCGTTCGCATTTCCGTCGATCCGCAAGCGACACCGAAGCAGAACAGCCCCGCAGGAACACTGCCACAGCCGCCCCGCAAGCGTCATAGGAGTTGCACCTAGCGCTGTCGCCGCGGGCAAGGCCGCTAGAGCCGGAATCGACTACGTCGAAACACTGGCGGATTTCATCAACACCATAGTCGAAAGAGGACATCAGGTTGTCCTGTTTTCTCACAGTGCCCGCCCCGACTCGGAGCGCGAACACAATAATGACTTACCGCTTTGCCGCGCGATTCACGCCAGGTTGAGCTACCAGAACGGCTGCAGACTAGTCGATCGGGAGTTAGACACCGAATCACTTCGTGAACTGACAGCAACCTTCCGATGCCTCGTAACATCGAGGTTTCACGCCATGGTAGGCGCCATTTCAGAAGAAGTTCCGTGCCTCGTCGTCGGATGGAGCCACAAGTATTCGGAAGTGCTCTCCAACTTCTCTCTCGGCGACCAGGCCATCAACTATGATAAATGCCAGACAGAGCATTTACTCAGAATGTTCGACCGAACCCTACGCAACGAGCCACAGATAAGAAGCAAGATCTCGGCTCAGCTTCCGGAAGTCCGCGACCTCGCATTTCAGCAGATAGGCCTGATTTATAAGGCGGCTGTTGAGCATGCTGCAAATCGCCAGCCGACATGAGCTACGCTGAGAAGGTCAAATCTAACCGGAAAGATCAAAGCCGGCGAAGCACACTCTTGCTGACTCTTCTGTTCGATGCGCTCATGATCCGCGAGCTTGCCACTAGTGTCGAGGATCAAGTGAGGCCGACCCGAGCCCTCAGCATACTGATACCTGACCTGGCTATCGCGGTTTTGCTCTCGGCGGAGACGCGGCGAACCAGAGGAACCCAGAAAAGGCGGTCACTAGCGCGGTCAAAAGCCCTGCCTGTTGCCGTACATCGCGCCACACTCCGAGTCGCGCTCCCGAATCTTCTGACTTGGCGGCGATCACGAGTCGAGCGTTTGTACCGGCATTGCTTCTCTCAACCCCGCCCCGGATCCGAAGCAGGAGAACTTGCATCACAACGCTCTTAGACCAGTTGGATAAACCCGCCTATTCCCATGGGCCCACTAGCTACGAACCAATGACAGTGGAAGCTGGTTTATGGCGCGACGATCAGGTGCAAGCGCTCCACCCCACTTCATACCGCATAACTATCAGCATCAGAGTGCTTTAAGCATAGACCCTACTTTACAATCTCATACAGCACAAGATCTGGATGCAGATCATGGCACTCGACCTCTGACTGACACGACGCATATGAGCGCCTTGCTATAACGAAACCCCCTGGTTCCGCAAGGCTATTTGCAGGAATTATTTCTATAGAACATTGTGGAAAATAGTATTGAACCCTGAAGTATTGATGCTGCCTAAATCTCCCACCGTTGCGGGCATCCCAGTAGATGTGGCAGTGGCGCGCCTCACGAAGCACAGTAGCGGCGGAATACGGAATAGCCTCATTCAGTGGCACGCCCTTAAAAGGTTCTGAAGTAATGTGCGTCATCGTTGTAATTACGGCAAATGGCGCGAGCGCGAGGAACCGAAGCCGCCCTCTAAGGTTCGCCAAGCACATGAAAGTAGTTATCAAGAAGACCAAACCGCAGTAGACTAAAAGTGACCAACGGTCTCCAGCCTGGTACAACCAATCCATGACGCCGCCTGCGCCAACCGTATGGACTTGAGAGAAGTCAGCCCACGGCGGCCCTTGAATTGTGGCAGCTAAAACCAGGAAGGCGGCGAACGGCAACGCGAGGGCCTTAACTAATATGTTGCAATTCGACCACTTCTCCGAAATCACTGCCACTGCGGGAATCATCGCAAGCGCCAAGGCTGCGTCCACATGCCGACCATAGAACCAGAAGTCAAAGCGCTCCCCCGTCACGAACTTAAGCGCGGTTACTAGTCCTAGCACCAAAACCATGATGACGGGAAAGGCCGCCTTTGTCAGGATGCAATCCAAGCGGCTGCGCCTGTTCCAGCTCCGCAAACGCACGCCCTCCAGCGCTACGGCGATTGCCAACCATATGCAGCCGCCTGTAGTTAAAGTGCCATACGCAAGTATCCCAGCGCCTCTACCGGTTGCTTGCACAACGTTTTCTAGCGAACCCAGATGAGCTAGCAAGTCTAGCGCACCTGCGTCACCCGCGCGAAAGTGGCCTGAAAGCACTAGACGCTTTACTAGCTCATCAAGCGCAAGCACAACCACAAAACCAAGCGCAGCCAACAGAAAGCGGGTTCGGTATTCTGCTTTTTTGCTTATACAGCAGCCAACTGCGGCACCTCCGATTAGCATAACGGGCAGAACCAACATCTTTCTATGAAGCGCATAGAGCGCAAAGCTCGTTGCCAGCAGAAGGAAGAACCGCCGCCACGTTGGAAGCGCAACCCAGCTACACCAAAATGCAAAGGCAAGCAGCATACCCGCAAAGATGATGGTTTCCGGCAACGCGTGATGACTGTACAGAGTCAGCGAGGGATAGGCTAAGACTGCCACTCCAGCGGACCAAGCGGCACGCGCATTCATTGAAAAATGCCGGATCCCCAACCGAATCGCCAAGGGTAGACATACCGCGGCTGTGGCAGTATTTATTGCGAAAACAATTCGCTGTGTACCTTGAGGTTCTTGCGTCAGCCATTGGAAGGGAGCAAGCAGCAGCGGGTAGTAGGGTTGGCAGTATGCGCCGGGAGACATTTCATAGTGCGGGCCGACCCCAGATAGCAATCGTGCCCAACCCAGGCGGCACACCTCGTCTGGAAAAACTGCGGGCCCCGCAGGCGGACTGCCGAAGCTGTATAGCATAATCGCGACCACGATCCAGCATGCAGAAAAAGCCCAGAATGGCTCCAAGCGCCAAACAGGAATCCAACCACTCGAAAGGCCCGGAAGAGCTGGATATAGCCTTCTATTCATTTCCGACACTTACCAATATCACGCGGCCGCACCCAACCTAAGCGCCAATTGCTACTTCAGGATAGTACAGTGGGCAGCCGCGCAGCGATAGGGCTGCCGCGGGCTGGGCGCCCCTCGGAAATCCTTGCTTACATTGCTCGGACTGAACGCAACGACGTATGCGACCATTCTAGAGGCCACGCCTAGGCACCGGCTTCGACAGTGACGCGGGTGCATGGCATCGCGCGAACAGTAATGTGACGCCCGTCACACCTTAACCCTCATGCCACGAGAATTGCAGGGATTTCTTGCATCACTCCAGGCGGGAACGCGCTATGAATCAGACAAAGAACCACGGCTTTACACTTATCGAACTGATGATCGTTATAGCGGTTCTCGCGATCCTTGTTGCCATCGCCATGCCGACCTACGAGCAGTTCACGATCCGCGCTCGCGTCAGTGAAGGCGTATATGCGGCCGCACCCGTGAAGCTCGCCGTAGCGGAAGCCGTTAGCGCCAACCAAAGTCCCACACCGACCAATACTGGGCACGCCAGTCAGCAATCTGAATATGTGGACGCCGTGGAACTTGCCAATGACGGAAGTGGCGTAATAACCGTAACCACCCGCAATACAGGCGCAACGCCCGATCCAGTCATCACGCTCAGCCCAACGATTGCGTCTGACGGCGGAATTACCTGGCTGTGTGAACTGAGGGCCGGGGACGCACGATATGTACCCCCAAACTGCCGAACCCCTTAGCTCCAGCCAGACAAGAGCGACCAAAAATGACGCAACGTGACAAAAATTGTCACCCGGGCTTAAATCAGGCCAAATCTACAGGCCTACAGTCGTACAGTCCGCAAATTACCACGCTGAGCCCTGGCCTAATTCGCACCCAGTTGCCTGGATGGCATGCTTCATGCATTATATTCCTTGAAGGGGAAACGAAAATCGGATTTGGCCAAAGCCAAGTTTTACGTTCAACCTGAAGACTGTTGACAACCATAAAGGAGTCATTATGACCACGACCATGCGCAAACAAGGCGGTTTCACTCTCATCGAACTGATGATCGTGATCGCCATTCTGGCCATTCTGATGGCGATTGCCATTCCGGCCTACCAGAACTACTCGATTCGCACCGCCAACTCGGAGTGCGTTAACCTGGCTTCCTCGCTGAAGCTGGCAGTCTCCGAAACTGCACAGGCCAACGGTGTTGTGGCCACGGACGCTTCGCTGACCGCCAATGAGGTTGGCGTCAACCCGGCTCAGGTTGCGACTCCGCGCTGCGACAATGTCGGCATTGCCGCTGGCGTGATCACCATTAACAGCACCGGAAGCGATGGCACCTCCGCCGGCACCTTCACGTTTACACCGACTCAGGGCAGTATCGGCGACTCGATTCAGTGGAACTGCACTTCCACCCACGCCAATCAGCAGCACGTCGCTGCCGAATGCCGCGGCACCTGATCGAGTAACATCTTGATCGGTAAATTGGCGTAAGCCAAGACTTAGGAACCCCCGCTCTGCGGGGGTTTTCCTTTCCATGGCGCAAACTCGCTCATGCCCAACAACCAAACCGAATAAAATCCCCAAGCGCCATATCCCTGAGGAACTGCTCGAAACAAGGATAGGTAACAGAGGACAAACGCTCCCACTGCAGCGCTGGAATTGCACGACTAGCCGTCAGCCCTGGGCGCTACTTATTAAGGAGCACGCAATCGTATCCGAGGACGACACCAGGCGCTCCGAAACCTCAGGGCGCAAATGGCGATAGACTTGACTTCAGACCCCAGACAGATAAGCCTACCAAATAGACCAAGCGGGTTACGTTAGGCCTTGCATCAGAAAAGATGAAATGAATATCGCCAGCCAAAGGCCCTCAGTAAACACAGTGGCCCTGACCCTTGGGGTTACACTCTGCCTTGCTGCTTGCCTGGAACTGTCGCGAAACCTCGGAGCGAATTGGGACGAGTACAACTATCTCTCCAAAGTCTACCTGCTAGCATCTGGACAATTGTCCCAACCGCTTCAGACTTTTCATGCTCAACTGTTTGGCTGGCTTCCCAATGTCGGAACAAGCGAAATTGACCAGATTATTGCAGCTCGTCTTACAATATGGTCAGTATTTCTGGGGACGTGTGTACTCGTTTACCTCATAGGCCGCCAGTTCCTATCAAACCCCAGCGCGATCTTCTCCGCCTTTTCGCTCGCTAGCTTCAGCTTTGTATTACAACACGCCAGCAGCTTTCGCGCGGACACCATGGCGTCCTTCTTCGTTTTATTTTCAGCCTGGCTTGTCCTCCGACAAAAGCGCCTAAGCGCCATAATTGCAGGTATTTCCCTTTCCCTGGCCTTCCTACTCACCATCAAGTCAGCCCTGCTAATGCCGGCGTGGATCGGGTTAGTAGCTTGGAGTTGGATTCATGAAGGCAAGCAGAACTGTTTTGAGCAATCAAGGAATATATTCTGGGTCGCCATCTCCGCAGGGCTCTCCGGTGTAACGCTCTTTCTCCTACATCAATCAGCGCTCCAGGGACTGTCCTGAGATTTGTGTAACTGCCCATTGATACGTACTGTAAATCAGGAGTTTATC
>NZ_QUZK01000008.1 GCF_003410055.1 Wenzhouxiangella sediminis | reverse complement strand
TAGTCGTAGCCGGCCTGCTCGGTCATGCCCGAAGGCAGGCCCTCGACCGTGTCGATCGACAGCGCGACCGGGTCGGTTTCGGCCACGATGCTCTCTTCGAACTGACCGTAGACCCAGATCGGGTCGGCGTTCTGGTCGGCCGTCTCGACCGAGACCGTCAGGTCGTAAGTGCCGTTGGCGAAGTTGACGCGAATGGGTGTCGGGAAGGTCTCGCCGTCACCGACCGGGAAGCCGGGGATGGGGTGCGGGCCCGGGCCGCTGGGATCGGTCGACGGACGGCCCAGGAACCAGGCATCACGGTCGTAGTCCCAGAAGTAGCTGTCCTGGGCCCAGCCGAGGTTTTCCCAACCGGTGCCGTTCCAGTACTCGATGTCGTAGTTTTCGCTGTCGCGAACCTGGGCGTCGATGCCGTCGACTTCGACCCACAGGGCCACGTTCTCGGGCAGCGCATCGCCCAGGTTGCTCAGCGTGGCGGTGTAGTAGTCCCAGCCGCTTGCGCTGTCGTCTGCGCCGGTGCCGTCGACGCCCTCGTCGACGGTGAAGGTCAGTTCCGTGACCGAAACGGATTCGAGCGTGCGGGCTTCGGCAAGACCGGAGCTGACGCCGACCGCTGCGATGTCGGTGGTGTAGTTGCCGGCCTCGGCGTAGCTGGCCCGCAGGAAGGTCGTGGCGTCGTAGTCGGAACCGACCGGGAAACCGGCGGCCGGGCCGAAGCGGCCGACCAGGTCGTCGCCGTCCTGGGTCAGCGGCAGCGGCTTCCAGGTCTGGCAGGACTCGGCATCCGGCGGCGCCACGCCCGTGTCTTCGAGATCGCCGCAGTATTCCAGCGTGACGCCGGAGGCAACGGCATCGGGCCGGCTGATCGTGAACTGGATTTCGATGTTCTCGGTCGTCGCGCGGCTGCCGACGTTCTGCAGGCGCACGTCGTAGAAGGCTTCCTGTCCCGGCTCGAGCACTTCCGGGCCGTCACCGTCCAGCGACAGGAAGCTGGCGTCGGCGGCCGAGATATCGAAGGTGCCGTTGACGCCGCCGGTGTTGTTGGTGATGGCGACAACGCCGGTATAGCCGCTGGTGTAGGGGCTGTTGTCGAGCGCCTCGACGCTGGCGAGGTATTCGTTGGTGTCGGCATCGACGGCGGTGGCAACCAGTCGTCGGCTCGCACCGCCGTCCTGGGCGACGGTTTCGAGCACGACGCCGTAGCGCTTGCCCATCATGGCGGCATCGCCTTCGGGGAAGTCGGCGAGACGCACGCGCTTTTCGATCAGCGGCGGGTCGAGATCGTCGGCGTCGAATTTAGCCAGCACCAGCTCGTGGTAGCGCAGTTCATAGCGAATGTAGGCGACGTAGCCTGAAAGCACACCGCTTGCCGGGTCGAAGTGGCTGATAACGCCCTGGTCGATCTGGTTGTCCGGGCTGACGCCGGTATTGGTGCCGTCTGCATTGACGATCGACACTACGCGAGAGTCGCCGAAAAGCCGCGGCACGTAGCCGCCGGCATAGACGGCGTCGGAGTCGGTGACTCGCAGGTAGCCCGAGTCGATTCCGGCAAAGTCAGGGGTGCCGAGGGAAGGTGCACCCGTGAAGTCGAAGAACTGCCAGTTGAGGTTCAGGGTTCCGCCGTCGAAGTCCTCGAACCAACCCGGGGCGATCATGACCGGCTGCGGAACGGCTACGGGATTGCCGGCGTCATCGAGCAGACCCGGGACCGCATCGACCGCGCGGCCGTCGAAATCTCGCGGGGAATTGAAGGTGTCGGTCGCTTCGACCGTGAATTCCGAGCCGGAAACCGTACAACCGACGTTGACCCACTGGCACTGCAGTTCCTGGGCGACTGCGCCGTCGAACTCCACGATCACGCCGCCGAGCGCCTGGCCCTCGTCGAGGGGAGCGGAGAATCGCAGCGTCAAGCGATCGCCAATGGTCTGCCCGAAGTTGGCGAGGTCGTCGGCATCGGCCGTGACGCTGACGAGATCGGTGCTCTGCGCGCTGGCCTGTACCGGCCCGAGCAGGCCGCCCAACAGGATCAGTGCTGAGAAAAGCGCAATCGACGCACGACTCGGGGCAGCAAGGCCCTGATCGTTCGATTGCGCGCGGCGCACGAACGGAAGGAATCCAGCAATGGAATTGATCATTATTTCCCCTCGGAATAGATAACTGCCAATAACGGCGGCGTTGCCGATTGGTTCTATGCTTACGGGGAATAGCTTGAAAATGTCCCCACCCAATGCCAGCGACGCCACTCGCTTTTTTCTCAGGGCGACGCGATTGATTCGCCTGATGCCACCCCTTGTGCTTTTTAGCCTAAGCCAATTTTCGCGTCACTGGCAAGAGGGAATCCTTAAATCCGTTCAGCAGCCCGGCAGAACCTTGCGTTCGATCAAGGCCACGCCGTCTCCACCATGCTCGAACTCGAGCCAGGTGAATTCGATACCGCGTTCGAGCAGCAGGTTCTCGAGGGCTTCGGCGGCTTCGCCGACTTCGACGATCATCACGCCGTCGTCCTCGAGGTGGTCGGCGGCGGTGTCGAGGAGGCGGCGGACCAGGTCGAGGCCGTCCTTGCCGGCTTCCAGGCCCACGCGGGGTTCCCAGCGGTATTCGCGCGGCAGGGTGTCCATCGACGCGGTGGGCACGTAGGGCGGGTTGGCCAGGATCACGTCGTAGCGGCGCCCTTCGAGGGCGTCGAGCAGGTCGGATTCGATCACTTCCACGCGGTCGGCCACGCCGTGGCGCTCGGCGTTGCGCCGCGCCAGGGCCAGGGCATCGGGACTGATGTCGACCGCGTCCACCTTCACGTCGGGCCAGTAGTAGGCCGTGGCGACGGCGATGCAACCCGAGCCTGTTCCCACGTCCAGCACGCGCTCGAGCCGCTCGGGCTCCACCCACGGCGCGAATCCTTCCACGATCAGTTCGGCCAGCGGCGAGCGCGGCACGAGAACGTCCTCGTTGACCGTGAACGGCAATCCCGCGAACCAGGCCTGCCCCAGCAGGTAGGCCAGTGGCCGACGCGTCTGGATACGGTCGGCCAGCAAGGTCTCGAAGCGCTGGCGCTCGTCTTCCGTGGCCGTCCGCGCCACCGCCGCATCGTCGAAATCCGGCTCCAGCCCGAACACGCTCGAAGCCATCCAGCAGGCCTCGTCGAGCGCGTTGTCCGTGCCGTGCCCGAAGAACAGCCCCGCCGCGTCCATTCGCTCCGCCGCCGCACGGATCAGCGCTTCGAGGGTCTTGGGGTCGCGTTGGGCGAAGGACTCGTTGGACATACGGGGATAGGTTTCAGGTTTCAGGTTTCAGGTTTCAGGGAAAGACTCGTCGCCCCGGACTTGATCCGGGGCCTTCTCTCTACTGGCGCCGCCGGTTGGGAGGTCCCGGCTCTCCGCTTCGCTACGGCCGGGATGACGGGCTGGTGCCCGTCAATCCGGGGCCTTCCATCGGTTGGCGCCTTCGGTGGGGAGGTCCCGGCTCGGGGGCCGGGACGACG
>NZ_QUZK01000054.1 GCF_003410055.1 Wenzhouxiangella sediminis | reverse complement strand
TCGTCGCCCCGGCCTTGAGCCGGGGCCTTCCATCGGTTGGCGCCTTCGGTGGGGAGGTCCCGGATCGGGGTCCGGGACGACGCTTCGCGTCGGATTGCGGGGTCCGGGATGACGCTTCGCGTCAGTTTGTTGCGGCGGGGTGACGGGGGCTGTGTGGAGCGCGGTTTTCCTACACGTTCCAGCGGGCATTTGCCGTTTCTTGATCATCGCAAGTTCTGCCACATTGGCAGCATGTACTACGTCTATGTCCTTACCAACAAGCCGAGAGGCACGCTCTACGTCGGTGTGACAAACAATCTGGTCCGGCGAGTCTGGGAGCATCGCGGGCGGTTCGTTTCCGGATTCACGAGGAAGTATCACTTGTCGAAGCTGGTCCACTACGAGGGTTTCGACGAACTCGTGGAAGCGATTCAGCGAGAGGTGAGGCTCAAACGTTGGCGAAGGCAGTGGAAGATCCAGTTGATCGAGCGTGAGAATCCGGAGTGGATGGATCTGTACCCGGGCATTGCGGATGGGGCGGTGGATGTGAGTAGTTGTTATTGAGGGGTTGCCTCGGGCTTGATCCGGGTCCTTCGATCTCCTGGTGCCAACGGACGGAAGGTCCCGGCTCCGGGGCCGGGACGACGCTTCGCTACGGCTGGGGCGGCGATGGGTGGTATTCCGTCGCCCCGGGCTTGACCCGGGGCCTTCCATGCATTGGTGCCAACCGACGGAAGGTCCCGGCTCGGGGGCCGGGACGACGCTTTGCGTCAGTTAGTTGCCATAACCCCCACCGCCCGGCGTTTGCAGCACGAGCATGTCGTCGGCTTCGACTTCTGCGCGGTCGGTGCCGGCGAGGTCCTTTCGGGTGCCGTCGTGCTTTTCGATCCAGGCCTGGCCGACGCGGCCGTCGCCGCCGCCTTCGATGCCGCTGGGGGCGACTTTGCGGGAGTTGGCGAGAACGGCGACGGTCATGGGTTCGCGGAAGCGGATTCTGCGCTCGGCGCCGTTGCCCCCGTGCCATTTTCCCGCACCGCCGGAATCGGGGCGGATGCCGAAGGATTCGAGCAGGACGGGGAAGCGGGTCTCGAGGATTTCGGGGTCGGTCAGGCGCGAGTTGGTCATGTGGACGTGGACGGCGTCGGCGCCGTCGAAGCCTTTGCCCGCGCCGGCGCCGCCGCAGAGGGTTTCGTAGTGCTGGTAGCGCTCGTTGCCGAAGGTGAGGTTGTTCATGGTGCCCTGGCTGTTGGCGAGCACGCCCATGGCGGCGAACAGGGTGTCGGCGACGACCTGGCTGGTCTCGACGTTGCCGGCGACGACCGCGGCTGGGTGGACGGGCGCGAGCAGGCTGCCTTCGGGGATGATCAGATCGATCGGCGCCATGCAGCCGTCGTTGAGCGGGATGTCGTCGGCGACCAGGGTGCGCAGGACGTAGAGCACGCAGGCGCGGGTGATGGCGCGCGGGGCGTTGAAGTTGTCCTGCGTTTGGTCGCTGGTGCCGGTGAAGTCGATCTTCGCGCGGCGTGACTCGCGGTCGACGGTGATGGTGACCTCGACTTGCGCGCCGTTGTCCATGTGCTTGGTCCAGTGGCCGTCTTCGAGCTGGCTGATCGCGCGGGCGACCTGTTCGGCGGCGTTGTCCTGCACGTGGTGCATGTAGGCGCGCACGACGTCGAGTCCGAACTGATCGATCATGCCGGAGAGTTCTCGTACGCCGCGGTTGTTGGCCGCGATCTGGGCGTGCAGGTCGCTGAAGTTCTGCTCGAGGTTGCGCACCGGGTGCTCGCCGCCGGTGAAGACGGCCTTGAGTTCGTCGCGGCACAGCTCGCCTTCGCGCACCGCGCGCATCGGGCCGATCAGCACGCCCTCGTCGAAGATGGTCTTGCTGTCGGGCGGCATGGAGCCGGGGGTCGTGCCGCCGACATCCGCGTGGTGGGCGCGGCTGGCGGTGTAGAAGAGGATTTCCTTGCCGGCTTCGTCGAAGCAGGGGCTCACCACGGTGAGATCGGGCAGGTGCGTGCCGCCGTTGTAGGGGTCGTTGAGCAGGAAGACGTCGTCGGGGCGCATGTCGCCGGCGAAGGTGTCGATGACCGCGCGCACGCTCTCGCCCATCGAGCCCAGGTGCACGGGCACGTGCGGGGCGTTGGCCACCAGCCGGCCTTTCTCGTCGAACAGGGCGCAGCTGAAGTCGAGGCGTTCCTTGATGTTGGCCGACCAGGCGGTCTGCTGCAGGGTCGCGCCCATGTGTTCGGCGATCGACATGAACAGGTTGTTGAAGACTTCGAGCAGCACCGGGTCGGCCTGCTCGCCGGCCTGCAGGCCGCGCCTGGATTCGGCGCGCTCGAGCAGCAGGTGGCCGTGGCGGTTCAGCGCGGCGCGCCAGCCCGGCTCGACCACGACGGTGGAGTTGGCCTCGATGAGGACGGCCGGGCCGTCGATGCGCTGGCCGGCGGCCAGGTCGTCCCTGAGAAAGACCGGCGTGTCGGGCCTGGATTGACCATCCATGAAGGTCTCGACCCGGGCGGCCGGTTCGGCCTCGGGGCGATCGGCGTGGATTTCGGGTTCGGAATCGAGCGCGCGGCTGCGGCCGACGGCCTCGACCAGGCCGGCTTCGACCACGAGCTCGCGCCCTTCCATGGCGAACCCGAACTGGCGGCGGTGTGCTTCGGTGAAGTCGCGGGTCATGGCCCCGGCCGGACCGAAGGGCACGGGCAGGCTGGTGTCGGTGCCGGCGTAGCGCACCCGGCAGGTTTTCTGAACCTCGATGGCTGCGTCGTCGAAGGCCTGCTCGTGAAGCTCGGCGACGGCGTCGTCTGCGCGCTCCCCGAAAGCGGATTTCAGGCGTTGGGCCAGGGCCGCGTCGAGTGTTTCGTTGACGGCGAACTCGCGGTGGGCGGTGACGTCGGCCAGGCCCATGCCGTAGGCCGAGAGCACGCCGGCGTGGGGGTGGATGAGCACGGTCTCGATGCCGAGCTCGTCGGCCACCAGGCAGGCGTGCTGGCCGCCGGCGCCGCCGAAGCAGTTGAGCGCGTAGCGGGTGACGTCGCGGCCGCGCTGCACCGAGACGGTCTTGATGGCGTTGGCCATGTTGGCCACGGCGATGCGCAGAAAACCTTCGGCGACTTCGACGGGCCGGCGCGTGTCGCCGGTGGCTTCGCGGATCTCGCGGCACAGCGCGTCGAATCTGCTGCGCACGACCTCGGCGTCGAGGGCCTGGTCGGCGTCCGGGCCGAAGGTCTTGGGGAAGAAGTCGGGCTGGAGCTTGCCGAGCATCACGTTGCAGTCGGTGACCGTCAGCGGGCCGCCTCTGCGATAACAGGCCGGGCCGGGGTCGGCGCCGGCCGAATCGGGGCCCACCCGATAACGACTCCCGTCGAAGTGCAGCTTCGAGCCGCCGCCGGCGGCGACGGTGTGGATCTCGAGCATGGGCACGCGCAGGCGCACGCCGGCGATGACGGTCTCGAGGCTGCGCTCGAACTCGCCGCTGTAGTGCGACACGTCGGTGGAGGTGCCGCCCATGTCGAAGCCGATGACGCGGTTCAGGCCCGCGAGCTGGGCTGTCCGCACGCAGCCGACGATGCCGCCGGCCGGGCCCGACAGGATGGCGTCCTTGCCGGCGAAGCTGGCCGCGTCGGTCAGGCCGCCGTCGGATTTCATGAATTGCAGGCGAACGTCGCCGAGTTCGTCGGCCACCCGCTCGGCGTAGCGGCGCAGCACCGGCGAGAGATAGGCGTCGACCACGGTGGTGTCGCCGCGGCCGATAAAGCGGATCAGCGGGCTGACCTCGTGCGAGAGGCTGACCTGTTCGAAGCCCAGCTCGGTCGCGATTTCGCCGATGCGGCGTTCGTGCCCGGCGTAGCGGTAGCCGTGGACCAGGATGACGGCCAGGGCGCGGATGCCTTTCTCGCGCAGCGTGGTCAGCTGCTCGCGTACGCGGTCCTCGTCGAGTTCGACCAGCACCTCGCCGTCGGCGTCGACGCGCTCGTCGACTTCCACGATCGCGTCGCAAAGCTGCTCGGGCCGGCGGATGTCGAGCGCGAAGATGTCGGGCCGGCTCTGGTGGCCGATCTTCAGGGCGTCGCGAAAGCCGCGCGTGGTGACCAGTGCCGTGCGCTCGCCGCGCCGCTCGAGCAGGGCGTTGGTGGCCACCGTGGTGCCCATGCGCACGTGCTCGATGCGATCGGCCGGTATGGACTCGTCCGGCCCCAGTTCGAGCATGCGCCGGATGCCCTCGATGGCGGCGTCTTCATATTGCTCGGGGTTCTCGGAGAGCAGCTTGGCCGCGCGCAGTTCGCCGTCGGGCGTGCGCGCGATGATGTCGGTGAACGTGCCGCCGCGGTCGAGCCAGAATTTCCAGCGGTTGTCGGAGCGGGCTTCGGATGGCTGCGGGGGCGCGGGCATGGGGTGACTTTAGCAAGAGAATAGGTTTCAGGGTTCAGGTTTCAGGTTTCAGGCGGCGCCTTGGGCGTTGCGGGGCGGCTTCGCCGCGAGGGCTTTGGGGCGGGGTGTTCGGGGAAAACCCAATCCGTCGTCCCGGCCCCCGAGCCGGGACCTCCCCACCGAAGGCGCCAACGGATGGAAGGCCCCGGCTCAAGGCCGGGGCGACGAAGTCGGTTGCTTTCCTGAAACCTGAAACCTTCATTCCCTGCAACCTTTTTCTCACCTTTTGAGAACGCGCCACGCCCATAATGCGCGCATGTCGCTTTTCGATGCCAAGACCGAACTCGACGGCTGGTTCGCCAACGCCGTCGGTGAGCCCACGCCGGTGCAGCGTGCGGCCTGGCCCGTTTTGCGGGGCGGGCGCCATGCGCTGGTGATCGCCTCGACGGGGCAGGGGAAGTCGCTGGCGGCCTGGCGGCCGTTGGTGGAGCGGCTGGTGGAGACGCCGGGCCGGGGGCGCGGGGTGCGGGCGCTGCATATCGCGCCGCTGAAGGCGCTGGCGCGGGATATGACCTTCAACCTGGCGCCGCTGCTGGAGGCGGCCGGGCCGATTTCCGGGCGGGCGCCGGCCATCGCACTGCGCTGCGGGGATACGCCGCAGACCGAGCGCAGCCGGCAGCGGCGCAATCCGCCCGAGATCCTGTCGACCACGCCGGAGTCGCTGTTCGTGCTGCTGGGCAGCCGCGGCGGGCGCGACCTGCTGCGCACGGTCGAGTCGGTGGTGATCGACGAACTGCACGCGATCGCAGACAACAAGCGCGGTGCCCACCTGGCGCTGTCGCTGGCGCGGCTGGACCGGCTGACGGGCCGGCCCGTTCAGCGGGTCGGGTTGTCGGCCACCGCGCATCCGGCCGAAGCGCTGGCGCGGTTCCTGGCGGGCGGGGAAGACTGCGAGATCGTCTCGCCCGACGCGCCGGGGCCCGTGAAGCTGGAAGTCGAGCTGCCGGGCATGCCGCTGGGGCCGTACCCGAATTCCGTGCACTGGGAGCAGGTCCACGCGCGCATCGCCGAACTCGCCCTCGGCAATCGCTCGCTGCTGGTGTTCTGCCAGACGCGAGCGCAGGTCGAGCGCACGGCCGCGACCCTGGACGAGCTGCTGGAGGCCGCCGGCCATCCCGAGCAGGTGGGCGCGCACCACGGCAGCCTGGACACCGCGCACCGCGAGGCCATCGAGGCGCGCTTCAAGGCCGGGGAGCTGCGGGTGCTGGTCTCGAGCGCCTCGCTGGAGCTGGGCCTGGACCTGGGACACGTCGACCGTGTGTGCCAGATCGGCGTGCCCGGCTCGGTGAACCTGGTGCGCCAGCGCGCGGGCCGAAGCGGTCATCGCCCCGGCCGGCGACCCTGCATGCACCTGTTTCCGCTGACGCTCAACCAGCTCCTGGAAACGCGCGCGCTCGCTGACGTGATCGCCGCCGAAGGCGTTGACGCCGTGCTGCCGCTCCAGGCGCCACTGGACGTACTGGCCCAGCAACTGGTCGCCCTGGTGGCCAACGGGGTCGGCGACGTCGACGAGCTGCTGAACGTGGTGCAGCGGGCGCGGCCGTACCGCGAGATTTCCCGGGAGACGCTGGTAGCGCTGCTGGCTTCGCTGGCCGAGCGGCCGCAGCTGATGCCGTCGGAGCAGCTCGACCCGCTGCTGATCGCCGACGAGCGCGGCGGCTACCGGGCGCACCCCGAGGCCGACCGCCTGGTGCTGACCAACGCCGGGACGATTCCCGAGTGGTTCGAGTACGACGTGGTGCGCGTCGACACCGGCGATATCGTGGGCCGCCTGGACGAGGAGGTGGCCTTCGAGTCCTCGCCGGGGCAGGTGCTGCAGCTGGGCAACCGTCCCTGGCGCATCCTGCGCGTACTCACCGGGCTGGTGCGTGTGGAACCGGCCGAGGAAGAGCCGGGCGAGCTGCCGTTCTGGTTCGGCGAGGGGCCGGGCCGAACGGCGGAGATGGCCGAGGCCATGCTGAAGGTCGTCTCCGGCGCATCGCACAACGGGCTCGATCCGCAGGCCGCCACACTGCTGGCCGAATCGCGCCAGCGGCTCGGGGCGCTGCCCGGGCCGAATCGCCTGGTGATCGAGCAGTTTTCCGATCCCGGCGGCGATCGCCACATCGTGCTGCACACCTTTGCCGGGGCGCGCATCAACCGCGCCTGGGGCCTGGCGCTGCGCAAGCGCTTCTGCCGGCAGTTCAACTTCGAGCTGCAGGCGGCGGCCACCGACGACGGGGTGCTGATCTCGCTGGGCGTGACGAGCCAGTTCGATCTGCCGGCGGTGGCGGGTTTCGTGAAGTCGCACAACGTCGCCGACGTGCTGACGCAGGCCATGCTCGACACGCCGCTGTTCGTCACCCGCTTTCGCTGGTGCGCCAACAACGCCCTGGTGCTGCTCAAGAACGGCCTGGACGGGCCGCTGCCCTCGCAGCGCCAGCGCAGCCAGGCCGAGAACCTGATTGCCTGCGTTTTTCCCGACCAGCTCGCCTGCCTGGAGAACCTCAGCGGCGCGCGCGAGGTGCCCGACCATCCGCTGGTGCAGCAGGCGCTGTCGGACTGCCTGGACGACTACATGGACCTGGCGGGCCTGCAGCGATTGCTGGCCCGCCTGGAATCGGGCGAGGTGGAAGTCCACGCCGTCGAGACCGAGCAGCCCTCGCCGCTGGCCGAGGCGCTGATCCATGCGCCGCGCTACAGCTACCTGGACGAGGACGACGCCGAGGAGCGCCGGACGCGCAATTTCGAGCGGCCCGCGCAGCGGCCGGCGGGCTCGTCGCGATCGCGCTCGGTGTCGCGAATTTCGGCCAGAGCTCGGCCGGCTTCGGCCGGCAAGCCCGCGCGCGGTCCGGCCAACCCGGCGCCGCCGGCCTCGGCGGGCGATCTCAGGCCGCTGCAACCTTCCACGACGGCGCTGGAGGGTCTGCTCGAGCAGGCGGGATTCCTGACCCAGCGCGAGGGCGAGTCGGGCCTGGGCATGGTTCGGCCGGTGCCGGCCGGCGGCTGGACGCCGTGGTTTTCGAAGCTGGTGCGCGACGGACGCGCGCTGAGCCTGGTCGAGCCGGGTGGCCGGCAGCGCCTGTGGATCGCCACGCGCCGCCTGGACTGGATCCTGTCGCTGGACGGGCGATGGCAACCCCACCCGCCGCCGGGCGGCATCCCGCGCGATGCCCTGCCCAGCGACCGCGGCGCGGTATGGCAATGGCTGATCGAGAGCCGGCGGCGCATCGAGGGCGAGCGGGCGTTCGAGACGGTGGCCGAGGTGTTCGGCCTGAGCGGGCCGGGGGATCGGGCGTCGAAGATTGCGTAGGTCGGGCTCGCATCCCCGACGGACGGCTGAGCGTCTCACGCAGAGCCGCGGAGTGCGCGGCGAAAATCAAAGTCAAAATCTTCTGAACGCAAAGACGCGAAGACGCAAAGAAAACTGAATTTCAATCGTCACAAGGGCTACGGTGACGTCCAAACGGGCTCCAGACCCAGATGCCCGGGGTCTCGAATTGGGCATCGCCGCTTGACGGCCGCTCCCACGACGGATGCCGCCCGCATCTTCAATTTGTTTTGATTTCTTAGCGTCTTTGCGTCTTTGCGTTAAAACGATTTTGATTTTGACTCTCTCTGCGACCTCTGCCCCTCTGCGGCTCCGCGTGAGATCTCACTTCCAGAGCGCCTGAAATGAGCGCCGTTGTCATGTCGTCGTGGCGTAGAATCGGTATAGTCTGCGCAGGATTTGAACAAGGGATTTGCCATGCGTGTCGTTTTCGCTGTTTTGCTGCTTGGGTTGTCGGTGTCGGCCATGGCCGCCGAGATCGTGGCCGGGCCGATGCCCGGGCATTCGACGATGCGCCAGGTGAAGGTGTGGGTGCAGACCGACGAGCCGGCGGTGGTCCAGATTCGGTATCGGGCCGAAGAGGACGACGAGTGGGCGTTCAGCGAGTCGGTGGCGATCGATTCGAGCAAGGCCAACACGGCGACATTGCTGGCGACGGACCTGGAGCCGGGCCTGACCTATGCCTATGAGGTGCTGCTCGACGACGAAGTGCAGCCGGCCGAGCACGAGCAGCGTTTCGTGACCCAGCCGTTGTGGCAGTGGCGCGAGGATCCGCCGGATTTCCGCTTCGCGATGGGCTCTTGCGCCTACATCAACCAGCCCGAGTACGACCGCCCCGGCACGCCTTACGGCGGCGACTATCGCATTTTCGACGCCATCGCCGATGCCGAGCCGGCCTTCATGCTCTGGCTGGGCGACAACGTCTACTACCGCGAGGCCGACTGGAACTCGGAATCGGGCATGTATGCGCGATTCAGCCACACCCGCGGCCACAAGGCGCTGGCGAAGCTGGTCACCGGCACGCACCACTACGCCACCTGGGACGACCACGACTACGGTCCGAACAACGCCGATCGCGGCTACGCCATGCGCGAGACGGCGCTGGACGTGTTCGACGCCTTCTGGCCGAACCCGGATTTCTCGGCCGCCGGCACCGGTGGGGTGACCAACTACTTCGAGTGGCACGACGTCGGCTTCTTCCTGCTCGACAACCGTTATTTCCGTTCGGCCAACTACCGGGTGACCGGCGAGCGCACGATCCTGGGCGAGGAGCAGATCGACTGGCTGATCGACGCGCTGAAGTCGAGCAACGCCAGCTTCAAGTTCGTGGTGATGGGCGGGCAGTTCCTGAACTCGGCCGAGAACAGCGAGACCTACATCAACCTCGCACCCGGCGAGCGCCGCGAGATCCTCGACCGCATCGAGGCCGAGCGCATTCCCGGCGTGATCTTCCTGTCCGGCGACCGGCACCACTCGGTGTTGCTCAAGATGGACCGTTACCGCAACTACCCGCTCTACGAATGGACCGTCTCACCACTGACCGCCGGCGCGCACGATCCGCGCGACGAGGCGATGCAGTACGACGTGGACGGCAGCCTCTACACCGAGCGCAACTTCGGCATGATCGAAGTCACCGGCCCGCGCAACGAGCGGGTGTTGACGTTGACCTTGCATGACAGTGACGGGGATGAGGTTTGGCGCGACGAGATTCGGCAGGAGGATCTGCAGCCCTAGATCGGCCGCTGGCGCGGCGTTTTTTGGTGTTTTGGTTTTTTGGTGTTTTGGTTTTTTGGTGTTTTGGTTCGGCGCTGTGAGGGTTGCGGGGCGGCTTCGCCGCGATGGGATTTAGGTTTCAGGGTTCAGGTTTCAGGTTTCAGGAAAACATTTGACTTCTTCGCCCCGGCCTTGAGCCGGGGCCTTCCATCTAGTGGCGGCTTCGGTGGGGAGGTCCCGGATCGGGGTCCGGGACGACGCTTCGCGTCGGCTTGCGGGGGCCGGGACGACGGATTGGGTTCTTCCGGAACCCCGAACCCGGAACCCCGAACACCCCGCCCCACAGCCTTCGCGGCGAAGCCGCCCACGATGGGTCGGCGGATGCCGCCTGAAACCTGAAACCCTGAAACCTGAACCCTCCGCGCCTATCACGGCGCGGACTGGAATCGATCCGCGAAGATTTCGTCGCCGGCGTTGGTGAAGGTGGCGGAGATCGTCGTGTCCGAGGTGACCGCGATGTAGCAGACGTTGCCGCTGGGCAGGGGGCAGTTGATCCAGCCGTCGAAGACGCTGCCTCCGCTTCCGTTGGCGTAGAGTTCGACGAGGGTGCCGTTGAAGAAGTCTTCCTCGCAGTCGCTGCCGCAGGCGATGCCCAGCGGGACGCTGACGATCGAGCCGGTGCCGTCGCCACTCTTTGTCGTGGTGAGCGTGAAGTAGTCGTCGCCGACGTCGAGATGGTTTTCGTCGAAGCCGGCGTCGAAGTAGCCGCCGGATTCTCCCGGGTTGCCCTGGTCGTTGACGGCGTTGTTGACGCCGGTGGTCTGTCTTTCGATGTCGCGGTCGGACGACCAGAACAGGGGATTGGACAGACACATGTCGACGCCGGGGGAGGCGGAAGTCTGGCGGGCGTCGCCGCCGGCGATGTTGATGAACTGCGGGGTGTCGATGTAGTAGGTGCCTGAGGGCAGGTCGCCGGGGGCGCTGTCGACGAGGTTGCAGGCCGACTGGACCGATCCGCCCTGCAGGTCGACGCCGGTGGAGTCGGCGATGATCGAGTTGTGCAGGTAGTTGGCGCTGCCGCTGCCCTGGGAGAGCAGGGCGCGCGAGGGTTGCGGTGTGCCGCCGTCGACGTAGGTCTGGTTGCGGGCGATGGTGGCGTGCAGGATCTCGAACTGCGCGCCTTCGTTCCAGATCACGGCATCGGTGGCGTTGTTGTTGTACATGCCGACGTGGCCCAGGCGGATCAGCGCGCCGTTGGTGCCGTGGAAAATGGACTGGAAGTCGGGAATGATGGTCCAGGTCCAGGTCGTCTCGATCAGGGTGCTCGTGATTCGCACGAAGGAATTGTCGACGTAGACCACGCTGGATTCGGTGCGGTTGCCTTCCATCTCCGAGCAGCTGATCAGGAAGGGACAGCTCGTGGCGCGATCCATGGTGAGCTGCGGGCTGCCGCCCGTGCCGCCGTCGATGGCGTATATCGCCGCGCCCACGTAGGCGGCGTTGTTCTGGAGGTAGGTGTTTACCAGCGTGGCCCTTCCCGTTCCCTTGACGTAGATGCCGGCGCCGTTGTTGGCGAAGTTGCCCGTGAGGGTCACGCGCTGGCTGCCGCCGTTGGCGTAGAACTCGCCGCCGACGTCGATGTAGACCCCGCCGCCGTCGTCGGCGCCCGGGCTGGCAATGCCTTCGGAACTGATCGTCGAGCCGCCCATCGCCATCATGAAACAGCCGTTGGACAGGTAGGCGTTGCCGCCGAAGTTGGCCGAATTGCGGTGAAGCTGGCCGCGGAGGGTTACTTCAGAGCCCGTTCCGTTGCAGTACACGCCGCCGCCCCAGCTATTGCCGGTGGCGTAGCGGTCGCCGTTGTCCTCGACGATGGAATCGGCCTGGATATCCACGTAGGCACCGCCGGCGACGTAGATGCCCCGGGTTTCGTTATCGCCGATACGTACGTCGTCCAGGGTGACTACTGCGCCGCCGGTGGCATGCAGGCCGGTGCCGGCGCCGTTGATGTCGAGGCGGCGCAGGGTGACCACGGATTCGGGCTGGGAACTGGTCTCGACGGTCACCGAGGTGGTTGTACCGCTGCCGAAGCTTGTTCGCCCGGAGGCGCTGGTGAAGCAGTCCGGGTAGCCGCCGGCGATGGTGAGCGTTCCGGCGCTGGAGGAAGACCAGTCGGTCAGTGTGACCTGGCCGCCCGTGCTGGTGTAGGAGAGCGTGTTGGTCAGGCGGATTTCGTCGGACTCGCTGCCGTTGAAGGCGGCCGCAAGCAAGGCGGCACCGAGCGAGCCATGCACGTTGGAGCCTGTGCAGGCGGTCGATGAACCGACCCAGAAGGTCGCCGACCAGGCCGGCGCGGCAAACAGGGCACAGGCGATAGCCAGGGCGCGAAGCGAGGTTTTGGTTGTCATGTTCGTTCTTTTCGGATGTTGGGCGGTTAACGGGGTAGTCGGAAAGCGGTGGGGGAATGTGACATTTGGTTTTTAGGTCTCAGGTTTCAGGTTTCAGGTTTCAGGCGGCAACTGCCGGTCGGTGGTGGGCGGCTTTGCCGCGAGGGTTTTGGGGGCGGGGTGTTCGGGGTTCCGGGTTCGGGGTTCGGGCGGCGCGGGGCGCGATGCGGGGCGGCTGCGCCGCGTTGTGCCGTGCCGTCCTCCTGCCAGACCGAGGCGTCGTCCCGGCTGTAGCGGAGCGGAAAGCCGGGACCTCCCATCCGAAGGCGCCATCGGATGGAAGGCCCCGGGTCAAGCCCGGGGCGACGAGCCATCACGCTTCTCCTGAAACCTGAAACCTGAAACCTGAAAGCTAAAGAACTCGTTCAGCCTGACTTCAGGCAGGTCGCGGTACAAAGGCTCCACGCGGCGCGGAATGCCGCAAGGAGGAAACGACATGAAAACGCTCACGACGCTGGTTCTCGCCCTTCTGCTCACGGCCGGTTGCAGTGCCACCGGCCAGGTGCAGGCCAACGACGACTATTTCAGCCAGGCCGAGCTGGACTCGATGCTGGCGCCGGTCGCGCTGTATCCCGACAGCGTGCTCTCGCACGTGCTGATCGCCGCGACCTATCCGCTGGAGGTGATCCAGGCGGCGCGCTGGTCGCGCGAGCATCCCGGCCTGCGCGGCGAGGACGCCGTGGCCGCGGTGGAATACCAGAACTGGGATGCCAGCGTGAAAGCACTGGTGGCATTCCCCGAACTGCTCAGGCGCATGGACGAGGACCTGCAGTGGACCCAGGACCTCGGTGACGCCTTCCTGATCCAGGAAGAAGACGTGGTCGCCTCGATCCAGTACCTGCGCTCGGAGGCCTATTCCCAGGGCCATCTGCGCAGCAACGATCACGTCAAGGTGGTTCGCGAACGCGAGTACATCTACATCGAGCCGGCCCGCACGCGGGTGGTCTACGTGCCGTACTACGACCCGCGCGTGATCTATACCAACTGGCGCTGGTCGAGCTATCGGCCGCACTACTGGCACCATCCGGTGGGCTACAGCGTGGGCGTGAGCTTCTACTGGGGCCATGCCTACCACATCCGGCCGAGCTTCTACTTCAGCTCCT
Source organism: Wenzhouxiangella sediminis (assembly GCF_003410055.1). Lineage (GTDB taxonomy): Bacteria > Pseudomonadota > Gammaproteobacteria > Xanthomonadales > Wenzhouxiangellaceae > Wenzhouxiangella > Wenzhouxiangella sediminis. The sequence goes on along the minus strand of NZ_QUZK01000054.1, from coordinate 24,805 downwards.
TCCACTGGCCGACGCGCAAGGTCGTGGTGGTCAACCACCATCACTACTACCGCGAGAACCGCTTCCACTCGGGTCGCCAGGTGGCGCGTTTCGACCAGGCCCGCCACTGGAAGCACAACCCGGTTCATCGCCGCGGCGTGAGCTATCGCGGCCGCGTGGAGCAGACCCGCTTCGTCGAGAGCAGCCGTGTCGTGGCGCAGGGCCGAAAGGCCACGCTCAAGCGCGAGGCGCGCCGCGAGTGGGCGGCCGAACAACGCGCGCGCTCGAGTTTCGATCGTGACAGCCGCTCGCGGGCCGCTTCGCGTTCGCAGGCGCGCTCGGACCGAATTACCGAGTCCCGCCAGGGCAGCAGCCGCCTGGAATCGCGTGCAGCGACGCGCAGCCGAAGCGAGGACCGCTCGGCAACGCGCAGCTCGGATCGCGCCACGATCCAGTCGCAGCGTGATCGTACGGTCAGCGGCCGGGCGCCGGCCCGCGCGGAATCGCGCAGCCGGGCTTCGGAAGGCACGCGTTCGACTTCGTCTAGCCGGGCCACCCGGCTGAGCGAGTCGCTGCGCAGCGGATCGTCGTCGCGCAGCACGCCGTCGCGTTCGGCCTCGCGTGAGTCGATCACCAGCCGTTCGCGCGGCAGCGAAAGGGCCTCGACGCGCTCGATTCCCGAACGCAGCTCGCGCTCGAGCGTTTCCTCTTCCCCGAGATCCAGCCCCGAGCGCAGCTCCCGATCGAGCCGAAGCGAGCGTTCCTCGGTGGCCATTCCGCGTGGTCTTAGCACGCGAGCGGGCTCCAGCCGCGAGCGCTCGTCGGCACCGTCGCGTTCGAGCAGCAGCCCCTCCGCGGCGCCTTCGCGGGGTTCGGTGATCACGCGGGATTCCGCGCCGACCCGGCAGTCGGCCCCGAGCCGCAGCCGCTCGAGCGTGCGCGAATCGGCCCCGTCGCGCTCGGCACCCCGCTCGCGCGCCTCGGCCCCGAGCCGTTCGTCGAAGTCCGCGCCCTCGCGCAGCCGCAGCAGCAGCCCGCGTTCTTCCAGCCGATCGCGCTCCCGCGACGGCGGCGGCTCGCGCCGGGACGGCGAGCGACGTTAAGCGCAGAGAACTCAATCAAGGCAGAAGGCCGGGGCAGCGTCCCCGGCCTTCGTCTTTTTCGGGCTGGCAAAACCTTTAAAACGCAAAGACGCAAAGCAGCAAAGAACGCGAAGGAAAAGAGGAAAAAAACCAAGTAACCACCGAAAACACCGAATGCACCGAAAATGAAAAAACAGGAAGGCCACCCACAAGGTCGATACCTGAGTGGGCACCGGATCCCAACCTGATGATTCTCTTCAATTCGGTGTCTTCGGTGGTTCCGCTCTTTAATTGTTTATTCTTTTCTTAGCGTTCTTTGCTGCTTCGCGTCTTTGCGTTCAAGAGATTTTGAAGTGTCGAAGCTCCCAACCGTCGCGGTCTGGAGACCGCTCCTACAGTGACCGAGCGTTACGATTTGAGTTTGTGGCCGGTGCGGACGATGTAGGAGACGATGGCCAGGCAGAGGCCGATGAAGCCGCCCAGGGCGGCGAGGCTGACCCAGACGCTGACGTCGCCGGAGCCGAAGAAGAAGTAGCGGAAGCCGGAGACGATATAGACGATGGGGTTGAACAGGCTCACCGTCTGCCAGGTCTCGGGCAGCATGTCGATGGAGTAGAACACGCCGCCGAGGAAGGTCAGCGGCGTGACCACCAGCATCGGGATGAATTGCAGGGCTTCGAAGCCCTCGGCCCAGATGCCGATGATGAAGCCGGCCAGGCTGAAGGCGAAGGCCACCATCACCAGGTAGACCAGCATCCACACCGGGTGGCCCACGTTGAGGTCCACGAAGAGTTGGGCGGTGGCCAGGATGATCAGGCCCAGCAGCACGGACTTGGTCGCTGCCGCGCCCACGTAGGCCAGCACCAGTTCGGCCGTGGAGACCGGGGCGGAGAGGATCTCGTAGATGGTGCCCGAGAACTTGGGCATGTAGATGCCGAAGGAGGCGTTGTTCAGGCTCTGGGTGAAGACGGTGAGCAGGATCAGTCCCGGCACGATGAAGGCGCCGTAATTGATCGCGTCGATGTCGCCGATGCGCGGGCCGATGGCCGAGCCGAACACGATGAAGTACAGCACCGTGGTGAGGATGGGCGTGGCCAGGCTCTGCCAGAGCGTGCGCTTGAAGCGCGCCATCTCGAAGCGGTAGATCGACCAGGCGCCGCGCAGGTTGAGCATGGGCGCGCTCACGATGTTTCCTCCACCTGCTGGTCTTCCTCTTCGTGGACCAGCTCCACGAAGATTTCCTCGAGCGTGCTCTGGCGCGTGTTGAGGTTGGTGAACTCGATGCCTTCGGCCTGCAGGCGTTTGAGCAGGGCGGGCACGCAGGCGTGCTCTTCCTCGGCGGCGAAGCTGTAGTCCAGCCGCCGGCCGCCTTCGGCCAGGGTCAGCGACCAGTCGTCGAGGGAGGCGGGCAGTTTGGTCATGGTTTCCTGGAGGTGCAGGCTGAGGTGCTTGCGGCCGAGCTTCTTCATCAGCGAGGCGGTCTCGTCGACGACGATGATCTCGCCGCGGCGAATCACGCCGACGCGGTCGGCCATGCGCTCGGCCTCCTCGATGTAGTGGGTGGTGAGCACGATGGTCACGCCGGTCTCGCGCAGCTTCTCGATCAACCGCCACATGTCGCGCCTCAGCTCCACGTCCACGCCGGCGGTGGGCTCGTCGAGGAACAGCAGCTTGGGCTCGTGCGCCAGGGCCTTGGCGATGAGCACGCGCCGTTTCATGCCGCCCGACAGGGTCATGATGGCGTTATCGCGCTTCTCCCACAGCGACAGGTCGCGCAGGACGCGCTCGATGTGGGCCGGATCGGGCTTGAGGCCGAACAGGCCGCGGCTGAAGCTGACCGTGTCCCACACGGTCTCGAACATGTCGGTGTAGAGCTCCTGCGGGACCAGGCCGGTATGGCGGCGCGTGATGCGGAAGTCGCGCACGGTGTCGTGCCCGTCGACGAGGACGCGGCCCGAGCTGGGCGTGACGATACCGCAGATGACGTTGATGAGCGTGGTCTTGCCGGCGCCGTTGGGGCCAAGCAGGGCGAAGATCTCGCCCCGCTCGATGGCCAGGTCGACCGACTTGAGCGCGTGCAGGCCGCCCGCGTAGCGCTTGTCGAGATTCTCGATGCTCAGCAGGGCGGCCACGGTCTCGCTCAGCCCTCGCAGCTGTAGTTGTCGGGCCGCGACAGGCGGGCAATGGCGATCTCGCCGCTGCCGTAGTCGGTCAGGTCGTAGGCCACGCTGCCGCTGGTGCAGTCGTCGAAGCTCAGCGTCACGCTGCCGTAAATGGAGAAGTCCGATTCGGGCGGGCTCTGGAAGCCTACGCCTTCCTCGTCCGCCGGGTGACTCGAGAGGTCGACGGTGACTTCTGTGGCGCCGTACTCGAAAGGCGCACTACCCACCAGCCAGAACTGGCGCTGCTCGTCGAAGTTGTACCAGTAGACGTTGGCGATCGGGCCGTTGCCGCCGTTGTCGTCGGCGATCTCGATGTTGAAGCCCACGCCGGAGGTCTGCGGGTCGTACCAGGAGCCGCTGTGGTCGGGCATGAGGGGGAAGCCCTCGTCGAGGCGAACGGCGCGCTCGATGACCGGGGTGTCCCGCGGAAAGTCGCTCAAAGTGCCGAGCGGGGAGGTGATGGAGCTTCTCGGCTGTTCCGACATGTCGTCGATCAGGTCCATTCCGAGGACGACTTCGCCGAACACCGCATAGCCCGCGTCGGTATTGCCGCCCGGGTTGAGGATATCGTTCTGGGTCACGTTGATGAAGAACTGGGACGAGGCCGTGTCCGGGTCGCTTTGTCTTGCCATGGCAATGGTGCCGCGCAGGTTGTCCAGGCCGTTGTCGGCTTCGTTGACGATGTCTTCGTACGTGGGCTCCTGGTACTGGAGATCCGGGTTGAAGCCGCCGGCCTGCACGATGAAGTCCGGGACGACACGGTGGAAGATGAGGCCGTTGTAGAAGCCGTCGTCGACGTAGCGCAGGAAGTTGTCGACGGTGATCGGTGAGTCGTCCGGGTAGAGCTCGATGATGATCGGGCCGCGATCGGTGTCGAGCCAGACGCGCGGGTTCTGCGCCTGGGCCTGGAAGGCCAGGGCGGCCAGGAGAATCAGGGTCGCGATCTTTTTCATGGTATCCATCGGTCGATTGGGAGAGCCCGAATTCTACGCGAGGTCTCCGCCGAGGTGGGGCGACGAACCAAAGTACAGGTGACGGCGCCGGGCCGAGTTGGGTACCCTTTGGGGCTGGATTTCCAACGGATTGCAGCCAGAACCATGACCGAACCCCTGTGGCGGCCGTCGGCCGAGCGTCGTTCCCGGGCCAACCTGTCCCGCTTCATCCAGCTGATCAACCAGCAGCTCGATCCCCATGTGCACGACTGGGACACGCTGTATCGCTGGTCCGTGGACAACCCGCAGGACTTCTGGAAGGCGATGTGGGAGTTCGGCGACGTGGTCGCCGAGACCCGCGGCCACGACACCGTCGAGAACTGGCCGGCCATGCCGGGCACGCGCTGGTTCCCCCAGGCGCGGCTGAATTTCGCCGAGAACCTGCTCAAGCACCGCGACGAGCGAACGGCCCTGGTGTTCGCCAACGAGGACGGCGTGCATCGCGAAATCAGCTATGCCGAGCTCTACGCCGAGGTGGCCCGCGTGGCCGCGGCATTGCGCGAAATGGGCGTGGAAGAGGGCGACCGGGTGGCCGCCTACCTGCCCAACCTGCCCGAGACGATCATCGCCATGCTGGCGGCGACTTCCATCGGCGCGGTGTTTTCGTCGTGCTCGCCCGACTTCGGCGTGCAGGGCGTGATGGACCGCTTCGGCCAGATCGAGCCGAAGGTGCTGTTCGTCGCCGCCGCCTACCAGTACAACGGCAAGGTGCACGATTGCCTGGGCCGGGTGGCCGAGCTGGCCGACAGGATGCCGTCGATCGAGCGCATCGTCGTGACCGGCTACATGGACGACGACCCCGATCTCTCCGGGCTCGATCGTGCCGTGATGTGGGGTGAATTTGCCGATAACGGCGCAGAAGAGGTCGAGTTCGCGCAGCTTCCCTTCGATCATCCCGTCTACATCCTCTATTCCTCGGGCACGACGGGGGTTCCGAAGTGCATCGTCCACGGCGCCGGCGGCACGCTGCTGCAGCACCTCAAGGAACTCCAGCTGCACACCGATCTCCGGCGCGACGACGCGCTGTTCTACTTCACCACCTGCGGCTGGATGATGTGGAACTGGCTGGTTTCGGGGCTGGCCGTGGGCTCGACGGTGGTGCTCTACGACGGCTCGCCGTTCTACCCGGACGGTAACGTGCTGTGGAACCTGGTCGACGAGGTCGGCATCTCGGTGCTGGGCACGAGCGCGAAGTGGATTGCCGCTTGCGACAAGGCCGGCATCAAGCCGCGCGAGACGCACAGGCTCGAGAATCTCAAGGCGATCCTGTCGACGGGCTCGCCGCTGCTGCCAGAATCCTTCGACTACGTCTACCGCGACGTCGCCGAGGACGTGCAGCTCAGCTCGATTTCCGGCGGTACCGACATCGTGTCCTGCTTCGCCCTGGGCAACCCGCTGCTGCCGGTCTATCGCGGCGAACTGCAGTGCCGCGGCCTTGGCATGAAGGTCGAGATCCGCGCCGACGACGGGCGGGTGGTCGAGGACGAAACCGGCGAGCTGACCTGCTCGCTGCCGTTCCCGTCGATGCCCGTGAAGTTCTGGAACGACCCGGACGGCGCGCGCTACCACAAGGCCTACTTCGAGAAGTTCGACGGCATCTGGTCGCACGGCGACTACGCGCGCCTGACCCCGCGCGGCGGCGTGGTGATCTACGGCCGCTCGGACGCCACGCTCAACCCCGGCGGCGTGCGCATCGGCACCGCCGAAATCTACCGCCAGGTCGAGAAGCTCGACGAGATCCTCGAGTCGATCTGCGTGGGCCAGGACTGGGACGGCGACGTGCGCGTGGTGCTGTTCGTGCGCCTGAGAGACGGCGTCGAGCTCGACGACGAACTCAGAGACCGCATCCGCAAGACCGTCAGAGCCAACGCCACCCCGCGCCACGTGCCGGCCAAGATCGTGGCCGTGAACGATATCCCGCGGACCGTCTCGGGCAAGATCGTCGAACTGGCCGTGCGCGACGTGATCCATGGCCGCGAGGTCAAGAACACCTCCGCGCTGGCCAATCCCGAGGCGCTGGAGGAATACCGCGATCTGGTCGAGCTCAAATCCTGATCGGCGGGTTGCTTCGGGCAGACAAAATCTCTAAAACGCGAAGACGCAAAGCAGCAAAGAACGCAAAGGAAAAGATGAAAAAAACCAAGTAACTACTGAAAACACCGAATGCACCGAAAATGAAAAAACCAGGAAGACTATCTACAAGGTCGATACCTGAGTAGGCACTGGATCCCAACTTGATGGTTCTTTTCAATTTTGTGTCTTCGGTGGTTCTGCTTTTTAATCCTTTATTCTTTTCTTAGCGTCCTTTGCTGCTTTGCGTCTTTGCGTTTTAAAGGTTCTAATCTTCCGCGCCAGCTAGTCCACCCGATCCAGGAACTGCTTGAAGACCGCCTTGAGTTGGGCCAGGGCGGATTCGAGGCGGTGGTCGCTGTCGAGGAGGTGCAGGGCGGCCTTGTTGGCTTCGGCGAAGCGCAGGCTGTGTTGCCAGGGGATGATGTCGTCGTGCCAGCCGTGGACGACGGCGACTTGCCTCGACTTCGGGGTGTAGCTCTCGGGGACCACGCCCTCGGGTACGCGGTCTTCGAGGAACAGCGCGGGTGCCATCAGGAAGAGGCCGGCGACCTCGACCGTTTCGGCGGCGTGCATGGACACCCAGCCTCCCATCGATGAACCGACGAGGATGGTCGGGCCGGCTTGCTCGCGGACGGTCTCGATGAGCCGCCCGGCGCGTGCGACCGGGTCGTCCTGCAGGTCGCGGTAATCGATGGCGAGGGTCTCGAAGCCGGCCTTGCGCGCGACGGGCTCCAGCTCGACGATCTTCATGCTCCGCGGCCCGGAGACGTGACCGTGGCTGAAGATGACGGTTCTCGTTCGTTCGTTCATCAGCGAATTGTTGCATCGTCTTGTCGTGGTGCCAAGGCCGTGAGCGGGCAAAACCTTGGAAACGCAAAGACGCAAAGACGCAAAGACAGATCAAAATCAAAACCTGGAACCACGGAAGACACGGAAGAACACGGGAAAAACCAAATTGGGTTTTCTTTTTATCGTGCATTCCGTGTTTTCCATGGTTCCAATGTTTTTGTTTCTTTGCGTCTTTGCGTCTTTGCGTTTTTGAGGTTTTGATTTTCCGCGCTTCAATCCCACGCAGCGCAAGACGCCTTGGCTTAGAATCGAGTGATGATCGAGGGAATCCTGATTGTGGTGCTGGTCGTCCTGCTGGTGTGGGGCGTGGTGATTTTCAATCGGCTGGTGCGCTCGCGGAACCTGGTGCGTAACGGCTTTGCGGATATCGACGTGCAGTTGCAGCGTCGGCATGACCTGGTGCCGCAGCTGGTCGAGGCGGTGCGGGCCTACAGCGGGCACGAGCAGCGGGTGCTCGAGGAAGTCACCGCGCTGCGTTCGCGCGCGAAGCAGGCCGAGGGCGAGCAGAAGGCCCAGGCGATGGCCGGTGCGGAGGTCGCGCTGGCGGCCGGGCTGGGGCGCCTGTTGTTGCTGGCCGAGGACTACCCGGACCTCAAGGCCACCGAGAACTTCCAGCAGCTGACCCGTGAATTGGTGGAGACCGAGGACCTGCTTTCGCACGCACGGCGTTTCTACAACGGCGCGGTGCGCGATCTCAATACGCGGATTCAGCAGTTCCCGGACCTGCTCGTCGCGCGTTTGACGGGCTTCGAGGAAGCCACTTTCTTCAGCGCCGGAATCGAAGCGCGTTCGGCGCCGCAGGTGGCCGGGCTGCTTCGGGGCAGCGCCTGAACAACAAGAAACGAAAGACAAGGGAGTATCCGATGAAGCGTGGGTTGTTGCTGATCCTGCTGTCGTTGTGGTCGCTGGCGGTGTTTGCCGAAGAGCGCATCGTCGAGTTCGCCAGCACTGTCGAAGTGAAGCCTTCCGGGGAACTGGAGGTCACCGAGGAGATCACGGTCGTTGCAGAGGGTCGTGATATCCGGCGAGGCATCTACCGCGACTTTCCGACGCTTTACGAAACGCGGGGCGGGGAGCGCGTGACCGTGCCCTTCGAGCTGGTCAGCGTCAGGCGCAACGGCGAGCTGGAAGATCGTCGTGTCGAGTCGATCAGCAACGGCGTTCGCATTTACATGGGCAGCGAGGGCCGCACGCTCGAGACCGGTGAGCATACCTTTACGCTCGTTTATCGAACCGGCTGGCAGATCGGTTTCTTCGAGGATTTCGACGAGCTGTACTGGAACGTGACCGGCAATGCCTGGGGCTTCCCGATCGAGCGTGCAAGCGCGGTCGTGAACCTGCCGCCGGGTGCTTCGCCGGATGACTTGCGCCTGGATGCCTATACCGGCCGCCAGGGCGAGAAGGGCGACGCTGCCGTCGGCGAAGTCGTCAGCGGCAGCCAGGTCCGTTTCGAGACGACGCGCTCTCTGGCACCCCGCGAGGGTCTGACGATCGCGGTGGGGTTCCCCAAGGGTCTGGTGCGCGAGCCCACCGCGGCGGAAAAGCGCCAGAAGCGATTGCGGGACAACCAGGTGGCGGTCATCGGCGCCGTCGGCACGCTGGTGGTGGTGCTCTGGTACCTGTTCGCCTGGCATCGCGTGGGGCGCGACCCCGACGGCGGCGCGGTCTACCCGCTCTACGACCCGCCGGAAGGCTACTCGCCGGCGATGCTGCGCTACGTCTGGAAGATGGGCTACGACAAGACCTGCCTGGCCGCCGCGCTGGTCAGCCTGGCGGTCAAGGGCGCGCTCAAACTCGACAAGGACAGCAGTGACGACTACGTGGCCGAGCGGCTCGACGGCGAGACCGAGTCGGCCACCGAGCGCAAGTTGCTCACCAGCCTGCTCGACGGGCCCGGCGACCGGATGGTGTTCGAGCAGTCCAATCACAAGGACATCAGCGCCGCGCTGAAAGCGCACGAAAAGGCGCTGTCGGGCCGCATGGAGGGCCGTTACTTCAAGCTCAATCGCTGGTGGGTGATTCCGGGCATTCTGATTTCGATCGTCACGCTCGTGGCCATGGTGTTGAGCCTGCCGGGCGAGAAGAAGTTCGTTGCCGGATTCCTGGCTGCGCACCAGGCGATCTGGAACCTGGGCACGGCGGTCTTGCTGATGCGGGTCTACAGAAGCTGGCGCGATCTCGACGGCGTGACCGACCTGATCGGCGCGATCGTGATGACGGCATTCAGTATCCCGTTCGCCGCGGCGTCCGTCTTCGTGCTGGGCTATTTCGGCATGACGATCGGCTGGATTCCGGGTGTGATGGTCGTGGCCATCGGCATCGTCAACGGCCTGTTCTGGAGCTGGATGCGGGCGCCGACCCTGCGCGGGCGCAAGCTGCTCGACCAGGTCGAGGGGTTGCGCCTGTACCTGACGGTTGCCGAGCGCGACGACATCGAGCAGCGCCACGCCGACGCGCCTCCGCAGACCTTCGAGGAGTTCGAGCGCCTGCTGCCCTATGCGGTGGCGCTGGACGCGGCCGATACCTGGGCGGAGCGCTTTGCCGCCGAGATCGAGGCGGCCGCGCAGGCGGGCAGCGCGCAGTCGCGGCCCTGGTATCCGGCCACCCTCAGCAACGGGCAGTTGACGGCCGCCGGCCTGGGCAGCGCGCTCGGATCGAGTCTCGCCAGCGCCACGGCGTCGGCTTCGTCCGCGCCGGGGTCGAGCTCCGGTAGCGGGGGCGGGGGCTTCTCCGGCGGTGGTGGTGGAGGCGGTGGTGGGGGTGGTTGGTAAGCCAATCCGAGAAGGGGTTCCGGGTTTTGGAAAAGCGGAATAGCTCGTCGCCCCGGGCTTGATTCGGGGCCTTCTCTGGCGCTGGCGCCTTCGGTGGGGAGGTCCCGGCTCTCCGCTGCGCTGCGGCCGGGATTACGGGATGTTTCCCGTCAATCCGGGGCCTTCCGTCGGTTGGCGCCTTCGTTTGTGGGGTCTATACTCGGATTCTGGTGATCGTTCAGAGCGTGTCCCATGGATCGGACCCTGGAGTCGACGGCGTCGTTGCTGCAGCAGGTTTCCGATGGCGACGAGCAGGCGCGGGAGCGCTTGTGTCGGCATTTCCTTCCTGTTCTCACTCGCTGGGCCCACGGCCGGCTGCCCGACTACGCCCGTGATCTCTCCGAGACGCAGGACCTGGTCCAGACCGCGCTGATCAGCGCCCTCGACCGCGTCGACGACTTCGACGCGCTGCGCGAGGGCGCTTTCCTGGCCTACCTGCGCAAGATCCTGCTCAACAACATCCGCATGGAGATCCGGCGCGTCACGCGTCGCAATCGCCACGGCCTGCAGGATGCCGAGCTCGAGCCGGCCGATCCCGAGGCCTCCATCCTGGGTGAGGTCATCGGCCTGGATGTGCTGGAACGGTACGAAGCGGCATTGATGACCCTGACGGACAAGGCCCGGGAGGCCGTGATGCTCAGAGTCGAATTCGGCTATTCCTTTCCCGAGATCGCGATGGCGACCGATACGCCTTCGGCCAACAGCGCGCGCATGCTGGTCTCGCGCTCGCTGGTCCAGCTGGCCGAGGCGATGAAGTGAGCCGGGACAAGGACCCGGCCGGCGGCCGGGCGCGGCGCATCCTCGAGCGCCTGACCGGTTCGAGCGAGTCGCTGGAAGAATCTGCGGGGCGTCTGGAGGATTCCCGCGTGGCCGAGCGGCTGCGCCAGATCGAGCAGCTTTTCCTGCTCCATGGCGGCGAGCGCGACAACGGCAGCGGACCCGACGCCGCGGATGTCCTGTTCGACTGGGGGCATCTGCAGGTACTGGAACGGCTGGGGGAGGGCAGTTTCGGCGAGGTCTATCGCGCCTACGACCGCACGCTCGACCGGGACGTCGCGCTCAAGCTGCTCAAGAGCGAACGCGGCCGGCCTTTCCAGTCCCAGCTGTTCATCCACGAGGCGCGGCAGCTCGCTTTGGTGCGCCACCGCAATGTCCTGGCGGTGCACGGTGCGGCGGTGCACGAGGGTCGGCCGGGCTTGTGGACGGACCTCATCGTCGGTCATACCGCGCACGACGAGCGATACCGCGAATCTTTCGAGCGACTTGATGCCGTGCTGGAACTCGTCGAGTCGCTCGCCCTGGCCTTGCAGGCGGTGCACGGCGCCGGGCTGGTCCACGGCGACGTCAAGCCTTCCAACATCATGCGCGACGCTTCGGGCGAGTGGATCCTGATGGATTTCGGCGCCAGTCTCGACCAGCGCCGGGCGCAGGGCGGGCCGGCGATGACGTCCGGCACGCCGCTGTACATGGCGCCGGAGGTTGTCCTGGGCGCCCCGCCGACACCCGAGTCCGACCTTTATTCGCTGGGTGCCACGCTCTATCGCGTGTTGACCGGTGAAGCACCCGTGCAAGCCGGGGACTGGAAGGGATTGCAGGCGTTCCACGAGGCAGGAAGGCAGCCGGCCTCGGCGGTCGGGCATGCCGGCCTGGATCGACGCGTGGCGCGCCTGGTCGACGCCTTGATGCGTCGCAAGCCCGGCGACCGTATCCGTCCGGAGGAAGTCATCGAGCGAGTCCGCTCGATCCGCGCGGCGCCGCAGCGGCGCTTTCGTTTGGCCGCTCTGGCCAGCATCGCCGTGCTGCTGGTGCTCGGGCTGACGCTGACGAGCATGGGGTTCTATCGCGCCAACGAAGCTCGCATCGAGGCCGAGCGCGAACAACGCAATAACGCCGCGGTCAACGAGTTTCTCCAGCGCGCACTGGCATCGCCCTCGACGACCGGTCGAGTTCGCGACCTCAAAGTCGAGGAGATGTTACTCAAAGCCGCTGATGACGTTATGCCCTCCTTGGCGGATCAGCCGGCGGCGCGAGCCGTGGTTCACCGAGTGCTGGCCGAATCTTTCAACACGCTTCGGATGCCTCATCGCGCCGAGGAGCAGATCGCCATTGCGCGTAAGGCCATGAAGGAACTCGAGCGTCCGTTGCCGGAGATCGAGCGCGGCCTCACACTGCAGGCCGCGCGCGCGTTGGAGCTGGACGATCGGCACGATGAGAGCATCGCCATTGCCGAAGACTTCCTCGCCCGAAACTCGACAGTGCTGGGCGAGAGCGACCGGCAAGTCCGGTGGGCTCGTATCTACCAGATCACCAATCGCCTCTCGCTCGGTCGCTATGACGAAGCCGAGGATCTGCTCGACACCTATTTTGCCGAGGTGCCCGCGCCGGAAACGGCCACGCGGCATTTCGGTTACGAAATCCTCCAGGCGCGGGCCAACCTCTACCGGATGCAGGGTCGCTACGACCAGGCGGTCGAAACCGCTAAAGAGGCCTTGGACTGGCTGGACCGTTTTCCACGGTCGCGGCCGATCAACCGCGCCTCGGCCTTGAGCAACCTGGCGCTGAACTACACCCACCTGGGGCAGTGGGAAGCGGCCATCGAGGCGGCCGGGGACGTGCTGGATCTTCAGGCGCGGATCTTCGGCGAACGATCACAGGAGTACCTGGAGAGCCTGATCAACCTGTCCGGCATCCAGCGCGAGGCGGGGCAGCTCGAGGCGTCTCGTGAGAGTCTGGTACGTGCCCGTGAGCTCATGCTGGAAAATCCCGACATCGCCTCCGCCGAGCAGCGGCTGGGCGTGTCGATGAACCTGGCCAACGTGCTCAATGCCACGGGCGAGCAGGCGCGCGGCGAAGCGATGATTCGCGAAGCCATGGACTTTGCCACGGCGCAGTGGGGCGAGAACAACCTCAACGTGCTCAAGCTCGAATACAATCTGGCCGAGCTGATGAACCAGCAGGGGCGTTTCGAGGCGGCGGCGGCGCTGGCGAGCCTGACGCTGGAGAAGAAGGCCGCCGCGCTCGGGGAGACGCACGCGTTCACCCTGTTGAGCATGGACAACCTGGCCGTGGCGCTGGGCGGGCTGGGCCGGGGCGAGGAAGCCGTCGAACTGCACGATCGCGCCTACGCGGCGCTCGATGGTCAGCTGGGTGCCGGGCATCCGTTCACGCTGCTGGCCGGACGTCATCGTGCCGCCGCCCTGCGGCAGTTCTCGCCGGGCCGGCTTTCGGCGGAAGCGGTCGACGCGTTGCTGCAGCGCCATGTCGAGACCTTCGGCGAAGACCATCCCGACACCCTCAGGGCGCGGGCGCTTCTGGCGCCCGAGTGACCGCTTATTTCGCCGTCTCAGGGTTCGAAGCGGTCCTGAAAGAGTCCATCCGGTTTGAACGGCGATTCCACGGCGCCGATGTCGACATTCGCCCCCTCGAGGCGGGAAGTGGTGCCGCCGCCGTCGAAGTCCTGCAGGCCGTACGACCAGTCGAGTTCGAACGGGCGCGGGACCGGGAAGGGTGGTGTGGGCTGCGAGCGTCCCTGGTCGATCAGTGGTGAACCGGCGGCCGGCGTGAAATCAACGCCGATCTGGACCAGCTGCGGATCGACCGACATGTTGCCATCGCTGAAGTCGCTGGCGGGTGGGTCGAAGAAGAAGTTGTTGTTGTAGACGTAGGTCGTGCCAACCCCGCCCAGCCAGGTGTCGTCGGTTTCGTTGGCCCAGAAGAGATTGTTCGCGATGTAGGCGCGCGACTGACTCGTGCCGTCGTTGTTGAGGTTGACGTGGAGCCCCGAAGTCGTCGTGGCGCTGGGCGACGAGACATCGTGAAAGCTGTACGTGAGCGAGTTGTTGATGAAGTAGAACCCCTGGTCACTGGCGGACATCGACGCAAACACGACGCCTTGCCCGTTCCCCGTGGAGTTGAACGCAAAGATGGAATTGCGCACGGTGACCTTGTTGCCCCCGGTGATGCGAATCGCCGATCCGCCGGCCGGCCCCTGGTTCCCGCTGAACTTGACGCGGTCGACCAGGATTTCGCCGCCGAAGCCGCTGGCCGGACCCGTGATGCTCAGGGCGCCGCTGGACGGGCTCGCCAGCGCCGAGGCGATCGTCAGGTTCTGCACCCGGACCTCGCCCGCCTCACCGGCCTGTCCCTGAATCGACATCACCAGTCGATTGCCCTCCCCGTCGAGCAGCGTGTCTCCCGGTTCGCCGTCGTTGTACACGCAGGGCGTCGCATCGAACCCCGGCGACCAGCCACCCGAGATGTCGAGATCGAACGCGCCGTCGCTGCTGTAGATGAACGGCTGCGGCGCCGGCGCCGGGTAAGTGCCCGAATGGATCCGGATGATGTCGTCCTGGCCGTTGGAGCCGGCTGTCGTCATCGCCTGCCTCAGCTGCTCCGAGGTCTGGACGCAGAATACGGCAGGCCACGCCAATGCGGGGGTGAGTGTCAAGGCTGCGAGAAGGGCCAACGCGGCCAGGCGCATGATGCGTGTCATCGGCTCGAACATGATCCACTCCTGAAGATGTCGGTATAGGGAGATCAATGCCGATGACCGCCTTGCTCGCACATTGGCCGCCGCGCCGGCGGCCAATTCGCCTTTGCCTTTTGGCCCGCCATGCCCCAAAGTAACGAGTTGAGCCAACGATGACCGAGGCAACGGCATGACATCCAACCCGACCCGCAACCTGGCGGTTTTCTGCGATTTCGAGAACATCGCCCTGGGCGTGCGCGATATGCGCTACGAGGCATTCGACATCGCCAGGGTGCTCGAGCGGCTGCTGCTCAAGGGCAATATCGTGGTCAAGAAGGCCTATTGCGACTGGGGGCGCTACCGGGAGTTCAAGCCGGCCATGCACGAGGCGGCCTTCGAGCTGATCGACATCCCGCACGTGCGTATGTCGGGCAAGAATTCGGCCGACATCCGCATGGTGGTCGACGCGCTCGACCTGTGCTACACCAAGGGGCACGTGGACACGTTCGTGCTGCTCAGCGGCGACTCGGATTTCTCGCCGCTGGTCTCGAAGCTGCGCGAGAACAACAAGACGGTGATCGGGGTGGGCGTGAAGAGTTCGACCTCGGACCTTCTGCTGGCCAACTGCGACGAGTTCATCTTCTACGACGACCTGATCCGCAAGAAGCCGCAGAAGCAGGCGAAGAAGAAGACCTCGAAGAAAAAGAAGACGGCTGCGGCAAAGCCCGTCGACGACAAGAAGCAGGAGGCCTTCGACCTGGTGCTGGAAACCGCCGAGGCGCTGTTCGCCGACCGCGACGCCGAGGAAAAGGTATGGGGCTCGATGGTCAAGCAGGCACTCAAGCGCCGCAAGCCGGGCTTCAGTGAGTCCTACCATGGCTTCAAGAGCTTCAACAACCTGCTCGAGGAAGCCCAGAAGGCCGGAATGCTGGATCTCAAGCCGGACGAGAAGTCCGGTGGTTACATCATCCAGTCCATCAAGGCCGAGGACTGATTCGGCCTTAGAGGGGCCATGCCATCAAAATCAAAACCTTGAAAACGCCAAGACGCTAAGGCGCAAAGAAACCAACAAAACGAATTGTGTTTTTTTGATAACTTCGCGTCTTCGCGTCTTTGCGTTTATTAGGTTTTTTGGAACGCTCCTTAGTCCGAACCGGCCGAGCTGCCGTCGTTGACGTGGTGGACCGTTCGTTGGGGGAACGGGATGGAGCAGCCGGCGGCTTCGAGTTCGGTCTTGATCTGCTCGAGCAGTTCGCTCCTGACCACCCAGTAGTCCGCGGCGTTCACCCAGGGGCGCACGGCGAAGTTGACGCTGGAGTCGGCGAGGTCCATGACCAGGATGGCCGGCTCGGGGTCCTTCAGAACCTTCTCGTGGCCGGTGATGACCTTCCAGATCGTGTCGCGGGCGACCTTGAGGTCGTCGCCGTAGTCGACGCCGATCAGCAGGTCGCAGCGGCGCGTTTCGAAGGCCGAGTAGTTGGTGATCGGGGCCGAGGTGATCTGGCCGTTGGGCACGATCACGTTGCGGTTGTCGGGCGTGATGAGCTGGGTGTTGAACAGGCCCACGCGCTCGACCGTGCCCGAGACGCCGCCGGCCTCGACGAAGTGCCCCTTGGTGAAGGGCTGGTAGCCGACCAGCATGACGCCCGAGGCGAAGTTGGACAGGCTGCTCTGCAGGGCCAGGCCGATCGCCAGGGCGGCGCCACCAAGGATGGCGATCAGCGGCGTGATGGCGACCCCGACGTAACTGATCGAGGCCAGGATCACGCACAGCAGCAGGGCCGAGTACAGGATGGTGCCGAGGAAGGCGACCAGCATGGCGTCGAGCTGTTTGCGGGTCATCGCCTTGTTGGCCAGCGCGACCACCGCCTTGGCGACCCAGCGGCCGATGATGAAGATCAGCAGCGCGCCGACGACCTTCCAGATGATGGCCAGTATCTGCGCCGTTTCGAGGTTGGCGTACCACTCTTGCAAGCTTTCCATGCGGGTCTCCCTGTGCTTTGTTCGGGTTATTCCGGAATCATGATCCGCGTTGGAGGGTACGTCAAGAATGTTGCGGGGGTGTCAAGGGATTCCAGGTTTCAGGTTTCAGGTTTCAGGAGGGGGCTTGTCGCCCCGGACCTGACCCGGGGCCTTCCATCGGATGGCGCCTTCGGTAGGGAGGTCCCGGCTCTCCGCTTCGCTTCGGCCGGGATGACGGGATGTTTCCCGTCAATCCGGGGCCTTCCATCGGATGGCGCCTTCGGTGGGAAGGTCCCGGCTCGGGGGCCGGGACGACGTTGCGCGTCGGTTCCGACGGCTCGCTTTACTTCGGCTCCAGGCGGACGGCGCCGTCGAGGCGCAGGGTGGTGCCGTTGAAGTAGGCGTTCTCGACGATGTGGGCGGCCAGGCGGGCGTATTCTTCCGGCTTGCCCAGGCGTTTCGGGAAGGGAATGGACTCGCCCAGGGCCTGCTGGACCTTCTCGGGCATGACGTCGACCATCGGGGTGTGGAACACGCCCGGGGCGATGGTCATCACGCGCACGCCGAAGCGGGTGAATTCGCGCGCCATGGGCAGGGTCATGCCGACCACGCCGCCCTTGGAGGCGGAGTAGGCGGCCTGGCCGATCTGGCCCTCGTACGCGGCCACCGAAGCGGTGTTGATGATGACGCCGCGCTCGCCGTCGTCGTTGGGCTCGTTGTGCTGCATGAGATTGGCGGCGGCCTTGCCCACGTTGAAGCTGCCGACGAGGTTGACCATCACGGTCTGGGAGAAGGTCTCGAGCGGCATCGGCGCTTCACGGCCGAGCACCCGACCGGCGCCGAGGATGCCGGCGCAGTTGACGGCGACGTTGATCTCGCCGAGCCAGTCCCTCGCATCGCCGAGGACCTGCTCGACTTGCGCTTCGCTGGTGACGTCGGTCTTGAAGAACTTCGCCTTGTCCTCGCCGAGCTTGCCGACGGCGTCGGCCGCCTTGTCCTCGTTGACGTCAAGCAGCGCGACCTTGCCGCCGAGCGAAACGAAGTGTTCGGCGACAGCAAAGCCGAGGCCCGAAACACCGCCGGTAATGACGGCCTTGATGTTCTTCGTATCCATTAGCTTTCTCCTGGCTATTCGAAAATCAAAATCAAATTCAAAAGCAAAATCTTTTAAACGCAAAGACGCAAAGCAGCAAAGAACGCAAAGAAAAAACTATAAATTGTTGACGACTCTGGAGATTCCGTTCTTGATGAGCCGCGTATTCCAATTGATCAGCAGCCCCAGTCTCAACTCACTTAGCTTCAGGTATGTAGAGACCTGTGATTTATGGACTGGGAGTAGTTCCTGCGTGACCTTGTTTTCGATCAGCAGGGCGTTGTTGATCAGCATGTCCACTCGGTAGGCCTTTTCGATTTTGAGGCCGTCGTAGTGAATGGGCAGCAGGACTTCGCTCTCCACCTGATGTCCGCGTTTTTCGAGCTCGTGTGTCAGACAAGCCTGGTATGCCGACTCAAGTAATCCAGGGCCAAGCGCACGATGCACCCTGAAGACACAGTCGACGCTCTCCTTCGCCAGCAGTTCGAGCTCCTCTCGGTCCATGCGTTCGCCTGTTCTTTGATCTATTTTTCTCTTTTTCTTTGCGTTCTTTGCTGCTTTGCGTCTTTGCGTTCAAGAGATTTTGATTCTAAAGGCCCATCTAACTCCGCTTGAGGATGGCCTGGCCGGTGCGGGAGCGGGGGCGGTCGAGTTCGCCGGCTATCCAGTCGCCGACGCGGGCCAGGGCCATGAGGTCGATGCCGGTTTTCATTCCCAGGCCGTTGAGCATGTAGACGACGTCTTCGGTGGCGACGTTGCCGGTCGCGCCCCGGGCGTAGGGGCAGCCGCCGAGGCCGGCGACGGAGGAGTCGACTACGCGCACGCCGGCGTCGAGGCAGGCGTGGATGTTGGCCAGGGCCTGGCCGTAGGTGTCGTGGAAGTGCACGGCCAGTTGTTCCATGGGCACCGACTTCGCCACGGTTTCGAGCATGGTTCGCGCCTTGGCCGGTGTGCCCACGCCGATGGTGTCGCCCAGCGAGATTTCCGCGCAGCCGGCCTCGTGAAGCGCCTCGGCGACGCGCACGACTTCGGCGACCGGCACCTCGCCCTGGTAGGGGCAGCCCAGCACGGTGGAGACGTAGCCGCGAACCCGCACGCCGTCGGCACGGGCGCGCTCGAGTACCGGCGCGAAGCGCTGCAGCGACTCGGCGATCGTGCAGTTGATGTTCTTCTTGTTGAAGGCCTCGGAGGCGGCCGTGAAAACCGCGATCTCATCGGCGCCGACCTGGCGGGCGCGCTCGTAGCCCTTCTCGTTGGGCACCAGCACGGGATAGCGCACACCCGGCTTGCGCTGGATGCGGCCGAAGACTTCCTCGGCGTCGGCCAGCTGCGGAATGGCCGGGGCGGCGACGAAGCTGGTGGCTTCGACGACGCCCAGGCCGGTGTCGGCGAGGCGCTCGATCAGTTCGATCTTGACCTCGGTCGGGATGGTGTAGGGCTCGTTCTGCAGCCCGTCGCGCGGCCCGACCTCGACGATGGTGACGTGATCGGACATTGGCTCAGACGAGTTCGACGGCAATCGCGGTGGCTTCGCCGCCGCCGATGCACAGGCTGGCGACGCCGCGCTTGCCGCCGCGGGCCTTGAGCGCGTGGATCAGCGTGACCAGGATGCGCGCGCCGCTGGCGCCGATCGGGTGGCCCAGGGCGCAGGCGCCGCCGTTGACGTTGACCTTCTCGTGCGGCAGGTCGAGTTCGGTCATCGCCGCCATGGTGACCGCAGCGAAGGCCTCGTTGATCTCGAACAGGTCGACGTCATCGGCCTTCCAGCCGGCCTTGTCGAGTACCTTGGAGATCGCACCGACCGGGGCGGTCGTGAACCACTCCGGCTCCTGCGAGTGCGTGGCGTGGGCGACGATGCGCGCCAGGGGCTCTGCGCCGCGCGATTCGGCCTCGGACTCGCGCATCAGCACGGTCGCGGCCGCGCCGTCGGAAATCTTCGAAGAGCTGGCCGCGGTGATGGTGCCGTCCTTGGCGAAGGCCGGGCGCAGCTTGGTCATCTTGTCGACGGGGCACTTGGCCGGTTCTTCGTCGGTGGCGACTTCGATTTCGCCCTTGCGGGTCTTGACCGTGACCGGGGTGATTTCGGCGGCGAAGGCTTCCGTTTCGATGGCCTTCATGGCCCGCTCGACCGAGGCCTTGGAGAAGGCGTCCTGCTCGTCGCGGGTGAAGCCGTACTTGGCCACGCACTGCTCCCCGAACTGGCCCATCATCTGGCCGTCGTAGGGGTTCTGCAGGCCGTCGAAGAACATGTGGTCGAGGAACTTGGCGTGGCCCATGCGCAGGCCGCGCTCGGCCATGTAGGGCGCGTTGGTCATCGATTCCATGCCGCCGGCGACGACGACGTCGGCCGAGCCGGCCAGCAGCGCGTCGTGACCCTGCATGACGGCCTTCATGCCGGAGCCGCAGACCTTGTTGATCGTGGTGCAGCCGGCCGACACCGGCAGTCCGGCACCCAGGGAGGCCTGCCGGGCCGGTGCCTGGCCCACGCCGGCGGGCAGCACGCAGCCCATGATCACTTCGGAGACATCCGCGCCGTCGACGCCGGCGTCGGCCAGGACGGCCTTGATGGCGGCCGCGCCCAGGTCGGGCGACTTGGTCGGGGCGAACTGGCCCTGGAAGGAGCCGATGGCGGTCCGTCGGGCGGAAACGATGACAATGGAATCGGTCATGGGGCAAATCCGTGGTTTGTAGACTCAGCCGGGTATTATCGCAGGTTGGGCCGAGGGGTTGCGACCACAAGCTGTCCGGGCGGTGTCCCGGGAGACGGGCGCCCGACGAGCGGCGGGTTTTGCCGCTCGCGCGGTTCGCCCCGGGCATTTCTCGCTGCCTACCATGTCTGCGAGTCTCCCGGACGCTCGTGCGCGAGGGCGTGAGAGGAACCGGCCGGATGCCGCGTCGTTCCACTCGTCCCTGCCCGGTCCGAGACGGGGGCTGGAAATAGGGGCATCGTGGTCATCGAGGGAGAAGGAGCCGGTGTCTCCGACAGTTCGAAAGTTTGCAGTTCTCATCCTGGCGTTCGTCGCCACCCAGGCCTGGTCGCAGGTCCCGCCGGTCAATCCCGGCTTTCCTACCAACCAGTCGTGCACCCCCGGCCAGCTGTTCGATCGGCAGATCGGGCTCGGTCGCGTCGCCAACATCGCCTACCACGACGGCTGGATCCTGACCAGCAACGTCGGCGGCGGGTCGCCGCGCTGGTGGCGATTCACCGATACCGACGACCCGGCCAGCTTCTCGATTGTCAACGACACAAGCGCCGAGGTGCCCACCGATCACGGGACGCACGCGACCACCAAGGTCGGCGACTGGGTCTGCGGGGCCTGGGGTTGTCGGGTGCGCCGCGATGTGCCCAGCGGCCAGCTGGTCAATGAACTGATGCCGCCTTCGGCACCCGGCGAGTGGGAATTCGGCGGCGGCTTCACGCCGCAGAACCAGCCCGGCCCGGCCGCTGGCGAGCTGCATCGTCTCTACTATCCCTGGGCGCTGCCGTTCAACTGGATCCAGTACGGCGAGAACCCGGGTCAGGGCCGCATCTGGCGCGGCGACGAGCTGCTGGCCGAGTGGGAGCCGCTGGCCGATCACGGCATCGCCGGCAATGCCATCCTGCTGGGCAACTACCTGTTCATGGTCTCCGACGCCTCGATGCTGGGCGTGGTCGCCTACGACATCTCGCCGTTGTTCGATTCGCCGCCGGGTCCGCCGCAGTTTCTCGACAAGCTTTCCGGGCCGTTCGGCGCCTACATCGGCACGGTCTGGGAGAACTACCTGCTGCTGGCCGGGGGTGACCCGCGCAATCTGTTCTACGTGGTGGACTACTCCGACCCGACCAATCTCGAGCTGGTCACGACGATGAACCTCGACGGCAATCCCGCCCTGGATGCCGGCACCAACGTGCCCTACGTGCAGGTACAGGACGAATTCGCCTTCACGCGCCGGCACAAGATCAACATGGAAACGCTCACGCCGGTGCTCGAGCT
Organism: Wenzhouxiangella sediminis; assembly: GCF_003410055.1. Lineage (GTDB taxonomy): Bacteria > Pseudomonadota > Gammaproteobacteria > Xanthomonadales > Wenzhouxiangellaceae > Wenzhouxiangella > Wenzhouxiangella sediminis. Next base: position 3,361 of record NZ_QUZK01000054.1, on the reverse strand, counting down.
CGACGAGGTGGGCGACAGCCGTCCGCCCGGCAGCGTCGGCGGCCAGCTCGACGTCAGCCAGTACGCCAAGCCCATCGGCAACCTGCTGGTCACCGGCGCCTACAGCTTTTCCGGACGCGACGGGGTGGGTGTCTGGTGCCACCAGGCCAGCCCCGACACGCGCGGCCCCTACGTGGGCTACCACATCCCGCGTCCCGGCCAGACCAACTACCCGCTGGGTGCGCCGGTCAGCCTGGTCATTGCCGAGACCCTGGAGTCTTTCACCATCGTCAACGGCGAGACGGTGATCCTGAGGCCGGTCGGCGGCGAGCCCGTCGACGCCTGGGTGTCGTTCTCCCACGACAGCATCCTGACCATCACGCCGCACGAATACCTGCAGCCCGACACCACCTACGAGGTCGTGCTGGTCGACGGCGGCATCAAGGATGCGGCCGGCAACGGCATGTCCGGCTATTCGTTTTCCTTTTCGACAGGCGGCAGCGTCGGCGGCGGCAACGCCGCACCCGAGATCGAGTCGTTCAGCGTCGCGCCCTCGCCGACGGAACCCGGCAGCAACGTCACCCTGCAGGCGAGCGCCAGCGACGCGGAGGGCGAGGCACTCGAATACCGCTTCGGCTTCGGCGACGGGACGCCGACCACGGCCTGGTCGGCGTCGAGCAGCGTCAGCCATACCTACCAGCAGGCCGGGCACTTCGAGGCCAAGGTGCAGGTCCGCGACCTGCGCGCGGACGGGTCGGTTTCGGTGGTGACCGACACGCGCACGGTGACCGTTGCGCCCCTGCCGGCCGGACCGCTGCCGACGCATTCATCCACGATCGCGGTCGATGAGGCGCGCCGCCTGGTCTGGGTGGTCAACCCCGATCATGACAGCGTGGCGCGCATGGACGCCGACAGCGGCGCGCGCCTGGCCGAGATCGACCTCTCCGCGGGCGCCGAGCCGGGCATGACGGCGCCCTGGAATCTGGCGGTGGCCGACGACGGCCAGGTCTGGGTGACGCTGCGCGACGCCGATGCGGTCGCGGTACTGGACACGAGCGGGGCGATCGTCGATCGCATCCAGCTCGATTACGGCAGCGCGCCGCACGGCGTGGCGATTTCGCCCGACGGAGGCAGCGTGTTCGTGACCACCCACGCCGGCGGCCAGTCCGACCCGGGCAACGGCCGGCTGCTGCGCTTCGACCGCGCGAGCCGAAGCCTGACCGGCGAGCTGGAACTGGGGCCCACGGCCGGGGCGATCGCGCTTGGCGGGGACGGCAACCGCGCCTATGTCGCGCGATTCATCTCCGGGCCGCATTACGGCGAGATCTGGGCGGTGGATCCGCAATCGATGTCGCTGATCGAGCGTCTTGAATTGTGGCGCGACCGCGGCCGCGACGGGCTCAGCGGCGGCGGTTCACTGGGACCGGGCGTGCCCAACTACATCGCCGGTCTGACCATCGATCCGCACGGCGAATGGCTCTGGTATACCGGCATCAAGATGGACACCAACCGCGGCGGGTTCTTCGACCAGGGCACGGGCCTGAACCTCCCGCTGGCGCACGACTCGACGGTACGCCCGATGCTGGGGCGTTTCGACCTCGGCGCCGGCGGCGGGCCGGCCGAGCCCGGCGTTTCGGGCTTCTCCAACGGGCGCATCGACGCCGACAACGCCGATTCGCCCTCGGCGATCGTGTTCAGCCCCCGCGGCGACTACGTCTTTGCCGCCATGCAGGGCAACGATTTCGTGATGGTCTTCGACGACCTGGCGATTCGCGACGGCGGCGGCCGCACCTCCCTGGCCCGGCTGGGCACGGGTTCGGCGCCGCGCGGCCTGGCCTTCGATGCCACCGCCGAGACCCTGTGGGTCCAGAACTTCATGAGCCGCGACGTCTCGCGGATCGACGTCGGCGGCTTCCTGGCCGACGGCAGCCGGCAGTTTCCGGCGGGGGTCAACGCCACGGCGAGCGGTGAGCCGCTGGGGCCGAGCGTGGCGGCCGGCAAGCGCCATTTCTTCTTCGCCGGGAATCATCCCGAAGGCGATAACGAGATGAGCTTCGAGGGCTACATTTCCTGTGCCAGCTGCCACGTCGACGGTCGCCACGACGGTCGGGTCTGGGACTTCACCCAGCGCGGGGAGGGCCTGCGCAACACCACCGACCTGCGCGGACGCGCGGGCACGGGTCAGGGCAATGTCCACTGGACGGGCAACTTCGACGAGATCCAGGACTTCGTGCTCGATATCGTCAACGAGTTCGACGGCGGCGGCTTCCTGCCCGACGGTGAACTGCCGCATCCGTCGCTGGGCGCGCCCAACGGCGGGCGCAGCGCCGCGCTCGACGAGCTGGCCGCCTACGTGAGTTCGCTGGCTCTCGAGTCGCTGCCCCGCAGTCCCTATCGCCAGCCCGACGGCCAGCTCACGGCGCAGGCGGTCAACGGTCGCGACGTGTTCGAGTCGCTCGACTGCGCCAGTTGCCACGATCCCCTCGTCGGCTTCACCGATTCGAGCCTGGGGACGGCCACGCTGCACGATGTGGGCACGATCCGGACTTCGTCGGGTTCCCGCCTGGGGCAACCGCTGACCGGCATCGACACACCCTCGCTGCTCGGCGCCTGGGACGGCGCGCCTTTCTTCCACGATGGTTCGGCGGCCACCCTGGAGGAGGTTTTCGTCGTTGCCGGCGGCACCCTCTACCAGGCCGAGGATGCTGCCCTGGGCGGCGGCGCGAGCATTCCGCCCTTCCTCGAGATCAACTGGGACAGCACCTCGCACGGTTCACTCGTGCAGTTCGGCAATGACGGCGACAGCGTGACCTTCACCGGTGTCGACGGCGGCAGCGGCGGCCACGGCACGATCGAGCTGCGCCACATGCCCGGCAGTCCCGGAACCTTGAGGTTGCGCGTTAACGGCGCGGTGATCGAGGACCGAAGCTTTACTCAGCAGCGCACCCATTTCGAGTGGCAGCCGCTGCGCTTCGAGGACGTACCGCTGAATGCCGGAGCGGCCAACACGATCCAGGTGGAGCGGCTGAGCGCCTCGAGCTGGCAGAGCCTGGCGATCGACGAAATGCTGGTCAGTACGTCGGACGACCTGGCGTCGGCGGCGCCGCATCGCGTGGTGCAGACGCTGGACGGCGGCGATCGCGCCGACCTGCTGGCCTGGCTGCGGCAGCTCGACGGGCGGAATGACCAGGGGGAGATCGTGGATGGGGATTTGATCTTTCGGGATGGGTTTTGGTGAGGCTTTAGGTTTCAGGGGTTCAGGTTTCAGGTTTCAGGTTTCAGGATTCAGGTTTCAGGAAACCTCTCGTTGCCCCGGGCTTGACCCGGGGCCTTCCATCCGCTGGCGCCTTCGGCTGGGAGGTCCCGGCTCGGAGGCCGGGAC
>NZ_QUZK01000012.1 GCF_003410055.1 Wenzhouxiangella sediminis | reverse complement strand
CCCGACCATCAAAAAACCCCGCACGAGGCGGGGTTTTTCGATGGTGGCGGAGAGAGAGGGATTCGAACCCTCGATGAGGCTATAAACCCCATACTCCCTTAGCAGGGGAGCGCCTTCAGCCACTCGGCCATCTCTCCGGAAACTCTGTAGCCGGCATGTGCCGACGTTGTCTTGGGCGTCTTCGGCCCGCTTGTTGCCGCTCGCTTCTCCGCTTTCGCGAAGCCGCTCGCGATCGCCCGTGGGGGCTTCGGTAGGCAGCCGGTCGATTTCGGCTCTCCTCCATACTCCCTTAGCAGGGGAGCGCCTTCAGCCACTCGGCCATCTCTCCGGAAACTGGTTTTTCGGCCGGCTCGGCAGGGTGCCGTGCGGGCGAATTGCGCATTGTACCGCAAGGCCTGTCGCGGTGCATTCCGACCAAGGCGCGAAAGGATAGCGGCAAAAGTCGTTCGGGTAAACCCCGGGGATCTCGAAATTTCGCGATAGAATGATGTGCTGTTCTGCTTGAATACCTAAGGAGCATTCGTTCGTGGAAGGCAACGGCAAGGCGGCAACCAGGCGCACGACGCGCAGTATCGATTTCTTTCGGGGGTTCCTGCGCAGTCCGGGGGACGTGGGTTCGATCATCCCCAGTTCGCGTTTCCTGGAGCGTCGCATCATCAACACCTCCGAAGTTGCTTCCGCCCGAACCGTGGTCGAACTGGGCCCCGGGACCGGCGGTACCACGCGTGCCATTCTCGCCGCCATGCCCGAGGATGCGCGTCTGCTGACCATTGAGCTCGATCCGCAGTTCTCGACCATTCTCGAGGGCTTCGGGGATTCGCGCCTGATCCCGCACACCGGAAGCGCCGTGGACCTGGCGGACATCCTCGCCCAGCATGGTCTCGGTGCCCCCGATGTCGTCATTTCGGGAATTCCGTTCTCCACCATGCCGCGTGAGATCGGTCTGGCCATCATCGCGGCCGTTCGCGACAATCTTGCTCCCGGCGGTCGGTTCGTGGCCTATCAGTTCCGCGGGGCGGTTGGTCGTCTCGGCAAGGAGGTCATCGGCGAGCCCGCGGTCGAACTCGAGGTGCTCAACATTCCTCCGATGCGCTTCTACACCTGGCAGGTCGAAAAGAGCTCAGCCGCCACCGGGTAGGCCGAGGATTGCGCTGGCGATCCAGAAATAGATGAGGATGCCGCCCACGTCGGCCACCGATGTGATGAGCGGGGTGCTGGCGGTGGCCGGATCCATGTTGAAGCGTTGCAGGATGAAGGGCAGGAGCACACCGATCATGCCACCCATGATGACCACGGCGAACATTGCCAAGCCTACCACCAGGGCCAGTTCGTAGCCGGATTCCGGGCCGCCGCGCCAGACGCCGATGGCCGCCACCATGGCGGCCATGGTCACGCCGAGCATCACGGCCACCGACAGCTCCTTGATCCACATTTTCAGCCAGTCCGAGGCCGCGACGTCGCCCGTGGCGAGGGCGCGGACCATCAGCGTCGCAGATTGGCTCCCCGCGTTGCCGCTGCCGGCAATGATCATCGGCAGGAAGAAGACCAGGCCGATGACGGCCTGGATCGACGGTTCGTAGAGCGCGATGGCCAGGCCGCTGAACAGGTTGACGACGACCAGCACCATCAACCAGCCGACGCGCTTGCGGTAGAGGAAGGCCGGACTGGCCTCGCGCATGGAAACGTTCAACCGGCTGCTGCCACCGAATTTGTGGAAGTCCTCGGTGATTTCGGCCTCGGCGACGTCCATGATGTCGTCGACGGTGACGATTCCGAGCAGCACGCCGCTGCGATCGGTGACGGGCAGAGTGCTGATGTCGTAGTGCTGGATGGTCTGGACGGCCTGTTCGCGGTCGGCGTCGGCTTCGATGTGGATGACATCCTCGTCCATGAGGGCCTCCACGCGGGCATCCTGGCGCGATAGGATGAAATCCTTGAGTCGGATGGCGTCGAGCAACTTGCCGCGCTGGTCGGTGACGAAAACGAAATTGACTGTCTCGCCGCGGTGCGCTTCGTGCCGGATGTGATCAAGCGCGCGTGTCACGGTCCATTCGGGCCGCACCGAGACGAATCGGGTCGTCATCAAGCGCCCGACCGACTCCTCCGGGTAGCCCAGCAGCTTCAGCGATTGCTTGAGATCCTCCGGGCCGAGCAGCTTGAGGAATCCTTCCAGTTCCTGCGGTGCAAGACTCTCGAGGAATGCCGTGCGGTCGTCGGGCACCAGTTCCTGCAGGATGCGCCTGGCTTCTTCGGGCTCGAGCTGGCCGATGACCTCCCGCTGCAGGCCGTGGCTGAGGTAGGAGAAGGCGTCGGCGCGGCGCTCGTCGGGCAGGGCCCGAAGCACCTGCAGCCTGTTCTCGGCGGGCATCTGCGCCATCGCCCCGGCGATGTCCTGAACCGCCGTTTCCTCGAGTTTTTCCGCCAGGGCCTCTTCGCGGCCAAGGTTCTGCAGGGTGAGAACCTCGGCGGTGACGTCTTCGTCCGGCATGCTCGTGTCCTTGCGCTTGTGGGGACGGCGGCCAGGCCGAATCGCCTTGTCCGCCCGGAATGGCCGATGGTATCGGTGTTGCCCGGGATCGGCCAGGAGGTATACAATACGCCGCTTGTCCGCGCCGCGGGCAAATCCTTGCTCCACGGCGGCTGACTGTCAGCCGGCCGGGGGCTTTGCAGGCCGGGGCCGATCCCCGGACTTGGAAATCCACGAGGAGTCGACAATGCGACATTATGAAATCGTTCTCCTGGTCCATCCGGACCAGAGCGAACAGGTGCCCGGTATGCTCGAGCGCTACCGTAGCCTGGTCGAGGAAAAGGGTGGCAGCGTCCACCGCAGCGAGGACTGGGGCCGCCTCCAGCTGGCATACACCATCGCCAAGCTGCACAAGGCCCACTACCTGATGCTCAACATCGAGTGCGACGCCGAAACCCTGGCCGAGCTCGAAAGCATCTTCAAGTTCAACGACGCCATCCTGCGTCACCTGGTCGTCCGCAAGGACAAGGCCGAGACCGAGCCGTCGGTCATGCTCAAGCGCAAGGAGAACAAGGACGAGCGTGAAAACGCCCGTCGCGAGCGCTCCGACGACAGCGATGACAGCGACGACAGTGACGCTGATTCGGACGACGACTCCGACGACAGTGACAACAGCGACGACAGCGACGAGTCGGACGACGACAACGAACAGGACAAGGCGGAGGGCTGACCCATGGCACGATTCATGAGAAGACGCAAGTATTGCCGTTTCACGGCCGAAGGAATCGAGGAAGTCGATTACAAGGACGTGGAGCTGCTCAAGGACTTCATCGGCGAAACCGGCAAGATCGTTCCCAGCCGCATCACCGGCACCAAGGCGCGCTACCAGCGCCAGTTGAGCGCGGCGATCAAGCGGGCCCGTTACCTGGCCCTGCTGCCGTACACCGACAACCACTGATCGCTTGAGGTGACGTCATGAAGCTGATTCTGCTTGAAAACATCTACAACCTCGGCGAGCTGGGCGACACGGTCACCGTGAAGGCCGGTTACGGTCGCAACTTCCTGCTGCCGCGTGGCCTGGCCGTTCCGGCCACCAAGGACAACGTCGAGAAGTTCGAGGCTCGCCGCGAGGAACTGCAGCGCCAGGCCGACGAGCGTCTCGCCGCCGCCGAAGCGCGCAAGGAAGCCATCGATGCCCTCGAGGAAGTGCGCTTCGAGGTGCCGGTCAGCCCGGAAGGGCGCCTGTACGGCTCGATCAACCCGCATGAGATCGCCGGCAAGCTCACCGACATGGGCTACGCCGTGGAGAAGGCCGAGGTCGACATGCCCGAAGGCCCGATCCGCGAGCCCGGCGAGTTCACGATCGGCCTGATCCTGCACGCCGACGTGCAGACCGAGATCAAGGTCACGGTCGTCGCGGCCGAGAGCTGATCGGCGAATCTCGGCCGCCGCGGCCGAGCTTCGCATCCCCTGGCCACCGGGACCACCGGCGCGGCGGGCGAATTGCCCGTCCCCGCCGGCGGCCCGGTGGCTTTTTCGTTGCCCGGACGTTGACCGCCATGCCCGATTCGGGACTATACTGAGCGATCCTTCGCGTCCGAACACGCCGACACAAGAGAGCCGTGGCAGAGCCCCGCATTTCCACCCTGAGCAACGTCAAGGCGCCGCCGAACTCCAACGAGGCGGAGCAATCCCTGCTGGGCGCCCTGATGCTCAGCCCGGACGTCTGGGACCGGGTCGCCGACCAGGTCGACGAGGTCGATTTCTACCGCGAGAACCATCGCCTGATCTTCCGGGCCATCTCGGAGCTGGCCGCCGACGGGCAGCCCTGCGACGCGGTCACGGTGACCGAGTGGTTCGCCCGGCACGGCAAGCTCGACAAGGTCGATTCCGGCGCCTATCTGACCATGCTGGCCAACGAGACGCCCGGGCCGGCCAATGCTTCCGGCTATGCGCACATCGTGCGCGAGAAGTCGATTCTCCGACAGCTCATCCAGATCGGCACCGAGATCGCCGACAACGCGCTCCAGACGGCCGGCAGGAGCTCCAAGGACGTGCTCGAGGAAGCCGAGCAGCGTATCTACGCCATCGCCGACCAGGGGGCGCACAAGGCCTCCGGCTACGTCAGCGTCCGTGACGTGATGGCCAACGCCATGGACCTGCTGCACGAGCTCCAGCAGAACGAGGGCGATCTGACCGGAGTGGCCACCGGCTTCAGCGAGCTGGACAAGCGGACCTCGGGCCTGCAGAACACCGACCTGATCATCGTCGCCGGCCGTCCTTCGATGGGCAAGACTTCGTTCGCCATGAACATCGCCGAGCGAGCGGCCATTCGCCACAAGGTACCGGTGGCCGTGTTTTCGATGGAAATGTCGGATACCCAGCTGGTCATGCGCCTGTTTTCCTCGCTCGGCCAGATCAACCAGGAACGCCTGCGCACCGGTCGCCTCGAGGGGCAGGACTGGGTCAATCTCCGTTCGGCGATGACGCTGCTCAAGGGGGGCAACATCTTCATCGATCAGACGCCCTCGCTGACGCCGACCGACATGCGTGCGCGTGCCCGGCGCATGAAGCGCGAGCACGACATCGGCCTGATCCTCGTCGACTATCTCCAGCTCATGAAGGTGCCGAGCAGCGCTGAGAACCGCACCAACGAGATCAGTGAGATCTCGCGCAGCCTCAAGGCCCTGGCCAAGGAACTCAATGTTCCGGTCATCGCCTTGTCGCAGCTCAACCGCGCGCTCGAGCAGCGGCCCGACAAGCGGCCCAAGATGGCCGACCTGCGCGAATCCGGTGCCATCGAGCAGGATGCCGACCTGATCCTGTTCATCTACCGCGACGAGGTCTACAACGAGGACTCTGCGGACAAGGGTACGGCCGAAATCATCATCGGCAAGCACCGTAACGGCGCTACGGGCAGCTTCAAGCTGGCTTTCCAGGGCGAGTTCGTGCGCTTCCGGGACTTCACGCCGGACCATTACGGCCAGGACGGCTGACCCGGGTCGGACCTTCCGCATGGCCCGCAACACCATCGCCCACATCGATCCGTCCGCGATCGCGCACAACCTGGAGCGGGTTCGCGAGTATGCGCCCGACAGCCGCGTCATGGCGGTCGTCAAGGCCGACGCCTACGGCCATCGCATCGATCTTTGCCTGCCGGCCCTGGAGCGGGCCGACATGCTGGCCGTTGCCACCATCGAGGAGGCGAGGGCGATCCGTCGCCTCGGCAACGGGCTTCCGGTCCTCCTGCTCGAGGGCGTCAACGACCACGGCGACCTGGCCGTGGCCGCCGATCTCGGGCTGGAACTGACCGTGCACCATGAGCACCAGCTCGCAGCGCTCGAGCGCTTCGGGCGCTCGCCGACGAAGCGGCTCTGGCTCAAGGTCGATACCGGCATGCACCGGCTCGGCGTGCCGGTCGAAGCGGCCGCCGACATGCACCGGCGCCTGCGCGCGGTGCCGGGGGTGGAGCAGGTCAACCTGGTGAGCCACTTCGCCTGCGCCGAAGAGCCCTCGCATCCGCTCAACGCCCTTCAGATCGAGCGATTCCATCGCGCCACCAAGGGGCTCGAGGGTGAGCGCTGCCTGGCGAACTCTGCCGGACTGATCAACCTGCCCGAAGCACGCTTCGAGTGGGTGCGAGCCGGCCTGGTGCTCTACGGAATTTCGCCCCTGCCCGGGCGGCCGGGGCCTTCGCTGGGCCTGGAGCCGGCCATGACCCTGACCGCCGAGCTGATGGCGGTCAACCGAGTCGCCGCCGGTGAGAGCATCGGTTATGGCGCCCGGTTCACGGCCGAGCACGACATGACCGTCGGCGTGGCCAGCATCGGCTACGGCGACGGTTACCCCCGCAGCATGGCCGACGGAGCCCCCGTGCTGGTCGACGGGCAGGTCTGCGGCATGTGCGGGCGGGTGTCCATGGACATGATCACGATCGACCTGGCGCCCTGTCCGGCGGTGCAAGTGGGCGACGAAGTGGTTCTATGGGGCAGGGGTCTGTCCATCGAGACCGTGGCCGAGGCGGCCGGCACCATCCCCTACGAGCTGGTCTGCCGGATCACCCGCCGCGTACGCTTTCGCAGTCGGGCCCTGGTCGGCAGCGCGGGCCTTCGTGCGGTAAAATGAACGGTCTTTCAAACCCTTGAGCGAATTCATGGCGGGCAAGCTCTACATCCAGACCCACGGCTGCCAGATGAACGAGTACGACTCGGAGAAGATGGCCGACGTGCTCGCGGCCTCTCACGGCCTGGAACTGACCGACAGCCCCGACGAGGCCGACGTCATCCTGATCAACACCTGTTCGATCCGGGAGAAGGCCCAGGAGAAGGTCTTTTCCCAGCTCGGCCGCTGGCGCCCCCTCAAGGAATCGCGTCCCGATCTGGTGATCGGCGTGGCCGGCTGCGTGGCCAGCCAGGAGGGAGAGAACATCGTCAAGCGCTCCCCCTTCGTGGACATGGTGTTCGGGCCGCAGACCATCCATCGCCTGCCGAAGATGCTCGACAAGGTGCGCGAGGCCGGCAAGCCGGCCATCGACATTTCGTTCCCCGAGATCGAGAAGTTCGATCACCTGCCCAGCCCCGGGAAGAAGGGCGGCAGCGCCTTCGTATCGATCATGGAGGGCTGTTCCAAGTACTGCTCGTTCTGCGTCGTGCCCTACACCCGCGGCGAGGAAGTCAGCCGCCCGCTCGACGACGTTATCGCCGAGGTGGCAGAACTCGCCGAACAGGGCGTGATCGAGATCAACCTGCTCGGGCAGAACGTCAACGCCTATCGAGGGCCCATGCACGACGGCGGAACGGCCGACCTGGCCCTGCTGATTCGCTACATCGATCACATCGAGGGCATCGAGCGCATCCGCTTCACCACCTCGCACCCGGTGGAATTCTCCGACAGCCTGATCGAGGCCTTCGGCGACGTGCCCAAGCTGGCCAACTATCTGCATCTGCCGGTACAGGCCGGTTCCGACCGGGTGCTGTCCCTGATGAAGCGCGGTCACACGATTCTCGAGTACAAGCAGAAGATGCGCCGCCTGCGTGAAGTGCGCCCCGACATCGCGCTGAGCTCGGATTTCATCGTCGGCTTTCCGGGCGAAACCGAGCGCGATTTCCAGCAGACGCTGGACCTGGTCCGCGATCTCGAGTTCGATCAGAGCTTCAGTTTCATCTATTCGGCCCGGCCCGGCACGCCGGCGGCCTCCTTCCCCGACAACGTCTCGCTCGAGGAGAAGAAGGACCGGCTCAAGCGCCTGCAGGACCAGCTCAACCGCCAGGCCCGGGCGTACTCCGAAGCCATGGTCGGCTCGCGCCAGCGCGTCGTCGTGGAGGGCGCCAGCCGCAAGCAGGCCAACGAACTGGCCGGACGCACGGAAAACAACCGGGTGGTCAACTTCCCCGGCCCGCCGGAACTGGTCGGGCGCATGGTCGACGTCGTCGTCACCGAGGCCCTGGCCAACTCCTTGCGCGGGCGTCTCGACAGCAATCAGGATGCCGCTGCTTAAATGAGTGCCGCTCCCGAAACGGCCGTCACGCTCGAACTCGAGCCGGTCGACAACGAACGCCTGGCCAACCTCTGCGGTCACCTCGACGAGCACATCAGCCTCATCGAGAAGCGCCTGGGTGTGGCGATCGCTGCGCGCGGCAACCTGTTCAACATCGAGGGCGAGCCTGATGCGGTGCGCGCGGCCCGGCGCGTGCTGCGGCAGCTCTACCGCCAGTCGGAGGGGGAGATCCTGAGTCCCGCCACGGTCAACCTGCAGCTGCAGCAGTCCGGCCTCGACGAACCGGAGAACGACGACGAAGTGGAGGTGGGTATTCGCACCCGTCGCGGCATGATCCGCGGGCGCGGCCCCAACCAGAAGCGCTACCTCAAGCGCATCAGTGACTGCGACGTCAGTTTCGGCGTCGGCCCCGCGGGCACGGGCAAGACTTTCCTGGCCGTTGCCTGCGCCGTCGACGCCCTGGAGTCGGATCGTGTCCAGCGTATCGTGCTGGTGCGCCCGGCCGTGGAGGCCGGCGAGCGGCTCGGGTTCCTGCCCGGCGACCTGGCCCAGAAGGTGGATCCCTACCTGCGCCCCCTGCATGATGCGCTCTACGAGATGCTGGGCTTCGAGAAGGCCGCGCGCCTGACCGAGCGCAACGTCATCGAGGTCGCGCCGCTGGCCTACATGCGCGGGCGCACGCTCAACGATGCCTTCGTGATTCTCGACGAAGCACAGAACACGACCTCCGAGCAGATGAAGATGTTCCTCACGCGCATCGGGTTCGGCTCGAAGGCGGTCATTACCGGCGATCTAACGCAGATCGACCTGCCGCCGAAGGTCAATTCCGGCCTGCGCCAGGCCATCGGCCTGCTCAAGGAAGTCGAGGGCGTGAGCACGACCTTCTTTGATGCCCGCGACGTGGTGCGACATCCCATCGTGCGCCGCATCGTCGAGGCCTACGAGAGTGCCGATGAGCGAAACGACTGAGGCGCAGACAGTCGAGCTGGCCATCCAGCGCGAGACGGAATGCGAGTCGCTGCCCGACGACGAGGACATACGTCGCTTCGCGGCGGCGGCGCTGGCCGATCTCGAGGCTCCGGTTCTCAGCCTGCGGATTGTCGACGAGCCCGAGGGACGTGAGCTCAATCGACGCTGGCGCGATCGTGATTACGCCACCAATGTCCTGAGTTTCCCGGCCGATCTCCCCGAAGGCACCGGCATCAACCTGCTCGGCGACATCGTCATCTGCGCGCCGGTGGTCGAGCGCGAAGCAGGCGAGCAGGGAAAGGGCGTCGAGGCGCATTTCGCGCACCTGCTGATCCACGGCATCTTGCATCTGCGTGGCTTCGACCATATGTCTGCCGAACAGGCCGAAGCCATGGAGTCGAGGGAAATCCGTCTCCTGGCCGATCTCGGTTTCCCCGACCCCTATTCGAGCGATGTACATCAAGGATGAGTAGCGAATTCCTTGAGCCACCTTCCAACCACCCGATACCCGCTGTCGTCACGGGCGCCCGGCCGGTATCCTTTCCGATATGAACGAAGAGACAAGCGACAGTTCGAACGGCAGTAGCAGCGCCAGCTCCCGAGGCTGGCTGGAGAGAATCGGACGTGCTTTCGGCAGCGAGCCCCGCAGTCGCGAGGACCTGGTTGAACTGCTGCGCGACGTCAGCGAACAGGGCCTGATCGAGCCCGACACCCTGGCCATGCTCGAGGGCGCCCTGGAAGTGGACGAGTTGCAGGTGCGCGACGTCATGATCCCGCGCTCCCACATGGTCGTGATTCCCGACGGCACGCCGCTCGACGAGATCCTGCCGATCATCATCGAATCGGGTCATTCCCGCTTCCCGGTGGTGGGCGAGCACCGCGACGAGATCAAGGGGATCCTGCTGGCCAAGGATCTGCTGAAGATGGTCGCCAACGGGAACGACATCGACATCGACGAGTTGGTGCGCGCGCCGGTCATCATTCCCGAATCCAAGCGCCTGAACGTGCTGCTGAGGGAATTCCGGGTCAGCAAGAACCACATGGCCATCGTGGTCGACGAGTACGGCGGCGTCTCCGGCCTGATCACCATCGAGGACGTGCTCGAGGAGATCGTCGGCGACATCGACGACGAGCACGACGCCGAGGCCGTGCAGGACATCCAGCGGATAGAGGAAGGGAAGTATCTCGTCCAGGCGCTGACCGCCATCGACGACTTCAACGAGTCCTTCGAAACCGATTTCAGCGACGACGAGTACGACACCATCGGCGGTCTGGTGGTGGCCGAGTTCGGGCGCCTGCCGGAGTCTGGGGAATCGGTCGAGATCGGCGGCTGGAACTTCGTGGTGACCAGCGCCGACGACCGTCGCCTGCACGCCATGGAGGTCTTCCAGGCCTGACGACTCGGGTTGGCGAATGGGGTAAAGTGTGGCCTCCCCGAATCCGTACTCCGCGACACCGTGACTGCCAGGCGCTTCTCCCGCATGTTCCATCGCCTTCTTCTGGCGCTCGTCTTGTGCCAGGGGCTTTCGCTTTCGGCGCAGGCCCAGGAAGCCTGGCTGGTCACCTATGGCCCCGGCCAGGAAGTCTGGGAACGCTTCGGCCACAACGCGCTATGGCTGCGCGATGCCGAACTCGGGCTCGATCACGTCTACAGTTTCGGCTATTTCGAGATGGACCGCCCGGGCTTCTACACGGATTTCGCCCGCGGCATCATGAAGTACTTCGGATCGGTCGCCACGCCCGAGGAAGAATTCGCCTTCTACCGGATGCGCGACCGCTCCATCCGCATCCAGCAGCTCAACCTCGACGCCGGGCAGATTCGCCAGATGCACGGGCTCCTGCACGAGAACGTGTTTCCGATTCCCCAGTACTACGACTACGATTACTTCTTCAACAACTGCTCGACCTGGCTGCGCGACCTGATCGACCGGGTCGTGGACGGCCAGGTGCGGCAGCAACTCGACCGGCAGCCCGCCAGGCTCAACTTCCGAGATCACATTCGCCGCTACAACCAAAGCCGGCTCGAGCTGCACGCCGGCCTGATGCTGTTGCTCGGACCGATGATCGACCAGCCGCGAACGGCCTGGGAAGAGGGCTTCGTGCCCGAGGCCCTGGCACGCTCGATCGCCGGCGTCAGCATCGACGGCGAGCCGCTGGTGGGCGAGAGCGAAACGCTTTACGTCTCGCGCAGCCACGACGTTCCCCTGGAGCCTTCGCTGCAGTGGTGGTCCTACGGGCTGGTCTCTGTCCTGGCGGCCCTGCTGGTCGCCGTTGCGCTGCGTTTCGAGAAGGGCTTCTGGTCCGCCTTGCCCTGGCGAGCCGCCGCACTGGCCACGGGTGGGGCCGGTATCCTGGTGCTGCTGATGTGGTTCGGCACGGGGCACGAGGTGATCGACGGCAACCGCGTGCTGCTGCTGCTCAACCCCGCCTGGCTGCTGATGCTCCTGCCGCTGCCCCGCCTGGCCACTGCTGCGCTGTGGTGGCTTCTTCTCGCCGCGGCAGCTGCTGGTGCGGTGCTGCTGGCCTGGCCCGGCGGCCCACAGTACCGACCCGAGGTCGTTTTCGGGCTGGCGCCCTTGCTGGCCGTCATGCTCTGGGTGGCGCGTTCGCGCTACAGCGCCAGGACGCGATCGTAGCTGGGCAGCAATTCGGGCTCGTGGCTGACCATTACCGTGGTCCGCCCGGCTAGCCATGACTCGAGGCGGTTCGAGAGACTTCGCGCGGTTGCCGGATCCAGGCCCGTCGTCGGCTCGTCGAGGATGACCACCGGCGGGTCGATCAGCATCAGCCGGGCCAGGCCGACGCGCCGCAACTCCCCGCCCGAAAGACTGGCGCCGCCTTCGTCCAGCCAGGTGTCCAGGCCGTCTTCCAGGCCGGCCAGCCAATCGCCGAGCCCGGCGTCGGTCAATGCTTGTGCCATGGCGGCTTCATCGGCCGCGGGGGCGGCCACGCGCAAATTCGCAGCCAGCGTATCGGCGAAAACCATCGGCTGTTGGGGCAGGTAGCCAATGGTCTTTCGCAGGCCGTCGGGATCGAGCTGCCGCAGGTCGAATCCGCCGAGCCGGACGACACCCGAATCCGGTTCGATCTGACGCATGATCAACAGCGCGAGCGTGGTCTTGCCGCTCCCGCTCGGGCCGGTGACCAGCAGGCGTTCGCCCGGCCCGCTCTCGAGATCCAGCTTGTCCAGCACGCGATTCGGGCTGCCGGGCCAGCTGAAAGAAACACCTTGCAGGCGGATCGCCGCCGGACCCGAAGGCGGCGGATTACCGTGCCCGCTGGCCGCTGCCGGTTTCCGATTCGCCAGTTCCTCGACTCGCTCTGCCGCCAGCCGGCTCTGCGTCAGCTGCCGCCAGGCGGCCGGCAGGGCCTGCCAGATTTCGTTCATTCCGAGCATGACGATGATGGCCATCACGGCAACCGGTCCCGCTACGGGTTGCGGGGAACCGCCGTCGAGAACCACCAGCAGCATTGCCCATGCGGCCGTGAAGCCCGCGGCGTTGATCAGGCCCCGCCCAACGGCGTCGATCCGGTCGAGACGGCGCTGCTGCGCCAGGCGCGCGGCCGAGAGGCGCCCGATCCGGTCTTCGAAATCGCCGGAGCGGCCCTCGGCCAGCAGGGACTTGAGTCCTTCCAGGCTTTCGGTGCAGCGACGACGGAGCTCGGGTTCGCCCAGCGACAGCGCGCGGCCCGGCGCCCGGCCGGCACGCCCCGCGAGCATCGTGACGGCTGTCGCCCCCAGCCCCAGTGCCATCATGACCAGCGCCGCCTGGGGGGAGGCCAGGACGAGGAAGGCCGCGGCGGTTCCGAGTGTGGTCACCGAGGCGGTGAGCAGCGGACCGACCACCCCTGCGTAGAGGTGATCGAGGGCGTCGACGTCACGGGTGAGCCGGTTGAGCGTGTCGCCGCGCTGCATTCGCCGAAGCTGGACCTCGTCGAGGCGCAGCAGGCGTCGCATCAGTTCCAGGCGCAGGGTGGCCAGGAGGGCGAGCGTGGCGCGGTGGGTCGCCAGTCTCTCACCGTAGCGGGCCAGCGTTCGCGTGACGGCGGCCAGCCGGATGCCGCCGCCCGGCGTGAAGATATCGAGCGCGGCGATCACGCCCAGCCCGGTCAGCGCGCTGGCGGTGATCAACCAGCCCGACAGGCCCAGGAGGACCAGCGCCGCGGTGGCGGAGGCGAGCATCAGGCCGACACCCAGTGCCAGCCATCGCCACTGACGCCGCCAGGCCCGTGCCACCAGTCGTTGCGGCTTCACGGTGTGATCTCCGTCAGGCGCCCGCCCGCGAGTTCCAGCGTACGGTCCGCCCATTCGCTGGCGGCCGGATCGTGACTGGCGCAGACCATGGTCGGCCCGCCGTCCCGGGCGAGGTCGGCGAGTGTCTCCCAGAGTTTTGCGGCCGTTTCGGCATCCAGGCTGGCGGTGGGCTCGTCGAGTAGCAGCAGGGGCCTGGGCCGCAACAGGGCGCGGGCCAGGAGGATGCGGCGGGCCTGGCCGCCGGAGATGCCTTCGCCGGAAGACCGGATGGGCGTATGCAGGCCATGCGGGAGGCCGTTCGTCCAGTCCTGCAGGCCGGCGGCCGACAGCGCGGACGCCAGGGCGGCCTCGCTGGCATCCGGCGCCGCGAGGCGAAGGTTGTCGGCCAGCGTGCCCTCGAAAAGGCCGCCTTGTTGTCCCATCCAGCCGCGAAGCATCGTCATGGATCCGGAATCGATCCGATCGAGGTCGATCCCGTCGATGCGGATGGTGCCGGAATCCGGCGCCAGGAATCCGCCGACCAGGTCGAGCAGGGTGGACTTCCCGCCGCCGCTGGGCCCGCGGATCAACAGGCGCTCTCCGGGTTCGGCGCGAAAAGCGACTCGATCGAGCACGGTGCCGCGGCCGGCACGTGACAGGGTCAGGTTTCGGGCTTCGACACGGCAGGCCCGTTCCGGCTCGATGCGCACGGGTCGTTCGGGTTCCGGGCGGGCCGGCGGGGTTTCGAGAACTTTTAGGATTCCGTCGGCGGCCGCCAGCGAGTCCGCCCGGTCGTGCCAGGCCTGGGAGAGCTGCCGCAACGGAAGAAAGAACTCGGGAGCGAGCAGCAGTACGAAAAGCCCGCTTTGCAGCGTCAGCGATGATGCCGGCCCGAACTGGATGTATTCGAGCAGGCCGAGGCCGACGTAGATCGCGACGGCGGCAATCGCCACGGCGCTGAAGAACTCGAGTACGGCGCTCGACAGGAAAGCGATCTTGAGCACCGCGAAGGTTCGCTCACGGAATCGTTCGATCAGCTGCCCCAGGCGGTTCAGCTCATGCTCTTCGCTGCCGAATCGGCGAATCGTGTCGAGGCCGCGCAGCCGGTCCAGGAAGACGCCGCCCAGGCGCACCAGTTCATGCTGCTGCTCGCGGCTGGCCTGCTCCGCGCCCCAGCCGACCAGGACCATGAACAAGGGGATGAGCGGCGCGGCCAGCGCCAGGAACAGACCGGCCAGCCAGTCCTGCCATAATACCGCGAGCAGCAGCACGGGGATGGTCACGGAAGCAGCGATTCGCTGCGGAAGGAATCGGCCGTACCATTTTTCCAGCAGGTCGACCTGCTCGATCAGCGTGGTCGTGAGGGCACCGGCCCCCGCACCGGATGCATAGCCCGGGCCCGCCCGGGCGATTTGCCGGAACAGGCGGGGGCGCAGGTCGGCCCGAACACGAACGGAGACGCCGGAGGCATACCAGCTTCGCGCGGAATCGAGGGCCGCGCGGCCCAGGAGCACGGCCAGCAGGCCGACCAGAGCGGGCGCCATGCCGCCGAGCGACCGGCCTTCGGCCAGCACCGCGCCGATCACGCTCGACAGCAGCCAGGCCTGCCCGATGATCAGCGCGGCCTGGGCCAGCGTGAGCCCGACCAGTACAGCGCGAAAGCCGCGGGGTTCGCGCGCGCTTAGCCAGCGCTCTTCAGACTGCACCCCGGAAGCGACGTCCTGGCTCCTTGCCGATCAGTGCCCGTACCCTTCGCCGGAGCGGATTTTGCCCCGGAAAACCCAGTACGACCAGGCCGTGTAGCCGATGATGATGGGCAGCAGGAAGAGCACGCCCAGGAGCAGGAACAGCTGGCTGCCGGGGTCGGATGCGGCGTCCCAGAAGGTGTGCTCGGGCGGCACCGCGTAGGGCCACATCGAGGCCAGCAGCCCGAAGTAGAACAGGGCGAATAGGATCATGGAGCCGACGAATGGCAGGCCGTCCCGACGCTGCCGCAGCTTGGCGAGGACCCAGGCGGCCACGATCACAGTCAGGACCGGGAAGGACCACAGCGCGGAGACCTGCCCGAACCAGCGTTCGCTGACGTGTTCGCTGGCCAGCGGCGTCCAGATGCTCACGAGGATGAAGAAGCCCATCACGACGGCCAGCAGCCGCGGCGCCATGCGATAGGCCCAGTCGCGCGTCTCGCCCTCGGTCTTGAGAATGGCCCAGGTCACGCCCAGGAGGGCGTAGCCGGCGACCACGCCGAGACCGGTCATGACGGTGAACGGCGTCAACCAGTTGAAGGCGCCGCCGACATAGGAAAAGCCTTCGACTTCGAAGCCCTGGATGTAGGCCCCGACCACCGCACCCTGTGCAAAGGCGGCGACGGTCGATCCGATCGCGAAGGACCGGTCCCACCAGTGTCGGGAGTTGCGGGCCTTGAAGCGGAACTCGAAGGCCACGCCGCGAAAGATGAGTCCGGCCAGCAGCAGGAACACGCCGATGTAGAGCGCCGGCAGGAAGACCGCATAGACCAGCGGAAAGGCCGCCAGCAGGCCGGCCCCGCCAAGGATCAGCCAGGTCTCGTTGCCGTCCCAGACCGGGGCGACGGAGTTCATCAGGTCGTCGCGGGCCTGGTCGCTGGGCGCGAAGGGAAAGAGGATGCCCACGCCCAGGTCGAAACCGTCCATCAGGACGTACATGAACACGCCGATTCCGATGATGACGATCCAGATCAGTGTCAGGTCGAACAGTTCCATGGTGTCAACTCCTTCCTTCGGCCAGCGGTTCGTCGTTGTCGTCGCGGACGACCGACCACGGTCGCTTGGCGTGCGCCGATCCGGTTTCGCCCTCGTCCGGCTCGGGAGCCGGTCCGGCCAGGATGACCCGACGGAGATACGTGATGCCGGCCGTGAAGACGATCGCGTAGACGGTGACGTAGCCGATCAGGGTGGCCAGCACCATCCAGCCGCTGAGCGAAGGCGTGACGGCCTCGCTGGCGCGCATGATCCCGTAGATGATCCAGGGCTGCCGCCCGATCTCGGTCACGAACCAGCCGGCAAGAACGGCCACGAAGGGCAGGGGGATCATCCACGAAATGATGCGCAGCAGGCGGGACGAGTGTTCCAGCCTTCCGCGAAGCACCTGAACGGCGCCCAGCAGCGCCACCGCGATGAAGATCACGCCGAGCCCGACCATCAAGCGAAAGCTCCAGAAAACGATTCCCACGGGTGGGCGGTCTTCGGGCGGGACCGACTTGAGCCCCTGCACTTCGCCGTCGAGGCTGTGGGTGAGGATCAGGCTGCCCAGGTAGGGAATGCCGATTTCGAAGTGGTTCTTCTCGGCGTCTGAATCCGGAATGGCGAACAGGATCAAGGGCGCGCCCTGCTTGGTTTCCCAGTGCCCCTCCATCGCTGCGACCTTGATCGGCTGTTCCTCGAGCGTATTGAGGCCGTGCAGGTCGCCGACGACAAGCTGGAGCGGGGTCGCGACGGCCAGCATCAGCAGGCTCATCTTCAGGGCCGTGAGGCTGCTGTTGCGGTGACGACCCCGCAGGAGATACCACGCGCTCACGCCCGCGACCACGAAACCGCCGGTGATGAACGAAGCCAGTCCCATATGGGCGAAGCGGTAGGGCAGAGAGGAATTGAAGATGGCTTCGCCCCAGGAGGTGATCTTCACGGCACCGTCGACCATTTCGATGCCGGCCGGCGTCTGCATCCAGCTGTTGGCCGCCAGGATCCAGAAACTCGAGATAAAGGTGCCGACGGCCACCATGCAGGCCGCGAACAGGTGGGCGCCCGGCGGGACCTTGTTGCGCCCGAACAGCAGCACGCCCAGGAAGGTGGCTTCCAGAAAGAAGGCGGTCACGACCTCGTAGCTGAGCACCGGGCCGAAGAAGTTCGCCGCCTGGTAGGAGAAAACGCTCCAGTTCGTGCCGAACTGGAAGGACATGACGATGCCCGAAACCACGCCCATTCCGAACACGAGGGCGAATACTTTCGTCCAGAACTGCGAAAGACGCAGGTAGACCGGACGACCGGTGCGATAGAACAGGCCTTCGAGAACCGCGATGTAGGAGGCCAGCCCGATCGTGAAGACGGGGAAAATGGCGTGGAATGACACCACGAAGGCGAACTGGATTCTCGACAGCAGTAGGGGGTCCAGCTCCATGATCGTCCGCTCCTTTTCCGAATTGTGGCGATAATATTATATAGCGCTAATATAGCGTATGGGTAATGAATCTATCAGCGCCTTTTACTCCTGACCCGATCGGTCACCCCCGAATTCTAGCTATCGGATCGTGACCACGATGTGGCGGTGATGCGGCTCGTAGCGGTGTTCCCAGAGAAAGATGCCTTGCCATGTGCCCAGCGCCAGCCGGCCGTTGCTGACGGGAACGGTCAGGTCCGAGTGCGTCAGGGCCAGCCGCACATGGGCGGCCATGTCGTCGGCGCCTTCGGCCCGGTGGCGGAAGCGCGGGTCGCCGTCGGGCACCAGGTCGGCGAAGAAGGTTTCAAGATCGCGCTGCACGTCGGCATCGGCGTTCTCGTTGATCAGAAGCGAAGCGGAGGTGTGTTTGAGAAAGATGTGGCAGAGCCCGGTCTCGACGCCGCTCGCCGTCACCTCGCGTGAGATTCGCCCGGTGATGTCGAGTGTGTCGCGGCCCCGGGTTTCGATCGTCAGCTCGGCCTGGTGCATGGGGGTCAGTGAGCGTGAGCCGTCAACTCTGCCAGCAGCTCGGCCTGATGCGTTTCCACCAGGGGTTCGATGACGGCATCGAGCTCTCCGTCGATGATCTTGTCCAGATCATACAGGGTCAGGCCGATTCGGTGGTCGGTGACGCGGCCTTGCGGAAAGTTATAGGTGCGAATGCGTTCGGAGCGGTCGCCGGATCCAACCTGCAGCTTGCGCTCGGCGGCGCGCTCGTCCCTTTGCTGCTGCACCTGCGCTTCGAGCAGGCGGGCGTTGAGCAGGCTCATGGCGCGCGCCCGGTTCTTGTGTTGCGATCGCTCGTCCTGGCACTCGACCACGATGCCGGTGGGCAGGTGGGTGATGCGGATGGCCGAATCGGTGGTGTTGACGTGCTGGCCGCCGGCGCCTGACGAGCGGAAGGTGTCCACGCGCAGGTCGTTCGGGTCGACGTTGACGGATTCCACGTCGTCGACCTCGGGCAGGATAGCGACCGTGCAGGCCGACGTGTGGATTCGTCCCTGGGACTCGGTTTCGGGAACACGCTGGACGCGATGAACGCCGGACTCGAACTTGAGTCGTGACCATGCGCCCTGCCCGATGACGCGCGCGATGACCTCGCGAAAGCCGCCGGCCTCGCTCTCGTGGGCCGACATGATTTCGACCTTCCAGCCGCGACGTTCTGCATAGCGCGTGTACATGCGCAGCAGGTCACCGGCGAAGATGCCCGCTTCCTGACCGCCCGTGCCGGCGCGGATCTCGAGGAAGATGCTGCGCTCGTCGTTGGGATCGCGGGGCAGCAGCAGTTTCTGCAGCCGTTGTTCGAGCGACTCTGTTTCGGCTTCGAGCGAGTCGAGTTCGTCGCGGGCCATCTGGCGCATCTCGGGGTCGTCGGCCCGGAGCAGTTCGCCAGCTTCTCTGATTGCCGCTTCGTTGTCGCGAAACCTGCGCCACACGCCGATAACCGGTTCGAGTTCGGCGTATTCCTTCGACAACTGCTGGAACTGGTTTCGATCGCCGATCACTTCGGGACTGGCGAGGAGTTGCTCGAGTTCCTCGAAGCGTTCCCGAGCCTCCGCGAGTCGCTGGCGCATTCCCTCGTTCATGAATTCTCGTCCGTGAAATAGAAGCGTGCGGCGGCCAGGAGCTCTTCGTCGCCCGCTTCTGCGGCCTGCCTGATCCGGATGCTGGGACCATGCAGCAGGCGATTGACCAGGCGGTGCGAAAGCCGGCGCATGACGTCTTCGGGATCGGCGCCGCGCTCGAGTTCCTGGCGCGCCCGCTCGAGGAGTCGGTCGCGCTCGCCCTGCGCTTGCTGACGCAGGGACTTCAGTGTGCTCGAAGTCGACTGCAGCCGCAGCCATCGCTCGAAAGTGGCCACCTCCGACTCGACGATGGCATTGGCCTGCTGCAGCGCTTCCTGTCGCTGCTGCTGGGCCGATTCCACGATCGCGCGAAGATCGTCGATGGTGTAGAGGTACAGGTCGTCGAGATTGCCGGCGTCGGCACTGATGTTGCGCGGAACCGACAGGTCAAGCGCGAACATCGGCTGCCGGCGTCGGGTTTTCAGCGCGTCCCGGATCATCTGCCGATCGATGATCGCCGACGGGCTGGCCGTGCAGGCGATGACCAGATCGCTTTCGCCGAGAAGCTCCGGCAGGGTGTCGAGCGTGGCCGATCGCGCGTTGAAACGTTCGGCCAGCCGACCGGCGCGCTCGGCGCTGCGGTTGGCGATGGTCAGCGTGTTCATGCCGCTGGCGTGGAAATGCGTCGCGCAGTCTTCGATCATCTCGCCGGCGCCGATGAGCAGCACGCGCAGGGAATCGAGCCCGCCGAAGATCTGCCGTGCCAGCCGCAGGGCGGCGAAGGGCAGGGTGACCGGGTCGCGGCCGATGCCGGTCTCGCTGCGAACCCGCTTGGCCGCCGCGAACGCGTGCTGGAACATGCGATCGAGCCGGCTGTCGAGGGTGTTGGCGGCCTGGGCCTGTTGCCAGGCCTGCTTGGCCTGACCGGCGACCTGGGGTTCGCCGATGATCATCGAGTCCATCCCGGAGATGACCTTGATGAGGTGGTAGGTGCAGGCGCCGTGCTCGAGCTGGTATACGTGCTCCCGAAAGTGACCGGGAGCGAGACCGTGCCACTCGTGCAACCAATCCATTATGCTGCGCGTGATAGCCTGTTCCGACGAAACGTACAGCTCCGTGCGGTTGCAGGTGCTCAAGATGCTGCAGCCTTCCACGCCGGGAATCGCCGACAACGAGGAGAGCGCCTCCGGCAATGTCTCAGCCGCGAATGCCAGCCGCTCGCGAATGCTGATCGGTGCGGTCTGGTGGCTGATTCCCAGGGTGAATAGCGACATTCAGGACCAGTTGATGGACAAACGTGTAATTTTCCTACCCGCAGCCCGGCAGATCAAGCGCGCGCTGGCTGTCGGCGGTCTGTGCCTGATGCTCGGGGCCTGCGCCACCACCGGTCAAGGTGAGGGGGAAGAAGGCCGGGCAGAAACCGGGCAGGGGCAATCGGAGGCGATGCTCCATATTGCCACCGCCGAAAGGCTCGTCGACGTGGGCGAGTACGAGTCGGCGCTGGAGGAATACCTGGCCGCGGCCAATAAGTCCAGCGACCCCGAGATCGCCCGCATGGTCACTCGCCTGGCCGGGCAGCTCGAGAACTGGCCGGCAGCGATCACCGCTGCCGAGCGCTGGATTGAACTGGACGAAGATGCCGACTCGGCCCACCACGTGCGCATTATAGCCCGGGTCAACCTGGCCCAGACCGAACAGGCTGTCGATGCCATCACGTCCTGGCTCGATCGCGAGGCCTCCGCTGATTCGCCGCGCTGGTGGCGCCGTGCCGCCATGCTGCTGGCAGCCACCCGCGACGACGAAACCGCGCGCGCGGTCTTCGAGCAACTGGTTGAACAGCGGGGCGAGGCAGCGCCGGCGGGTGAAGTCGCTCATGCCGAGAGCATCCTTCTGTGGCGCCAGGGCGACCGGGCGCGGTCGCTCGAACGCGCCCTCCAGGCCGCGAACACCAGCGGGCAAGTCGATCATCTGATCTGGGCGGCCCAGCTGGCCGCTGACAGCGACGACCTGGAGCGCGCCCTGTCCCTGTATCGTCAGGCGCGTGAGGACAGTGCCGATGATGTGTCCCTGGCCCTTTCCGAGGCCGAGGTCCTGCGTCAGCTCGATCGCGACGAGGAATCGATCGAACTGCTTCGCTCCTTGCCGGCCGACAGCGAGACCCTCTACACGCTCGGCATTTACCTCGTTCAGCTTGATCGCGAAGCGGAGGCCGAGGCCGTCTGGCAGCGGATGCGTGAGCTGCCTGAACCGAACCGGCGTGATGGCCACGTGTTCCTGGTCGCCCAGTTGGCCGAACTGGTCGGGCGCGACGAGGCGGCGCTGGAGTTCTACGAACTCGTCGACGATCCGGCTCGCCTGCAGGAGGCGAAGCTCCGGCGCGCGGTGATACTGGGACGCCTCGGACGGATAAGCGACGGGCGTTCCCTGCTGGCCGAGCTGCGTGAGGACGACGAGGAAGGGCTGGCGCTCGATACCTGGCTGATCGAGGCCGAAATGCTTCGCAGCAACGGTCGGCCGGCCGAAGCCGTGTCCCTTCTGGCCAAGCCGCTTGCCGACAATCCCGGCAGCACGGACCTGCTCTACGCGCGCGCGCTCAGCGCGGCGTCCGCCGGCAATGTCGACCTTGCCGAGCAGGACCTGCGCCGTATCATCCAGATGGAAGGCGGCAACGCCATGGCGCTCAATGCCCTGGGCTACACGCTGACCGACCAGACCGATCGTCACCAGGAGGCCTACCGGCTCATCCAGCGCGCGCTGGAGCTCGATCCCGACGATCCGGCAACGCTCGATTCCATGGGCTGGGTGCTCTATCGCCTGGGTCGCGGCGAGGAAGCCGTCGACTACCTTCGACGTGCGCTCGAGGGCGACGAGAATCCCGAGATCATGGCGCACCTGATTGAGGTGCTCGATCATATCGGACGCAACGAGGAGGCCGGCGAGCTGGCCGCTCGGGCGATCAGCGACTACCCCGAAGACGAGTATCTGCGGGAGACGCTGGAACGTCTGGGCCGGTTGCCGTGAGCGAACGCATCACCGCGCCTGCCCGGATTGCGCTGGCATTTCTCGTCGTGCTGATCCTGGCAGCCTGCGCCACCCGCGAACAGCGTCCGGCAGGTGCCTGGCTGAGCGAACGCGAAGCCTGGTTCGAGGAACACGCGCAGTGGTCCATTTCCGGCCGCGTCGGACTTCACGACGGCGAGCGCGGCGGTTCGCTGGGATTCACCTGGCGGGCCGAGGGCGACGAACACCACATTCACCTGCGCACCTCGGCGGGCGGCCAGCAGTGGCGACTGAGGTTCTCGCCCGGCCGCGCGGTCCTGCAGGGCAGCGAGGTTGGCCGGTTGGCCGGCACGAATCCCGATCCCCTGGTCGAGGAGGCCGTCGGCTGGCCGATTCCGGTCCATGCTCTTTCCTGGTGGATCAGAGGCCTCGTGCCACCGGAAGGGGGTGAGCTTCGATTCGCCGGTGACGGCACGCTGGCGGGCGTTACCGATCCGCTGTGGGCGCTGGAGTACAAGCATTTCGACCGCGTGGAGGGACGCCTGTTGCCGGCGCGCCTGGAGGCTCGTTCGGATCGTTACACCGTTCGCATCGTTATCGCCGATTGGCGTTTCGGGGTCGAAGCACGGTAAAAAATCGTTATAATGCCCGCCATCGCGACCGGTGGCGCCGACCCGGTCGCCGGCTAGAACGGTTTCGCCTTGCAGGGACGTCGCCAAGCTGGTTAAGGCACGGGGTTTTGATCCCCGCATTCGCAGGTTCGAGTCCTGCCGTCCCTGCCATTTATTCCAGCTCCAGCCACAATTAGGGTGTTTTCTTGAGTCATCCCTCGCTGATGGTATTTGCCGGGAACGCGAACCCGGAACTCGCCCAGGCCATCGCCGAAAATCTGGGTGTGCCCATGGGCCGTGCCAACGTCGGTCGCTTCAGCGACGGCGAGACCATGGTCGAGATCATGGAAAACGTTCGCGGTCGCGACGTCTACCTGGTCCAGCCCACCTGTCAGCCCACGGCAGAGAATTTCATGGAATTGCTGGTGATGATCGACGCCCTCAAAAGGGCTTCGGCCTACCGTGTGACTTCCATCATTCCCTATTTCGGCTATGCCCGCCAGGACCGCCGTCCGCGCTCGTCGCGCGTGCCGATCACGGCCAAGGTCGCAGCCCGGATGATCTCCACGGCCGGCACCGACCGGGTCGTCACCGTCGACCTGCACGCCGACCAGATCCAGGGTTTCTTCGACGTGCCGGTCGACAACGTCTACGCCTCGCCGCTGACCCTGGCCGACATCTGGAAGCACTACACCTCCGACGAGATTATCGTCGTCTCGCCCGACGTGGGCGGGGTGGTGCGCGCGCGCGCGATCGCCAAGCGGCTGGACTGCGAGCTGGCCATCATCGACAAGCGCCGGCCGCGGGCCAACGAAGCGACCGTGATGAACCTCATCGGCGACGTCGACGGCAAGATCTGTGTGCTCGTCGACGACATGATCGACACGGCCGGCACGTTGTGCTCGGCCGCCGGCGCCCTCAAGGACAAGGGCGCGAAGAAAGTCGTGGCCTACTGTGTCCATCCCGTGCTCTCGGGCAAGGCCATCGACAACATCAACGGCTCGCGCATCGACGAGATTGTGGTCACCGACACCATCCCCCTGAGCCAGGCGGCGAAGGACACGGGCCGCATCCGCCAACTCTCCGTCGCCCAGATGCTCGCCGAGACCATCCGGCGCATGGCGGAAGGCGAATCCGTGAGCTCCCTTTACGTCGACTGACGCCGGGCGTTGCTATCGCCCGCGTCCGTCGGGGATGCGACCCCGGACCTACGAATACCCGATCTGTACGGCCACCACCATGAAGACCGCGGCAAGCGCCAGCAGCTTGAGGATCAGCGGGAAGACGAAACGGAACCAGCGGTCGTAGGGAATCCCCGCCAGGCCCAGAATGCCCATCAGCACGGGGTTGGTCGGCACGATCATGTTCATGAAGCCATCGCCGAACTGGTAGGCCAGCACCGATACCTGTCGCGTGATGCCCACCAGGTCGCCGATGGGCGCCATCAGGGGCATGGTGAGGTAGGCCTGGCCGCTGCCCGAAGACACGAAGATGTTCATCACGCTCTGGATGCCCAGCATCCCCACCGCCGACAGCTCGGCGGGCAGGTCGATGAGGGGGCTGGCCATGGCATTGACGATGGTGTGCAGGACCTGGCCGTCTTCCAGGATCAGGGCGATCGACTTGGCGAAACCGATGAGGATGGCCGTCCCGGCCAGTTCCGAGGCGCCGAAGGAGAAGTTCTTCGCCAGGTCGTCGAAAGACATCCGGTCGATCAGGGCCACGACAATCGCCAGGGCGATGAACATCGCGCCGAGCTCCACCAGGTACCAGCCGTGTTCGACGATGCCGTAGACAAGAACCGCCAGCGCCAGGCCGGTGACGCCCAGGATGGCCTTTCGCTTGCCGGTCATTTCCGGCAGCTCGGATTCCTGCGGCGGCTGCGCCGAGGCCACGCCGTGGACCAGGCTGGCTTCAGGATCGCGCTGGACCTTGCGGGCATAGGACCAGACATGGTGAATGCCCACGGCCAGGAACGGCCAGAAGATGATCGATCGGAACATGAAGCCCGACCCGGGCTGTAGCTCGGCGATATCCTGGGCGATGAACAGCGTGAACGGGTTGAGCACCGCCGCGCCGTAACCGACGCAGTAGCCCACGACCATGATGCCGATGGCCGCGACCGTGTCCATGCGCATGGCTACGCAGAGTGATATCAGGATCGCGGCCAGGGGAATGTATTCCTCGGCCATCCCGAGCGTGGCCGAGGCGGCGGCAAAAAGGAAGACCCCGAACGCGATCAATCCGAAGGCGTTGTCGCCGAAGCGCTGGATCACCGTGCCCAGGAACGCCTCTATGGCGCCGGTCTTGCGGATCACGGCGAGCGAGCCGCCGATCAGCAGCACGAAGAAGATGATCCCCTGAACGTCGGCCATCGCGCGCGGCACGGCCGTGAACAGGTGCCAGGGCGGCAGCGTCTGCGCATCGTCCACCGTGGCATAGGTGCCGGGCTGCACGACTTCGCGGCCGTGATCGTTGGTGATCGTCTCGAAACTGCCGGCCGGCAGCACCCAGGTCAGCACCAGCGCGACGATCATCATGATGAACATCAGCACCAGCGTGTGCGGCATCCGCAACGTTTTCGACATCGGCTTGTTCTCCCTCGATCAGTCCTCGGCTTGCGCCTGCTCTCCGATATGCTCGTCGAAGAACTCGAGCATGCTGTCGTAGAGGTCGACCCGGTTGTCCACGTCATAGAAACCGTGGCCTTCCTCTTCCTTGACCATCCACTCATAGTCCTTGCCGGCCTCGTCGAGCGCCTTGCGCAGCCGCTCGAGATGACCGATGACCACGCGCACGTCGCTGCCGCCGTGCACCAGGTAGAGGTCGGCCTGGATCCGGTCGACGTTGTGCACCGGCGAATTGGCCTGCAGCTTTTCCATGTCGTCGCCCACGGCGGTGGACATGAAGCGCTCGAAGTTGGCGCGGGCGTCGCGGCCGTAGCCGCGCTGGCTGGAGAAGTCGTTGCCGTCGCCGCTGCGGAACCAGGGCAGGTCGTACACGCCCACGTAGCCGACCGCGCACTGGTAGAGATCGGGTTCCTTGATGACGCCCATCAGCGAGGCGTAGCCGCCATAGCTGCCGCCGTAGATGCAGATGCGCCCCGGGTCGGCGATGCCTTGCTCGATCGCCCAGCGCGTGGCGTCGGTGACGTCGTCCTGCATCTTGCCGCCCCATTCCTTCCAGCCGGCGCGCTCGAAATCATCGCCGCGCCCGCCCGAGCCGCGGTAGTTGACCTGCAGCGTGGCGTAACCGTGGTGCGCCATCAGCTGTGCTTCCATGTTGTAGCCCCAGCGATCGACGACGCCGAAGGGGCCGCCGTGCACGTTGACGATCAGCGGCAGATCTTCGTCGCGGTTCTCGGGCAGGGTCAGCAGGGCGTGCAGCTCGAGGCCGTCGCGGGCCTCGATCCGGACCGGCCGCATGGGCACCAGGGCTTCGGTGGGCAGTTCGGGCAGGGCGGCGACGAGAAAGCGCATCTCCATCGTCTCGGTGTTGAGCAGGTAGAACTCCCCGGGGTTCCGGTCGCCGCGCACCCAGACGATGGCGCGCCGGCCGTCTTCCGAACTCGAAACCATCGTGACGTTGTTGCCCGGAAAGGCCTGCACGAGGCCGCTGATCATCTGCACGCTGCGCCGGTTCTCCTCGACCTTGTCGTCGAAGAAGTGGTAATTCATCGGGCCGAAGCGCGTCGTGGCGCCCAGAATCTGTCCGTCCGGACCGTAGATCAGCCCGCCGACGTTCATGTCATCGTGACGGAAGAGCAACTCGACCTGCTCTGTGTCGAAATCGTAGCGGAACACGCCCAGCCGGTCGTTCTCGGCCATGTCGTGGTTGGAGGAAAAGTAGACCTGGTCGTTCTCGCTGGAGAAGCCGAGGAAGTCGAGGTTGGGTGACGGCCGCTCGGGCTGGATCCGGACCTGCTGCCATTCGCCTTCGTGCCGCACGTGCAGGCGCAGCTGTCTTTCGTCGAGGCTGTCGCCCCACTCGACGGCGGCCGCGCCGCGCAGGTTGCCGTCGTTGTCGGCGACCAGCGCGACGATGTCGTTGTCGACCGGCAGGTCCCCGGCCGGGCGCATTTCCGCGTCGTACATGTCGACGTAGTTGGCCTTCGGCTCGCCGCCGTCGGTCGGGTGGTAGCGCGCGACCATGATGCGGCGATCGTCGTCGGGCAGTGGATGCAGCATGCGGTATGCGCCGCGGGTGGCGGTGTCGAAGATCTCGCGGCGCTTCTGGCCGTCGAGGTCGGCGGCGTAGAGCTGCAGGGCGCGGCCGGTATTGTCCAGGTTGCCGGTGACCTCGCCGACCGACATCACCAGTCGTTCATTGCTGCCCCACCAGAAATTCAGCACGTGCTGGTTCTTGCCGAACTCGAAGCTGGCGGTAATCTCCTGGCTGTCGAGGGCCATCGAGGCCAGCTTGACCTGCGTGCCTTCTTCGTAGGTGAAGGCCACGTGCTCGCCGTCGGGGGAGATCTTCATGCTCCGGACGTCGGCGTGACTGACGAACTGGCGCGTGGGGACGGTGTCGGCTGACGCCGTGGCGAGGTTCAGGACGGCAAGGGCCGCGATGGCCGCGGTCACTGCGAGCCGATAGGGCATGGTGGACTCCCGGGTGCGTGAAACAAACCGGGTCATTCTGGCAGAAAGCCGGCGACCTGTCAGGCCGCCGGCTTCCGGGGCTTCAGAACGCCGACTCGTCCAGCGCCATCAGCGTTTCGCCGCCGGCCAGAATCTTCTGCTCCAGGCCCAGTGTTTCCGGCAGCATGCGCGCCATGAAAAATCGCGCCGTGTCGAGCTTGGTCCGGTAGAAATCCGAGCGCGCGCCCTCCGCGTCGAGGGCGCGTAGAGCGGCCCGGGCCTGCGTGGTCCAGGACCAGGCCATGGCCGTCAGGGCGAACAGCTCGAGGTAGTCGACCGAGGCGGCACCGGCCTCGAGCGGGTCGCCGGCCATCTTCTGGTAGACGGCCGCGGTCGTACTCTTGAGCCGTTCGGCGGCCCCGGCCAGCGGTTTGGTGAACTCGGCCATGGCCGGCTCGTCGGCGCATTCGCCCAGCAGCCGCTCGACTTCGGTGAAAAAGGACTTGACCGTTTCGCCGTTGGCGGCCGTGAGCTTGCGCCCGACCAGGTCGAGGGCCTGGATGCCGTTGGTGCCCTCGTAGATGCGGGCGATGCGGGCGTCGCGCATGTACTGCTCGACGCCGGTGTCGACGATATAGCCGGCGCCGCCGTGCACCTGCATGCTCAGGCTGGTGACCTCGAAGCCCATGTCGGTGAAGTAGGCCTTGATGATCGGCGTCATCAGGGCGACCCAGTGACCGGCCCGCTCGCGCCGTTCGGCGTCGGGATGGTTGTACTCGATGTCGAGCTGAAGGGCGGTGTGGACGGCCAGGGCGCGCGCGCCCTCGATGAAGGCCTTCGAGGTCAGCAGCATGCGCCGGACGTCGGGGTGGACGATGATCGGGTCGGCGGGCTTTTCCGGATTCTTCGCGCCGTCGAGGCTGCGTCCCTGCAGCCGCTCGCGCGCGAAGGTCACCGCGTTCTGGTAGGCGACCGAGGCCAGTCCCAGGCCCTGGATGCCGGTGCCCAGGCGGGCGCCGTTCATCATGGTGAACATCAGGTTCAGGCCCTTGTTCTCCTCGCCGATGAGGTAACCGACCGCGTCTTCGTAGACCATCTCGCAGGTCGCCGAGGCCCGGATGCCCATCTTGTGGTCCAACCCGGCGCAGCGCACGCCGTTGCGTTCGCCGATTCCACCGCCATCGTCGACCAGGAACTTGGGCACGATGAACAGGCTCAGGCCCTTGGTGCCCTCGGGCGCGTCCGGCGTGCGCGCCAGCACCAGGTGGACGATGTTGTCGGCCAGGTCGTGCTCGCCGGCGGAGATCCAGATCTTGGTGCCGGAGATTCGATAGCTGCCGTCGTCGCGGCGTTCGGCCCGCGTGCGGACCAGGCCGAGGTCGGTGCCGCAGTGCGGTTCGGTTAGGTTCATGGTGCCGGTCCATTCGCCGGCAATCATCTTCGGCAGCCAGGTCCGCTTCTGTTCATCGCTTCCGTGCAGGTGGATCAGTTCCCAGGCGCCGTGGGCCAGGGCGGGGTACATGCCCCAGGAGGTGTTGGCGGCCGTGATCATCTCCGACATGGCAATGCCGAGGAAATGCGGCATGCCCTGGCCGCCATAGTCGGGAGAAGACGTCAGCCCGGGCCAGCCGTTCTCCGTATAAGTTCGGTAGGCATCGCGAAAGCCCTCGGGCGTGAAGACTTCGTCGCCTTCCAGGCGGCAGCCGGCTTCGTCGCCCGGGGCGTTCAGCGGCTGCAGCACCGACTCGCAGAAGCGAGCGCCTTCGGCAAGTACGGCATCGATGATGTCGCTGTCGACGCCCGCCAGGGATGGCAGGTCGCGGCATTCCTGAAGATCCAGGCACTCGTGGATCAGGAATCGGAAGTCTTCTACGGGTCCGGTGTAGCTCGGCATTCGGCGCTCCTCGGCGTTCGGTGGGCTCGTTGATTGACCATACGGCAACGTATGGTAGCAGACTAGCACGACTGTCAGGCCGATGGAATTGACGCGGGGCAATGTTGTCGCCAGACTGAGAAGAGACAATGTCGCCAGCCCAGTGGAGTGCCGTCATGCAAGCAAAAGAGATTGCAGAGCTTCTTGAAAAATCGGACTTTTTCGGGGGGCTTGACGCGGAGCACCGCGACTGGCTGGCCGAGCACGCCAGCGAGACGCGGTTCGAGGACGGTCAGCTCGTGGCCCGCCACGGCGACACGGCCGACCGCTTCTTCCTGGTCCTGGACGGCGAACTGGTGGTGGAAGTGCCGGCCCTGACCGGACCGACATTGGAAGTCACGCGCCTGGGGCCGGGCAAGATCTTCGGCTGGTCGTGGCTGATCGAACCTTACCGTTGGCATTTCAACGCCCGGGCCGCGGGGCCGACCCGGGTGCTGGATTTCGACGGCCTGGCGATCCTCAAGCGCGCCGAGGACGAGCCGAAATTCGGCTACGCCCTGCTCAGGCGGTTTTCAGCGCTGATGGGGACGCGTCTCGAATCGGCCCAGCGCAAGATGATGGATCAGTGGTCGCCGGCCGGGCTGCCCTGAGCGCTGCCGTCAGGTCCGCCCACAAGTCGTCGGCTTCTTCGAGGCCGATCGAAACCCTCAGCAGGCCATCTCCGATGCCGCCGGATTCGCGTCCCTGCTCCGACAGCACGCGGTGGGTCAGGCCGGCCGGATGCTGGATGAGGGTATCCACCGAGCCGAGGCTTACCGCCGGCGTCATCAGCGAGACTTCACGCATCACCGTGGACGCGGCGCGGTAGCCTCCCTTCGGCTCGAACGCCAGCACGCAGCCGCCGCCGCTCATCTGCCGATCGAGCAGCTCGCGCTGCCCGTCATTGCGCCATCCCGGATAGAACACCCGCTCGACGTCGGGATGCCCGGCCAGTCGATCGGCCAGGTCCAGGGCCGTCTGCTGGGCGCGTTCGACGCGCAGCTTCAGGGTCGGCAGGCTTCGGTGCAGCAGGTAGGCGGCCCAGGGGTGCATCAGGGCGCCTGTGGCCACGCGGACCTGGCGCAGGCCGGCCGCCAGCGACTCGCTGCAGGCGACCGCGCCGGCGATCACGTCGCCGTGCCCGCCCAGGAACTTGGTGGCGCTGTGCAGCACCATCGCCGCCCCCATCTCCAGGGGCTGCTGGAGGACGGGCGTGGCGAAGGTCGAGTCGACCACCACCGGCACGTCGCCGGCCTGGCGCACGACCTCGGCGATGTCGACCAGCTCCAGCGTCGGGTTGGCCGGCGTTTCGATCATCACGAAGGCCGTCTCATCGGTGATGCAATCGGCCACCTTGTCGGCCGTGGTCCAGGTCACCTTGTTTCCCAGCAGGCCGCTTTCGAGCAGGTGGTCGCTGGTGCCGTAGATCGGGCGGACGGCGACGATCTCGCGTCCCCGCTCCTGCGTGGCCAGAACGATGGCGGTCAGGGCAGCCATGCCGGAGGCGAAGCCAACGGCAGCCTCGGCGTTCTCCAGCCGGGCCAGGGCCTTCTCGAAGCGCGACACCGTGGGGTTGAGCAGCCGCGCGTAGACCGGGTTCTCGGCTTCCGCCTGGCCGGCCACGAGTGCATCCAGGCTCGCCGTGCCCGTTCCGAGATCCTGCAGGGGGTAGGTGGTCGACAAGTCGACGGGGAGGGCATGGACGCCCAGTTCGCGCAGGTCCTCGCGTCCGGCGTGCACGCCCAGGGTGTGATCGTAGCGGCTCATTTTTCGGGCTCCAGAGTTGTCAAACGCCGTCCATTCTAGGAATATATTCAACAGTAGTGTTTCAAACCGAAGAGAAATCGGTAATGAGTAAAAATGTCGAATTAGATGCAAAAGACGTGCGTATTGTGCGGCTCCTGCGGAAGAATGCACGGATTTCCAACAAGGAGCTGGCGGCCAAGGCCGGCCTGGCGCAGTCGAGTTGCCTGGAGCGCGTGCGCCGGCTGCGCATGGCCCGGGTGCTCACCGGCTATCACGCCGACGTCGACCCCGACCCGCTCGGGATCGGGCTGCAGGCGATGGTGGCGGTTCGCCTGGCGCGTCACGCGAGAGCGGACGTGGAAGCCTTCGAGCGGCATCTGGAGACGGTGACCGAGGTGGTGACCATCTTCCATGTCGCCGGCGCCAACGACTACCTGGTCCACGTGGCCGTCCGCGACTCGGCCCACCTGCGCGAACTGGCCCTTTCGGCCTTCACCGAGCGCCCGGAAGTCGACCACATCGAAACCCAGCTCATCTTCGCCCACCGGCGCAACCACGAGTTGCCGGTCTACCTGGACCTGGAGGAGGATTGAGACTGTCGGAGCGGAGGGTGGCGGGGCATAGGACGAGCTCATACGAAATCCGAGATTTCCAAATCGCTCGCCCTATGCCCCGACACCCTCCTCGGTGCTGAAGAATGCACTTAGCGGAGGGGCGGCGGCGGGAAGCTCTATCGCGTGATTTGGAAATCTCCGATTTCGTATGAGCGCGATAGAACTCCCCACCGTCGGCCCGTAGCGGCCACCGAAAGAGCCCCCTCACAACGAAAAAGGCCCGCCAGTGGCGGGCCTCTTGCGATCGATCGTTGGCAGAGAGAGCGGGGCGGTTTCCTGAAACCTGAACCCTGAATCCCTGAAACCTATCCGACTCAGGCCGCCTTCGCCATATCCCGCAGTACGTAGTGCAGGATCCCGCCGTTCTTGTAGTACTCGATTTCCTTCGGGGTATCCAGGCGCACCTTGGCCTTGAACGAAGTCTCCTTGCCTTCCGGATGCGTGGCCTTGACCTCGACCTCCTTCTCGGTGCCGTCGGCCAGACCGGTGATGTCGAAGGTCTCGGTGCCGTCGAGGCCGAGCTTCTCGGCGTTCTCGCCATCCTTGAAGGTCAGCGGCAGCACGCCCATGCCGATCAGGTTCGAGCGGTGGATGCGCTCGAAGCTTTCGGCGATCACCGCCTTGATGCCCAGCAGGCGTGTGCCCTTGGCCGCCCAGTCGCGTGAGGAGCCCGAACCGTACTCCTTGCCCGCGATGACCACCAGCGGCGTACCGTCTTCCTGGTACTTCATGGCCGCGTCGTAGATCGGCATGACCTCGCTGTCGGGGAAGTAGGTGGTGAAGCCGCCTTCGGTGCCCTCGGCGATCTGGTTCTTGATGCGCACGTTGGCGAAGGTGCCGCGCATCATGACCTCGTGGTTGCCGCGGCGCGAGCCGTAGGAGTTGAAATCGGCCGGGTGAATGCCCTTCTCCTGCAGGTAGTGACCGGCGGGGGAATCGGGCTTGATGGCGCCTGCCGGCGAGATGTGGTCGGTCGTGACCGAATCGCCCAGCTTGGCCAGCACGCGCGCGCCGGTGATGTCGCCGATGGGCTCGGGGTCCATGCCCATGCCCTCGAAGAACGGCGGATTGCGCACGTAGGTCGAGTCCTCGTCCCACTCGAACATCTCGCCGGTGGGCGTGTCCATGCTGTTCCAGAGATCGTCGCCTTCAAACACGCTCTTGTAGTTCTTGGTGAACATCTCGGAGCTGACGTTCTGCCGGATGAAGTCCTGAATTTCGTGGGCGTCGGGCCAGACATCCTTGAGATAGACCTCATTGCCGTCGGGATCCTCGCCCAACGGTTCGTTGAGCAAGTCGATATCCATTCTGCCGGCCAGCGCGTAGGCCACCACCAGCGGCGGCGAGGCCAGGTAGTTCATCTTGACTTCGGGATGGATTCGGCCCTCGAAGTTGCGGTTGCCCGAGAGCACCGAGCAGGCCACCATTTCGTGTTCCTTGATGGCGTCCTCGATCGGTTCCGGCAGCGGGCCGGAGTTGCCGATGCAGGTGGTGCAGCCGTAGCCGACCGTGTAGAAGCCGAGTGCTTCGAGGTCGTCGTCAAGGCCGGACTTCTCGAGGTAGTCGGTGACCACCTTCGAGCCCGGCGCCAGCGAGGTTTTGACCCAGGGCTTGACGTTGAGGCCCTTTTCCCGGGCGTTGCGGGCGAGGATGCCCGCGCCCAGCATGACGGCGGGGTTGGACGTGTTGGTGCAGGACGTGATGGCGGCGATGACCACCGCACCGTCCTTGAGGATAAAGGTCTGGTCCTTGTACTCGACTTCGGCTGCGCCGGGGATCTCGCTTGCACCCACAGCCGTTCCGCCGCCTTCGCCGGCGAAGCGGTCGAGCTCGCCGTTGCGGGCGTCGTCGCGGCTCTTGGTCAGTTCCGACATCTGCCGGATGAAGGTATTCTTGGCCTCGCTCAGCAGCACGCGATCCTGCGGTCGCTTCGGGCCGGCCAGGCTGGGCACCACGTCGCCCAGGTCGAGTTCCAGCACGTCGCTGTAGACCGGATCGACGTCCTCGTCGTTGCGCCACAGGTCCTGCGCCTCGGCGTAGGCACGCACCAGTTCGACGCGCTCCTTGCTGCGGCCCGACAGTTCCAGGTAGCGAATCGTTTCTTCATCGATTGGGAAGATCGCGCAGGTCGAGCCGAACTCCGGCGACATATTGCCGATCGTCGCGCGGTCGGCCAGCGGCAGGTGCGACAGGCCCTCGCCGAAGAACTCGACGAACTTGCCCACCACGCCCTTGTCGCGAAGCATGTCTGTGATGGTCAGCACCAGGTCGGTGGCGGTGGTGCCTTCCGGCAGCTTGCCGGTGAGCTTGAAGCCGATGACCTGCGGGATCAGCATCGAGATCGGCTGGCCCAACATGGCGGCCTCGGCCTCGATGCCGCCCACGCCCCAGCCCAGGATGCCCAGGCCGTTGATCATCGTGGTGTGAGAGTCGGTGCCGACCAGGGTGTCGGGCCAGGCCATCGGCTTGCCGTCGATCTCGCCGTCGAAAATGACGCGCGAGAGGTGCTCCAGGTTGACCTGGTGGACGATGCCGGTATTGGGCGGGACCACCTTGAAGTTGTCGAAGGCGCCCTGGCCCCAGCGCAGGAAGGCATAGCGTTCCTTGTTGCGCTTGAATTCGATCTGGTTGTTGAGGTCGAGCGAGTCGGCCTGGCCGTAGCTGTCGACCTGGACGGAGTGGTCGATGACCAGTTCGGCCGGCGAGAGCGGGTTGATGCGATCGGCCTTGCCGCCGAGCGCCTTCATCGCTTCGCGCATGGCGGCCAGGTCGACGATGGCCGGTACGCCGGTGAAGTCCTGCAGGACCACCCGGGCGGGCGTGAAGGAGATTTCCTTGCTGGGTTCGGCCTTGGGGTCCCAGTCGGCCAGTGCGGCGACGTCGTCGGCAGTGATGTTGCTGCCGTCCTCGAAGCGCATCAAGTTTTCCAGCAGGATGCGAAGCGAGTAAGGCAGCCTCCTGACGTTTTCGTGTTTCTCCGCCAGCTTGGGCAAGCTATAGAAGCCGATTTCCTTGCCGTTGGCCTTGAAGTGATCGAGACAGCCGAGCTCGTCACGCATGAGACTCTCCTCCAGTCATGAACGGGTGAACCGGGCGGCGCGGTCGTCTGCGCCCACGCCCCCGGAGCCAGCCCTTGATTTTAGCACGCGCCCGGCGGCTGATTCCCCCGGTTGGGCGCAGGCCGGGACTCAGGCGGTGAGCAGGGCGCGCGCCTGTTCCAGCATCTTGCCGCGCTGAAAGACCAGGCGCCACTGGCGTCCGCCGACCTGGTGCCAGAGGATGGCCGAGCGCAGGCCGGCCAGGAGCAGGGCGCGCAGAAAGGCGACTTTCTCCGGCTGCTTGAGGTACTCGGGCTTTCCGCTGACCGACAGCCGGAAGCCCAGGGTGGAGACATGGCGCTGGTAGACGTCGGCGAGCTGGGAGGTGACGCTGTCGTCGAGGGTCTCGGAAGCATCGAGCCAGGCCTTCTCGACCAGGTCGAGTTCCTCGCCGATGGCGTTCAGGCGCTTGCCGTCGCGGCGGACGAGCTTGCCCAGCTTGGCCAGGCCCAGGACGTAGTTGAGCGATTGCAGGCTTTCGTGGTTGCTGCGGGCGCTGAACAGTTCGGTCATCACGCGCAACCCCATGCGCACGCCGCCGATGCCGCCGTAGACGTCTTCGGTGGCATCCGGGTCGCGATTGAAGATGCTGGCCACGCTGGCCTGGGCGGCCTGACCCGAGCAGGTGCCCGACGTGGCGATCTGGCGAACGAGCTCGCTGGCCTGGAGCATGCCCGCGAAGGCGATGGTGGCGTCTCTCATGCCTGGACCGATTCCTTGTTCAAGGTTCTGAGAAGCTGCTCGGGCAGCGGCGCGTTGTTCTTGGTGATGGTGCCGCCGCCCAGGCACTCGTCCCCATCATAAAGAACAACCGCCTGCCCGGGGGTGACGGCGCGCTGCGGGCGCTCGAAGCTCAGCACCAGGCCATTGTCATTGATCGATTCGACGCGGCAGGTCTGGTCGGGCTGGCGATAGCGCACCTTGGCGTGCAGGCGCTCGCCCGCTTCGGGGCGACGGCGAATCCAGTTGAGCTGGCCGGCCTCGAGCTCGGTCGACATCAGCGTGGGGTGATCGGTCTGCTGCTCGGCGTAGAGCACGTTGTGGTCGATGTCCTTGTAGGTCACGTACCAGGGTGCTTCCGGAAAGTCCTTCAGCCCCCCGATATTTAGGCCCTTGCGCTGGCCCAGGGTGTAGTGGATCAGGCCCTGGTGGGTGCCGATGACCGTACCCTCGCTGGTGCGGATCTCACCGGGTTCGGCGTCGAGATAATTGGCGATGAACTGGTCGAAATTGCGCTCGCCGATGAAGCAGATGCCGGTCGAGTCCTTCTTGGCGG
Organism: Wenzhouxiangella sediminis; assembly: GCF_003410055.1. GTDB lineage: Bacteria > Pseudomonadota > Gammaproteobacteria > Xanthomonadales > Wenzhouxiangellaceae > Wenzhouxiangella > Wenzhouxiangella sediminis. Next base: position 153,527 of record NZ_QUZK01000012.1, on the reverse strand, counting down.
CCACCGGCAGGTCGGCGCGCGCGGCCAGTTCGCGGACTTCGGGCTTGGTGAGCTCGCCTAGGGGGAAGAGGGCGTGCGAGAGCTGTTCCTGGTCCAGGGCGTAGAGAAAATAGCTCTGGTCCTTGTTGTGGTCCACACCCTTGAGCAGCGAGACCGTGCCGTCGTCGTTGTCGCGCCGGCGCGCGTAGTGGCCCGTCGCGATGGCCTTCGCCCCCAGGTCGCGGGCGTGCTCGACGAAGGTACGAAACTTGATCTCGCGGTTGCACAGGATGTCAGGGTTGGGCGTGCGTCCGGCCTTCAGTTCGGCCAGAAAGTGCTCGAAGACGTCGTCCCAGTATTCGGCGGCGAAGTTGCGGCCGTGGAAGTCGATGCCCAGGATTTCGGCCACGCGCCGGGCGTCGGCGGCATCGTCCTCGGCCGTGCAGCCGCTGACGGTGTCCTCCTCTTCCCAGTTCTTCATGAACATCCCGGCGATGGGCTCGCCCTGCTGCTTCAACAGCCAGGCCACGGTGGACGAATCCACCCCGCCGGATAGGGCCACCATGATCAGATCACTCATGTTTTTCGATATGGGGTTTGGGATGGATTTTTGCGAGGGGTGGTGATGCGTGTGGATTCTACGGGGGTGAGAGCGTGGAATGGTGGCTGCGATTCGAAGATTGCAGGGCGAACGGCGATTCGGGACTGCCTTGTGCGGAGTCGTTCGGATGTCAGTGAGCCTGCCACTGTGCCAAATCGGGAATCTGTCTTTTTGAGATTGATCGCTTGTCAGCAGATGATGTAGCGTGGAGCTTGCTGGTTGTGGCCGCCTGAAATCGGTTTTCAGAACCGGCAGAGGGGGGGCTGGCATTGATCACTTCAATTGGTGACACGAGCAGTAGGAGGGCTTCGGTGAGAGTCTCAGTTGTGTTCCGAGAGACTCGACTCTGATTTGATTTGACCCATGCTTGAGCAGCCTCGCATCCATGGAACGAGATGGTTCGGTCGACTGAAGCTCAAGCAGTTTTGGGCGGTAGTTAGCCGTCCCAAACGAAAGGGCTGGTGTCCTGTCTGCGAGCGGATGACGCTATTCGTTCGCCTATCGGACTGGTTGCGGGAGGATTGTCGCTGTGCGCGCTGCATCAGCTCAGCCCGGGGGCGGGCACTGGTGTCGGTTCTTGCTGAGGTTGTGCCCGGGTGGCGCCAGCGATCAATTCTCGAATTTGCTCCTTACGGTCCAGTATCGGCACGACTTGAGCGTCAAGCTCGGGGATATGTGGGTTCGGTATATCTTCCCGATAGGGCGGCCGGGGAGATGGTTGGTGGTTATCGAAATGAAGACCTCCGGTCGTTGACATTCAACGATCGTATGTTCGATGTGGTGATTAGCCAGGATGTCTTTGAGCACGTCTTCGAGCCTGAGCGAGGATTCTCCGAAATCGAACGCATACTGAAGCCGGGTGGCGTCCACGTTTTCACCGTTCCGTATTTCGGTAGTCAGCCGAGCCGTATCCGGGCCAGGCTGGAGCGCGGGGACGTCATCCATCTCGAGCCCCCAGAGTTTCATGGCGATCCCGTGAATTCGGATGGTGCGTTGGTGGTTACTGAATGGGGGGAGGACCTCTTTGCGACCATCCAGAATTCATCGGGCATGATGACCGAGCGAATGCAGCCACATGCGCCCGAACAGGGAATTGAGGGGGAAAGCCTGGATGTGTTCGTGTCACGCAAGCCAGAGTGACTAGTCCGCCGATCTCTCCGTAGGTCCGGCATTCATTGAGCGACGGATCCTCGGGCACCGCCCGCGGCAACTCCCACCTCAACCCGAGCGCGGTAGGCTACTCCCCGAAAAGATCCGGGCTCATCAGATCGATGAACCGCTCGGCCTGCGGCGAGAGGTAGGCGCCCCGGCGCAGGACCACGCCGTAGCTGCGGCGCGGGAAATAGCGGCTCATGTCGCGCACCGCCAGCTGCTGGCGGTCGGTTTCGGTCAGGCAGATGCTGGTCACGATCGAGATGCCCATGCCCAGGGAGACGTAGCGCTTGATGACCTCCCAGCCGCCGACCTCCAGGTTCACGCGGAAGGGCAGGCCGTGCTTCTGGAAGACCAGGTCGACGAGCTGGTAGGTGCTCAGGCGCCTCGGCGGCAGGATCAGTCCGTGCGGGCTGATGTCGGTGAGGTCGATTTCGCGCCGCCGCGCCAGCGGGTGGTCGCGGCTCATGATCAGGGCCGGGTTGAAGTGCCAGATCGGCCGGTAGTCGATGTCCTCGGGCACGTCGAGCATCGAGCCCACGGCGAAGTCGACGTCGTCGTTGCGGATCATGCCCAGACCGTCGGCGCCGGTGACGTTGTGCAGGTGCACGAAGATGCCGGGGTGCTTGCGCCGGAAGCGCATCATCAGTGAGGGCAGCAGGTGGAGGATGGTCGATTCGCCCGCGGCGATGCGGATCTCGCCGGTGTCGAGTGAGCCGTAGCGGCGCTGAAACTCGTCGGGCAGGGCGTCCAGGCGCTCGACCAGGGGCCGGGCCATTTCCAGCAGGGCCTTGCCCGCGGGGGTGAGCTGCAGGCGGGGTCCGTGGCGCTCGAACAGGGGGCGACCGAGCTCGTCCTCCAGCGCCCGGATCTGCTGGCTCACGGAAGGCTGGCTGAGAAACAACTTTTCAGCCGCCGCGGATACGCTGCCGCTTCTCGCGGTCTGAATAAAGGCGCGCAGGTGCTTGAGCAGGTTGCCCTTGTAGGAGGCCAATGCAGTCCGCTCCGGTTGGAACGACGAGAGTATTGCATAAACAGATACTAAAGATCAAAAGATTTAATTCGACAAATACTTGCGCAGCGCCTAGGCTTCAATTGTCCATACGCCAGGGAATGGAAGTCGATGAACAAGCAATCGCAGCATCACGATCCCGAACAGGCCGGCAACGGGGGGCTCGAGCTGACCCGGGAGCTGCCGGTCGAGGCGAAACCCCTCTTCTCCAACGGCTTGCGCCGATTGCTGGCGCGCCTGGGCGAGCGCTATCGCGACCGGGTCGATCACCTGCTCGCGGCGCGCCAGGAGTTTCAGGCCCGCCTGGATGCGGGCGCCGTCCCGCATTTTCCCGCCGAAACGGCCGAAATCCGCGAATCCGACTGGAAGGTCGCGCCGATTCCGAGCGACCTGCGCGACCGGCGCGTCGAGATCACCGGTCCGGTCGACCGCAAGATGATCATCAACGCCCTGAATTCCGGCGCAAAGGTCTTCATGGCCGATTTCGAGGACTCCTCGACGCCGAGCTGGGAAAACATGATCGACGGGCAGGTCAACCTGTTCGACGCCGTGCGTCGCAGCATCGAATTCACGGCCGACAACGGCAAGCACTACCGGCTCAATCCGGACCCCGCGGTGCTGATCGTGCGCCCGCGGGGCTGGCATCTGGACGAGAAGCACGTGCGAATCGGCGGCAAGGCCGTTCCTGGCGGCATCTTCGACGCGGCGGTCTACCTCTACAACAACGCCCAGGCCCTGATCGACCAGGGCAGCGGCCCCTACCTCTACCTGCCCAAGCTGGAGAACCGGCACGAGGCCGAGCTCTGGGAGCGGGTGCTGACCGACATCGAGGGCGCGCTCGAGCTCAAGCCAGGAACGATCAAGGTCACCGTCCTCATCGAGACCATCACCGCGGTCTTCGAGATGGACGAGATCCTGCACGCGCTCAAGAGCCGGATCGTCGGCCTGAATTGCGGTCGGTGGGATTATATTTTCAGCTATATCAAGCGTTTACGCGCGCATTCCGACAAGGTGCTTCCGGACCGCGCGCAGGTCACCATGACCGTGCCCTTCCTCAAGGCCTACTCCCAGTTGCTGATCAAGACTTGCCATCGCCGCGGCGCCTTCGCCATGGGCGGCATGGCCGCGCAGATTCCCATCAAGGGCGACGAGAAGGCCAACGCCGCGGCCATCCAGAAGGTGCGCGAAGACAAGGAACGCGAGGCCGGCGATGGCCATGACGGCACCTGGGTCGCCCACCCGGGCCTGATCCCGCTGGCCATGGAAATCTTCGACGAGCAGCTCGGCGACAAGCCCAACCAGCTCGACCGACTGCGTGAAGACGTTTCCGTTACCGCCGAGGAGTTGGTGGCGCCCTGCAAGGGCAGCATCACCGAGGCGGGTGTGAGGGGCAACATCAACGTCGCCATCCGCTACATGGGCGCCTGGCTGGCCGGGCAGGGTTGCGTTCCGATCAACCACCTGATGGAAGACGCCGCCACCGCCGAGATCGCTCGTGCGCAGCTGTGGCAGTGGGCCCGGCATGCCCGCGGCGTGCTGGAAGACGGCACGAACATCGATCTCGACCTGATCCGCCGCTGGCAGGGCGAGGAGCTGGAGAAGATCCGCGCCGATCTCGGCGACGAGGCTTTCTCGAGCGGTCATTTCCTGCGAGCGGCCGAACTGCTTTACGAGGTCACCGCCGACGATGACTTCGTCGAATTTCTCACGCTGCCGGGCTACGACCGGCTCGACTGATCTTCAAAGATCGACTTAAACCGGAGCAAGACCATGAACAAGGACGTCACCCCGATCATCGAGATGGAACGCGACTGGCTGGAAAACCCGCGCTGGAAGGGCGTGGAAAGGCCTTACGACGCCAACGAGGTCGTTCGTCTTCGCGGCAGCGTGACCATCGAGCACACCCTGGCCCGCAGGGGCTCGGAGAAGCTCTGGAAGGCCATGCACGACGATGACTACGTCAACGCGCTGGGCGCGCTGACCGGCAACCAGGCCATGCAGCAGGTCAGGGCAGGGCTCAAAGCCATCTACCTGTCGGGCTGGCAGGTGGCGGCCGATGCCAACATCGCCGGCCAGATGTATCCCGACCAGTCGCTTTACCCGGCCAACTCGGTCCCCTCGGTGGTGCGGCGCATCAACAACACCTTCCGGCGCGCCGACCAGATCCAGTCTTCGGAGGGCAAGGGCGACATCGACTGGTTCGCGCCGATCGTGGCCGACGCCGAGGCCGGCTTCGGCGGCGTGCTCAACGCCCACGAACTGATGAAGGACATGATCGACGCGGGTGCCGCCGGCGTGCATTTCGAAGACCAGCTCGCCTCGGCCAAGAAGTGCGGCCACATGGGCGGCAAGGTGCTGGTGCCGACCAGCGAAGCTGTTCAAAAGCTGGTTTCCGCGCGCCTCGCGGCCGACATCGAGAACGTGCCGTCGATCATCATCGCCCGCACGGATGCCATGGGCGCCGGCCTGCTGACCTCCGATATCGACGAGGCCGACCACGCCTTCATCACCGGTGAGCGCACCTCGGAAGGCTTCTACCGCACGAACGCCGGAATGGACCAGGCGATCGCGCGCGGCCTGGCCTACGCGCCTTACGCCGACCTGGTCTGGTGCGAGACCTCCAAGCCCGACCTGGGCGAGGCCAGGCAGTTTGCCGAGGCCATCCGCGCCGAGTATCCCGACAAGCTGCTTGCCTACAACTGCTCGCCGAGCTTCAACTGGAAGAAGAATCTTTCCGACGCCGAGATCGCAAAGTTCCAGAACGAGCTGGGTGCCATGGGCTACAAGTTCCAGTTCATCACACTGGCCGGCTTCCATGCCCTCAACCACAGCATGTTCCAGCTCGCCCGCGGCTACAAGGCGCGCCAGATGTCGGCCTACGTGGAGCTGCAGCAGGCCGAGTTCGATGCCGAGTCCCAGGGCTACACAGCCACGCGCCACCAGCGCGAGGTGGGAACGGGCTACTTCGACGAGCTCACCCAGGCGATCAGCGGCGGGGAGTCCTCGCTGGGCGCACTGTCGGGTTCGACCGAGGAAGACCAGTTCGATTCGAAAAAGAGCGCCTGACCCGAGAAGGAGTGACGGCTCCCGGACGCCGGGATGCCGTCAGGGGCAATGGCCCCGGCTGTCGAAACGGCTGGCAAAGATCGCTTCGGCCGAAGGGGCACCCTGCATGATCCAGTCGTGGATGATGCGCAGTTCGCTGGTCGTGAGGGTCCATTCGTTGCGCGGCATCCTGAAGTCGGGGTCGTTCGGGTCGTCGCAGGCCACCCGCAGGAAGAGCCAGCTCTCCATGGGTGCGCCCGGCACGACGCGCTTGCCCGCCGGTTCGGGCACGCTGCCCCGGGTGTTTGCGCAGACCAATTCGTCGTGGCTGGCATTCCCCTGGTCAAGCGACAGATCGGCCGAAGTGCCGTGGCAGCTCGTGCACTGCAATAGCGCTTCTTCGAAGATCGGCAGCACGTCCTCGTTGAATCGCACGTTCTCGATCGGCGGTACGCCGCCGAGGTCGGCGCATTGCAGGTTCTGCGCCCGTGTCGCGGGCGCCGTCGCAACGATCACGGCGGCGCAGATCGAGCGGAAAATCAAGCCGAGAATCCGACCGGCTGGTAAGTGAAGGACGTGTCCGCGAAGATGTCGTCCACGTTGGGATTGCCGAGCAGGCCGGAAGCGACCTCGCCGAGCACGTTGCGGAAATCCGTCTTGGGCACGAGGCTGTCGCCCACGCGCGCAGACGGCGCGATTCCGTCGGTCTGGCCGTAGACCTGTCCGCCCGAGACACCGCCGCCGAGCACCAGCATCGGGTTGCCAAGACCGTGGTCGGTGCCGAAGTTGGCGTTCTCCTTGACCTGGCGGCCGAATTCGCTCTGCACCACGACCGCCACGTCATCGATGTAGCCGGCTCCCTCGAGATCACGGTAGAAGGCGGTCAATGCCTCGCTGAGATCTTCGACGTTGCTCCCGAATCCGCCGCCGAAAACGTTCTGGTTGTTGTGCGTGTCCCAACCGCCCGTATCGATCGTCGCCGTGGCGATGCCGATATTCTGGCGGATCAGCTGGGCAATGAGCCGAAGGTCGCGTCCCTCGCCGCTATCGGGGTATTCGACGCCGCCGCCGGGCTCGTAGTTGTCGAGGTCGAGACTGTTGATCAGGTCGACCGCGTCGAGTGCGGCGCCGGCGGCGACATCCAGCTCCCCGGTGCCGCTGTAGAGGGAGCCGAGCACGGCCCGGTGGGTATCGCCGAAATGCCCCGAGTTGGGGGAGAAACTGTCGGGTGAATCCAGGGTGGCCACGTCCGGCCAGCCGCCGAGGCTCGCCGGCGGCGTGCTGTTCGAGACCATGGCGGTGAAAACGGCGTTGGCCGACGGCACGCCCGGGGCGGTTTGGAGGTAGCGTGTCAGCCAGCCCGACGCCGGCAGGGACTGGCCGCTGCCGCCCACCACCAGCGGTTGTCCCAGTTCGATCTGCTCCTGGGCGTCGAAGTGGCTGCGAGTGAAGGTGTTCGGCGGATGGCCGGCGGCTTGCACCACGGCGAGCCCGCCGTCGTGATAGATGTCGGCCAGGCCTTGGCAGTAGGGGTGGAATCCGAGATCCTGCCCGTTGACGAGCGGGATGGGTCGGTTGGCAACATCCGAGTCGTTGATATCCACGAGCGTGCGATCCCGGGCGTCGACGTAGAAGCCGTAATCGGCACCGGCGATGGGCGGCAGGAGGCTCAATCCGTCGATGCCACCGCGCAGGAAGACGTAGACCAGGACTTTCTGGCCGGCCGAGCCGCCGAAGGTCGGCTGGGCGAAGCTCAGGCCCAGGGCGGCAGTGCCTGCCGCCGCACCGGACATCTGGAGAAAGCGTCGGCGCGAGAATTTCGGGTTGAGGTGCCGGAGAATTCGCTTTTTCATGGGGCGGGCCTCTAGCGTTGCATGAAGTTGGGCGACCACAGGATCAGCTTGACCATGCCCCGCAGGCGTCGGTGCCACCGATTCGGCCAGTCGTCGTTGCGCAACTCTTCGCGCGGAATCTGCTGGTCGGCGGGGAAGGGCGGTGAATCCTCCTCGCCATTGAAGTCCTGCTGGGTGATGAACTGCATGCAGGCCCGGCCTAGTGCGGTCGGTTCGTGAGCGTAGTAGGTGCCGACATCACCGACCCAGCCGCCACTCGGGGTAAACCCGAGAATCCAGTGGCACCAGAAGGCGACCAGTTCCCGGGGCGTCGGGTTGCCCGGGAAATTCTCCAGCGTCGTGTCGATGATGCGCATCACGCGGTCGGCGTCGCTGTCGTCGTTCTCGTCGAGGAGCCAATCGACAGTACGCCAGTTCTGTACAAGCGTGGTCGAACCCATCCATGCGGCACGGTCGTCCGCGTAGCCGTCGGGCGTTCGCCACCAGTACAAGCGTTGTCCGGTACCTTCGTAGGTTCTGAGGAAATTGTCCGTGTCGCGATCGTCGAATCGCCAGGTGTAGTCGCACTGAGCGGCGCGCATGGCCGAGACCGCGTACTCGAAGGGGCGCTTGATCTTCTTGCCCCAGTTGGCGGGATCCTTGAATTCGTCCGACAGCAGGATCGTGCGCAGGGTGCGCGCGATCTGGTCCGGCTCGGTGCGGTTGGCGTAAAAGGTGTCCGCGGCGGCCTGGATCACGCTTTCCGGCGGCTCGTCGGCGATCAGCCGCTGGCACAGTTTCAGCGCGATGTAGCGCGCCGTGCCCGGATGGTAGACGGCGAGCTTGATGGCCACTTCACCATCCTCGAGCGCGCCGCGGTCGGCCGGGATGTTCTGCAATCCACCGGACAGGATGACTTTCCCACCGCTGTCGTGGTCGGCTTCGTTGACGAAAAACGCGCCGGTGCCGCCGCTGGTACAGACGTTGTTTTCGTCCCGGATGTCCTCGTCGTCGTAGCGCCAACCGGTCAGGGCCTTGGCCGCTTCGTAGACATCGTTGTCGGTGTAATGGCTCTGGATATCGCGCGCCGGGTCGCTGATGTTCAATGCATCGAGCAGCGGATCGTTCAGGCCCGAATAGGGGTTGGCGGCCAGCAACGGCGCATCAAGCGGGGAGGTATTTCCCAGGTAGTTGATCGCGCCCAGAGTATGCAACTCGAACAGCTCACGGGCATAGTTCTCGTTGAAGCCGCCGGCCTCGTTGGCGTAGTTGTCCAGGTAGTGCAGCATGGCCGGGTGCTTGGCCGTGGCCTGGACCAGGTCGTGGAAATTGCCGAAGGCGTGCTCGCGGATCACTGCGCGATCCCAGTGGGCCCAGGAAACGTAGATGTCCTCGTCGCCGCCGCTGAAGACGTTGAAGTGGTTGTGCCAGAAGTCGACGATCAGCTCGAGAAGCTGGCGACGGCTGTAGCACGCACGGGCGAAAGCGGCCCGCTCGACCTGTCGCTGGGGCACGACGTAGTTCGAGAACCCCTGGCACTCGCGCTCCGAGTAGGTGGTCGACAGGGGTTCGTCGAGCGTGTCGAAACTGGCTGGATAGGCGGCCTTGCGCTGTTCCCACTCCGGGTCGGGGAGGTTGCCGTACAGCTGTTCGTCGACGTAACGCTCCAGGCGCTCGTCGTCGTTGCGGCCGAGTGATTCGAAGTAGGCGACATCGTCCTTGCCCAGCAGAGGCGATCGCTGGAACTGGTCGGAGAACACCTGATTCGGGTTGGGCGCGGACTGGGGCGCCAACTCGGTGCGGCGCGGACCGAAGCCCATGCGTGTGAGCACGCGCACCGCAAACGGCGGCAGCTCGGCGGCGTCGGACAGGTTCCTGCTCCGCCGTGACTCCTGGCGCGCGATTACCTGCCGCATCAGCGTGCGGTTATTGAGGCGTGACTTGAAAAGGGCTCGGCGCGACGGGAGCGCGAGGGCGGATTCACTTTTGCTCATGGGCAAGTCCCTGACAGTGACCAACCCCCTCGTTCTTCGGAGTCTATATCAAGCCCGATGCGTTTGGAAGGGCAAGGGACTCGTTGCTTAGGATGCCGGCGCGACAGCCCTTCCGGTAAGTGCCGCGGCGTGCCGACCAGATCCAGTCGTCGGAAGGCAAGCGCAGCATCGACTGGTTCGCGCTCATCGTGGCCGACGCCGAGGCCGGCTTCGGCGGCGTGCTTAACGCACACGAGCTGATGAAGGACATGATCGATGCGGGTGCCGCCGGCGTGCACTTCGAGGACCCGCTCGCCTAGGCCAAGAAGTGCGCCCACATGTGCGGCAACGTGCTCGTCCCCACCAGCGGAGCTTTTCGGAAGCTGGATTCCGCGCGCCTCGCGGCTACAAGGCGCGTCAGATGTCAGGCTAGGTGGAACTGCAGCAAGCCGAGTTCGACGCCGAATCCCAGGGCTATACCGCTACGCGCCACCAGCGCGAAGTCGGAACGGGCTACTTTGACGAGCTCACCCAGGCGGTCAGCGGCGGCTTTATCTCTTGCTCGAAGTGTCCAGGGGCAGTTTGCTTCTCTGATGAAGCAGCCACCTGAAATCCTCCGACGTCATTGGCAGGCTGTAATAGAAGCCCTGGCCGTAGAGACACCCCATTTCGAGCAAGGCCGCAGCAATCTCCTTCGATTCGATGCCTTCGGCGACGACCTCGGCGTCCAGGGCCCCCGCCAGGTTGACAACGGCCAGCACGATGTCGCGGCTGTAGCGATCTTCTAGAATGCGGTCGACGAAGCCGCGGTCGATCTTGATCTCGTCGAAAGGATAGCGCTGCAGGTACAGCAGCGATGAGTATCCGGTTCCGAAGTCGTCGAGGGAAAGGCGTACGCCCAGCGTGTGCAGCTCGCGGATTTCCGAAAGCATCCGATCGGAATGTCGCTCGAAAACGGACTCGGTGATTTCCAGCGAAAGGTGGTCCGGGTCGACATTGAAGTCCTCGAGCGCGGCCTGAACCTTGGCCGAAAAGTCCCCGAGCATGAACTGGACCTGTGATACGTTGACCGCGACGCGGACTGCGTCCAGTTCGTGACGCCGCCATTCGTTCAACTGCCGGCAGGCTGCGCGCAGTGCCCAGTCGCCGATGGGGCCGATGAGTTGACTCTGTTCGGCCACCGGGATGAACACACCCGGCGAGAGTAGTCCGCGCTGAGGGTGCCGCCATCGGATAAGGGCTTCGGCGGAAATCATGCTGCCGTCGGAAAGGTTGACCTTGGGCTGGAAGTGTAGCTCGAACTCTTCGGCGTCCAAGGCACGACGCAGTTCGTTGGTCAGCTCTATGCGTTCGCGGGTTCGCTTCTTGAGCTCATTGGTGTAGGCGAGCCGCGACTGGCCGGTCGAAGCGCTCCTGCGTTGCTCGAAGAGGGCCAATTCGGCTTCCCGGATCAGCCTATCGGTGCTGCGCCTTCGATCCCCGAGCGCTGTGTACCCGATGCGCAGGTCTATCTCAACGGCAACCTTTCCACCGTTGAAAAGGAAGGGCTGCTCGACACATTGTTCGAGACCTTCCAGGAACGATTCAGGATGATAATCGGCCGGCATGGGGAAGTAGACGACGAACTCGTCGCCGCCGGTACGACCGGCCAGTCCCTGATCGTCCACGAGATTGGTGAGGCGCCGGCTCAAGCCGGTCAGTAGCAGGTCGCCCATTTCATATCCGTGGGCATCGTTGATGTCATGCTGATTGACGACGTCGACCATTGCCAGGATGCCGTTGTTCGGCCATCCGTCATTCCCTAGGCGTTCGTTGAGTTTCCTGACGAAGCCGTTCCTCGAAAGCACCCCGGTCAGTGGGTCTTCATAGGCCAGGCGGTTGATTTGCTGTTCGGCCTGCTTGCGTGCAGTGATATCGATATGCATTGCCACGGCGCCGGCTCGGTCGTCTTCATCTGCCGCGAGGCGATTGAACATCACGCGAAACCAGCGCTGCTCCTCGGGCGAGTGGCATGGATATTCCAGCGCAAAGGACTCGCGAGTGCCGCGGAGAACGTCCTTCAGGCCGCGGGCAACGCTCTCGGCTTCGTCCGAACAGGCACCGCTCGCCGATTCGCACAGCTCGACGTAGTTCGTTCCGACCCCGAAGTCGGCCGAATCATGAGCGTTCTGTTCGCCGAAGTGACGCCATTGGTCGTTGACGTCCACAATCACGCCCGCTTCGTCCAGCATCGCGATGTGCGCCGGCAGTGAGTTGATCAGCACTTGTCGGGTGTCAAGTGCCTCGTTCAACTCCTTGGTCGAATTGCGCAGGGCGGCCTCCTGTGCGCGAAGTCGCTCCAGCATGCGGTGGTTTTCGGTGACGTCCCGGAAGTAGGCCGCGACGCCGCCCTCCCAGGGATAGGCCCGCATGTCGAACCAGCCGTCGAGCGGCTCGAAGAATTCCTCGGCGCTGGCAGTAGCGCGCTCATCCATGGCCCGCTTGAGCGCACGCTCCGATCCGGTACCCGCCAGGCCGGGGAACTGCGACCAGACGGTCGCGCCCAACAATTCCTGCGCCGATTTGCCCAGCAGCGCTTCGGCCTTCGGGTTGACGTAGGTGTAGCGCCATTGCTCGTCGAAGGCCACGAAGCCGTCGGTGATCGACTCGAGCATGGTGGCCAGGCGGTCGGACAGGCGGCGACTTTCGATTTCCAGCGCTTTCTGCTCGGTAATATCCTGGAACGAACCCTGCACCCGCACGATGTCGTCGGTGTCGTCGTGTACTGCCTCGCCGATGGTTCTCACCCAGCGTCGTTCGCCGCCGGCATCGATAAGCTGGAGTTCTTCGTCGTAAGGTTCACCGCGCTGTGTACAGGCCTCGAAGACTTCCCTGATTCGTCCCCGGTACTCTGGCGCGTAGAACGACATCGCTTCCTCCACCGTGGGCGGGGGATCGCTCGGCATGCCGTGGATGGCGGCAACGGTGTCGGACCATTCAATTCGGTCCGCGCCCAGCTCGACCGACCAGGCGCCGAACCGCGCTGCCCGTCCAGCCATGTCGAGCAACTGACCCTGGCGAGCGGCTTCCTCTTCGACTCTTCTCATGTTGGTGATGTCGGTAATGACAGCACCCACGCGACGCGATGATCGTCCCGGAACGTGTATCGGGTAGTAGCGCACCAGCAGGTGGCGATCCGTTTCATGGGGCAGGTCTCGTCTAGTTTCGAATCGCTGGGCCTCTCCCTCGAGGCAGCGGTCGATCTTCGGGCGTATGACTTGCTCGAAATAGGCCTCCCCGATCACATCGGCCACCATCCTGCCCGGAAGCGATTCGGGCTCGAGGTCGTATCTCTCTGCGTAGGCGCGGTTGGCCCAGAGAAACCGGTAGTTCTCGTCGATGATGCCGTACCAGTCCTCCGAACCCTCGATGAGTTGCTGGAACTGTCGTTGCCGTTCATCGAGCAAGTGCTGCTCGGTGATGTCCTGCACCGTGCCGGTTGCCGAAGTCGGCCGTCCGTGCTCATCGGGCACGACGCGAGCCATTTCCCGAACCCAGCGCACTTCGCCATCCGGGCGGACGATGCGATGCTTGACGTCGAGCGGTCCGCCTCGCTTCAGCCAACCGGCGTAGTGCTCCCTGAGCCAGTGCCGATCATTGGCGTGGACCGATTCGAAGAAGGACTCGACCGTGCTGGAGAACTCCTCGGACCGCAATCCGAAAATCCAGTAAACCTGGTCGCTCCAGGTCAGTTTTCGCGTGGTCGGATCCAGATCCCAGCTGCCGATATTGGCCACGGATTGGGCGCGCAGCAGGCGATCTCGGGTATCAGCGAGTTTCGCCAGCGCGTCGTGCAGCTTGTCCTGTCGCTCGGCCAGCTGCCTGTCGGCCTCGTCGCGTTCGTCGAGGGTCCGGTTGAGCGTGTGCGCCAGTCGCGACAGTTCATCGTTGCCGCCAACATCGGCGCGCGCCCGCGGGTTGCCGCTTCGGATATGGTCGAGCGTCGCGGCAATGTGGCGGGCAGGACGGGCGATGCGGGCGTGGATCAACCCGAAGGCAATCACACAAAGGGCTCCGAACAGCAGAGCGGCGGCGATCAGCAGGGTGCGGATCCGCGCTGCCTCGCTGGCAATGGCCTGCCGGCGATCGCGCAGTGCATTGTCCAGCGCGGCGCTGAGCACGATGCCGTTGTCGATCACTTGTTGCATGACGATGCGGCTGCGCGCGGCGTTTTCCGACAAGAGCCCCGAGCCGACTTCGCTGTCCAGGCCGGACGCGACGGAGGCCACGATCAGTTCCACTCGCCGGGCGGCCTTGCGGGCAGCGGGAAATTCCATTCCGAGCCGATTCAGAGCCTCGAGAATTTGTTGCGACTCCTGACGATAGGCCGACTGAAGGCTGCTGTCGGTTGGATAGAGCAGCAGGCTCGCGCTCGCAGTCGTGAAATCCTGAATGCGGTTGCGCAAGTCGAGCATTCGGCCCATGGCCGCTTGCTTCTCGTTCAGCTGCTGCGTGCTGATCACGGTCACGGCCAGCAGTACGACCAGTCCCGCGATGCATCCTATGATGCTCAGCAGTGACAGGCGCGACAAGTTCATCGAGCAGGCGCCTCGTTAAGCCGTACGGGAATGTCAACGCGATGGGGCTGGAGTTGCCGGAGCGGTCTCGGGTCGATGAGCTCCAGTACGGCCACGGGCTGCTCGGAGCCGTCGGCGCCCATCGAGCGCGCCCAGTCCAACTGCTGTCTGACCGCGGAAATCAGCGCCCAGGTCAGTGTGACGTCGAAGTCGAGCGCTTCCCACTGCTCGCGGCTGACCGGAGCGGGTACGAAATGACGGGCGTTGTAGGCCTCGAGCGCCTGGTCGGGGCGATTCTCGGTGAGTTCGATGGCGTCGAGGTAGGCGGCGAGAATCCGGCTGGCGCGAGCAAGATGTCCCTCGACGACGTGCCGAGTCGTGACCAGAACCCAGGAGCCGGTGTAGATTCGTCGCAGGTCGAATGCCGACATTGCTGAGGCGCCTGCTTCGGAACGGTGTGCATCGAACGACCATGGGTCGGGCAGGACCGCTGCGTCCACAAGCCCCGTTTGCAGGACTTGGGCGGTGCGGCCGAAATCGACGCACTGCCGGCGGACGGATCCGGGCTCAATTCCGTGGAATTGCATGAACAGCCAAAGCGCGAAGTCGGTGTTGGTGCCGCATTGAACGGCAATACGCTTGCCGACCAGGTCCGCTGGCCGCTCGATGCCCGCGTCGTCTCGAAAAAGCAGCCGTGTCAGTTCGCCGGAGTGGACAAGACTGGCAAGAATGATCGGATCGTCGGGCTGCCCGGGGTCCGGGTCCGCGAGGCGGTCGAGTACGAAGGGCGTCAGAGCCATGAGGGCGAAGTCCACCTCTCCGGACCTGAGCCGGGCCAGGCTCCGCTGTCCGGATTCACTGTACTCGACGACCGCCTGAACGCCGTTGCTTTGGAAGGTCGAAAACTTGTCGGCCACCGCGGTCGGAATATCCCCGAGGTAGACGGCCCCGGCGATGCGCGCGATGTCGGCGGTCTCATCGGCGCGCACAGCCGGCGGCAGCGACAGCAGGCTGCTGATGCCTGCGACAAGCCCGATACGCGCTAGGTTGATCATGTTGCTGCCACCCACCCATTTCACTTGCCTGGGAGATTGCGGAGGCGTCCCGGGCGTTGCGAGCCATCAACCGTCTTGCCGTCGCCCCCCAGATGCGAAATTCTTGATCTCGATCATGGCTCTTGAATGCATGTTAGTGGTTAACTAACAGGTTTGTCGAGCGTTCGAGTGTGGGCGATTTGCATCAGCGCCCGCGCCGGCGCGGGCGAAGGCTCCGGCGGCCGGTCTGTGGCGGGAGATTCGAGAAGCCGGGCGGCTGCTTTTCCAGCGCTGGAGAGCGCCGGGCGCGCACTTTCGGAGCAGTGCTCGTTCGCGCTCGATACGCGCTTGAAAAGCCCTCACGGCTGCCGCAGTATGATGGGATGGAAGACGCAATCCACCCCTTCGATCGATGAGCGAACGCGAACACCACTCCGACCCGGGCAAGGGCGACGGGCTGGCGCTTCAGGAGGCCAGGCCCAAGGTCCGCAAGCCGCCGCTTTACAAGGTCGTGATCCTCAACGACGACTACACGCCGATGGAATTCGTGGTGGAGGTGCTGCAGCGCTTTTTCAGCCTGTCGCGGGACAAGGCCACGAGCATCATGCTGCACGTCCACACCCGTGGTCGCGGCGTGGCGGGCGTGTACACCTACGAGATTGCCGAGACCAAGGTGGTCATGGTCAACGACTACGCACGCGAACATGACCATCCACTGCAGTGCACCCTGGAAGAGACCGGTGAATGAAGCTTCTCGCGGAATCATCGGTCTGCTTCGGGGTCTTATTGATTCGACATATTTAGTTCTGCCGCACGCGCAAGGTTGCCCAGATGTTCAGCAAGGAACTTGAACTTTCCATTTCGCAGGCCTACCACACGGCCCGCAGCAAGCGCCACGAGTTCCTGACCGTGGAGCACCTGCTGCTCGCGCTGCTCGACAACGAGTCGGCGCGGGAGGTGCTGCTGGCCTGCGGCGTCGATATCCAGTTGCTCGGCCACGAGCTCGACCAGGTGCTCGACGAGTCCGTGCCCGTGCTCTCGGAGGGCGACCAGCGCGATACGCAGCCGACCATCGGGTTTCAGCGCGTGTTGCAGCGCGCGCTCTATCACGTGCAGTCGGCCGAGAAGAAGGAAGTGCTCGGCGCCAATGTGCTGGTGGCGATCTTCAGCGAGAAGGACTCGCACGCGGTCTATCTCCTGGGCAAGCAGGACCTGGCGCGACTGGACGTGGTGAATTATCTGTCGCACGGCATCGCCAAGACCGACGAGACCGGCCCGCAGGCGGGCTCGGAAGCGGCGCAAGGGGCCGAACCCGGTGCGGAAGAGGAGAAATCCGCGCTGGCCAGCTATGCGACCAACCTGAACGAGCGCGCCAAGGCCGACAAGATCGATCCGCTGATCGGTCGGGCCCTGGAAGTCGAGCGCACGATCCAGATCCTGTGTCGTCGGCGCAAGAACAACCCGCTCTACGTCGGCGAATCCGGCGTGGGCAAGACGGCGCTGGCCGAAGGCCTGGCGCTGCGCATCGTGCGCGAGGAAGTGCCGGAAGTGCTGCACGACGCCGAGATCTGGGCGCTGGACCTCGGCGCGCTTCTGGCCGGCACCAAGTACCGGGGCGATTTCGAGAAGCGCCTCAAGGCGGTGCTGGCCGAGCTCAAGGCGCGCGAGAAGGCGGTACTGTTCATCGACGAGATCCACACCATCATCGGTGCCGGTGCGGCCTCGGGCGGCGTGATGGACGCCTCCAACCTGATCAAGCCGGTGCTGGCCAACGGCGAGTTGCGCTGCATCGGCTCGACCACCTTCGAGGAATACCGCGGCGTGTTCGAGAAGGACAGGGCGCTGGCCCGCCGTTTCCAGAAGATCGATATCGTCGAACCCTCGGTGGGCGAGACCATCGAGATTCTCGGCGGGCTCAAGCACCGCTTCGAGGAGCACCATGGCGTGAGCTACACGCCCGAAGCCCTGGAGGCGGCGGCAACGCTGTCGGCGCGTCATATCAACGACCGGCACCTGCCCGACAAGGCCATCGACGTGATCGACGAGGCGGGCGCGCGCGAGCGGCTCAAGCCCGAAGACGAGCGTGCCGAGCGGATCGGCGTGACCGAGATCGAGGAAGTGATCGCCAAGATGGCCCGCATCCCGCCGCGTCAGGTCTCGCGTTCGGACCGCGATGCCCTCAAGACCCTGGAACGCGACCTCAAGATGGTCGTGTTCGGGCAGGACGAGGCGATCGCGACCCTGTCGTCGGCGATCAAGATGTCGCGCTCGGGCCTGGCCGACGTCGACCGTCCGATCGGCAGCTTCCTGTTTGCCGGCCCGACCGGCGTGGGCAAGACCGAGGTCACGCGCCAGCTGGCCATGACCATGGGCATCGAACTGATCCGCTTCGACATGTCCGAGTACATGGAGGCGCACACGGTTTCACGCCTGGTCGGCGCGCCGCCGGGCTACGTCGGCTTCGATCGCGGCGGCTTGCTCACCGAAGCAGTCACCCAGACGCCGCATGCGGTGCTGCTGCTCGACGAGATCGAGAAGGCGCACCCCGACGTCTACAACCTGCTGCTGCAGATCATGGACCACGGCAAGCTCACCGACGCCAACGGCCGCACGGCGGATTTTCGCAACGTGATCATGGTGATGACCACCAATGCCGGCGCCGAGTTGATGAGCCGCCGCGGGATCGGCTTCATGCCGTCCGACAACACGACCGACGGCATGGAGGCCATCCGCAAGCAGTTCACCCCCGAGTTCCGCAACCGCCTGGATGCGATCATCCAGTTCCACTCCCTGCCGATGGAGGTGGTCTTGCAGGTGGTCGACAAGTTCCTGATGGAAATGGAAAACCAGCTCGCCGACAAGGGCGTGACCATCGAGGTCAGTTCCGAGGCGCGCGCCTGGCTGGCCGAGCACGGCTTCGACGAGAAGATGGGTGCGCGGCCGATGAAGCGCATCATCCAGGACCACATCAAGCGGCCACTGGCCGACGAACTGCTGTTCGGCGACCTGGCCGAAGGCGGGGAGGTCGAAGTCACCGTCCGCGAGGACGGCAGCGGCCTGGAGCTCGTCTGCCGCAGCAACTCCGCGGCGGCGGCCCCGATCGCGGACTAGGGGGCGGCTTTACTTCATGCGGTAGGTGATGCGGCCCTTGCTGAGATCGTAGGGCGTCATCTCGACCTTGACGCGGTCGCCGGTGAGGATGCGGATGTAGTGCTTGCGCATGCGCCCGGAGATGTGGGCGGTGATGACGTGTCCGTTGTCGAGCTCGACCCGGAACATCGTATTGGGCAGGGTTTCGAGAACCTTGCCTTCCATTTCGATATGTTCGTCTTTTGCCATAATCCCTGTACGAAGTATTAAAACCGCGTTATTTTGACACTTTCTGAGCCAGACGCAAGCGCAAAGCCCGAAATTCGACGCCGACGGGCAAATCATCGAAAAAGTGGGCGAGAGGGGTTGACAGGAAATTCTGTCCGGCTAAAATTCTCGTCTTTCGCGGGAATAGCTCAGTTGGTAGAGCACAACCTTGCCAAGGTTGGGGTCGCCGGTTCGAGTCCGGTTTCCCGCTCCAAATTCCGAGAAGGCCCGGGTAGCGCCCGGGCCTTTTTCGTCAGGGTGCTCCCGCCGCTGTAACAGGCGGATAGTTGGGGTACAATCTGACCCGCATCCGGCCAGGTGGCAGAGTGGTGATGCAGCGGCCTGCAAAGCCGTGTACCTCGGTTCGATTCCGGGCCTGGCCTCCAAGAACTTGATAGACCAAAGAGCCGGCGTTTCGCCGGCTCTTTGCGTATCGGCTCTTACAGTTCCGCTATCGCTTTGGCGCGGCGCATGACCTCACCGTCACCGTGATGCTTGCGCCAGCGGTCGGGGAGGCTGTCGATCAGCGCAGCCAGCTCCCTTTGATCGACCTCGTTTCCGTGCTCCACCTGGTGGCGGATTTCCGCGAGGGTGGCCGGTAGAAACCCGTTTTCGGCGGCGCTCGAGCGCAGTGCCGCGGCGAATTCCGGATCAGTGGAATCCTTGATCGACAGGAGAAACTGGGCCCTTGGAACGCCCTCGAAAGCCGCCTGCTTGAGCCAGAAGTGGTTGGCCGGGGTGCTTTGTGCGACGTTATCTCCGCAACGGAAGCGCTCGGCAAGGTCGAGTTGCGCCCGGATGATGCCCGCGTATGCGGCCTGATAGGTGACCTCGACCAGTGCGGCCGGATTGTCCGGGTCGACTTCTTCGTCCATGAAATCCAGCGTCCAGGCGGCCTGGTACGCGGCCAGCACGTCCTCGTCCCAGTTCCGGACATCCTCTCGCAGCTGGCGCCGTGTCATGCTGTCGAAGGCCCTTTCCTTGGCACCGTCGAGCTGGAATCTGATCTGCTGGACGATGTAGAAGGGCGCGCCTTCCGGGGGCTCGCCGACCCAGTCGAAATCCCAACGCGAAAAGGCGCGCAGGGCGGCTTCGTCGAACACGCCTTCCGGGTCGGCGAACTGGATATGGGGCTGTTCGATCTCTCCTTCCTCGTTGAGCCAGGCGCCGATCAGCACCTCCCCCATGGCGCCCGAACGGGCGGCCTCCCTGGGGTAGCTGGGGGCTTCACGCTCGACGGTCAGGCGTTTGCCCTCCAACAGGGTTTCGAGCCGGTGTTGTTCCGCCTCGCGGGCATTGACGTCGTTCACTTCGCAGCCTCCGCAGAATCGGGGCGTGAAGCGAGCCAGCAACTCGTCCCTGGCATAGCTATTGCGCCAGTCGGGCAAGCGCTGTCGAAACTCGTCTCTTTCGGCCTCGTCAAGCGCTTCGGAGATGATGGGAGCGGCCTGCTCGGCCGCATCGAAGCCGGCTTCGGACGCCAGTGTGATCCAGAGGGCGCCTTCAACAACATCGGCAGGCCCTCCCTCTGCGTTCGCCAGCATGGCGCCCAGGTTGAACTGGGCTTCGACCCGGCCGGCTTCGGCCATGCGGCGGAAAGCGGTTCGCGCCGCCTCCAGTTCACCGGCCGCGTGCGCCTCCACGGTTTCGTCGAAGGACACCGGTTGCCTCGCCTCGAGTGCGCCTGCGCAAAGGCAGGCCAGAATCGCCATCACGATTCGATTCATTGTCGTCTCCGTTCTTGTTGAATCAAGCCCTTTCCCGGTTACAACCTAGCGAGCGGCGGGGAGCGGGTCAAGTTCGGGAGACGAAAACCGGCCCGATTCAGACCTTCGGTTTCATGGCGTCCTTCTTGCGGCCGGATTGCCCCGCGGCCAGGGCGATGTTGGCCGAGCGCATGATCAGGGCCGTCAGGCCGAGCAGCAGCACGATCATCAGGGCGGCCAGCCAGCGTTGATAGGACTCGGCCCGGTAGACCCCGCCCGAGCCGACGCTCTCCATGCGCTGGGGCGGGTAGGGCAGGCCGAACTGGGTCGCCAGGCCGCGAATGCCGGAGAAGTTGATGACCGGAACGCCTTCCTGCAGGAAGTGCCCCATGACGGACGGCACCCGGAAAGCGGCCGACGGCGCCTTGCGGATGAGCCCGCTGCCGAAGTAGTGGTCGATACTCTCGGGGCCGGTGGTGGCCGTTCCGCCGCCGACGTTGACCAGCGCGGCGATCGGCTGCCCGTCGGCGCCCTGGTTGTAGATGCGGATGCGTTCGGCGACCGCGGCATCGTAGCTGTCGGGAACCATCAGTTCGATGCCGGCCCGATCCGCGGCGCTGCGGATGAGCTGCAGGCCGCGCTCGTTAAGGCCGATGCCCCGGTCTTCGATGCCGCCCAGTGTGGCTGCCCGGGCCTGCATGTCGATCAGCTCGGCATTGCGCAACTCCCGCGAGATATCCATCCAGGCGAAGCCGGGCACATTGGCGCCCCATTGCGACGCCGATCCCGACACGATGGCGATGGGCGTCACGTCCATGGATTCGAGTGCGGCGTAGACCGAGAGGTTGAGCGCGGGGAAGGAGCCGGAAACCGCCACCGCCACGTGATCGCCGGGTTCGACGCCGGCTTCGGCAAGCAGCCGGATGACGACCGCGGCCCAGTTGGGGTTGATCGTCGCCTGCTTGGCTTCGAGGTGACCGCTGTTGCTGGTGATGGGCGAGGAGGCAACGCCGATGAGCCCGGAGCGCAGCGGATCGACGTCCGGGTTGATCGGCTCGATCCGGCCCCGGATGGGCCGCAGGGTCTCGATGCTTTGCTGGACCAGGCGAGAGGCGTCGAGCATTTCGTCGTAGTAGTCGGAGGCCTCTTCGCGCGTGAAAGTCTCCACCACGATCAGCGCGGCAATCGCCGCCAGGGCGAGCAGAAGCAGCGCGCTCGTGGGAATGTCGGACGGACGCCAGTAGAGTTTCTGACCACGCGGCATCATTCGAACACCTCCTGGAGAACCGTCGTGATGTCGGCGCGGTTGAGCGCCTGCTCCGCCTCGTAGGTCATCAGGACATCGGGCATGATCAGTACCAGGATCAGGCGCACGAGAACGGCCGAGACGATCAGCCCCACCAGGGTCTTGACCACGCCCTGCCGCTCGAACCAGATGGCGATCAGCCCCGGGATGATGTAGCCGATCACGCTCAATTCGAAGTAGCTGAAGTGCATCGCGCTGCCCGCGGTGCCCGGTGCGCCGGCGGTTTCGGGCGCCGGAAAGCTGAGAACGCCGCCCATCGCCATGTCCATCAGCGATCCGGAGAGGTAGCCGAAGAGGATCATCAGCGCGGTCTTCCGCCGGCCGTAGACGACCATGAAGCTCGACAGGGTCCGCACCGCGATATAGGTCACGTAGGCGGCCAGCAGGGTCATCGCCACGCTCCAGGGCTGCAGCAGTTTCAGCGCCACGTAGCCGGGCACGACCAGGCCGCCGGCGGCGAGTCCGAAGACCTCCACCAGCAGCAGGGTGACGAGCAGGCCGATGCCGATCGACACCGCCAGCAGGTTGAGCAGGATCATAGGGGTTGGCTCCGTGTTGCCCGGTTGTTGAACTGCCTGGCGAGTTCGGCGCCGCCGCCGTGAACGTTGCACATGCCCACGATCAGCGCGGCGCCTTCGGTGTGTTCCAGCACGGTTTCGAACAGTTCGTGCTGGTCGAGTCCCTCGGCCACGGTCATGCGGCTGGGTGCCAGTCCGGCCCGAACCGCGGCCCTGGCGAACAGCAACGTACCCGTGCCCATCAGCACGTAGTGGTCGGCCGGCGTCCAGCGGCCCGCGACCTCGGCGAGCTGCTGCGAGCGCTGAGGCCGGTCGAAGCGGCAGTTCACCACGGCCAACTTGAAGCGGTCCTGGCCGTAGTGATCGACCACTTTCTCCCAGATGAGCTCGGTGGAATCGGGGTCGTTGGCGGCAAAGGCGTTGACGAAAATGATGTCGCGGCCGAAGAAATCCACGCTCTGAACGCGGGTGGCCCCCACCTCGGGTTCGAGCTGCTGCATGCCCCGCAGGGCCGCCGCCCGCTCGACACCCAGCGCCCGACAGACGTTCAGGGCCAGGGCGACGTTTTCGGCGTGTTCGGCGTAGCGAAACGCCGCCATCTCCTCGTCGGATACGGCGGCCACGTCCTCTGCAGAGGTGGCGTGCAATTGGCTGCCGCGATCCTCGGCGGCCATCTGGAAGGTGTCGAGGTATTCCCGCTCGGCCGTGAACAGGTGGGCGCCGTACGGCACCGTGCCGGCCAGGGCGAGCGCGACGTCCGGCGCGCCCGGCCCCATGACGTCGAGGTGGTCTGCGCGGGCGTTGGTGATCACGCCGTGCGTGGAGCGGACCATCTGGCGTTCGGTCAGGGCCTGGAAGTGCGGCTGCAGGGCCATGCATTCCATGACCAGGACATCGGGCCGAAATCCGACAACCCGCCGCATGACGCGCATCTGCTCGATGATGTTGGGCTGGTTGGGGCGGTGCAGGGGGTAGTCCTCACCGTCGGGCCCCGTAACTGCTGCGAACGAGCCGGTGGTTTTCGAGCAGACTCGCTTCCCGCCCGCGCGGAGCCCTGCAGCGATCAGTCGAACGACGCTGGTCTTGCCGCGCGTACCGTTCACGTGGACGCGGACGGGGAGCCGCCGGAGCACCCAGCGGTGAACGAGTGTCTCCGTGATGCCCAGGGCGATCAGCGCGATCAGAATGCAGGCGAGCGTGATGATGGCGAAGGCGTTGCTGATGGCGGCCATTCCCGTCGTCGGTTCCGGGGCATGTTACCGGCACTCGCCTGACTTTGTAAGACCGCTCCCGGGTATTCGCCTCTGCTAACATTCAGCGCATGCCCGGATGGCGAAATTGGTAGACGCAAGGGACTTAAAATCCCTCGGTGGCAACACCGTGCCGGTTCGAGCCCGGCTCCGGGCACCATTTCCATCCCGCACCATCGCGTTTGCAGCGAGCGCTGCAAAGTTTCGGATATGCTTCACATTTTCGCGACAGTTTCTTGACCGCGCGTCGACAGGCCGGGGGTAAAAACGAGCTGCACTCACAGACAGAGGGTTCCCCCCGATGAACAAGCTCGTAATGATTGTTGGACTGGCCGCGACCTTTGCGGCTTCTACTGTACTCGCGGACGCCCGCGTAAGAGTCGTTCATGCTGCGCCCTTCGCGGACAGCCTCGAAGGAACGGCGGTGACGGTTACGGCGAACGGCGATACCCTGCTCGAGGACTTCCGTTTCGGCGACTTCACCGACTACGTCGAGCTTCCGGCCGGCAGCTACGACCTGGCGGTGTTCCCCGCGGGCTCGGAAGATCCTGCGATGGAGGCCTCGGTGGACCTGACGGACGGCGTCGACTACACCGTCCTTGCCACCGGCAACGGCAGCACGCAGGATCTGGCGTTGTGGCCGCTGGTCGACGACGCGATGGCGCCGGGCGACGGCAACCTGAACATCCGCGTCGTCCACGCCGCCCCGTTTGCCGCTAGCTCGGAAGCGACCGAAGTGTCCATCCGCACGGCCGGCGGCGATGTCGTCAACGGTCTGGTCGGCGTGCCGTACTTCGCCGAGAGCGGCTACTTCGCGATCCCGGCCGGCAACTACGACCTGAAGGTCGCTTCCAACGACGGCACGGTCAACTACATCGATCCGCTTCCCGTGGATCTTCCGGCCGGGCTGGACGTGACGGTCATCGCGATCGGCGACGGTATCAACCAGCCGCTGGGCATTCTCGCCCTGCCGGTCGGCCTGCTCGAGACCCGCACGCCGGTCGACAACAGCGTCAACGGCTGGTGGACTTCGGCCAATGCCGCGGAGGAAGGCCTGGCCCTGCTGCCGATTCCGGCCCGCAATCAGCTCGTCGGTTCGGTCTACACCTACGCGCCCGACGGTTCCGGAGAACAGGCCTGGTTCACGCTCGACTCCGGTGAAGGCGGGTTCGACGGCCGCGAGGCGATGGGTACGCTCTACACTGCCAGCGGCGCGACCCTGGCCGGCGACGACAGCGCCAACGTCGAAGAAGCCGGCACCTTCGGCATCGAGTTCCTGTCGTGCTCCGAGGCGGTCTTCACCGCGATGCTCGACGGCGGTGCGGAAGCCACCTGGACCCTCGAGCGCCTGGTGGACACGGTCGGCTGCAACCTGAGCGATCAGGCGCAGTAATTCAATGACGCAGTAGTTCAATCGAACGCCCCAGGGCGATCACGGGCCCCGTCCGCACGCGCGGTCGGGGCCTTTTTCGTCGCGCGGCTTTCAGGTCGTGTCGCCGCCTCACCGATCCTCGGGCGCCTCGTCATCCGACTCGCTCCCGGATGCTTCCGGCCGCTCGTCATCCACGGCGTGGTTCGCCTGGTAGACCTCGCTGAGCTTGTAGTTGTTGTAGACGAAGCGAACGATCACCGTCCCGGCGGCGGCTGCGGGCAGGGCGAGCAGGACGCCTGCGAAGCCGAACAATTGCCCGCCGGCCATCACCGCGAAGATGACGAGTACCGGGTGCAGGCCGATGCGGTCGCCGACCAGCTTTGGCGTGAGCACGAAGCTCTCGATCAGCTGGCCGACGACGAAAACGACGCCCACCGAAAGCAGGAAGAAGAAGCTGAAATCCTGGATCACGGCCGTGGTACCGGCCAGCAACACCCCGATGATCGCGCCGAGGTAGGGCACGAAACTGACGAGCCCGGAGATCATCCCGATGGCGATGGCGTTGTTCAGGCCCACGATCCACAGCCCGATCGCGTACACCAGGCCCAGGCTGACCATGACCATCAACTGGCCGCGCAGAAAGCCTCCCAGGGCTTCGTCGCAATCCTCCAGCAGTTTGACCGCCGTGGGTTCGATGTTGCGCGGCAGGATGTCGCGGAGCGTGTCCATCAGCAGGCGCCAGTCGCGCAGCAGGTAGAAGGTGACCAGCGGCACCAGGATCATCGAGCTGATCCAGACCAGGAATCGGCCGCCCGACTGGGTCATGACGCTGAGCACGTTGCCGGCCGCCCCGGCGATGTTGGAAAAATACTCCTGGATCAGATTGCGCGCGCGTTCGACGTCGAAGGACTGCAGGTTGAGTTCGATTCCGAGCTGCGCCTCGATCCACGGCAGGACGTTCTTCTGTAAGGCGTCCAGGTAGCCGGGCAGGCGGCCCAGGAAGTCCGCGACTTCCCGCACCAGCACGGGTATGACGATCAGCAGCACGATCACGATGAGCACGAAGGCCACTGCGAAGACCAGCGACACGGCGAGATCGCGCCGCATCCGATGATCCTCGAGCCAGCCCACGATCGGGTTGACGATGTAGGCGATCAATACGCTGATGAAAAACGGCGTCAGCACGGGGCCGAGCAGCCAGAGCAACCAGCCGGCAATCAGCAGGCTGGCCAGTATCCATCCGATCTGGTAGCGGCTCAGCCGCGGGAACGGCACGTGCTCACGTTCGCTCATGGAGGGTTCCCTCTGTCCTCGAGATTGGCGAATACTGGCAGGGCGGGGCGGGGCTTGCAACTGCCGAAGGTCACAGTGGGGTCGGCCGCGCCGGTATAATCGAGCGGGTCAGCGGGCTTGCCGGCGCAAGCCCGAACGAATCACCGCAAAGGCAGGCTGTTTTCCCCAATGTCCATCGATATCAACGTCAACTCCGAGATCGGTCCGCTGCGGACCGTCGTCGTACACACCCCGGGGCAGGAGATCGAGAACATGACGCCGCAAACGGCGGCCGAAGTGCTCTACGACGACATCCTGAACCTGGAGCTGGCCACCGGCGAGCACCGCCAGCTCAAGGGCGTGCTCGAAAAAGTCTGCCGCACCATCGAGCTGCACGACCTGCTGGTGGAGGTGCTGGAGGACGGACGGGTCTGCGAGGCGCTCGTGCAGGCCCTGTGCGACCTGTTCGACTCGCCGGAGGTGCGCGACGAACTGCTCGCCCTGCCGGCCGAGGACCTGGCGCGCCAGGTCGTCGAGGGGACGCCCAAGAAGGCGATCAGCCTCGAGAAGTACCTGAGTCCCTCGCGCTACGCCATTCCGCCGCTGCCCAATACCTTCTTCACCCGCGACGCGACGATGTGCGTCAACGACCGCATCATCATCGGATCGATGGCCTACCGGGCGCGCATGGCCGAAGCCCTGCTGCTCAAGGCGGTATTCCGGTACCACCCGGATATCCACTCCTCCGGTTTCTACTTCGACGGCACCGACAACCGCAACTCGGAGGTGACCATCGAAGGGGGTGACCTGCTGGTGATTCGCGAGGACCTGGCGGTCATCGGTTACAGCGAGCGCACGTCGGTTGCCGGCATCGATCAGTTGATGCGCTCCATCGCCGCGCAGGGGCCGATCAGCAATTTCATCGTCGTCGAGATTCCCAAGACGCGTGCGACGATTCACCTCGACATGATCTTTACCATGGTCGACCACGACAAGTGTGTGGTCTTCCCGCCGCTGATCACCGGCCCCAATCGCTCGCGCGCCTTCCATTGCGCCTTCAACGGCGGGCCGGACGCGAAGATCACCGAGCATCGCGACGTGCTGTCCGCGCTGTCTTCGCTTGGTATCGATCTTGCCCCCATCAATTGCGGCGGCGAGCAGGAATTCCACCAGGAGCGCGAGCAGTGGGCCAGCGGCGCGAACTTCTTCGCTTTCGGCCCGGGCCAGATCCTGGGCTACCGGCACAACCGCTATACGGTCGAGGCGCTGGACAAGGCCGGCTTCAGCGTGGTCGACGCCCCGGAACTGATCGATGCAGGTCGAACGATCGGGCGCGACGAGCGCGTGGTCGTGACCATCGGCGGCGCGGAACTGTCGCGCGGCGGCGGCGGCTGCCGTTGCATGACCATGCCGGTGGCAAGGGATCCACTCTCGTCCTGAGTGCCCGGCGCTTGATCCCGGTCAACGTGCCGTGATCTCCGCCATGCCAATCTGAGACTGCAGGGGCGGCCGGGGAGCCGAGGGAAGCCATCGGGAGGGCAGGATGACGAAGGCAGTGTGCAGGAAAGGAAGGCGTCAGGTCCTGGCGGCGGGGCTGGGTGCGTTGTTGACCTGGACCGGACTGGTCCTGTGGGCCGCTGCAGAGCAACCCGATTCCCCGCCATCGCCGCAAGCCGATCCCTCGCGCGCTTGCTTGATGTGCCACGGCGAAAATGCCCCTCTGCCTGCCGCGGGCATCGTTCACTCGAGCCACGCCGTCCTGTTCGGCGAAAGCGGGCAGGGTTGTACGGCCTGTCACGGCTCCAGCCGGGAGCACCTGGGCCTGGCCGAGGACGGCACGCGACCGCCGCCGGATCATTCCTTCGGCCCCGATGATCCGAGCGCCGGAATCAATGCGACCTGCTCGACCTGTCACGCCGGACAAGTGGCGCCCCATTGGCAGGGCAGCGTGCACGAGTTCGAGGAACTGGCCTGCACGGACTGCCACAACGCGCACGATGCGGCCGGTGATCCGGCGCTCGATCCCGCGCGGCAGGCGGGCGTCTGCTTCGAGTGCCACCAGCGCGAACGCGCGGAGTTCATGCGGCCGAGTCGACACCCAGTGGCCTCCGGCGGATTCGCGTCGGATGCCGGCCTGCTTTCCTGCAGCGACTGTCACGATGCGCACGGCAGCGCGACCGTCGCCGAGCTCAATCGGATGACGCTCAACGAAACCTGTTACGAGTGCCACGCACAGTTGCGGGGGCCGTTCCTCTGGGAGCATGCACCCGTGCGCGAAGACTGCAGCACCTGCCACCTGCCGCACGGCGCCATCCACGACGCCTTGCTGCGCCAGAGACCGCCCCAGCTTTGCCAGCAGTGCCATCTGGCCCAGTATCATCCGAGCACGGTTCGCAGCGGCACCGGTCTGCCGCCGCTGGGCGCTGACCCGAACCTGCTCGGACAGAGCTGCATGAACTGCCATACGGCGGTCCACGGCTCCAACCATCCGTCCTCGCCGGGCTTCACGCGATAGGAGGCGGCCATGAGGACCCCGCTCGCCGCAGTCTTCGTCATCGCCACGGCCCTGGTGGCAATGACAGCGCCCAGCCGGGCCGCCGGGATGCAGTTGTTCGGAAGCATCGACCTGGGCCTGGCCTGGCTCGACGAGGACGCCGAGCGCTTCGGGCGTTTCTCCGGCCTGGACGAGGCCGGCATGTCGCCGCTGGTGGACATTCGCCTGGAACGCCCCCGGCAGGGCTCGGACGACTGGTACCTGCGTCTTGAGGGATCGCGTCTCGGCCTGCCGTCGCGCCGGCTGGACTTCCTCGCCGAGCGTTCCGGCCGGCAGGCCTTGTCGTTGAGTTGGCGGGAGATGCCCGGCTGGAGCCTGTCGGGTGGCGCCACGCCTTTCATGGCCGGTCCGGGTGGGCGCCTGTCATTGCCGGGCAACTGGCAGGGCCTGGAAACCACGGCCGGGCTGGCCGCGAGTGATGCGGAATTGCACCCGGTCGAAATCCGGTCGCGGCGAAAGCGGCTCGATCTGGGCTATTGGCAGCGTTTCCGCGATCGCTGGCGCGTGGAGGTCGAGGCGAGCGAAGAGCGACGCGACGGCAATCGCCTGATCGGCGCCATTTTCGGCTATACCGGCGGCAACCCGCGGGGCATGCTCCTTCCCGCCGTGGTCGACGACAGCACCCGGCGCCTCGAGAGCCGGCTGACCTATGCCGACCCGGCCGGTCACCAGTACGGCGTGGCCTGGTCGGGATCGTTCTACCGCAACGACCGTCGGTCGATCGAGTTCGATAACGCCTTCGCCCGGCATCCGCAGTGGCCGCCTGCGGCGGGCTATCCGGAGGGCGTCGGGCGCATCGCCGACTACCCGGACAACAGCGCCCACCAGCTTCGGGCATTCGGGACCTGGACGCTGGGCGACCGAACTCGACTGGGCGCGGACCTGGCCTATGGTCTGATGCGGCAGGACGACCTGTTGCTTCCCTACACGGCCAACGAGCAGCTGCAGGTCGACGAGCCGCTTCCCGTGACCCGGCTCGACGCGGAAATGCGTACGACCGTGGCCAACCTGCGCCTCGTGACGCAAGCGAGCGACCGACTCAACCTGGTCGTCGCCTACCGCTACGACGATCGCGACAACCGTACGCCCTCGCTACCCTGGCGGATCGTCAGCGCCGATTCCCAGGGCCAGCGCGCGGTCGAGGACACCCGGATCAACCTGCCGTACAGCCTGCGCCGCCAGAAGCTGGAAATCGACGGCCGCTGGCGCCTGGACGGTTACCAGCGGTTGGTGGGCGGTGTCGCCTTCGAGCGGGAGGATCGGGACGATTTCGCGGAAGTGGCGCAACTGGACGAGTGGGGCGGTGAGATCGGCTGGCGTGGTCGTGTCGGCTCGAAGATGCGTCTGCGCCTGGACGCCGAGCGATCGACTCGCCGATTCGACGAGTACGTCGGTCGGGCACCGTTTCGCGCCGGACGCCTGCCGGGCACGGTCGAGCCGGAGGATTTCGAGAATCACCCCGAGCTGCGCAAGTACAACGTCGCCGATCGCGACCGGACGGGCATCGGACTGCGACTGGATGCGCAGCCGACCGCGCGGCTGAATCTTGGCCTGGGCGGTCGCTACCATCGCGACGACTACGACGACGAGCGGTTCGGGCTCGAACGATCCGAAGTGCGCACGGTATCGGCCGATTTCGGTTGGCAGCTCTCTCGGGCGGTGACGGTCAGCGGCCTCTATGCCAGCGACCGATACCGGGCCGACCAGTCGGGTCGCGACTGGCCGGGCTTTGCGCCGCAACTGGCTTTCGATCCCGCGAGGAATTGGTGGGCCAGCCACGACGACCGGGTCGAGACGGCGAGCGTGTCGCTGGCCTGGCGGGATGCGGATTTCGCGCGGCGCCTGATGGCCTCGTTGGGCCTAAACGGTGGTGTGGATCTCGGAGCGGACTTCGTGTACGTCAGCGCCCGCGGCGATATCGACGTCCGGGCGGCCGAGGGACTGAACGTCGAGCCCCTGCCGGAGACGCTCAGCCGCCGGCGAAGCTGGGCCGCGTGGGCCAGCTACTCGGCGCCGTCGGGCTGGCGCGTGCAATTGCGAGTCGAGCACGAGCGTTTCCGTTCGCGCGACTACGCCTTCGAGGACGTGGCCATCGACAGCGTGGCCAACCTGCTCCTGCTGGGACGGGCGGCCCCGGACTACTCGGTGACCGCCGTCCTGGCGACCCTGGGTTACCGCTTCTGATTCAGTTGCCGTTTTCGGCCAGCGATCCGACGCGATACTGCTCTGCCATCTGCCAGGCACGCTCGGAATGGTCGCGTCCGTACCCCTTCGTGCGCATTCCCTCGGTCGCCTCGGTGCCGCACCAGGGCTCCAGGACTTCCGGCGGGGTAGGGTGCTGATCGATGTAGGCGGTGAAGTCGTAGACATGACCCTCGATGGCCATCCAGCAGTCCTCGAGCCGGTCGTGTTCGGCGACTTCGGCCAGGGTGAACGTGGACTTCGTTTCCTGGCCATCGCCGGCTTCGGCGGCTGGCGTCAGGGCGTCGAGTGCGACGACGGTCAGGACGCAAGCCCAGAATGCGACGAAGATGGTGTAGACGGCCTGTTTCATAGCAGTTCGAACTCCTCTGTGTGGATCCTCGATGCCGCAATGCCGGCGGCTGCGGCATGCTGCTGGACGAGAGCGTTGAGCGGCTCGGGTCCGCAGATGTAGACGCTTCGCCGGCTGATGTCGGGACAGGCCTCGTCCAGGTAGCTGCCCGACAGCGGTCCCTCGCGATAGAAGTAGTGGATATTGAGCCGGAACCCTTCCAGCTGGTCGGCCAGGTTTTGCAGTTCGGTCGCGAAGATCTCGCGGGCGGGGTCCTGGACGCAGAAGATCATGCACACGTCGGCGGTCTCACCCCGACGCTGCAGATGCCGCATTCTCGCCAGGAAGGGCGTCACGCCGATACCGCCGGCCACCCATAGCTCGGGTTCCGGAACACGATCGGGCGTGACGAAGAACCGTCCGTAAGGACCTTCGACGCGCGCGGTCGTTCCCGGTCGGATCGTCTGCGTGGCGCGGCTGGCATCACCCAGCGACTTGATCGCCACGCGAAGCTGCCTTTCGTCTGGCGAGGAGGACAGGGTATAGGGGTGTTCCTCGCCTCGTCCCGCTGCCAGTGAAGCGTCTTCGAGGGTGAGATAGATGAAATTGCCCGCCTCGTGCCGAAGTTTGCGGCCGTGAGGTTCCAGGCTCAGTTCGACTACGTTGTTGGCGACGGCGGTGACCTCGCTGACCGTGTAAGCCAGGCGGCCGATTCGACGGGAGAAAACAAAGCGCCAGCCGACCGCGCCCACGGCGAGTAGAGCCAGCGCTGACCACAGGGCGATGTCGAGCCAGGTCGGCAGCCCCCGGGACAGCCAGAAATCGTGAACCAGCGCCAGCGCGACGGCCGGACCGGCCAGCCGGTGGATCTTCTTCCAGCGCTCGTAGCGGGGGCGGCCGAAGAACGAGAAGCTCGGCGCCAGGAAGATCATCATCAGCACCAGCGCTGCCCAGCCGCTCCAGCTGGCCAGGTCCGAGAGCGGCGGGAGCAGGGTGGCGGCGGCCGAATCGATGCTGGCGCCGGCCGCCGAGAACGCCAGGAGGACAGGGTGCAGGAGCAGCAGGATGAGGGACCATGCGCCGAGCAGGTGGTGGGTTCGCCACAGCCGCGTCAGTCCGCCGAAGGGGCGGTCGAAGCCCGGGACGCGGGCGCTGAGGATCGCGGCCATCAGCAGCATCGACAGGCCGGCCACGCCCGTGAGGCGGCCAGTCGAATTCAGTACAGCGCTCGTCGAAGCGATCGCACTTGCGTCCAGGTGCGCCAGGAAAATCACCGAAGGCAGCAAGGCGGCAAGCCAGACCAGGCGATGGGCGGTTCTTGCCGACATGCTCGCTCCCTCCCGATGACGAAACAGCATCAATTTACCAGACTCTCATCGCCGGGATGGGATCAAGGGCGCCCCGGCAGGTGCGTGACCAGCTCGCTACGGATCAACAAGCATCAATAGCTTATGCGGATGATCTGACCTGATTTCTCGTCGGTGAGCACGTACAGGGCGCCGTCCGGACCCACCCGCACGTCGCGCAGCCGATGTTCCAGCTCCAGGCCCAGCGGCGCGTCGCCGACAACCTCGCCGTTTTCTATCGCCACGCGCCGTACGGTCTTCTCGACCAGGCTGGCGACGAGCAGGTCGCCCTGCCACTCGGAAAACAGCGAGCCGTGGTATTGGCCCATTCCGGCGGGTGCGATCGAAGGCGTCCAGCCGTGCACGGGATCGATCATGCCGGGACGGGTGGTGTATGGCGTGACCCGTGCGCCGGAGTAGTCCACGCCCTGCGTGACGACCGGCCAGCCGTAGTTGTTTCCGGCCCGGATCAGATTGAGCTCGTCGCCACCGCGCGGGCCGTGTTCGTGCGACCAGATGTGGCCGGTGCCGGGTTCGACCACGAGACCCTGAGGATTGCGATGACCCAGGGAGAAGATCTCCGGGAGCGCGTCTTCGCGACTGCGGAATGGATTGTCGGCAGGCACGCTGCCGTCGTCGTGGATGCGGATGATCTTGCCCAGGTGACTGTCGAGGCGCTGGGCGTGTTCGCGGTAGTCGAAGCCGTCACCAACGCTGACCAGAAGCGTGCCGTCGGGGAGAAAGGCCATCCGGCCGCCGTAGTGTACGGGCGTGTCCTTGAAGGGCTGCGCCGTGAACAGGACCTCGTTGGCGGTCCAGGCGCCTTCCTCCAGGCGTCCACGCACCACGCGCGTGGCATTGGCTTGGGCGGTGCCGTGCGCCAGCGTCATGTAGATCCAGCCGTTTTCGGCGTAATCGGGATGCAGGGCCAGGCCCATGAGACCGCCCTGGCTGTCGGCGTAGACTTCCGGCGTGCCGGCCACGGGCGCCTCGACGAGCCGCCCGTTGGCAGCGATCACCCGCAACCGGCCGGGTCGCTCCGTCACCAGTGCCCGGCCGTCGGGCAGGAAGACCATCGACCAGGGATGCTCGAGTCCGTCGACGTGGGTTTCGACAGCCAGGGGCTGCGCGCGAAGGGTGCAGCACATCAGGATCAGGCTGAACAGCACGGCAATCCGGGCCATTGGGGGCTCCATCAACCAGGCAGTGACTTCGAAGATAGCAGACTCGGGCTTCGGGGCTGGTAATCTGTTCGCTCGACGCAGCGCGGAGTACCTCGCATGAAGGTATTGAGATGGTTCCTGGCCTGGGTGACGGCGGTGTTCGTCACCGCCTCGATCGGCAGCGTGATCCAGACCCAGATCAACCTCGCCCGGATAACGGGCCTCGGCGTCGATGTGAGCGTGGCGGAGCGGCTGGTGACGACCGGGCAGGACCTGCTCGGCTTCGCGCCGCTGTGGGGCGTCATCGTCGCCGCCGGACTGCTGGTGGCCCTGCTGGTCGCGAGCGGGCTGGCGCGTCGCTGGCCGATATGGTCGGTTTCGCTGCACGTGCTTGCCGGTTTTTTCGCGCCGCTGGTGGCCTTGCTCGTGATGGACGCGATGCTGCCCGTGACCGTGGTAGCCGCAGCGAGAACCTGGGGCGGGCTGATGATGATGAGCCTGCCGGGTGCATTCGGCGGCTGGCTCTACGTGGTCCTGCTTCAGCGGCAGAAGGGCCAGACCTTCCACCAGGCCGCGCAGCGAAACTCCTCTTCGCAGGCGGGCAGCTGACGGGCGTAGCGGTCGGCTCTTTCGGCCACCTGGCGTGCGGTCTGCCGTACTTTTGGCTTGCCGCGCCAACTCCCCCGCTCATAGCCGGTGCGGCCCTCGTGATAGGCCAGGTAGAGCTCGTAGGCGTCGTTGCGGGCAATGCCGAGACGCCGATGGCTGGTGTAGTTGTACCAGCCGATGAAATCCAGCGCGTCGGCCATGTCGGCGCGGCTGGTGAGCCAGCCCGAACGGCCCGTCATCTCGAGGTATTCCTGCCAGGCCGGATCCTGCGCCTGGGCGTATCCGTGGGCGGAAGACGGGCGCCGCCAGGGGATGAACCCGAGCAGTTTCGTGCGTTCGGGCCGAACTCGGGCCCGGAAGGACGACTCGCGCTGGACGATGGCCATCTGGACGGAGATCGGAATACCCCAGCGCCTCTCGCTGGTGTAGGCGTGGTCGTACCAGCCCGGTTCCTGTTCGAATATCTCGCACAGGTTGTCCTGGCGTTTCGGCGGCGTCGATGCGCATCCGAAGAGCAGGCACGCCAGGGCCAAGGTCACGAGGATTCGGCTTGTCGATCGCATGAACCGGATTCTACCCCGGTCGAGCGTGTTCGTTTCGCGAGCGGGCAGGCGCCCTTTGGCCCGGCGGACGACGGCGAGCACTTGCTCGATAAGCTACTCTAGTCGCTAATTTTGAACGGGTGGACGGAATGCTCTGGCAGGCACTCAGCGCAGCACGCGATATCGGTCGAATGCAGGACATCGCCTCGGTCCTCATCCGATACGGCTTCGGCGACGTCGTTCAGCGCATCGGCATGGCCGGTGCATTGCAGCGGGCCGGCAAGGTGTTGCATTGGAAGGAGGGCGAGGAGCTGGCCAGGCTGAGGCCCCCGGAACGCGTCCGCCGGGTACTCGAGGAACTGGGCCCGACCTTTGTCAAGCTCGGCCAGGTGCTGGCCACCCGTGTCGACTTGTTCGGCCCGGAATGGCTGGCGGAGTTCGGCAAGCTCCAGGACCATGCGCCCGCAGTCGATTGGGAAGAGATCGAGGCCCAGTTGACCGAGGATCTGGGGGCGCCACCCGAAGAGATGTTCGAACGGGTCGAGCGCGAACCGCTGGCGGCCGCCTCCCTGGCGCAGGTGCACCGCGCCTGGCTGGAGGACGGCACGGCCGTGGCGCTGAAGGTGCGCCGGCCGGGCATCAAGTCCGTCATCGAGGCCGACCTGCGGCTGCTTCGGCGCCTCGCTGAGATCCTCGAGTCCGAGGCGAGCGAGCTCCGCCACTACCGTCCCCGGATGCTCGTGCGGCACTTCGCCCGCTCCCTGAGGCTCGAGCTGGATTTCATGGCCGAGTGCCGGAATGCCGAGCGCATCGCCGACTCCCTTGAGCCCGATTCGGGCATCGTGATTCCCGATATCTTCTGGGAGTGGAGCTGCGAACGTCTCAATGTACAGGCTTGCCTGGACGGCATCCCGGGACGCGACCTGGAATCGGTCGATGCCGCCGGGCTCGATCGACACGAGATCGCGCTGCGGGGCACGCGCGCGATCCTGCTGATGATCCTGGAGGAAGGGTTCTTCCATGCCGACCCGCATCCCGGGAATATCCTCTACCTGCCCGGCAATCGCATCGGCCTGCTCGACTTCGGCATGGTGGGGCGGCTGTCCGAGCAGAGGCGGCATGAGGTGGCGGAGTTGCTGCACGGCCTGGTCTCGCGCGATGCCGAGAGCGCCGCGAATATTCTGATCGAGTGGAGCGAAGACGACAAGGTCGACGAGGAGAAGCTGCGTGAAGACGTCGACGAGTTCATCGACCACTACCACGGCGTGCCGCTTCAGCAGCTCGACCTGTCCAGCATGATTGGCGACATTACCGCCGTGCTGCGCCAGCATCAGCTGGTGCTGCCGGCTGACCTGGTGTTGATGCTCAAGGCCTTCATCACGCTCGAGGGAATGGGGCGGCGCCTGGACCCGAATTTCGACATGGCCGGGGAAGCGGCGCCGATCATCGAGGAAGTGTTGCGCCGTCACTACGCGCCGATCAACCTGGCGCGGCGAATGCGCAAGAGCGTGGCGCAGACCCTGCGTCTGCTCGGCGACCTGCCGGCCGATCTGAGCCGCTTGCTGCGCAACGCCAGCAAGGGCCGGATCGAGGTACACGTCGACATCCGCGCGCTCAAGGAGGTCAGCAACCAGCTCGATCAGGCCGCCAGCCGGCTCACTCTGGGCATCGTCACGGCCGCGCTGATCATCGGCTCGGCCATCGTCATGAACGTACAGGGGGACAAGCAGGCGTTCGGCCTGCCGCTGTTCGGCTTTCTCGGCTTCGTCGGCGCGGCAATCGGCGGCGTGTGGTTGCTGGTGTCGATCTGGCGCAGCGGAAAGGACTAGCGAATTCGCGGAATTGACGGCCTCCGGCGGGTCGGCTAACGTGCAGCTTGTTACTGCCGCCGGCGAGGGGACCTGTCATGAATCCCGAGAAGATCGTTTTCGCGTTTTTCATTCTTCTGGCATTGACGCTCAACTTCGGGTTCTTCATCGGCGAGATCGACAACCCGGATCATCACAATGCCTACGAGTTGTTCGCGGCTATCGTGGTGAGCCTGATCGCGACCGTGATGAAGCTGGGCGAGCGGACCCACATCGGCGCGGTGCTGCTGGCCTCCAGCCTGGTCGCCGACCTCCAGCTGTTGGCTGCCGCCGTGGTCTGGGGCGTGGCCGTGCACGTCACCGAAGCGGGTCTCACGCCTGCGGTCATGGCCTCGGTAGTTTCGCTGTCAGGTGGCGCGCTGCTGGCGAACGTCGTCTCCATGGTCGTGGTGCTGATCGAGACGAGTCGCTTTCGGCGTTGAGTCGAAGCGCCGGCCATGAACACGCCGCTTTCACTTCTTTTCCAGCGCATGCGCTTTCCGCTGATCGTGCTGATCGGCGCGTATGCCGTGGCCACGGTCGGTTACACCCTGGTGCCCGGCTACGACGAAAACGGCCAGCGCTGGACCATGAATTTCCTGGATGCCTTCTATGTCGTGAGCTACACCGGCAGCACGATCGGGTTCGGGGAGATTCCCGCCAGGTTCAGCGAGGCGCAGCGACTGTGGACGATGGTGTGCATCTACTTGACGGTCTTCGCCTGGTTGTTCGCGATCGGCAGCCTGGTCGGCCTGGTTCGTGACGAGGCCTTTCACGAAGCGCTGGGACGCCGCCGGCTGCAGCGCACCATTGCCGCGATTCGCTCACCCTTCTACCTGATCTGCGGATACGGCGGTGCCGGTGGGATGCTCGTCGACAATCTCGTGCAAAGTGGCAGGCGGGTGGTTGTCGTCGACCGTTCCGAGTACGCAATTCGCGAGCTTCAACTGCGTGACTATCACGTTCTGGTGCCGGGCTTTAGGCTGGACGCCTCGGTGCCGGACAACCTGCTCAAGGCCGGTCTCCAGAATCGCTGGTGCGCAGGCTTGTTGGCGTTGACCGACAGCGACGAGACCAACTTGAAAATTGCGCTGGCGGGCCGCCTGCTCAACCAGAAGGTGATGGTCGCCGCGCGCGCGGATTCGAGCGCCACGGCCAGCAACATGGCTTCGTTCGAAACCGGCTTCGTCATCCGGCCGGCCGAGGAGTTTTCGCGGCGCGTCGCCCTGGCCATCACGCGCCCGCAGGCCTACCGGCTCTACGAGCGCCTTTCCGAGGCCGGTGCAAGGCAGAAATGGGACCCGGAAACCAGTCTGGACGGTACCTGGCTGATTTGCGGCCAGGACGACTTCGGCCGTTCGCTGGCCGAGAGTCTGCAAAGCCAGGGCGTATCGACGCGCATCATTGCCGAGGAAGGCGAGGATGGGGACTGGCCGACGGGCAGCGTATTCGGGCCCAGCTCGGAGGGGCACGCCCTCGAGCGCGCGGGGGTGGCCGAGGTGACCGGGCTTGTCGTTGCCCATGCCAGCGACGCGGAGAACCTCTCGACCATCATGACGGCGCTGATGATCAACCCCGACCTGCTGGTGATCGCGCGCGAAAACCACCTGCACAATCGCCAGCTGTTCGAAGAGGCCGGTACGCATCTGACCTGTTCGGTCAGCGGCATCGTGGCTTCCGCCGTCCGTCCCGTGCTCGAGGCGACCATGGTGCCGGCCTTCGTCGACAAGATGCTCGAGAACGACGAGGACTGGAACAGGGACTGCCTGAAGCGACTTCGCGAACGCATCGGCGACGAGCGCGTGCAATTCTGGTCCAGTCGCGTCAGCGAGAAGCGAACGCCCCCGCTGGCCGAAGCCATCGAAGCGGGTCGCACATTCACTGCAGGCATGCTCACGCTCGACCCCCGCAACCGAAGCGAGAAGATGGACGCGCTGGTCCTGATGATCATCCGGGACGACCGGGTGATGCTCCTGCCGGACGACGACGAGCCGCTCGCGATGGGCGACCGCATCCTGTTCTGCGGCACGCCGCACTCGGCGGAGTTGATCTGGGCCGTGGCCGTGGACCCGGACGTCGTACACTACCTGCGTACCGGCCAGCCGCGCCTGGCGCGACGTCCGTGGTGGCGTCGGGCGGTGGCGCATTAGCCGGGTAAGATCCCACCAAGCTGCAGCAGGAACAATGGACAACGACGAGTTTCGCCGCCAAGCCCATGAACTGGTCGACTGGATGGCGGATTACCTGGCAACACTCGAAGAGCGGCCGGTCAAGTCGCGAGTCGAACCGGGCAGTATTGCCGAGATGTTGCCGGAGGCCGGCCCGGAGTCGGGCGAGGACATGAACGACGTCTTCGCCGATTTCCGCGAGATCATCCTGCCGGGCATGACGCACTGGCAACACCCGATGTTCATGGCCTATTTTCCGGCAAACAGTTCCTACCCGTCGGTATTGGCCGAGATGCTCACGGCCACGCTCGGCGCCCAGTGCATGAGCTGGGAGACCTCGCCGGCGGCGGCCGAACTGGAAGGCCGCGTGGTGAGCTGGCTGCGCGACTGGCTGGGCCTGCCGGACGACTTCGAGGGCGTGATCCAGGACACCGCGTCGACCGCCACGCTTTGTGCGCTGTTGAGCGCCCGGGAGCGGGCGACCGGCTTCAAGATCAACGAGCAGGGCTTCGAAGGTCGGCGCTTTGCGATCTACTGTTCGACCGAGGCGCATTCATCGATCGAAAAGGACGTTCGTATCGCCGGCTTCGGGTCGAGCGCGCTTCGCAAGATACCGGTCGACGACGACTTCGCGATGCGGCCCCGGGCGCTTGCGGAATGCATCGAGGCCGACCGCGCCGAAGGCGTCACGCCGCTGTGCGTGATCGCCGCGCTCGGCACGACCAGTTCCACCGCGATCGACCCGATAGACGCCATCGGCGAGATCTGCCGAGAACAGGACGTCTGGCTGCACGTCGACGCGGCGTATGCCGGCACGGCGCTGTTGTTGCCGGAGTTCCGCTGGATGCTCGGCTCGGGCGAGTCCGTCGATTCCTTCGTCGTCAATCCGCACAAGTGGATGGCGACCAATTTCGACTGCACGGCCTACTACGTGCGCGACGCCGAGTCGCTGGTGCGAACCTTCGACATCCAGCCCGAGTACCTCAGGACCCGAGTCGATACACAGGTGCGCAACTACCGCGACTGGGGCATCCAGCTGGGTCGACGCTTCCGCGCGCTGAAGCTGTGGTTCGTGATGCGCAGCTTCGGCCGCAGCGGCCTCCAGGCCATGATCCGGCGGCATATCGAGTACGGCCAGTGGCTGGTCGACACCATCGACAACCATCCGTCTTTCGAGCGCCTCGCACCGGCGCCGCTGAACTGCGTGTGTTTTCGCTGGTTGCCCGCGAACACGAAGGATGAAGCAGCCATCGAGCGGGCCAACCGGAAGCTACTATCCCAAATCCAGGACGATGGCAGGCTGTATATCACCCACACGCGCCTGGCCGGACGCTATGCGCTGCGCCTGGTCCCGGGCCAGACCCGGGTGGAGCGCGGGCACGTGGAAGCGGCCTGGGCCCTGATCGAGGAGACTGCCCGGGACCTCGCAGCTGCTTGAGGCGCTGCGAAACAAACCCCGGAACCACGGAAGGCACGGCCATACACGGAAAGTGAAGCGAGAATACTGCTTTTTCTTCCGTGCCTTCCGTGGTTACAAGGTTTTGATTACCAGATGCTGACGCGGTCTTCGGGCGCCAGGTAGAGTTCGGCGTCCGAGCCGACGTCGAAGGCCTCGTACCAGGCGTCGAGGTTGCGCACGATGCCGTTGACGCGGTACTCGGCCGGGCTGTGCGAGTCGTTGATCAGGCGGTTGCGCAGCGACTCCTCGCTGGCCCAGAGGTTGCGCCAGACCTGGGCCCAGGCCATGAAGAAGCGCTGATCGCCGGTGTAACCGTCGAGCACGGGCGCCTCGCCTCCGGAGTGATCTTCGAGATACATCTCGTAGGCGTGATGGGCGATCGACAGCCCGCCAAGGTCGCCGATGTTCTCGCCCAGGGTCAGCTCGCCGTTGATGTTCATGCCCTCGATGGGCTCGAACCCGTTGTACTGTTCGACCAGTTTGCCTGTGCGCTGTTCGAACTGCTCGCGCGAGGCGTCCGTCCACCAGTTGCGCAGCACGCCGTCGGCGTCGGAGCGCGAACCCTGGTCGTCGAAACCGTGGCCCATTTCATGGCCGATCACGCCACCGATGGCGCCGAAGTTGACCGCCGGGTCGGCGTTGGGATCGAAGAAGGGCGGCTGCAGGATGGCGGCCGGAAAGACGATCTCGTTGCGCGTCGGGTGGTAGTAGGCGTTGACCGTCTGCGGCGTCATGCCCCATTCCCAGGAGCGGACCGGCTCGTCGAGCTTGGCCAGCTGGTCGTTCCAGGCCCACTCGCTGATCCGGCGGCTGTTGCCGACCAGGTTGTCGGCGGCGATCGCTACATCCGAGTAGTCGCGCCACTTTTCCGGGTAGCCGATCTTGGGCAGGAAGGCCTCGAGCTTGCGGTGGGCTTCGGCGCGCGTCTCTTCGTCCATCCAGGCCAGGGTGTCGAGGCGCTCGGCGAAGGCCCGGCGCAGGTATTCGACAAGCTCCATCATCTGTTCGCGGTAGTCGGCCGGGAAATGACGCTCCACGTAGACGCGCCCGACCAGCTCGCCGAGGCGGGAACTGACGAAGTTGATGCCGCGCTTGGCCCGCTCGCGCTGTTCCTCGACGCCGTTGAGACGCTTGTCGAACAGCGCGAAGTGGGCGTCGGCGTACTCACCCGACAGAAGCGGGGCATGGTTGTTGATCCAGTGGAAGGCATGCCAGGAAGCCCAATCCCTGGCAGGCGTTGCTGCGAACAGCTCGCTGTTGGCATAAATGGCGGTATTGGTCGCGACCACCATTTCCTCGATGCCCTCGAGCCCGCGTTCGGCGAGGAAAGCCTGCCAGGGGAAGCCGGAGGCGTTCTCGGCCAGCTCGGCCGGGGTCATCAGGTTGTAGTTGGCCTGGCGGTCACGGGCTTCGACCCGGGTCCAGTGGTTTTCAGCCAGTTTCATCTCCAGCGCGAGCACTGCGTCGGCTCGATCGCTGGCGTTGTCGACGCCGGCGCGCTCGAAAGTGGCGGCGATGTAGTCGCGATAGGCCTGGCGGTGCCCCGGGAAGGGTTCGTCCTCACGCGTGTAGTAGTCGCGGTCGGGCAGGCCCAGGCCGCTCTGGTAGAGGTAGGTGAGGTAACGCTCGGGGTTGCCCTGGTCGAGCGTCACGAACGCCGCCACGATCGAGCCCGTGCCTTGCCGGCCCATCCAGCGGGCGGCGGCTTCGTGCGAATCGATGGCGAGCAGTTCATCAAGGGTTTCGCGAACCGGATCCAGGCCTTTCTCCTCGATGCGATCGGTGTTCATGTAGCTGGCGTAGAGGTCGCCGACCTGCTGCGAGGGGCTGCCCGGCTGCGGGTCGTTGTCGCCCAGGTCGCTGATGATGTCGTCGACGCGCTCTTCCGACAGGATGCGCAGCTCGTTGAACGCCCCCCAGCGCGAGAAGCCCGGCGGAATCTCGGTCGATTCCAGCCAACCGGCATTCACCCAGGTGAAGAAGTCGTCGCCCGGCTGCACCGTCTCGC
The DNA here is from genome assembly GCF_003410055.1 of Wenzhouxiangella sediminis. Lineage (GTDB taxonomy): Bacteria > Pseudomonadota > Gammaproteobacteria > Xanthomonadales > Wenzhouxiangellaceae > Wenzhouxiangella > Wenzhouxiangella sediminis. The sequence continues at coordinate 111,333 of NZ_QUZK01000012.1, read as the reverse complement.
TGATGTTCGATGTGGCGATACCCCATTCGCCCAGCTTGGCCTCCGGCGAGGCGCCGGCGTGATCGTCGGCGTGGGTCTGCGCGCCGAGCAGGCCCAGCAGGGCGGCGGCGGTCAGGCATTGATGCAATCTCTTCATGCAGATTCCCCGATTACTTTGTCTTGGCGTGTGAAAGGGCGCCGCCGCGACCGGCGGCAACTCAAACAGGTAAGGACAACGAGCCTGCCCGGGGGTTCAACCCGGTGCCATGTCGGCGCCGAAGACCCAGCCGAGTAGAAAGTACATCAAGCCCGTAACCACGATGATCATCAGGATGTTCACGGCCAGGCCCGCGCGCGCCATCTGCGGGATCGAGACGCGCGAGCTGCCGTAGACGATGGCGTTGGGTGGCGTGGCCACCGGCAGCATGAAGGCGCAGCTTGCGGCGACGGCCGCTGGCGCGGCCAGCACCACCGGGTCGAGCCCCATCCCCACCGCGACGGAGCCGAGAATGGGCAGGAAGGCCGCCGCCGTCGCTGTGTTGCTGGTGACTTCGGTCAGGAAGATCACGGCGGCGACGGCCATCAGGATCAGAACGAGGACGGGCAGCGCCTCGAGCTGCTGGAAGGCCGAGCCGATCCAGCCGGCCAGGCCCGAGTCGGCGATGCCGGCCGCCAGGCTGAGCCCGCCGCCGAAAAGGATCAGGACCTCCCAGGGAAGCCGCGCCGTGTCGCGCCAGGTCAGCACGAATCGCCAGCCCCGCCAGTCCAGCGGCACGACGAACAGGAGCAGGGCGCCGAAGATCGCGATGCCGGTGTCCGAAAGCCCCGGCAGCCAGGGCTCGATCAACGGCCGGGTGACCCAGAGCGCGGCGGTGAGGACGAACACGGCGGCGACCTGCTTCTCGGCCCGGGTCATGGGCCCGGAATGGGCCAGCGCTTCATGGAGCATCTCCCGTCCGCCCGGCAGTTCATTGCCCGACACGTGGAACACGACGCGCGTGAGAACCAGGTAGACCAGGGGCAGGGCGAGGACGACCAGCGGCAGGCCGACCAGCAGCCACTGGGCGAAACCGATGGACAGCTCGTGGTTTTCCAGCAGATAGGCGGCGAGCAGGGCGTTGGGCGGCGTTCCGATCAGCGTGCCCAGCCCCCCGATGTTGCAGGCGTAGGCGAGCGCCAGCAGCAGGATCAGCGCGAAGTCCCCGCCGGCGGTAGAGGCGTCGTCGCCTTCGACCAGGCGGATCACCGAAAGCGCGATGGGCAGCATCATCATTGCGGTGGCGGTATTGGAAACCCACATGCTCAGGAAAGCGGCGGCCAGCATGAAACCGGCGACGAGCGCCCGCGGATGCGTGCCCACCCGCCGGATGATGAACAGCGCGATGCGCCGGTGCAGGCCGGAACGCTCCATGCCGAGCGCGATGATGAAGCCGCCCAGGAACAGGTAGATCAGCGGATTGGCAAAGGGCGTGGTCGCTCCGGCGATGTCGGTCACGCCGAGCAGCGGGAACAGCACGATGGGCAGCAGGGCGGTGGCGGCGATGGGCAGGGCTTCGCAGATCCACCACACGACCATCAGGGTGGCAACGGCGGACACGCGCCAGGCCTGCTCGGGCATGCTTTCCGGCGCCGGCAGGAGCAGCATGACGAGGAAAGCCAGCGGCCCGGCGATCAGGCCGATGCGTGGCCGCAGGGCGCTGCCGTGCTCGCCGGCGCGGGTCATGTCCGGCTTTTTTGCGGCAAGGCCCGCAGGCTGCCGGTGAAGATCAGGTACTGGGCCAGCATGTATATGGCGATGATGGTCGGTACCGAGTGCTCGAAGTCCGCCACGAAGCGCGTAACGCCGATGAGCGCGTCGGAGACGACGAACAGGGCAGCGCCCGCGAACAAGCGTGCGGGTCTCGTCTCCACGGTCGACGCCGTGATGGCCATACTCACCAGTGCCGCGACGTAAACGGTGACCGGAACGCGGTCGGCGCCCAGTCCCGGCCACATCCAGGCGAGCACGGCCACACCGAAGACGATCACCGGCAGCCACCAGGCCCAGCGCGCGGCGAACGCCTGGCGATGACGGTAGAAGGCCAGGGAGTAGGCCAGCTGGGTGATGAGGAAGCAGCCGAGGCCGAAGGTGAAATAGCCGTGCCGGTCCAGCGCCAGGAACAGGTCGCCGCCGGCCGCGGCCACGAAGCCGATCGCCATCGGCCAGGCAGCGGCCGGCCGCAAGGTGCCGGCCAGCGCTGCGGCGGCGATCAGCATCGGCGTGAACTTGAGGATCCAGCTGCCGGGCAGCGGCGGCAGCCACAGCGTGATCCAGTAGGCGGCGCCGATGATGATGAAGGCGGCTCTGGCCAGGGTGATGCGGTTCGGCGCGTCGTTCATTGCTTTCTTCCTCAGAATGTCGAAAGACCGGTGGCTTCCATCAGCCGGTACTGCCAGTAGCGAAGGCGGGAATGATCGGCGTAGCGCTCGTAGGGCAGGCTGTGGATGCGATCGGGGGTGTTGGACCAACGCTCCTCGAAGAAGCCCGCCACCGTTTGCATCATGGCGCTGTTCGCGGCAGCCCGGATCTGGACATTCGTCTCCAGGTTGTAGTTGTCCAGGTTGCGGCGCGTGAAATTGGCCGAACCGGCCAGCACCTGGTGCTCGCCTTGGCTCGGTCGCAGTACCAGCATCTTGCCGTGGCACTGCTCGCCGCGCGTATTGCACCAGCGCACCGGCAGGCCGGCCTCGTGCAGCTCCCAGGCGACCTGGCGGTTGGGCACCCCGTTCTTCTTGCGACCGAAGGCGTCCTCGTTGGGATCGAGCAGCACGCGGACCGTTGCGCCGCGTTGCTCGGCAGCGACCAGGGCCTCGACGATGTCGCGATGCGAGAGATAGAACATCAGCAGGTCGAGCGAATCGCCTTCGTCGGCCTCGCCGATCATTTCCAGGGCGGCGTCGCGAATGGCCGCTTCGGTGAGAATCCGGACCTCGGCAGCGACGACGCCGAGCGGGCCGGCCAAGTTTCGGGTCCAATCGGGACGATGTCCCGTCGAGAATGCCACCACGCTGCTCTCGGTTTCGAGAAGGTCGACCGCCGCGGGGCCATCGAAGGAGAAAGCGACGTTGTCATGCCGGCTGCTGGCGTCGTGGGGATTGGCTGAAGTGACCAGGGCCTCCGGGCCTTGATCGCCGTACACGAACAGCGTCTTGCGATGATTGGCCTTGAAGTTGAGCATCGCGAGGTAGGTCCGGAGCGTCACCGACCCGTCGCCCACCGGATTGGGCAGCCAGCCGCCTTCGTGTCCGTTGCCGAACCACTGGCAGCAGATTCGCCATGCCGCCGACCAGAGCGGGTTGGGGTCGCGCAGTCGGGTAAGGTCGGTTTCGACAACCTCGACTCCGGCCTGCTCGAGCGCTTCGAACAGAGGCTGCTCCACGCCGTCGTAGAGGTCGTTGAAGGGGTCGGTGATCAGGGTCGCGGTCAGGGCCGGGTGCGATCGGCTTTCGTTGCTCAGGGCTTCGACCAGCTGCCCCGACAGCGGCCGGTAGCCGTCGCCGGCCTGCCCGGCGAAGCGGTTGACCAGGAAGAAGTCACTGACCGCCAGCCGCTCGGCGCGTTCGAGCATCGCGAAGGCGGCTTCGAAGATCGCCTGCTCGGTGTGTTGCTCGCCGCCGGAATCCAGCCAGGTCGAGTCGGCGTGGAAGCGCACCGTGTTCGCCGGGCGCCACGGGCCGGCGAAGTCCAGTCCGTCCGGCAGCGGCTTGACCTGGTGCCAGATGAAGGTGGCAAGATAGACGGCCGCCAGCACCACGCCGCCGCGCAGGAGCCAGGTGGTCGAGCGTTTGCTCGTTTTCAGGATTTCGGGCATGCGGCCTATTATGCCGGATGCGGTTGTTACGATACGCCGGACACCAAGCGAGGAGAATCGCGATGAGCAATGAATTCAGTTTCGGAAAGACCGTAGCGTCGAGCTTCGAGCAGGCGGTCGAAGCCGTGACCGAAGCGCTGGCCGAGCAGGGCTTCGGCGTGCTGACCGAAATCGATGTCCAGGCGACCCTGAAGAAGAAGCTGGACACCGACACGCGCCCCTACCGGATCCTGGGCGCCTGCAACCCCGAACTGGCGCACCGGGCGCTGACGGCGGAACCGCAGATCGGCGTCCTGCTGCCGTGCAACGTGGTCGTGCGCGAAGGCGACGATGAGCGGGTCCATGTGGAATTCATGGACCCTCAGGCCGTACTGGAGCTTGTCGACAACGCCGCCGTTCACGACGTAGCCGCGGAAGTGCGCGACCGCCTGGCGAGGGTATTCGACGCCATCTGATCCGAGAACCCCTCATCCCGGATCGAACGATCCGGGACGAGGCGTATCTCGAATCCCCCCGAGACCGGCCCAGCTGGGCAACGCGATTCAGTTTCGTCCGTGGCGGCCGCTGGCACGCATGTGGGCGCCCATTTGCTCCATCATGGCCTGCATCATGTCGGCGTGGTTCTGCATCATCTGCCGGCACTGATCAGCGTTCATGTTCATCATTCCGCCGTTCATGCCGCCCATGCGGCTCATTTCGCCCATGGCATCGTGCATCTGCTGCATGTGCTGGCGCATCAGTCGGCGACGTTCGGCCTGGTCGTCGGTGTTCTGGATCTGTCGCATGGTTTCGCGCATGGTCTGCATGCGCGATTGCATGGCGTCGTGATCCATCATGCCGCTGTCTGACTGCATGCCGTGGCCGCCCATTTTCTGCTCGCCCCGGTGTTCGTCTCCGGTGAAGGCCGGCGTCGTGGCGAGGAGGGTGAGCGCCAAAAGAATCGGTGTGCGCTTGTTCATGGTCTGACTCCTTGTCGTTCCTTTGGTGATCAGCGTGGCCGGTACCGAGCCATTGGGTTCAGCAATTACTTGCGCGCTTACTAATGTGACAGGCATGGACCGGCTCGTGTTCCTTGCCCCGGCTCATTTCCCGGGTCAGCCAGAATCCGGCCCCCAGCAGGAGCGCCCCGCCTGCGATCATCCGCTGCCCGGGCATTTCGGCAAACACGAGCCAGCCGAGCGTTGCGGCGACGACCGGTGAGACGATGATGTCGACCAGCGAATAGATATTCGCGGTAATCGATCGAAGCACGATCGAGATACCGAAATAGGCAAAACCCGTCGAAATGACCCCGAGTCCCAGCGCCCAGACGAACACCGGCACTTCTAGCCCGCCGAGTCGGGAGTAGGCGAGCCATTCAAACGGCGAGCCGGTGCCGAACAGTACAAGCGAGGGTGAAAGCGCCAGGGCGGCGGTCAACAGCGACCAGGCGATATCATTGCCGGTTTCGGTCAGGCCTTCGTAGCGCATGTAGGTAACCATCGCCGCATAGATGGCGCCGGTGGCCAGGGCCACGAGGTTTCCCAGCTGACGGCCTTCTCCGAGCGGGTTGGCGAGAACGATGCCGATCAGGGCCAGGCCGAAGATGGCGACGTAGGCTGGCCGCGCTTTCTCACCCAGAAAAAACCAGGAGAACAAGAACACGAAGAAGGGCGCAACGCTCCAGAAAATGACCGCGTTGGCGATCGGGACGAGCGACATGGCGTAGTTGAAGAAGCCGCCCTGCGCGGCAACCAGAATGCCGATGACGATCGTGTCCTTCAGGTTGCCTACCGGGAATCGGGGTGCCTGTCCAGTGACGGCCCAGCGCGCCGCGAACAGGAACAGGGCGGCGAAGCTCATGGCGTAGAAGGTCAGTGTGTGGATCGGGATGTGGCCGTCGGTCAGCTTGACGAATACCCCGATCGTCGCCTCGGAGACGGTGATCAGCGCGAGCAGAAGAAAGGTCTTCACGGCTCGTGCGGATGCGGTGCGTTGGCCTCGCGCGTGAGGTCGATCGCTTCCGCGCCACTTTCGTCCAGGCAGGTCTGTTCGACCTGCAGGGTCGCGAAGAAGAAGCCGTATTCGTCCCTGAGCAGTCGGTAGGCGGTTTTCAGGATGGCCTGTGCGTCTGCGTCGTCCGCAGCCCGCAGATGGGCCGAGAAGACGTACCGACCGCTGGTCAGCGCCCAGGCATGGACGTGGTGCGCATTGCCGACGCCATCCAGGTCCTCCAGCCTTGTGACGATCTCGACCAGGTCCACGTCAGGCGGGGTGCCCTCCATCAGCAGATGCATGGCGTCACGGAGAATGCCCCAGCTGGCCCACAGCAGGACGAATCCGAAGGCCATGCCCAGCAGCGGGTCGATCATCAGGAAACCCGTGAAGTGGATGACGAGCGCCGTTACGATGATCAGCAGGCTGCCGACGAAGGTCTGGATGATGTGCCATAGCGCGCCCTTGACGTTCAGGTCGCTGCGGCTCTGCTTCCAGATCAGGCCCAGGGAAATGAGCTCCGTGACCAGTCCGCCGGCCGCGGCCCACAGCATGGGCGCCGGCGGCAGGTCGATCGGATCGCTCAGTCGCATGCCGGCCATTGCGATCACGAACACGGCCATGGCCAGGAGGAATCCGCCGTTGACCAGCGCACCGATGACTTCGGCGCGGTACCAGCCGAAGCTGCGATCCTCGTCGGCGGGCCGCCGGGCCAGCCGGGCGGCCACGATGGCGACCAGTACGCCGCCGACGGCGGAGAACGTGTGGAAGGCGTCGGAAATGACGGCGATCGAGCCCGTCCAGAGCCCGATGCCCATTTCGATGACGAAGTAGACGCCGGTCAGCCAGGCGGAGATGACCATGCCCCGACCGCTCGAGGGCATGTGGCCGGCATGTCCGTGTGCACTGTGTTCGGGCATGTTCGTGCGCCTCCTTGGTGGTGACGGGCGACCCGACCTCGGGGCCGGAACCCCTGATAAGTCGGCGCCTAACCGTTTATTGCCCGTCGATCGCTTCGTAGTGATTGAAGACCGTCGTGTCACCGTCCTCGCCGAACTGGATTACGTCGTAGGCCATGCGGCGCTCGCCCATCTCCATCCCGGGCGAGCCGAGCGGCATGCCGGGGACGCTCAGTCCGGCCGCGTCGGGTTTGTCGGAGAGGAGTCGCTTGACGTCTTCTGCGGGGACGTGCCCTTCTATCACGTAGTCACCGACCACGGCGGTGTGGCAGGAGGGGAGATTGCGCGGCACGCCGAGATCGAGCTTGATGCTGTTCATGTCCCGGGTCGCGATGGTTTCGACATCGAAGCCGTTGGCCCGCATATGATCGACCCACTTGCCGCAGCAGCCGCAGTTGGGGTCATGGTAGACGGTCATCTCGGGCCGAGAAGTCTCGGCCCCCGCCGGGGCGGATTCATCGGTCGACTGGGCCTGGCAGGCGGCAGTCAGGGCGGCCGCCGTGAGCAGTAGTCCGGTGGACAAGGCGTGTTTAATGGTCATGGTCTTCTTCTCCAGGGGCGTGTTCGTGATTCGATTCGTCCTTCTGATCCTCGCCGTAAGGCCGGGCGCTCCAGGCAACCTGGCTGATGCGCCAGCCGTCGCCCGTTTCGACCAGGGTGGCGAATTCGGTGCTCTCGAGATCGAGTGTCTCGCCGCCGATTTCGCCGGTGAAACGAGATCGGGTCTCGACCGTGGCTTGTCCGCCGCCAGAATTGACAGACCGGGACAGTTGTTTCACGTCGATCGAGCGCAGGAATTCCATGTCGCTGCCGAGGTGTCCGCCGCGGTATTCCTCCACGGTCTGGACGTGACCGCCCTCGACAATCGTTGCTCCGGGGTGCAGATAGGCGAGGGCATCCTCTCCTCGACCTTCGGCCAGTGCATGGCGGAAGCCGTCCACCGTCGCTACGGGTGTGGATGCCGCCATCGCATGCTCGTGATCGTGCCCAGCCGATTCGGTGTCTTCCGACGACTCGCCCATGCCCCCTTGGTCGTGGTGCCCGTCCTGCCCGGATTCATCGTCGTGATGATCCGAGGAATCGGCGCCGTGATCGTGCCCGCCACCGTTGCCGTGGTCGTGCGTGGCATCGGCGGTCAGAGCTTCATATTCGGCGGCGTCCATGTCCGGCAGGGCACGAACGAATGCGACCGTGTCCCAGTTCTCTTCGTCGCTGTGGTCGAGATGGCTGGGCATCGCGGTCATCTTCAGGCCGTGCTTGACGGTCCAGAACGCCTCGGCGGCATCGACGCGATAGCGATAGAGCGCCGGGGGTTGAGGATCCCAGGCATCGGCCGGGTCCTGCCCCGGTTGGCCGTGGCAGCCCGCGCACATGCTCTTGTAGTGACCGGCGCCTGCGGCGATCCGTTGCTGCGAGTCGAGATCGTCCGGCACGACCAGGTCGGCGGCCCGCACCGAGACGGAGCGTTCGCGCACGGTCTCGAGCAACCAGGCCACGGGGGCGGTGTGCCCTGAACCGGCGGAGACGGGATACAGGCCGCTCCACGCGAAAGCGAATATCGCCAGCACGAGAAGGACGGTGGTGGCGAGGAGCGTTTTGATGACGATTACAGTGGTTTTCACGATTGGGACTCCTTTGAATCCTGCCGCTTCGACTACGCTCTACGGCGGTTTTCGGCCCAGTATTTGAGTGGGACGAATACACCGGCAATGTACCAGCCATAGAGGTAAGCACCGATCGCACCGGCCAGAAATCCCCTTGCGGTAAGCCACTCGAAACCCGGCAGCAGGGGTGCCCAGGCCTGGTACATGCGGAGACCCTCCGGCGCCAGAAGGCCGAAGCCCACACACAACAAGTAACTCACGATGAGAAACAGCGAGAGCGCGTGCCCCGTGGAGACGACGCGGGCTTTCAGTGACATTGGGGTTTGTCCATTCGATCGTTCCATGATGTCCTCCAGTACGTTGCTTCGTACATTAAAACTGGCTCGCTACGGGTTCGAGCGGGCGCCCAGGGATTTCCAGAGGTAGTAGATCACCGGCACCACCAGCAGGGTGAGCACGGTGACACTGACCATGCCCCCGACCATGGGGGCGGCGATGCGGCGCATGATTTCCGAGCCGGTGCCGTGGCCGAGCATGATCGGCAGCAGGCCGGCGATGATTACCGCGACGGTCATCATGATCGGGCGAACCCTGAGCAGCGCACCGTTGGTCACGGCCTCAACGACGTCCTGCTTTCCGAGCTCCGCGCCCTCGGCAGCGAGTTCGCTTCGCTTGCCTGCCAGCGCCTGGTCGAGATAGACGATCATCAGCACGCCGATTTCCACGGCCACGCCGGCGAGCGCGATCATGCCGGCACCGACGGCCACCGACATGTTGTAGCCCAGCAGGTAAAGCAGCCAGTAGCTGCCGACCAGCGACAGGGGCAGGGTGCCCAGGATGATCAGCACCGAGACCGGGTTGCGGAAGTTCATGAACAGCAGCAGCACGATGATGCCGATCGCGGCGGGCACCACCAGCTTCAGCTTGTCGGCCGCGCGCTGCATGAACTCGTACTGCCCGGACCAGCCTAGTGAATAGCCGGGCGGCAGGTCGATCTGATCGGCCACTGCCTGCCTGGCCCGTTGCACGTAGCCGCCGAGATCCGGGTCGTTGACGTCGATATAGATCCAGCCATTGAGACGGGCATTCTCGGTGCGGATGACGCCGGGACCGGTTTCGACTCCGATGTCGGCTACGGCCGAAAGCGGGATCTGCTCGCCGCGGGGCGTGACGATGCTCAGTTCGCGCAATTCCTCGACCGACTCACGCTTGTAGCGCGGATAGCGGATATTGATCGGATAGCGTTCGAGTCCTTCGACGCTCTGGCTGATCGTCATGCCGCCGACGGCCGAGCGCACGATTTCGTGCACGTCGCGGATATTGAGTCCGAATCGGGCCGCTTCTTCGCGCTTGACGTCGATGGTGACGTAGCGCCCGCCGGTGACGCGGTCGGCATAGACCGATGCGGTTCCCGGAACGTCTTCGATCACGCGCTCGATCTCCGAGCCGATGCGGTTGATGACCTCGAGGTCGGGGCCGGCGACCTTGACGCCCACAGGCGTCTTGATCCCGGTGGCCAGCATGTCAATGCGGTTCTTGATCGGCATGATCCAGGTATTGGTCAGGCTGGGCACCTGGACCAGGGCGTCGAGTTCCTCCTTGAGCTTGTCCATGGTCATGCCTTCACGCCATTCCGATCGGGGCTTGAGCCGAATGGTTGTCTCCACCATGGTCAGCGGCGCCGGGTCCGTGGCGGTGTCGGCGCGCCCGGCCTTGGCGTAGGCGGTTTCGACCTCCGGCACCGACATGATCAGGCGATTGGTCTGCCCCAGGATTTCCGCCATCTTGCCGGCAGACGCGGCGGGATAGGCGCTGGGCATGTAGAGCAGGTCGCCCTCGTCGAGTTCGGGCATGAACTCGCTGCCCAATCGGCTGTAGGGCACCCAGGCGCTGGCCAGGATGACCAGGGTGGCCACGACTGTCGTGAGCGGGAAGCGCAGGGCCGCGGCCAGAACCGGTCGGTAGGCCCAGGTCAGAAAACGGTTGACGGGGTTCCTGTGCTCGGGCGTGATCCGCCCCCGGATGAGATAACCCATCAACACGGGCACCAGCGTGATCGCCAGTCCGGCGGCGGCCGCCATGGCGTAGGTCTTGGTGAAGGCGAGCGGCTTGAACATTCGCCCCTCCTGCGCCTCGAGCGCGAAGATCGGCACGAAGCTCAGCGCAATGATCAACAGCGAGAAGAACAGGGCCGGACCCACCTCGACGGCCGCTTCTGTCAGCGCGTTCCAGCGCGCCTCACCCTCGAGCGAATCGCCGTGATGCTCGAGGTGCTTGTGGTAGTTCTCGATCATCACGATCGCGGCGTCCACCATCGCGCCGATGGCGATCGCAATGCCGCCCAGGGACATGATGTTGGCGTTGATCCCCTGGAGGTTCATGATGATGAACGCCGACAGGATCCCCAGCGGCAGACTGAGTACGATCACCAGCGACGAGCGGAAATGGAACAAGAAGACGAGACAGACCAGGGCGACGACGATGAATTCCTCGATCAGCTTCTCGCGCAGGGTGTCGACCGCTCGATTGATCAGCGAAGAACGGTCGTAGGTCTCGACGATTTCGACGCCTTCGGGCAGGCTCTCCCGGAGCGCCGAAAGCTTGTCCTTGACCCGCTCGATCGTGGCCAGGGCGTTTTCGCCGAAGCGCATCACGATGATGCCGCCGACCGCTTCACCCTCGCCGTTGAGTTCACCGATGCCGCGCCGGAGCTCGGGGCCGAACTGCACACGGGCGATATCACGGATGCGGATGGGGACCCCGTCTTCGGTCGTCCGGATCGGAATCGCCTCGAGATCCTCCAGCGAATCGACGTAGCCGGTCGCGCGGATCATGTACTCGGCTTCGGCCATCTCGATGACGCGGCCACCCGTTTCCATGTTGCCGCTCTGGATGGCCTCACGAACACGAGAGAGCGGGATGTTGTAGGCGCGGAGCTTGTCGGGATCGACCACCACCTGGTACTGGCGAACCATGCCGCCGATCGAGGCGACCTCGGAAACACCCTCGACGGTCTGCAGCTCGTACTTGAGGAACCAGTCCTGAAGCGAGCGCAGGTCGGCCAGGTCGTGCTCGCCGGAGCGATCGACCAGGGCGTACTGGTAGACCCAGCCGACGCCGGTCGCATCCGGTCCCAGCGCCGGCCGGGCCTCCTGCGGCAGCGTCGGAGCGACCTGGCTGAGGTACTCGAGCACGCGCGAGCGCGCCCAGTACAGGTCGGTGCCGTCCTCGAAGATGACGTAGACGAACGAGTCGTTGAAGAACGAGTAGCCGCGCACCGTGGTCGCGCCCGGAACGGACAACATCGCGGTGGTCAGGGGATAGGTGACCTGGTCCTCGACCACCTGGGGCGCCTGCCCGGGGTAGGTGGTCTTGACGATCACCTGAACGTCGGAGAGGTCGGGGATGGCGTCCAGCGGGGTGCGGAACATCGCGATCGTGCCCCACGCCGCCAGCAGGGCCGACAGCATCAGGACCAGAAAGCGGTTCCGGATGGACCAGCGAATGACGGCACCGATCATGGGCGGCCTCCAGAGCCGTCATCGTCCGACTGCGGATCAACGTTGCCACCCTGATCCATGGCCTCTTGATCCATGGGGCTGTGGTCCATTTCTGTATGGTCCATCTGGCCATGGTCCATCTCGCCATGATTCATCTCGCCATGATTCATCTCGGCATGATCCATGTCGCCATGATTCATCTCGCCATGATCCATCGCGTCATGCTCCATGGCCCCGTGATCCACCGCTTCGACGCCGTCGGCTTCATCGGCCATGCGCAGCAGGCTGGCGTCCACGCTCGCTTCGGAGTCGATCAGGAACTGGCCGGAGACGACGATGCGCTCGCCTTCGTTCAGGCCGTCGATGATCTCGGTCATGCCGTCGACCTCAAGGCCGGTAACGACCTGCGCGGGACGGAAGCGGCCTTCGGGAAGTGCCAGGATCACGCGCTTTCCGTTGCCGGTTCGGATGATGGACTGGGTGGGTACGGCCAGCGCATCGCGGTGGGGGTCGGCTGCAATCGCCACGCTGGCGTACATGTTGGGCTTGAGCGCCAGGTCGGGATTGTCGAAGGCCAGTCGCACGCGCCCTGTTCGCGTCTCGGCGCGCATGGTTGGATACACGTAGTCGACTTCGCCGGTCCATTCGCGGTCGGTCGCCGAAAAGGGCAGGGTCATCGAGGCTGCCTGGCCGGTCTCGACCCAGGCGATCTGGCCTTCGAAGAGGTCGACTTCGACCCAGACGCGGGACAGGTCGACGATGCTGATGATCGTGTCTCCCGGCTGTACGTACATGCCCTGACGGACGTTGAGTTCCATGACGTAACCGTCCCTGGGCGCTTGCACCGTGAATAGCCGCGTCGAGCTGCCGCGCTGCCTGAGTGCGTCAACTTGCCCGTCCGACATGCCCAGCGCATGCAGCCGGATTCGTGCCGCCCGCAGGAGCGATTGGTTGCCGGTCCGGACGGCCTGCAGGTACTCCTCCTGCGCACTGACCAGCGCCGGCGAGTAGATCTCGAAAAGCGATTCACCCGCCGTGACCCGATCGCCCTGCGTTTCGACGTGCAGATTCTCGATCCAGCCCTCAGTGCGTACATGGACGTGCGAGATGCGCCCATCGTCGGGTGTGACCAGGCCCACGGCCTCGATGTCGCGGGACATGTCGCGGCGTTCGACCGGGGCCAGCTTGACGCCGATGTTGTTGACGACCGCCGGGTTGATGCGGATCGACGGCTCCTGTCCGCCGCCCTGATCCGCTTCGTCGGCGTAGACGGGCACCAGGTCCATGCCCATGGGCGATTTGCCGGGCTCGTCGCGCCGGTAGTTGGGATCCATGGGGGCAACCCAGTAGAGGATTTCACGCTCGGTTTGGCCCGCTTGCCCGGAATCGCCACCCTTCGAACCGGCAAGGAACCAGGCGGCGCCGAAGCCGGCCGCGGCGGCCAGCAGGGCGATGATGACGATTTGTATCCTGTTCACGGTTGATCTCCCACCAGGTAGGTGATGCGGGCCCAGGCCTGGCCGGCCCGGGCGGCCAGTTCGGCCTGTTTGATCTGCACGTCGAGGGCGGCCAGCTGGCTGCGGATCAGTTCGGCGAAGTCGGTCTGGCCGTTGGCGTAGGTCGTGATCGAGGCCTCCACGGTCTCCTCCGCGCGCTGTCTGACCACCTCTTGGTACAGCGCCAGGCGCTCCTGGTAGCGCCGCCAATCGCTCAGGGCCTCGTCGAGCTGCCTGCGGAGATCGCGCAGGCGGCTGTCGCGCTCGAACTGAGCGGCCCGGCTGCGCTGCACGGCCGCTTCGTGCCGCTTGTCCTGCCGCTGGCCGGTGAACAGCGGCACCGACAGGCTCACCCCGATGCTGGCCAGGTCAGGCCGTTCGGATCTGAAGCCGTAGCCCGCTTCGAGCGCGAAACTGGGCTTGTAAGCCTGTCGGGCCAGCGCAATGCTTTCGTCGGCGGCTTCGACCAGGGATTGCCGGGCCATGACTTCCGGATGATCGACCAGGCGTTGTTCGAGCTGTTCGAGATTCGTGGAGCGAAGCTCGAATTCGGGAAGGGTGTCTGGAACGGGGCGGAAAGCCTCGCTCCCGATATAGCGCGCCAGGGCGGCGCGGGCCTGTTCGGTCATTCGGCCGTGCTCGGTGATGCGGTCGTCGAGCAACGAGAGTTCGAGTTCCGAGCGCAGCAGGCTCTGGGCATTCAGTCCACCGGTCGCGAAGCGTGACTGCAGCGATTCGATGTGCTGTTCGATGCGGTCGCGACTCTGCTCGAGGATTTCGACAGCCCGTTGCTGCCAGGCCAGTTCCAGCCAGGCTTGCCGGGTTGCCAGCGCGATGCGGCGCCGGGCCTCTTCGGTCCGCGCTCTTTCGGCCTCGGCCTCGGCGTTGCGCTGGTCGGCGCGGAGCGATCGCGTCCGGCCCGCCGGGAACTCCTGCCGCACGCCGACCCTTACGGCCTGGGTCATGGGTTCCTGGTCCAGATCGAACGAGTCGGTCGGGACGTTGACGACCTGGGCGGAAACCATGGGGTCGGGGAGCTGGGCTTCGGCCACCGCTTCGCTGGCCAGTGCCTCGGCGCGGGCGCTGAATCGTTCCACGGTCGGGTCGGCCGCCGTGGTCGCCAGCGAGACGGCCTCGGCGAGCGTCAGGCTGGTCGTCGTTGCGGCTGGTGCACTCTCTTCGTCGGTCGATTGGCGACTGCTCGCGTCGCCGGCAAGCGCAGCGCTTGAGAAAGCCAGCAGCAAGGTACAGCACCATGCAAGGTGCCGACCGGCGAGGGCCTTCGACTTGAAAAAGGTTCCATGATCCATGGCGAACCTCTCCTCGGATTTTTCGGAAACCCAACGGTTTCCTGGCGTTGTTGGTGGGCCGTTTCGGCGATGCCGACGGGCCCGGGTCGTCACATCAGGTGGTTGTGACTACGCCTGGGGAGGGCGGAGAGGCGTGTCGATGGCGTTGCGGAGCGATCCGGGAGGCAGGTTGGACGACGCGATGCGCGTCGGCAGGTATTGGGAAGTCGAAATGCGGGTCGGCACCACCAGGGTCAATGCCGAGCAGGAGCAATCGCAGCTTTCGTACGGGCAGTCCGCCTGGTCGGCGCAGCAGCCCTGGTCATCGTCGCCGCAATCCGGGGCGCGTTCGGCCGTCTTCCGAGGGACATGGCAATGGCCCGAATCCGCTTCGACCTGTCCGGAGGAAGCGATTTCGGATTCGCCGCCATGAGCGGCTCCGGTCGCCCATGCCGAAACGCTGCCCGTCAGGAGGGCAACGGCGAGGATGCAGTGCAATGTCAGGGAAAGCACGGGCTTCATCATTAAAGCTTAGCAGTAGCCATATGAGTGGAGCAAGAACACGGGCGTCCCAGTGTGACTCGTAGCATCTTCTAGGAGGGCTGGAATCGCGGTTGGTTCCGCCGGTGCCGGCGATTCTGCTATCTTTTGCACAGCACTGACGAAAGGGGGTCAAGCCATGAAGCCTTCGCTAGCCGCACGGCGGCTCGACGGTGGGTTCCCGGCGGCCGTTCGGGAACGGGCCGCATGAATCCAACGCCATCGGAACGAATCCGACGTCTGCTCGACTCGCTCCCCCGGTCGCTGTTTCTGGCGTCGGGCGACCTGGAGGGGGTCATTTCGGGGCGGAGCATCCCGACGCGCGATGCCGTCGAGCGTATCCTCGGCCGGCTCGAGACTTTCGAGCTTCTGGGCCGGCACGTGATGGTCGTCGGCAGCGGGGCCGGTTACCTGGCCGCTGCACTGGCTCGGCTCACTGACGACCTGGTGGTGGTCGAGCGAAACTCCGATGTGGCCGACATCGCACGGCGGAATCTCGAACGGGCGGGGATCGGCAACCTGCACCTGATCCTGGGTGAAGGCGAGCAGGGTGCGCCCGACCTGGCGCCCTTCGACCTGGTGTTCTGCAATGCACGCATGGACGATTCGGAACGGCTCGTCGACCAACTCGCCGACGGCGGTCATCTGGTGACCCTGGAGGGCGACGACCCGCTGGTTCCAGTGCTGGTGGCACGCACACGCAGGAACGAATCCCTCGAGCGGCAGGAACTCGGCCCCGTCAATCTGGCCCACGACGCCGGGGAGATCATGATCGACCTGGGCTACGTGGACGAAGATCAGCTTCGGGAAGCCCGGGCAGAGGCCCGCCGCCGGCGCGAGCCGGTAATCACCACGCTCCAGCGCCATAGCGATGCAACGGACGTTGAGCTTTACCGTCGACTCGCCGAACGCTACGGGCTCCAGCTGACGAGCGCCGATGAACTGCTCAAGCGCCTGGACCTGGCCTTGTTCAAGCGCTTCTCCAAAACTTTCCTGGACAATCAGCGGCTGGTGCCGATTCGTTCAAGTGACGGGACCTTGTACGTCGCGACCGACAACCCGGATGTCGCCACAGAGGACGTTGCGCGGGTTCAGGACTTCAGGTCCGTGGTCAGATTGCTGGTCACGCCTACCGATTTCCGGCGGCTCTGGCAGGTCATCGACCTGTCCGCCCGCGGCAACGAGATGCTGAAGTGGACCGAACAGCATCCGGAGCCGACGCGATCGGAAGATCTGCTCGAGACGTCCGAACGGGAACTCAGCCACTACCTGGTCTCGCTTTACGAATCGGTCCTGCTGGACGCCGTCAGCGCCAAGGCCTCCGATGTGCACGTCGAACGCTACGGCGATCGGATCCGCATCCGCATCCGCGTGGACGGGGAGCTGCACGACCTGACCCACTATCAGCTGAGCCCGCGCGACCACGCCGGCCTGATCAACGTGATCAAGGTGCGCGCCGAGATCAACATCGCCGAGCGTCGCCTGCCGCAGGGCGGGCGCTCGCACATGCGCGTGGGCGCGACCAACTACGATCTGCGGGTACAGATCCAGCCTTCGCTTCATGGTGAGCACGCCGTCATTCGCCTGCTCTCGCAGACCGGACGCGTGCTGGGCCTGAAGGAACTGGGCATGTCCGAGCGGGTGGCCGGTTTCTACCAGCGCCTGCTCGATAACCCGGCCGGCCTGGTGCTGGTCGTCGGCCCAACGGGATCGGGCAAGTCGACCACGCTCTACGCCGCGCTGCAGGAGCTGGCGGACGACGGCCGCCGCAAGGTGATCACGGTCGAGGATCCCATCGAATACTCCATCGACAACATCCAGCAGACGCGTTCACGGCCGGAGATCGGCTTCAGCTTTGCCGACGCCATGCGCAGCTTCGTCCGTCAGGACCCGGACGTGATCCTGGTGGGTGAAATCCGCGATGCCGAAACGGCGCTGGAAGCCATGCGCGCCTCCCAGACGGGCCATCTGGTGCTGTCGACCCTGCATGCCAACGACTCGGTGGACGCGCTGCAGCGGCTCTACGACCTCGACGTTCTCCCCAATTCGATCGCCGGCGAGCTCCTTGCCGTGATCGCCCAGCGCCTGGCCAAGCGGATCTGTGAACACTGCCGGGAACCGTCCGAACCCGATCCCGGGATCCTCGCAGAACTCTTCCCGGATCGTGTGCCGGTGAACTTCCGCTGCTTCCGCGGCGCTGGTTGCAAACGCTGTAACGGCATGGGCACGCGCGGGCGGATCGCGGTCGTCGAGTACCTCCAGGCCAACGACGATGTCCGGCGGGTGATCTCGCTGCAGCCGCCGGCCGGCGAGCTGCGCTGGCAGGCGCTCGACGCCGGCCTGATCACGATGCGCGACAGCGCGCTCGATCACGTCATCAACGGCACGATTCCGCTCGAGGAACTGCCACGCATCCTGCCGCAGGACCGCATGGCGCCCGAGCAGCGCGGCGGCCGGAGGGAGCAGCGATGAGTCGCAAACCACGGCTACAGAGACCGCCGGCCGAAAAGGCCTTCGCGGACGAACTCAAGTTGCTCAAGCAATGGGACGACCATCCCGTTCCGCCCGGTTGGAAACTGTCCCCGCTGGCCGTCGAGAAGTTCGTACTCGGTGACTCCGAACTCGGCATAACGTCCAAGATGGTGGTCGATCCCGGTGTGATCACCCGCGTGGTGATCGGCTTGTGCACCGATCGCGGCTGCCTGCTGGTCGGCGAGCCCGGCACGGCCAAGTCCTGGCTGTCGGAGCTGCTGGCCGCGGCCATTTCCGGCGACTCCTCGCTGACCCTGCAGGGCGGGGCGGTCGGCGATGTCGAGCAGCTGCTCTACAGCTGGAACGATGCGCTGCTGGCCCAGGGCGGTCCCCGGCCCGAGGCCCTGGTGCCCAGCCCGATCTACCGGGGCATGCGCGACGGCAAGATCGTTCGCTTCGAGGAAGTGGCGCGCTGTCCCCAGCCGCTGCAGGACGCGCTGTTGTCCATCCTCTCCGACCGGCTGATCACCGTCCCCGAGCTCAGCGGCCAGGCCGGCGTGCTGTATTCCCGTGCCGGGTTCAATGTCATCGCCACGTCCAACAGCATCGATGAGGGCGTCAATCGAATGAGCGCGGCCCTGAAGCGGCGGATGAACTTCGAAACCATTCGGCCGATTCGCGATGTCGAGGACGAGATCGCCGTGGTCACGCGCGAAGTCGGGCGTCTCAATGAATACGCCGGCATCGAGGTGCGCATCGACGCCTCGGTGATCATGGCGTTGGTGACCATCTTCCACGAGCTGCGCAACGGCCAGTCGCTCAGCGGTCGCTCCACCGACCGCCTGGCCGGCGCCACGATGTCGACGGCCGAGGCAGTCAGCGTCGGGCATGCCATGTGCATCCATGCCCGCTATTACACCGACGGCGAGGTGGGCATCGACAGCCTGGTGCATTTCATCGTCGGTTCGGCGCTCAAGGACCAGCCGGACGATCGCCGACGATTGCGTCACTACTTCGAGACGGAAATAGCCCACAAGCGCGGTGAAATCTGGAAGGCCGTCTACGCCCAGCGCGAACTGATCTGAGCGTTCATCGCTGCACCAATTGGCGATAGATGGCGGGCAGGGCGCGGCTCAATGCCGACGCCCTCGGCACGATGGCGTAGCCGCTGCGCCCGAAGATCAGGGGGAAATACTGTCGGGCGTGGGTGTCGATGGTGACGCCGAAGACGACCAGCTCCTTCCGTCGGGCCTCGCGCACGGCCATGCGCGTGTCCTCGATGGCGTAGCGCCCTTCGTAGTGATCGGTGTCGTTGGGTTTGCCGTCGGTCAGCACCAGCAGCAAGCGGTGCCGGTTGGACCGCTCGGCAAGCTCCGCGGCAACGTGGCGGATGGCCGTACCCATGCGCGTATAGCGCCCGGGCTCGAGTGCCGCGATTCGGCGTTCGATGTTGCGGTCCATGGCTTCCTCGAAGCGCTTGAGCGGGGTGATTTCAACGCGCTTGCGGCGATGCGAGGTGAAGCTGTAGACCGCCTGCTCGTCTCCGCAGGCGTCGATGCCGTTGGCGAGCACCAGCAGGGCTTCCCTTTCGATGTCGATGACGCGCCGGTCGTCGAGCCAGGAGTCGGTCGACAGCGATACGTCCACCAGCGTGGCCACCGCCAGGTCGCGTGATGTGTCGCGCCAGGTTGCGTAGATGCGGTCAGAGCCGGAGTGACCGGCGGCGCGCTCGGTCACCATGCGCACCACGGCATCCATGTCCAGTTCGTCGCCGTCGAGCTGGGCGCGCAGCAGCTCGCGGTGCGGTCTCAGTGCTTGGAACTGGCGGCGCACGTGCCGGATGCGAGCCCGGGTATCGGCATCCGGCGACCAGTCTTCATCGGCCAGGGCGGGCTCGAGTTCCTGTACCGCGCAGAAGTCGGGCAGATAGCGCCGGCGGCCGTAATGCCATTCCGGCCAGGTGACTCCTGCGCGCAATGACGACTCCGGTATCGCCTCGGACGCGATTTCCAGGCCCATCTTCAGGCGCGTGGCCGCCTTCTTTCGGTGTTTGGAGATCGTCAGCTCGTCGAGCCCTTCCGCAGCCTGGCGCGCATCCTCTTCTTCGTCGTCGTCGACCGGACGGTTGACGTTGACCATCTCCGCCCAGGAGATGATCTTTTCGAAGGGGTTGAGCATCAGCGGGTCGTCGCGCTCGGTCTGGTCCAGGCGGCGCCGGCTCGCCCGGAACATCTGTTCGCCGATTTCTGTGGCCTCGCCGTCGGTCTCTTCGTCATCGGCGGCTCTTTCCTCGTCGGGGGCAGTACCTGGATCGAGCGTTGGCCACAGCGGCACCGGCAGCGGCGGGCGGTAGCCGGCCGGGGCGCGGAATTCGCGAATCGATCCGGGGTCGTCGGTCACGGCACGAAGCATGCTGCCCGCGCGATCGTCCAGCCGCAGGTCCTCACCGAGAAGGTGACGAATCACGCGCTCGACGGCGTCCTCGGCCGGCGGAAGCCGCCGCGATGGCCGCAGGTGGATCAGCTGAGCTGCCATGTCGGCATAGCGCGGCCGCCAGCCGGGGAAATCACGCTGCAGGGCTGCCAGGGCCCGGGTGGATGCTGCCAGGTAGAGAAGGTCGCGCTGAAGGGGGTCGGCCGTCGCCGGCGGCAGGTGGCCGTAGGCCGTGAAGGCGGTCTGCCAGAAGTACAGGCGGCGGTTGTTCTCGGACGCGGCGAACAGGGCGTTGCGCTGCGGCAGTACCAGGTGTTCGCCGTCGAGCCGGGCCAGCTCCATGTGCTCCTGGTCCATTCCGAGACGCTGGCGCCAGCTCAGTCGATGTGTCTTCCCGGCCGCGCGTGCGGTGGTCAGCGTGACCCCGGCCGGGCCGCCGAGGGCGCGGAAGTAGACGGCCAGTGAATCACGCAGGGATTCGAAGGTGACGGCCGCCTCGGCGTGGACCCGATAGCTGGTCGCGCTGGAAGCCCAGCGGTGCCACCAGCGGCCGACCAGTTCCTCGAATTCGAGCCATTCGGGCATCGGGGCTCAAGCTCCGTGCATGTGATCAGAGCTTCCTCAGAAGCTGTGCGACAGCAGTTCCTCGAGGGCGGCGATCACGTCCCCGTCGTCGCTGAGCGGCTGGATCAACGTCGCCCGGGCGGCGGTTTCCATGGCCATCCCGCCGGCGACCAGGCTGGCGCAGTACACGAGCAGGCGGGTCGACACCCCTTCTTCGAGATCCTTGCCCTTGAGTTCCCGGATGCGGCGGGCGAGGTTGATCAGGCCGGCGCACAGGTCCTTCGACAGGCCGCTTTCGGCGGCCACGATTTCGGTCTCCACCTCCGGCGGCGGGAAATCGAAGCTCAACGCGGCAAAGCGCTGACGCGTGCTGGGCTTGAGCGACTTGAGTACGTGCTGATAGCCGGGGTTGTAGGAGACCACCAGCATGAACTCCGGCGGCGCCTGCAGGATTTCTCCGGTTCGCTCCAGCGGCAGGACGCGCCGGTCGTCGGTCAGCGGATGCAGCACCACGGTGACGTCCTTGCGCGCCTCGACCACCTCGTCGAGGTAGCAGATGCCGCCCTCGCGCACCGCGCGGGTGAGGGGGCCGTCAACCCACTGCGTGTCGCCGCCCGAGAGCAGGTAGCGGCCCGTCAGGTCGGCGGCGGTGAGGTCGTCGTGACAGGCAACCGTGAACAGCGGCCGCCCCAGGCGGGCGGCCATGTGCGCGACGAAGCGGGTCTTGCCGCAGCCGGTCGGGCCTTTCAGCAGCAGAGGCAGGCCCTGTTGCCAGGCCGCCTCGAAGAAAGCGCACTCGCCGGCTGTCTCGCGGTACCAGGGCAGCTGTGCCGAGGATTCGGCGCCTGGCTCGGGATCACCCATCGGCGCTGCCGGCGGCCACGTGTGCGGCGCCCTTCGGGGTCTGTTCGCGCGGCTTGCCCAGGGTGGCCCACAGGAAGACCAGCGCCCCGATGACCACGATGATGCCGGCGCCGAAGCGCATGGCGTAGAACACCCAGATCTGGTCCTGCGTGGTCATGTAGTTCTCGCCCATGACGCGCTGCAGGTGGGTCTGGACCACGCCGGCGAAGGTCAGCGTGAAGGTCATGAAGGCCATGCCCCCCGTCATCATCCAGAAGCTCCACATGTTGCGGATCTGGTTGTAGGGCAGCTTGCCGCGCAGTTGCGGCATGGCGTAGCTGATGACCGCCAGGTTGAGCATCACGTAGGCGCCGTAGAAGGCGAGGTGGCCATGGGCGGCGGTGACCTGGGTGCCATGGCTGTAGTAGTTGACCCAGGACATGTTGTGCATCAGCCCCCACACGCCGGCGCCGAAGAAGGCCATGACCGCACAGCCGAGCGTCCACAGAATCGCCGCCTTGTTGGGGTGGTTGCGGCTGCCCTGCCAGAACATGTAGAACGTGAAAACCACCATCGAGAACAGCGGCAGCACCTCGAGCGCGCCGAAGATGTTGCCCAACGGTTGCCAGTAGCCCGGCGTGCCGATCCAGTAGTAGTGGTGGCCGGTGCCGAGCAGGCCGGCGAACAGCACCAGGCCGACGATCACGTACAGCCACTTCTCGATGATTTCGCGGTCGACGCCGGACATCTTGACCAGCAGGTAGGCCAGCAGGGAGGCCATGATGAGGCCCCACACGCCCTCCACCCAGAGATGGATGACGTACCACCAGTACATCTTGTCCAGGGACAGGTTGGACGGGTTGTAGAAGGAGAACAGCCAGAAGATGGCAGCCAGCCAGAGACCCGCCATGAGGATCATGGATATCGCCGTCCGGCGGCCCGCCAGCAGCGTTCGGCTGCCGTTGTAGAGGAACATCAGGAACGAGATGGTCAACAGGATCTTGACCCACAGGGGCTGCTCGAGGAATTCACGGCCTTCGTGAATGCCGAACTGGTAGCCGACCAGGGCCGCGGCCCCGGCGAACACGAAGATACCCAGCTGGATGTAGGCGATCATCGGGCTGTGGAGCTCGGTTTCGGCTTCTTCGGGCAGCAGGTAGTAAGTGGCGCCGAAGAACCCGATCAGCAGCCAAACCACGAGCAGGTTGGTATGGCTCATGCGCATGATGTGGAACGGCATGGCCTCGGCCATGAATTCGGGCCACACGTAGACCGCCCCGGCCAGCAGGCCGAAGAGCACCTGGCCGGCGAACAGCAGCAGGGCGGCAATGAAAAACGGATAGGCGACTTTCTGCGTCTGGTACTTCATTCAGCTCTCCCTCTTATCCCGAAATCGTCGGCGGCCAGTCCTGCGTGTCGATCTCGCTGGTCCAGCGGAAAAAATCGACCAGTGCGTCCAGCTCCTCTTCGGTCAGATGCTTGTAGGAAGGCATCTGACGTCGACCGGGGACGCCCAGCGGTTGCAGGGAGATCCAGGACTTGATGCCCTGCCGGGCCGCCTCCGGATCCTCGGCGCCACCGTAGCGGAGCCAGACGTTGCCCAGTTCGGGCGCGAAATAGGCGCCTTCGCCGAGCAGGCTGTGGCAGTTGATGCACGATTCCCTTTCCCACACGTGCTTGCCGAGCTTGACCGACTCGGTCAGTCCTTCGTGATCGGTCGATTCGGTGACGATGTAGTAGTGGCTGTGTGCCGTCAGTCCGACGAAGATGATGAAGAAGATGATTGAACCGCCCAGAAAGATGTTCCGGGCGGCGTTCCGGCTGAGACCCTCGATCATCGGACCCTCCTCAAGCCAATGAATGAAAGTGATGTTTGATATCCATCAATTGCATTCTATGGCCTAGGCGGGTGAGGCTACAAGGAAAAACCGCTTTTTAATCCGCCATTTAAGTTAGCAGCTGCTCATATTCCGGGTGCCGTTCGATCCACCTGGCCACATACGGACAATTGGCAACCACCCGCAAGCCCTTGTCCCGGGCCCAGTCCAGCGCGTAGCGGGTGATTTCACCGGCAATGCCCCGGCCGCCGACGGCTTCAGGCACGCGCACGTGATTCATGCTGACTGTGTTGCCGTCGCGCACGTACTCGAGCACGCAGAGCTGGTTGTCGACCAAGGCTTCGAAGCGTTGCCGTTCCTCGTTGTGCTGGATGTCGATGGTGCTCATGGGCGACTCCCTATGCCTGGCAGGGTTGATCAGTAGAGATAGCGGGTCCGGATCGTGGCCGGAATGGCTTCCAGGCCGCGGATGATGCGCGTGGCGTCCCCGGTTTCGGCGTCCATCACGACATAGCCGACGTCGGGCATGGTCTGCAGGTACTGGGCCACGATGTTGACGCCGGCCTCCGAGAAGACCGAGTTGACCGCCTGCAGCACACCCGGCTCGTTGCGGTGGATGTGCAGGATGCGCCGCGCGGTGGCGTGGTCGGGCAGGGCGACTTCCGGGAAATTGACCGCGCCCATGGTCGAGCCGTTGTCGGAGTATCGAACCAGTTTGCCGGCCACGTCGAGCGCGATGTTTTCCTGGGCCTCGCGCGTGGAACCGCCGATATGCGGCGTCAGCAGAACGTTATCCATCCCGCGCAGTTCGCTGACGAAGGTTTCGTCCGGCCCGGAGGGCTCCGATGGAAACACGTCGATGGCGGCACCGGCGAGGTGATGCGATTTCAGCGCCTCCGCGAGGGCGGGAATGTCGACCACCTTGCCGCGCGAGGCGTTGATCAGGCGGCTTCCGGTCTGCATGGCAGCCAGCTCGCGCTTGCCGATCATGCCGCGGGTCTGGTCGGTATCGGGCACGTGCAGGCTGACGATATCGGCCTGCTGCAGCACCTCGGTCAGGCTCGAGGCCGGCCGGGCATTGCCCAGCGGCAGCTTGTCGACGATGTCGTGAAAGATCACGTTCATTCCCATCCCTTCGGCCAGGATGCCGAGCTGCGAGCCGATATGGCCGAAACCGACGATGCCCAGGGTCTTGCCGCGCACTTCGTGAGAGCCCGCGGCGGTCTTGAGCCATTCGCCGCGGTGGGCGGCCATGTTCTTTTCGGGAATGCCGCGCATCAGCATGATGATCTCGGCGAGCACCAGTTCGGCCACCGAGCGGGTGTTGGCGTACGGCGCGTTGAAGACCGGGATGCCGCGCTTGCGGGCGGCGTCGAGGTCGACCTGGTCCGTGCCGATGCAGAAACAGCCGATGGCGGTCAGCTTGTCTGCCGCGTCGAGTATCTCTTCGGTGATGTGGCTGCGTGAACGGATGCCGAGGAAGTGCACGCCGGCGAGGGCCTCCTTGAGGGCCCCGGGCTCGAGCGCTGTGGATTCGACCCGCAGGCTTTCGTAGCCCGATCTCCGCACGCTCTCGACGGCGCGGTCGTGCACGCCCTCGAGCAGCAGGAAGTTGATCTTGTCCTTGGGTAGGGAGTGCTTGGCGGCCATTCGGGCGATCGTCCGGGTGTCTGCGTTCTGAAAGGGTGATAATAACGTCATGAGTCGCTTTGATCCGATCGAATCGCTGACCGACGACGAGTCCCTGGCGCACTATGGCCGGGACTGGACGCGCTTCTGGCCGGCGCGCCCGGAGGCGGTCGTGTTTCCGCGCAGCACCGAAGAGGTCGTGGACTTGGTGCGCCTGGCTCGCCGCGACGGCCTGAAGTTGGTCCCCAGCGGCGGGCGAACCGGTCTGTCCGGGGGCGCGGTGGCGAGCAGCGGCGAGGTCGTGGTCTCCCTCGAGAAGATGCGCGAGCTTGTCGAACTCGATACGACTGAGCCCGGCCTGCGCGCCCAGGCCGGCCTGCCGGTCGGCGAGCTGCAGCGCCGGGCGACCGAAGCCGGACTTTACTACCCCGTGGATTGGGCAGCGGCGGCCTCCAGCCAGCTCGGCGGCTCGATCGCCACCAACGCCGGCGGCATCCGGGTACTGCGCTACGGCATGACGCGCGACTGGGTGCAGGGCCTGACCGTGGTCACCGGCACCGGCGAGGTGCTGGAACTCAATCGCGGCCTGGTCAAGAACAACACCGGCCTGGACCTCAGGCACCTGATGATCGGCTCCGAAGGCGTGCTCGGCATCATCACCGAAGCCACCATGGCGCTGACCCGGCCGCCGCCGGAACAGTCCGTGCTGCTCATCGGGTTCGCCGGCCTGTCGTCGATCATGCCGGTCTTCACCGAGCTGCGCGCCGGGCTGACCCTGTCGGCCTTCGAGTTCTTCGACCGGCGTTCGATCGAGTACGTCGCCGGCGCCACCGGCGAGGACTTCCCGCTGGATGGCGAGTGCCCGTACTACGCCGTGGTGGAGTTCGACGATCCGGGACAGGCCAGCCAGGAACGCGCACTGGAACTGTTCGAGCGCCTGGCGGAGGCCGGCCACCTGGCCGACGGCACGATCAGCCAGTCGCTCACCCAGGCGAAGGAACTGTGGCGCTGGCGCGAGGCGATCAGCGAATCGATCAGCCCGATGACGCCCTACAAGAACGACCTGTCGGTGCGCGTCTCGCGCGTACCCGAATTCCTCGATGCGCTCGACCGCCTGGTTTCCGAGCACTATCCGGAGTTCGAAGTCGTGTGGTTCGGCCACATCGGCGACGGCAACCTGCACATGAACGTGCTCAGGCCCGAGGACTGGTCGATCGGGAACTTCCACGCCGCTGGCCGCGAGCTCAGCCCGCGCGTGTTCGAGCTGGTGCGCCAGTTCGAAGGCAGCGTCTCGGCCGAACACGGCGTGGGCCTGCTCAAGCGCGAGGACCTGCACTACACCCGCTCGAAGGCCGAGATCGAACTCATGCGCCAGATCAAGGCCGCCTTCGACCCCGAAGGCATCTTCAATCCCGGGAAGGTTTTCTGACAGTCAAAACCTTGTAACCACGGAAGACACGGAAGGAAAAGATTCTTTACTTGTTTTCCCGTGCTTTCCGTGTCTTCCGTGGTTCCAGGGTTTTACGCTTTTGACCTTTAAGCCGCCTGACGTTCCTCCGGTGCCAGGCGTTCGAGGAGTTCCTCGGCCAGGTGGAAGCGGTCTTCGATCTCCTCGAATTCGCCCTTGATGCGCAGCCGGTCGTTGGCGGGCAGTTCGAAGGTGTGCGATTCCTTCTGGATCATCTTGAGCAGCTCGCCCATGTTGATGTCCGGCTTGGCCTGGAACTCCACCCGGCCGCCGGCCGGGCCGACCTCGAGGCGCTTCATGCCGAGCTTCTTGGCCCGCAGTCTCAGCTCGGCCGTGGCGAAGAGGTTCTTGACCTCCTGCGGCAGCAGGCCGAAGCGGTCGATCATCTCGACCTGGAGGTCGTTGAGTTTCCTGTCGGTGTCGGCCTGGCTGATGCGCTTGTAGAGCACCAGGCGCTGGTGCACGTCGGGCAGGTAGCCTTCCGGGATCATGGCCGTGATGTGCAGGTCGACCTCGCTGGTGATCGACATCGGCTCGTCGAGATCGGGTTCCTCGCCGTTCTTCAGCGCCTCCACGGCGCGGTTGAGCAGGTCGGAGTAGAGCGCGAAGCCGATCGCCTCGATCTGGCCCGACTGATCCTCGCCGAGCAGTTCGCCGGCGCCGCGGATCTCGAGGTCGTGGCTGGCCAGGGTGAAGCCCGCACCCAGTTCTTCCAGCGTCTGGATGGCCTCGAGGCGTTTCTTGGCGTCACGGGTCATCACTTTCCAGGGCGGCGTGATCAGGTAGGCGTAGGCCAGGTGGTGCGAGCGGCCGACGCGCCCGCGAAGCTGGTGCAACTGGGCCAGGCCGAACTTGTCGGCGCGGTTGATGATGATGGTGTTGGCCGTGGGTACGTCGATGCCGTTTTCGATGATGGTCGAGCACACCAGCAGGTTGATGCGGCGCGAGTAGAAGTCGCGCATGGTCTTCTCCATCTCGCCCGGCGGCATCTGCCCGTGGGCCATGCCGATGCGCGCGTTGGGGAACATCTCCTCCAGCTCGGCGACCTGGCGCGCCATGGTGCGCACTTCGTTGTGCAGGAAATACACTTGACCGCCGCGCTGGAACTCGCGCGAGACGGCATCGCGAATCGCCGCCGAATCCCATTCGGATACGAAGGTGCGAACCGCCAGGCGCTTGGCCGGCGGGGTGGCGATGATCGACAGTTCGCGCAGGCCCGCCATGGACATGTTGAGCGTGCGCGGGATCGGCGTGGCCGTGAGCGTGAGCAGGTCGACTTCGGCACGCAGGGCCTTGAGGCGTTCCTTCTGGCGCACGCCGAAGCGCTGTTCCTCGTCGATGATGACCAGGCCGAGTTCCTTGAACTTGATGTCCTTCTGCAGGAGCCGGTGGGTGCCGATGACGATGTCGACCGTTCCGTCACGCAGGCCTTCGAGCGTCTTGCCGGCGGCCGCACCGGTGCGCGAGAGCAGGCGGACCTTGACCGGCCAGTCGGCGAAGCGGTCGGCGAAATTGCGGTAGTGCTGCTCGGCCAGCAGGGTGGTCGGTGCAAGCATGGCGACCTGCCGGCCGGAGTTGGCCACCACGAAGGCCGCGCGCAGGGCGACCTCGGTCTTGCCGAAGCCGACGTCGCCGCAGACGACGCGGTCCATCGGCTCGGTCGAGGCCAGGTCGGCGAGCACTGCGTCGATGGCGTCCTGCTGGTCCTCGGTTTCCTCGTACTCGAAGCCGGCCGCGAAGCGGGCGTAGAGGCCGCGTTCGAGCTCGTAGCTCTGGCCCTGCCGGGCCGCTCGGCGTGCCTGCAGGTTGAGCAGTTCGGCGGCGGCGTCGCGCACCTTCTCGGCGGCCTTGCGCCGGGTGCGCGCCCAGCGATCCGAGCTGAGCTTGTGCAGGTCGATGCTGTCGGGGTCGGCGCCGGTGTAGCGGCTGACCAGATGCAGATCGGTGACCGGCACGTAGAGCTTGTCGCCGCCGGCGTATTCCAGGCAGAGGTACTCGGCCGTGGTGTCGCCGGCGTCGAGCACCTCCAGGCCCAGGTAGCGGCCGATGCCGTGTTCCAGGTGGACGACCAGCGCGCCGGGCTGGAGGTCGGCCAGGCTCTTGATCATCGACTCGGGATCCTGGCCGGTCCGCCGCTCGCGCCGCACCGTGCGCGTGTGGCCCGGGAAGAGTTCGCTTTCGGTCAGGACGGTGATGCCGCGGTCGCCCAGGCGGCAGCCACCCGATACCGGCATGACGACGACCGCCAGCGGGTCGTCGCCCGAGAGAAAGGCCGACCAGGAATCGAGCAGTTTCGGGCGAAGCCCCCCGGCCCGGAGCGCGTCGCGAATCAACTCGCGTCGGCCGGCCGTGTCGGCGGCAATCATGACCCGATCATCCATTCCGCGCAGTTTGCGGGCCGTGTCCTCGGCCTTCTCGTCGAGGTCCAGCGTCGGGGCGGGCGCGACGACCTCGGCGGCCGGTTTGCGCCGGGTGACCTTGACGGCGGCGTCGTCCTCCATCGTCCGGATCATGTCCGCGGCCGGCACGAACAGCTCCCCGGGATCGAGCACGGGCCGCTCGATGTCGCCGCCGCGCTGCTCGCGGCGGTGCTCGACCTCGTGCCAGTAGTCCCGGGCCGCGTCCTCGACGCCGGGCAGCAGGAGCAGCCGGTGCGGACTCGGCAGGTAATCGGTCAGGCTCGAGGTGGCCTCGAAGAACAGCGGCAGGTACTGCTCCAGGCCCTGGCTGTGATGGCCCTCGCCGACTTCCTGGTAGGGCAGGGCGCGCCTGAGGTCCACATCGAAGCGGTTGCGAAAGGCGCGCCGAAAAGCCTGGCGGCTGTCTTCGTCAAACGGGTACTCGCGCGCCGGCAGCATGTCGATGCGCTCGAGCTTGCCGGTGGAGCGCTGGCTCTCGGCGTCGAAGGTCCGGATCGACTCGATCTCGTCGTCGAACAGTTCGAGCCGGTAGGGGTCCGGGCGGCCCATCGGCCACAGGTCCATCACCGCGCCGCGGATCGCGAACTGGCCGGGCTGCCAGACCTGCTCGGTCACCTGGTAGCCGGCGGCGTGCAGTCGGGCCCGGAAAGACTCGCTGTCGATGCGCTCGCCCACGGCCAGGTTCAGGCTCTGGCCCTGCACCCAGGCCACCGGCGGCAGGCGCTGCATCAGGGCCGTGATCGGCGCGATCACGACACCCGCATCCATGCCCGGCAAGCGCGAGAGCAGGTCCAGTCGCCGCGAGATCAGGTCGGGGTGGGGCGAATAGAGATCATAGGGCAGGATCTCCCAGTCCGAAAACAGCTCCGCGTCGACCGTGCCGAGCTGGTTGATGTCGTCCCTCAGGTGCCGGGCGGCGTAGCCGTCGGGCACGGCGACCAGCACCGGGCCGCCCTTGCGGCCGGCGTAGGACGAGATGGCCAGCGCCAGCGGCAGCCCCTCGAGCAGGGGCCAGTCGACGCGGCCTTCGCCGTCGCGGGGCGGGTTGAATACGGAGAAGCGCTCGGACATGACTCGGTGGGGTCGGTGAAACCGCGCATTTTACCAAGCGCGAGCGGGGCGGCCGGGTGAAGTGTGATTCCGGCGCCCGGGAGTCGCGGAGAATTTCCGATATTGACGCTTGTCGATTTTCGCAACTTCGGGTAGACTTGCCGGCTTAGTTCGGAAGGGCGATTAGCTCAGTTGGTTAGAGCGCTGTCTTGACATGGCAGAGGTCGCTGGTTCAAATCCAGCATCGCCCACCACCGAATGCTCCCCAGCCCTCCTCGAGCACGCCGCTTTCAGTGCCGCGCGTTGCTCGGAATCCTCATGTACATTTGAGTACACTGCGGTTCCTGCGCTACGGGCGTCACTGAAATCGACGCACTCGAGAAGCGCTGGGAAGCATTCGGTTTCGATTGCGGGCCGTGCAGGCCACCCCCACTAAAGCAGCGCCGCTTTCGCGCGAAGCTTGTTCCAGTTCATTCCAGGGTGCGCCGGGAATCTGACTCTGCGGGGAGGCCCGATTGGGGATGGCCTGCTGAGGGCCTCGCCACCGCGTCGAACTGAAGCAGGCCATCCCCAATCGGGCCGGGATCGAAGCTTCCCCTGAAAAGGGCGGCAAAGGCTTCAGTTTTCCCGAATTTGTCCCAACTTTTCGGGCTGAGTGACGGTAGAATTCACAACCATGGTTCAGATTACGCTTCCAGACGGTAACCGGAAGGATTTCGATCATCCGGTGACGGTGCACGAGGTGGCCGAGTCGATCGGTCCGGGCCTGGCCAAGGCGGCGCTTGCCGGTGAGGTCGAGGGTCGGCTGGTGGATACCAGTTTCAGGATCGATCGGGACGCCGACCTGCGGATCATCACGCCGCGCGACGAGGAGGGGTTGGACATGATCCGCCACTCCACCGCGCATTTGATGGCGCAGGCGGTCAAACGGCTGTTTCCCGAAACCCAGGTGACGATCGGTCCGGTCATCGACGACGGGTTCTACTACGACTTCGCCCGCGAGGAGCCGTTTCGCCCGGAGGATCTCGAAAAGATCGAGAAGGAAATGGCGAAGATCGTCGCCGAGGACATCGCCGTGGAGCGCTCCGTGATGGAACGCGACGAGGCGGTCGAGTTCTTCCGCGACATGGGCGAGGAGTACAAGGCGAAGATCATCGAGGACATTCCGGCCGACGAGGCGCTGTCGCTGTATCGGCAGGGTGATTTCATCGACCTGTGCCGCGGCCCGCACGTGCCTTCGACCGGCAAGCTCGGCGCTTTCAAGCTGACCAAGCTGGCCGGCGCCTACTGGCGCGGCGACTCCGACAACGAGATGCTGCAGCGCATCTACGGCACTGCCTGGCCGGACAAGAAGCAGCTCAAGGCCTACCTCAAGCGCCTCGAGGAGGCCGAAAAGCGCGACCATCGCAAGCTCGGTGCGCGCCTGGATCTCTATCACATCCAGCCCGAAGCGCCGGGCATGGTGTTCTGGCACGACCGCGGCTGGCGCATTTACCTGGCCCTTCAGGACTACATCCGCGAGCGTCTGCGCCAGGCCGACTACCAGGAAATCCACACGCCCTCGATCGTCGACCGCAGCCTGTGGGAGAAGTCCGGCCACTGGGAGAACTTCGGCGACGATATGTTCATCACCTCGTCGGAGGATCGCGTCTACGCGGTCAAGCCGATGAATTGCCCCTGCCACGTGCAGGTGTTCAATCAGGGCCTGAAGAGCTACCGCGACCTGCCGTTGCGCATGGCCGAGTTCGGATCCTGCCACCGCAACGAGCCCTCGGGCGCACTGCATGGCTTGATGCGCGTGCGCAATTTCGTGCAGGACGACGCGCACATCTTCTGCACCGAGGATCAGATCCGCGACGAAGTGCTGGCCTTCAACAAGCTGGTCTTCGACGTCTACAACGATTTCGGCTTCACCGACGTGGCGGTCAGGCTCTCGACCCGTCCCGAAAAGCGTGTGGGTTCGGACGAAGTCTGGGACAAGGCCGAGAAGGCCCTGGCCGATGCGCTCGAGGCGGCCGGCATCGAATACGAACTGCAGCCGGGCGAGGGTGCCTTCTACGGCCCCAAGATCGAGTTCTCGCTGACCGACTGCATCGGCCGCGTCTGGCAGTGCGGCACCATGCAGGTCGACTTCTCCATGCCGGGCCGCCTGGGCGCCGAGTATGTCGACGAGGACGGCGAGCGCCGCGTGCCGGTCATGTTGCACCGCGCCATTCTCGGTTCGATCGAACGTTTCATCGGCGTGCTCATCGAGCACTACGCCGGCGACCTGCCGCTCTGGCTCGCGCCGGTGCAGGCGGTGGTCATGAACATCACCGACGCCCAGGCCGACTACGTTCGCGAGGTGACCAACGCCCTGAATCAGCAAGGTTTTCGGGTGGAATCGGACTTGCGGAACGAGAAGATCGGCTATAAAATTCGCGGCCGCACGCTCGAGAAGATCCCGTACCTGCTGGTCGTGGGCGATCGCGAAGTCGAGAATCGCCAGGTAGCCGTGCGGCTGCGCGACGGGACCGACCTGGGCGCGATGCCCATCGACGATCTGGTTGCGCGCCTTTCCGAGGAGGTGGCACGGCGCGGCCCGATCGACGATAATTGACGGTTCGCTCGCGTTGATTTCAGACGCAACGGATTCAAAACCAAGGAGCAGCACACATCGCAACGGATAAGCAGACCCGACGCAACGAAGACATCACGGCGCGCGAAGTGCGCGTAGTAGGTTCCGAAGGTGATCAGATCGGGGTGATGGGGATCAGGGATGCGCTGGCCCGTGCCGAGGAAGAGGGCATGGACCTTGTCGAGATCGCGCCGCAGGCCGATCCGCCCGTCTGCCGCATCATGGACTGGGGCAAGTACCGCTTCGAGCAGTCCAAGAAGGCGCAGGCGGCGCGCAAGAAGCAGAAACAGATTCAGATCAAGGAAGTGAAGTTCCGCCCCGGAACCGATGACCATGACTACGACGTCAAGATGCGCAACCTGCGCCGGTTCATCGAAGAGGGCGACAAGGTCAAGGTGACCCTTCGCTTCCGTGGTCGCGAAATGGCCCACCAGGAGCTCGGTCTCGAGATTCTCCAGCGGGTCGAGCAGGACATGGCCGAAGAAACGGTCGTGGAGCAGCGCCCGCGCATGGAAGGGCGACAGATGGTCATGATGCTGTCGCCCAAAAAGACATCCTGACAAGGATGGCTTCCTGAGCGGCGTTGAACGAACCGGCGGTTTTTGCTGTCGGATACAACTCGCCGGAATGCAGCTCGCACAAGCGTTGCCCGGACGGCCCGGGAGCCGCTGCACGAAGGTAAAACAAAAGGAGCAAGACAATGCCGAAGATGAAGAGCAATCGGGGCGCGTCCAAGCGCTTCCGGGCTACGGGTAGCGGGCGCATCAAGCGCAAACGCGCCAACCACAGCCATATCCTCACCAAGAAGGACACCAAGCGCAAGCGTCGCCTGCGTGCTTCCACCCTGGTCACCCGCGCGGAAGAGAAAGCCGTGCGCCAGATGCTGCCGAAGCTGTAAGGGAGAGCGATCATGGCAAGAGTCAAACGTGGAGTAGTCGCCCGTCGTCGTCACCGCAAGGTGCTCAGTCGCGCCAAGGGCTATTACGGCGCCCGCCGCAAGGTCTTTCGCGTCGCCAAGCAGGCGGTCATCAAGGCCGGCCAGTACAGTTACCGCGACCGCCGTCAGCGCAAGCGCGATTTCCGCAGCCTGTGGATCCAGCGCATCAACGCCGCGGCGCGCGAGAACGGTCTGTCCTATAGCCGTTTCATCAACGGCCTGAAGCGGGCCGATGTCGCCATCGACCGCAAGGTCCTGGCCGACCTGGCCGTCAACGACAAGGCCGCCTTCAAGGCCCTGGCCGAGAAAGCTCAGTCCAGCCTGGGCTGAGCATGGAGACGACGGCATCGCAGAACCTGCTCGAGGACGCTCTCGAGCAGGTCGCCAAGGCCGACAGCGAGCGAACCCTGGACGAGGTCCGGGTTCGCTTCCTCGGCAAGAAGGGGGCGCTGACCGCGCAACTCAAGGAACTGGGCCAATTGCCGCCGGAGCAGCGGCGGGAGGCCGGCCAGCAGATCAACGGCGCCAAGCAGACCCTGGAAAGCGCCATCGCCGATCGCGGCGACGTGCTCGCACGCGAACATCTGAACGCCCGCCTGGCCGAGGAGACGATCGACGTCACCCTGCCCGGGCGTGCCGCAGAAGCGGGTGGCGCCCATCCCGTCAACCGCGCGCTCGATCGACTGCTCGACATTTTTCAGCGACTCGGCTTCGAAGTGGCGACCGGGCCGGAAGTCGAGAACGACTACTACAATTTCGAGGCGCTGAATTTCCCGCCGCACCATCCGGCGCGGGCCATGCACGACACGTTCTACCTGCCGGACGGCCGCCTGTTGCGCACGCATACCTCACCGGTGCAGATCCGGGTGATGAAGGAGCGGGGTGCTCCGGTTCGCATCGTCGCGCCCGGTCGTGTGTTCCGGTCCGACTCGGACCAGACGCATACCCCGCAGTTTCACCAGGTCGAAGGCCTGCTCGTCGATCGCGACGTGACCTTCGCCGATCTCAAGGGGATGCTGTCGGATTTCGTCAATGCCTTCTTCGAGGACGATCTCGAAATGCGGCTGCGTCCGTCCTACTTCCCGTTCACCGAGCCTTCGGCGGAAGTCGATGTCCGCTGGCGCCACCCCGACGGCACGGCGGGCGACTGGCTCGAAGTGCTCGGCTGCGGCATGGTGCATCCCAATGTCCTGACCAACTGCGGCGTCGATCCGGAGGAATACACCGGCTATGCATTCGGCCTGGGCGTCGAGCGCTTCGCGATGCTCCGCTATCGCGTCGACGACCTGCGCCTGTTTTTCGACAACGATCTGCGCTTCCTGCGTCAGTTTCGCTAAGCGGGGAGGCTAAGAGAATTCCATGAAAATCAGTCATCGCTGGCTCGGCGAATGGGTGGATTCCGGTCTGAATGCGGATGAAATCGCCGAGCGCTTCACCCTCGCCGGACTGGAAGTCGATTCGATCGAACCAGTGGCGCCGCCGCTCGAAGGCGTGGTCGTCGGCGAGATCGTCTCCGTCGAGCCGCACCCCGACGCTGATCGGCTGCGCGTGTGCAAGGTCGCCGGCGACAGCGAGGAGCGCACCATCGTCTGCGGTGCGCCCAATGCCCGGGAAGGCCTGAAGGCGCCGCTGGCCACGTTGGGCACGAAGCTGCCCGGCGGGCTGAAGATCAAGCCGGCCAAGTTGCGGGGCGTGGGATCGGAAGGCATGCTCTGTTCCCAACCGGAACTGGGCCTGGGCGAGGACGCCGACGGTCTCATGGAGCTACCGGGCGATGCGCCCGTGGGCGAGCCCCTGTCCGCCTACCTGGATCTGGATGATTCGATCCTCGAGATCGACCTCACGCCCAATCGCGCCGATTGCCTTTCGGTGCGCGGCCTGGCGCGGGAACTGTCCGCGATCACGGCCCGCCCCATGCGCGCTCCGGCCATCGACGAGGTGTCGGCCGAGATCGAGCGGGGCGTCGAGATCGCCCTCGAGAGCCCGCAGGACTGTCCGCGCTACGTCGGACGCGTGATCGAGGGCATCGACGCGGCGGCGGCAACCCCGCTCTGGATGGTCGAGCGCCTGCGTCGCTCCGGAATCCGAAGTCTGGGTCCCGTCGTTGACGTCACCAATTACGTGCTGCTCGAACTCGGCCAGCCCATGCATGCGTTCGACCTTGATCGCATCGAAGGCGGGATTCGCGTCCGGCGGGCGCACAAGGGCGAGACGATCACGCTCCTCGACGGTCAGGAAGTCGAGCCTGATGAAGACATGCTGCTGATCGCCGACCACGAGCGTCCACTGGCCATCGCCGGCGTGATGGGCGGTGAGCATTCGGCGGTCGGCGAGACCACGCGCGATATCCTGCTGGAGTCGGCCTGGTTCAATCCCGCCACGATCAGCGGGCGCGCACGGCGCCTGGGTCTTTCGACCGAATCGGCGCATCGCTTCGAGCGCGGCGTCGACCCTGCGCTGCAGCGCCTGGCGATCGAGCGCGCCACAGGGCTGATCATGGCCATCGCCGGCGGCCGGCCCGGGCCGGTCGTCGAAGCCGTGGACGACGATGCCTTGCCGGGCACCTCGAGCGTCGAACTGCGCATGGCTCGCCTCAACCGGGTGCTGGGCGCCGAATTCGACCCGGATTCCGTCCAGTCCATGCTCGAGCGACTGGGCATGGAAGTCAGCCGCAGCGAAGATCGTTTCTGTGTCCTGGCGCCGACGGCCAGGCGCGACATCGAGATCGAAGCGGATCTGATCGAGGAAGTCGCCCGCATCCACGGCTACGACCGCCTTCCGGCCCGTCATCCCGGGGGCGAAATCGTGGTCAAGGCGCCGGCGGAGACGCAGACCGGCGAAAGGAAACTCCGAGAGCAGCTCGCCGCGCGCGGCTTCCAGGAGATCATGTCCTGGAGCTTCGTCAGCCAGGAGCAGCTGGACCGCCTGTCCATGGGCGAAGGCGCCCAGCCCCTGGCCAATCCGCTGAGCCGCGAAATGGCGGTGCTTCGCACCAGCCTGTTGCCCGGTCTGCTGGACGTTGCCGGCCGCAACCTGCGTCGACAGATGCCGTCCTTCCGCTTGTTCGAGACCGGCCATTGCTTCCGCAACGGCGCCGAATCGTTCGAGGAAGCCTGGCGGCTCGGTCTGCTGATGACCGGGGATGTCCGGCCCGAGCATTTCAGCGGCAAGCCGCGCGAGCTGGACTATTTCGACCTCAAGGGCGAAGTCGAGAACCTGTTGGCGTTCAACGCCATCGACGGCGAGGTGAGCTTCGAACGCACCGATTTGCCCTGGCTGCACCCGGGACAGGCGGCGCGGTTGCTCATCGACGGTGTCCAGGCCGGCTGGCTCGGTCAGCTTCACCCGGCACTGGCCGGCGCGATGGAACTCGATCGGCCCGTTTTCGTGGCCGAATTCGACGGCAGCAGCATCAGCGGCCGCCGTCTCCCGGAGCACCGCGACAGCGGCCGCTTCCCCGCCGTCCGCCGCGACATCGCCATCGTCGTTTCCGACGAGTATCCCGCCGGAGAGCTGATCGAGGCGGTGCGCGAATCGGCCGGCGGATTGCTCGAAAACTGCGTCATATTCGACCAGTATCGGGGGGAGGGGATCGAAACCGGGTTCAGAAGCCTGGCTATTGGCTTGATTTTGCGCGATGTTTCGCGCACCCTAAAGGATCGTGAGATCGATGCACTGCTCGAGACGGTGCTGGCCGATCTCGACAGTCGCTTCGGTGCCAAATTGAGAGGTTGAAAAGGGGATGTCGTTGACCAAAGCTGACCTGGCTTCCGCACTGTTCGATGAGGTCGGTCTGAACAAGCGCGAAGCCAAGGAATTCGTGGACGCCTGGTTCGAGACCATCCGTCAGGCCCTTGAGGACGGCGATCACGTCAAGCTGTCGGGATTCGGCAACTTCCAGCTTCGCGACAAGAATCAGCGCCCCGGGCGCAATCCCAAGACGGGCGAGGAAATCCCGATATCGGCCCGGCGGGTCGTGACCTTCAAGCCGGGGCAGAAACTCAGAGCGAGGGTGGAAGCGTATGCTGGATCCGCGGAGTAACCAGGAGCTGCCGCCGATACCGGCGAAGCGCTACTTCACCATCGGCGAGGTGAGCGATCTTTGCGCCGTCAAGCCGCACGTGCTTCGCTACTGGGAACAGGAGTTTCCCCAGCTCAAGCCCGTCAAGCGTCGAGGCAATCGTCGCTACTACCAGCGCCACGACGTCCTGATGGTGCGCCAGATCCGCAGCCTGCTCCACGAGCAGGGTTTCACCATCCAGGGCGCCCGTCAGCGGCTCGAAGGCGACACGGCGCAAAACGACGTCTCACGCAGCCAGCAGCTCGTGCGCCAGATGCGCGTCGAGCTCGAAGAAATCCTGCACGTATTGCGTCGCTAGGGTAAAATAGTCGTTTTAGCCCCAAGCAAGTTTCGGTCGGAGCGTAGCGCAGCCTGGTAG
This sequence comes from Wenzhouxiangella sediminis, assembly GCF_003410055.1. GTDB lineage: Bacteria > Pseudomonadota > Gammaproteobacteria > Xanthomonadales > Wenzhouxiangellaceae > Wenzhouxiangella > Wenzhouxiangella sediminis. The sequence goes on along the minus strand of NZ_QUZK01000012.1, from coordinate 73,431 downwards.
CGCACCACAATGGGGTTGTGGGGGTCGCGAGTTCGAATCTCGCCGCTCCGACCATTTCCTTTTCCTCACATCTCCTGCGTCACCCGCCCGGGTTCACGGGGCTTTCATTGCAATTGGCGTTCAATGTCGCTTCGCAATAAAATCGTCCCTACCAATGCAGGGCGTCTATCGCCTCAACGCAGCAGAGAGCCTTATGAAGAATCGATCCAAAGTCGCGAACATGCCGGATGTTGCCTCCCATGCCCGGGCCCAGGTGGCCGGCCAGCTCGACTGGGTCGGCATGAACACGATCGAAATGCCCATCCTGCTGGACGCCACCGATGGCAAGCATGTTCAAACAACGGCCCATATCAGCGCCTTTGTCGACCTCGAGCGGCCCGAGAAGCGCGGCATCCACATGTCCCGGCTCTACCTGCACCTGGATCGGGCCCTGGCCGAGCACACGGTCACGCCCGCGCTCTTGCGCCACCTTCTTCGCGATTTTCTGGCCTCGCACGAAGACCTCAGTTCGACCGCCATGGTGCGGCTCGACTTCGATTACATGCTGCGGCGCAAGTCGCTGGTCAGCGACAATAGCGGCTGGAAGCGCTACCCGATCAGCCTGATCGCCAGCCTGGACGATCGCGAGTTCCAGGTCGAGATGGCGCTGCAGATCGCTTACTCGAGTACCTGTCCTTGTTCCGCGGCACTGGCGCGCCAGCTCATCCAGGATCAGTTCCGCAGGGACTTCGGCGACGACGGTCCGGTCGACATCGAAGCCGTGATCGAGTGGCTGGGCAGCGAAGAGGGGATCGTGGCCACGCCTCACAGCCAGCGCAGCGCCGCCGATATCCGGCTCCAGCTGGCGCCGAGCTTCGAGGCTTTTCCCTTCGTCGAGATGATCGATTCCGTCGAAGGGGCTCTCAAGACCCCGGTGCAGGCGGCCGTCAAGCGGGAAGACGAGCAGGCCTTCGCGCTGCTCAATGGCCAGAACCTGATGTTCTGCGAAGACGCCGCGCGTCGGGTTCAGACGGTGCTGGAGTCAGAGGAACGCGTCATCGACTTCTGGGCCCGCTGCCGTCATTTCGAGAGCCTCCACCCGCACAACGCGGTGGCGATCGTGACCAAGGGCGTGGAAGGCGGCTATCAGCCGATCGACGGCCAGCCTTCCGGCTGGCGGCACGACTGAACTGGTCGGCGTCGGGCCGTCCGGGAACTCAGTCCGGACCGTTCAGCCCGACCTGCAGCTCGGGCAGGGCCACGCCGATCGTGCCTGAACCGGGAGCCGCCCAGGCTTCGGCCACGACCGATCCGTCTTCCAGGCGGGTCACGGTCAGGCGCATCAGGGTCTCGTCGCCGCCGCGTTCCATCCGGTAATAGTTGAGCGAAATCGACAGGCCCAGGCTCATTTCGGCCGCATCCAGCGGCTCGACGCTGTCTCCGGTACGAAGGGTGAAATGACGGGCCACCCGCCATTGTCCGTCTTCTTGCACGCCCAGCCAGCCCTCGTAGTCGCGCACCGGCAGGAAGCGGATGATCCGGTCCTGTCCGACCGCCTGGCCCGAAACGGGATCCACGAGCCGGTCCCCGATGGTCAGCTCGCTGCCGTCGAAGGCGATTTCCTTGAGCAGCCCGACGCTGTCCTCGCCGTCACCGAAGCGACAGGAGCTCGGATCGGTTTCTCCCACCAGTCCGCGCTCGGAGACCTGGAATGCCATCGGGCAGCTGCGCCGGGCGCGGCCCTTCGGATCGAGCAGGGCGATTTCACCCTCGAGGCGGTTCGACATCGCACCCGGTTCGAGCTTGAGGCCGAAACGGCGTGCATCTTCGCCGTTGACGGCGGCCTGCTGCATCGACAGGTCCAGCCGATCGCCTGCGCCACTGGCCTCGCGGCTGATGGTCAGGGTCTGGGCGCGCCGTTGGTCTTCGCGGACGCTGACGTACTCGCCGGGCATCCGGGCAGCCACCTGCTCGATTACCGGGGAGGGCCTCGACGGCTCTTGCGTTACGTTTCCGGCCGGCGTTGTTGCGCAACCGGTCAACGCCGATATCAGCAGCACGACGGCGCAGCATCCCGTCACGCGACCGTGCGGCGAGGCGATCGAGTCGCGGCGAAGGATTTCAGGGGGCCTGGGCATCGGGGTTTTCGTCCCAGTCGAGCAGCAGGGCGGGGTCGATTCGCACCTCGCGCAGGTTCATTCGCCAATCCAGGTGCGGGCCGGTCGCTCGCCCGGTCGCCCCGACTTCGGCGATCAACTCTCCACGGTCGACGACGTCGCCCGGCTCTACGTGCATCGTGTGCAGGTGAAGGAAGGCCGACACCAGGCCGTGACCGTGGTCGATGAACAGGGTGCCTCCCGAAAAGTACATGTCCGGGTGGGCCAGCGTGACGACCCCGGGAGCCGGTGCGCGCACGGGCGTGCCGGTCGGCGCGGCGATATCGATGCCCCAGTGGGGGTTGCGCGGCTCGCCGTTGAGAATGCGCTGGCTGCCGTACACGCCGGTGACGGGGCCGGTCAGGGGCCAGTCGAAGCCCGCCGCCCAATCCAGCCGTGCGTCGCGTCTGTTCCGCGCCTCCCGTGCTTGCCGTGCATCCTCGCGGATTCGGGACAGAACCGACTCCGGGGGCGTGACCTTGTCCTGCGGCAGCCCGTCGATGCGCTGGATGTCGAATTCCCGAGGCTGCGGAGCGAGCGTTTCTTCCAGGCGCATGCCGGTCGGCAGGACGACCTCGACGCGCGTCGGTTCGGTCTGCTGGCGCTCGAAGGCGAGCAGGAAGCGTCCATCCGGGCTGGTCATGACCGGTTCGCCGTCGACTTCGACCGAGCTGCCTGCCGGTGCGCGTCCCACGACCAGGCCGCCCTGGACGACTTCACCCTCGAATCGGACGGGACTGTCCTCCTCGGCTGCCGCCGGGAGCGGGGTGATGAGCAGGAGGCCGGTGGCCAGGACGAGGCCGGAAAGCTGGCTATGCATTGCCGTCTCCGCGGATGGTCAGGGTCTGCCCGGGTCTCAGGATCGCACCCTCGTTGAGTCCGTTCCAGCGCATCAGTTCCCGTACCGAGACGTCGTGACGCCGTGCGATGGTCCACAGGGAGTCTCCGCGGCGCACCGTGTACTCCCGGCTTTGCGAGCTACCCGGTTGCGTCATGTTCACGAGGATTCGGTCGCCTGGACGAATCAGGCTGTCGCTGCCGAGCCCGTTCCAGCGCTGAAGCTCATCGACGCTCACGCCGTAGCGCTGCGCGATCACCCACAGGCTTTCGCCCGGCCGGACCTGGTGCTGGAAACGCTTGGTCGGAAGCAGTCGCTGTTGCAGGCGCTCGAGCTGGGCATAGCGCTCGGCGTGGGGTGAGTTCTGAGGCGTCCGGCCGTTGTCGGCCAGGCGCAGCTTCTGTCCCACGCGCAGGAAGTCATTGCGGAGATTGTTGGCTTCGCGCAGTTCACGCACGGTGGTGCCGTGACGGCGGGCGAGGTGCGAAAGCGTGTCGCCGCGACGCACGCGAATTTCGCGCCAGACGATCATGTCTTCGGCACCCAGGTCGGCGATCGCTTCGCGAACCCGGTCGGCTCGCCCGGCCGGGACCATCAGGTGGTGCGGTCCACCCGGGGGCGTCAGGTGACCGTTGAGACCGGGGTTGATGGCGACCAGTTCGGCGATGTCGATATCCGCGGCCACCGAAACGGCAACGATGTCGACGGGGCCGTCGAGCTCGATGCGCGCAATCTGCGGGCGGTTGTCCCAGACGGGTACCTGGAAGCCGTAGCGCGCCGGCTCGGCGAACAGGCATCCCAGCCCGTTGAGCTTGGGCACGTAGCCGAGGGTTTCGCGCGGCAGGCGAAGTTCATCCCAGTCGGTTTCGCGGCCGGCGCGGCGATTGCGGTCGATGGCGCGCGCCACGCGGCCCTGTCCGCCGTTATAGGCGGCCAGGGCCAGGTTCCAGTCGCCGAAACGGCTGTGCAGGTATTCCAGGTAGTTCAGCGCTGCCCGGGTGGCCGCCCAGACGTCCCGACGGCCGTCGTAGAAGTCGTTGATCTCGATGCCGCGCTCGCGGGCCGTGGCGCTGACGAACTGCCAGGTGCCGGCGGCGCGCCCATGCGAGTAGGCGAACGGGTCGTAGGCGGACTCCACGATGGGCAGCAGGGCCAGTTCGCCCGGCAGCTGGCGCCGCTCGAGTTCCCCGGCGATGTCGTAGAGCCAGGGCCGGGCGCGATCGAGCACCCGCTCCATGTACTCGTCTCTCTCTCCGTACCACCGGGCCCATTGCTCGGCCCGACTGTCGGCCGGACATTCGGCGAACTCGAAACGCGCCACGACGCGAGCCCAGAGGTGCGGCGGTCGCGCCGGTTGCGGATCAGGGTCGAGCTCGTCGCCCAGGTGGCGGGTGGCTTCCTCGACGACCGAAAACGGATCGGGCAGGTCGATCGGGTTCTTCTGCGGGATCGGGTCGGGTGCGGCATCCTCGGTCTCCACCATGGCGCAGCCGGAGCCGAGCAGGATCAGCATGGCGGCGCTCAGTCGGCCCATTCGTCGCAAGGCGGGCCGGGTGGAATTGATGGCGTCGGTTTTCGGCTTTATTCGCATGAATCGGGTTCGGGCTGGTGCATCGTTCGCATGCCGTGTCGGTTGTTGAAGTCGATTGCGTGAAAGATGGCCTTCTGCTCGCGGACGGAACGGTACAATGACCCGCATGAGCAATCAATCTTCGCATATCTCCCGCGAGCGCATTCGCGCCGCGCTGGAAGACGCCGGGCGGCCGGTAACGCGCCGCCAGCTTTCGCATCTGTTCGACCTGGACAAACCCCGGTCGGACGAACTTCTCAGACCCGTACTGATGGAGATGGTTGCATCGGGCGAGCTGGTCAAGAACCGTCGGGCCGCCTACGGCCTGCCATCGCAGATGGACCTGATCTCCGGTCGCATCAGTGCCCACCCGGACGGGTACGGTTTCGTGGTCACCGACGGCGACGACGACGATCTCTACCTGGCGCCGAAGCAGATGCGCCAGGTGTTCAACGGCGACCGCGTGCTAGCGGCCGTCACCGCGGTCGACCGGCGCGGTCGCAAGGAAGGCGCCATCGTCGAGGTGCTCGAGCGCGTGCACACGCAGGTGGCCGGACGCCTGCTGATCGAATCCGGCGTGGCGATGGTCGTCCCCGACGATCCGCGCCTGACCCAGGACATCCTGGTGCCGCCCGAGCGCGTCGGCAAGGCGACGCCGGGCCAGGTGGTGGTCGTGCGCATCGACAAGCCGCCGACCATGAAGCGCGGCGCCGTGGGTGAAATCATCGCCGTGCTGGGTCACGCCGACGAGCCGGGCATCGCCACCGACATCGCCGTCTACAGCCACCAGCTTCCCTGGGAGTTTCCCGAAGCCGTGATTGGCGAGGCCGAGGCCTTCGGCGACGAAGTCGCTCCGGACAAGGCCGCCGAGCGCGTCGACCTTCGCGACCTGCCGCTGGTGACCATCGACGGCGCCGACGCGCGCGACTTCGACGACGCCGTATACGCCGAGCCCCGCGGCGACGGATTCCGCATCCTGGTCGCCATCGCCGACGTCGCGGAATACGTGAGTCCGGGCCGGCCGCTCGACGACGAGGCCGAAAAGCGCGGTACGTCGGTCTACTTTCCCGACCGCGTCATCCCGATGCTGCCCGAGACCCTCTCGAACGGTCTGTGTTCGCTCAACCCGCGCGTCGATCGCCTCTGCGTGGTCTGCGAGATGCATGTCGACGACAAGGGCAAGGTCACGTCCAGCCGTTTCCACGAAGCCGTGATGCGCTCGCAGGCCCGGCTCACCTACGACCAGGTGCGCCGGATCATGGAAGCCGGCGACCCCGAGCTGGTCGAGCGTTTCGGTCACGTCCTGGGCAACCTGCAGGCGCTCTACGAGGTCTTTCGCCTGTTCCTGCGCAAGCGCGAGCGGCGCGGCGCCCTGGACTTCGATTCACAGCAGGCCTACTTCGAGTTCGACACCGAGGGGCGGGTCGCCAATATCCGCCTGCAGCAGCGCCACGACGCGCACCGCCTCATCGAGGAGTTCATGATCGCCGCCAATGTGGAAGCGGCGAAATTCGTCGGCAAGGGCAAGCTGCCGATGCTCTATCGGGTGCACGAGCCGCCGCCGGCGGACAAGCTCGAAGGGCTGGAAGAATTCCTGCGCGTCAGCGGCCTGCAGGTGCGCTGGTCCGAGGAGCCCGACCCGCAGCAGTTCGCGGCCATTCAGCGAAAGGTCGCAGGGCGGCCCGACGAGTCGCTGGTCAACGCCCAGCTGCTCAGGAGCCTGAGCATGGCCGTCTACCAGCCCGAGAACAAGGGGCATTTCGGGCTCGCCCTGGAGCACTACGCGCACTTCACCTCGCCGATTCGACGCTACCCGGACCTGCTGCTTCACCGCGCCATCAAGCATCTGTGCCGGCAGGGTAAGCGCGGCGATTTCCACTATGGCGACACGCGCATGGATGAGCTGGGCCGCCACTGCTCCTGGACGGAGCGCCGCGCCGAGGACGCCTCGCGCGACGTGGAAGAGCGTCTCAAGTGCCAGTTCATGCAGCGTCACGTCGGCGACATCTTCGGCGGCATCATCTCCGGGGTCACCAGCTTCGGCCTGTTCGTCGAAATCGACGGCATGGCGGTCAGCGGCCTCGTGCACGTCACCGCGCTGCCCAATGACTACTATCACTTCGACCCCGTAAGTTCCAGCCTGACGGGCAAGCGCCGCGGCCTGCAGTACCGGCTTGCCGACCGGGTCCGCGTCGAGGTCATCGCAGTCAATCTCGAAGAGCGCAAGATCGATTTTCGCCTGGTGGATCGGAAGGACGACTGAGTGACCTGATCGAAATGAAACGCGAACTGGCCATGGGCATCAATGCCGTCGAGGGGCTGCTTCGCCACGCTCCCGAACGAATCGTGCGGGCCTGGCTCAAGCCGGCGGGGCGGCGGATCGGCGAGTTGGAAGCCGACCTCAGGGCAGCCGGCGTGGCCGTCGAGCGTGCGGAAGAACGCGCGCTTGATCGCATGGCCGGAAAGGTCCGCCACCAGGGGGTCATCGCCGAGTTCACGCCGCGGCAGCCCGGCGACGATCGTCGCCTGCAGGAGCTGCTCGAATCGATCGACGAGCGCGCCCTGTTCCTCGTGCTCGACGGCGTCCAGGATCCCGGGAACCTCGGGGCCTGCCTGCGAACCGCGGCGGCCGCGGGTGTCACGGCCGTCGTCATCCCGCGCAACAAGGCCGTCGGTCTCACGCCCGCCGCGCGCCGTGCGGCCGCGGGTGCGGCCGAGCGCGTCGAGCTGGTCGTCGTGACCAACCTGGCGCGCAGTCTTCGAGCGCTCGCCGATCACGGCGTCTGGCGCGTCGGCCTGGCGGCCGGAACCGGCAACAGCCTGTTCGGGGCGCGCCTCGACGGCGCGCTCGCGCTCGTGCTCGGGGGCGAGGAGGGCGGCATGCGGCGCCTCACTCGCGAGCATTGCGACGAGCTCGTCGAAATCCCCATGCCGGGAGAAATCGAGAGTCTCAATGTATCCGTCGCGGCGGGGGTCGCCCTGTTCGCGGCCGTCGAGAGGAGAACGCAATGAGGGCCGACAGCGGATTCCGGGTGGACCTGCCCGACTGGATGGGCGAGTTTTCCGAGAAGCTGCCGCGCTACCTGCCCACGGCCCGGGAACGGATGGCGGTGGCGGTCAGCCTGGCAGACCAGAACGTGCGCCGTCGCACGGGCGGTCCCTTCGGAGCGCTGGTGGTTGCCGAGGACAGCGGTGAAGTCGTGGCCCTGGGCGTCAACCGCGTCGAGCCGCAGCTGTGTTCGGCCGCCCATGCCGAGATCGTGGCGCTGAGTGTCGCGCAGCGGGTGATGGGCTCGTGGAGTCTCGCCGGGACGCGCCTCGGTCCCCTTCAGCTGGTGACCTCCTGCGAACCCTGCGCGATGTGCTTCGGGGCGATTCCCTGGTCGGGCGTGAGTTCGGTGCTGTGCGGGGCGACCAAGGCCGATGCCGAGGCTTCGGGTTTCGACGAAGGCGCCAAGCCCGGCGACTGGGTCGAGGCGCTCGAACGGCGCGGGATCGAAGTGCGCACCGGCATCCTGCGCGAGGAGGCCGCGAAGATCCTCGAGCGCTACGCGGCGCGGGGGCACACGATCTACAACCCCTGACGGGGAGAGAGCTCGGAATTCAGGAACGAAAAAAGCCGGGGGAGTCCCCGGCTTTTCTCTTTGAGGCCCGACGGACCTCGGTTTCGCAGTCGGTGATTACTGCTGCTGTTCCTGCAGCATCTGGGTCAGCTCCTGCTGAAGTTCGGGATCGTTCTGGATCGACATCGCGATCTGGTTGAACGATTCCACGTCCAGGCCGACTTCTTCGACCGCGGTGGTCATCTCCTCGTTGGCCTCGCGCTGGAGCTCCTGGGCCTTCTGCGGGTCCTCGACGTTCTGCAGGCGGGACCGGAAGTCCTTCTGGATGCTCGCGATTTCCATCTGCGCATCGGCAAACTGCTGCAGCTGCTGGTCGCTGACCTCGATGGTCTGCGGCGCGGACTGCCGGGACTGCTGGGCGGCTTCCTGGGCCACCGCGACAGAACCGATCATCAGGGTGCCGGCGACGGCGAAAAGCTTGAGCGTAGTACGAAATTGCATGGATGAACTCCTTGGGTTTCGCGTGTGGATGAGTTTCCTTCGCGAATACCAGGGAGCAAGACCTGTGCCATTTGTTCATCGCGCCGCCAGAGACGGCTCGCGCGCTCGATGTGCTCCGGCAACGTGCCATTTGGTGTGTCACAATGGCGCATGTGACATTATTGAAGCCGCTACGCAGCCTCCGTCTGCAGTTGATCCTGCTGGTGATCCTACCGCTCGCCGTGTTCGGCACCCTGGCGGTGTGGCTGACCTACGAGGGTGTCGAGACCCTGATCGAGCGTCGCCTCCAGAAGGAAATCGAACTCGTCGCGAGAACGCTGCGCGTCCCCGTGGAGCAGGCGATGCAGGAACGGGATCGGCAGGACATCCAGCGCACCCTCGACGCCGCTTTCGAGATCGGTCGGGTCTACGGTGCCTACGTCTACGACGCGGACGGCCGACGCATCGCCGTGGCCGGTGAAGCCTGGCCGGGTCCCCGCGAGCAGATCGAGGCGGCCGAGCTCGTCCAGATCGGCGAGGAGACGGGTCGCTACGCCCAGCTCGCCGGCGAGCCGGTGTTCTCCTATTTCGTTCCCCTGACCGGTGCGACCGGCCGGATCGTCGGTCTGCTGCAGGTGGTTCGCCTGGAAAGCGAGATCGCGCGGCGCCTCGACCAGATCCAGGTACGCAGTTGGCTGGCCTGGGCGACGGTGATGGGGGTGCTGCTGCTGATCGTGCTGTTCGGTCATCGCCTGGCCGTCGGCCGGCACGTCGAGCGCCTGGTCGACTCGATGGCCCTGGTCGAATCCGGCGACCGTTCCCACCGGGCGCGCGTGGACGGGCCGGTCGAGATCGCTTCGGTGGCCGCTGCGCTCAACCGCATGCTCGACGGACTCGACCGGATGGCCGGTGAACTGTCGCGGCAGCGCCGCGAGCGCCGCCGCATGGAACGGCGGATGCTCGAGCAGGAAAACCTGGCCCGCCTGGGGCAGTTTTCCTCGGGGGTGGCGCACGAGCTCGGTTCTCCCCTCACGGTCATCGACGGCGACACCCGTCGGCTGCAGCGCGAGGACGGCCTGTCCGACGATTCGATCCGGCGCCTGGAGCGCATCCGGCGCCAGGTGGCCCGCACCCGGGAGTTGATCAACCAGCTCATGGAGTTCGCACGAAGCGACCGCAGCGATCCCGAGCCCGTGGACCTGCAGCGCCTGGTGCAGCGCGTGCTGGCGGGCGTCCGCCCCGAGTGCGAGAGTCGCGGCATCGAACTGCGGCTGGCCGGCACCGACGCTTCCGTGACGGTCAGCGGCTGGCCGGCCCGGCTCGAGCACGCGCTGCTCAACCTCGTGCGCAACGCCGTCCAGGCCGCCGAACGCAGGGTGTGCGTGACGCTCGGCCACGACGGCGACGGCCGGGTGGTCGTGACGGTCGAGGACGACGGACCCGGCGTGCCGCCGGATCAGCGCGAGCGCATCTTCGAACCGTTCCACACTGCCGGCAAGGGGCAGGGCGGCACCGGCCTGGGCCTGGCCATTGTCCGCGGCGTCGCCGAGGAACACGGCGCGTCGATCGAGGTCGGTGTCAGCGAGGCGCTCGGTGGAAGCCGCATGGTCATGACGCTGCAAGCGAGGAAGGAATGAGTCAGGGAGCGCGCATTCTCGTCGTCGAGGACGACCGGACGCTGGCGGAACTGCTCGTCGAAGAGCTCGAGGCCGAGGGCTGGAGCGTGGATGCCCAGCAGACAGCGGAGCAGGCGCTGGAGATCATCGACGAATTCGAGCCCGACCTCGTCGTCAGCGACCTGCAGCTGCCGGGCATGGACGGCCTGGCCCTGCTGGGACGGCTGCGCGAGCGGCATGCCCCCCCGGCGGTGCTGATGATCAGCGCCTACGGGACCGTGGAGCGCGCCGTTTCGGCGCTGCAGGCGGGGGCGGACAACTTCCTGACCAAGCCGCTGGACATGGACCACTTCGTCCTCAGTGTCCAGCGCGTGATCGCCAACCGCCGCCTGCACGAGGAAGTGCAGCGGTTCCGGGAACTGCTCGAGGGGCCTTCATTCCACGGCATGCAGGGTTCCAGCCGGGTCATGCGCGTGCTCTTCGACCGCATCCGGCAGGTCGCCCGGGCCGACGGCCCCGTGCTGGTCGGCGGTGAATCGGGCACCGGCAAGGACCTGGTCGCCCGCGCGATCCACGCCGAAAGCCCACGCGCCGACGAGCCCTTCCTGGCCGTCAACTGCGCCGGGATACCCGCGGAGCTCATGGAATCGGAGTTCTTCGGTCACGCCGAGGGCGCCTTTTCCGGCGCCGATCGCGCCAGGAAGGGCCTGTTCCGGGAAGCGCAGGGCGGCACGCTGTTTCTCGACGAGATCGGCGAGATGCCGATGTCGCTGCAGGCGAAGATGCTGCGGGCCCTGCAGGACGGGCAGGTCCGGCCGGTGGGTGCCGAGCGCGAACACCATGTCGATGTGCGCCTGGTGGCCGCCACCAACCAGGACCTGCACGAGCGCGTCCGCAACGGGCAGTTTCGCGAGGATCTCTACTTCCGTCTCGAGGCCTTCCAGCTCGAGGTGCCGCCCTTGCGCGATCGCGGGGAGGACCTCGAGATGCTGGCCATGCAGTTCGTGGGTCGCTTCGCCGCGGCCCGGCAGCGCCCGGCGCGATCGCTGAGCAACGAGGCCCTGGTCGCGATCCGGGAATACGCCTGGCCGGGCAACGTGAGAGAGCTGAGCAACGCCATGGAGCGCGCGGTGACCTTCTGCGAAGGTGAGCAGGTCGAGGCTGCGCATCTGCCCGATCGGGTCCGACAGGGCGACCGCCGTGCCGAACGGATGGCGTCGGCCGATCCGCTCGAGGCGATGCTCGACGAGGGCGAGATGCTGCCCACGATGGAAGAGCTGCGTCGTCGCTACGTCCGCCATGTGCTCGAGAAGGTCGACGGCAACAAACGGCGCGCCGCTGCGCTGCTCGGCGTCGGCCGGCGCACGCTCTACCGCTGGCTGGATGAGGACTGACCGGTTTTGTTCAGCGGGGGTTGAAGTGCCTCGTGTCCATCATGAGGTCATGATCGACACGGTTTTCGACTCGACCCTGAAGGAGAACGCTGCATGAACATGCCGACACGACATTTCGCCCGGATTCTCATCGCCGCCGTCGTCGTCCTGCTCGCCGCCTGCGCCACGACGACCGATCCGTACACCGGGGAGGAGCGCGCCACGCGCACCTCCCAGGGCGCGGCCATCGGCGCCGGCGTGGGCGCGGTCATCGGCGCGGTGACCGGGGGCGACCGACTCGAGCGCGCGGCCCTGGGCGCCGGCATCGGCGCGCTGAGCGGGGCGGCCATCGGCAACTACATGGATCGCCAGGAGGCCGAACTCCGTCGCCAGCTTGAGGGGTCCGGGGTGAGCGTGACGCGCCGCGGCAACGAGATCATCCTCAACATGCCGGGCAATGTGACCTTCGACCTCGACAGCGCCAGCCTTCGATCGGAATTCTTCGAGGTGCTCAATTCCGTCGCTCTCGTTCTCGACGAGTACGAGAAGACCGTGCTGGTCATCGATGGACACACCGACTCGACCGGTCCCCGCGACTACAACATGGCGCTGTCGGAGCGGCGGGCCGAGGCGGTCGGCGACTACCTGGTCGCGCAGGGCATCGATCCGGTTCGCCTGGCCACCTATGGCTACGGCCCCGACCATCCGGTCGCGAGCAACGAAACCGAGGAAGGCCGCCAGGCCAACAGACGCGTGGAACTGACGCTGATGCCCGTCACCGCGGACTGAGTTGAGGTGAAGGCCGGTCATGCGGCGCGACCCGCATGACCGGCCAGTGGGGCATTACAGCGCTTCGGCGGTCAGCTCCACGCTGGCCGAGGAAAGGCCCACGTCCTCGCGCAGGATGCGGTGATCGTCGGCGGAGAGTTCCTCGTAATGGCCGCTCTTGACGCGCGCGGGCAGGAAGACCGGCCCGAAGCGCACGCGCTTGAGCCGTGCGACCTGCGCGCCCACGGCTTCCCACAGGCGGCGCACTTCACGATGCCTTCCTTCCATGAGGGCGACGGTGTACCAGCTGTGCCCGCCGGTGACCTCGCCCGGCACGATGTCGGTGAAGCGGGCCGGGCCGTCTTCGAGCTGCACGCCGTGCCTGAGCTGCTCGATCTGTTCTTCGCTGACCGCGCCCCGGATCCGGCAAAGGTACTCGCGATCGACCTGGCCGGCCGGATGCATCATCCGGTTGGCCAGTTCGCCGTCGGTGGTCAGGACCAGCAGTCCGGCGGTGTTGATGTCGAGCCGGCCCACCGCGATCCAGCGGCCCTGCCTGGGCTGGGGCAGGCGATCGAAGACCGTGCGCCGGCCTTCGGGGTCGCTGCGCGTGGTCACTTCGCCTTCGGGCTTGTGGTAGATCAGGGTCCGGTGCTCGGCCGGCTGCGTGCTGATACGCCATCGGCGTCCGTCCATTTCCACCTGGCTGCCTTCGCGCACGGTGGTGCCGAGTTCGGCGACGCGCCCGTCGACGCGGATGTCGCCGGCCTCGATCCGGGCCTCCAGCTTGCGCCTGGAGCCCAGGCCCGCGCGGGCCAGGACCTTCTGCAAGCGCTCCTCGGCGTTCGTCTCAGTGGGGCGGACGCTCGTCGTCCGTTGGTTCGCCCGTCGCGTCCGCTTCGTTTTCGGCTTGCGACCCTTGCTCTTCGGATTGTTCTTCCGATTCTTCGGGCTGTTCTTCGAATCGTTCCCCGGACTCGTCTTCGCCGGCCCTTGCGCCGGTTTCCCCGTCGTCTTCGGGCTGTCCCGGCGGCTCGTGGGCTTGCCGGGCTTCGTCGTCTTCTTCGCCCGCTCGGTCGTCTTCGCCGGCTTCCGGGTCTGTTTCTTCTGCGTCGGATTGTTCCTGGTCGGATTGTTCCTGGTCGACTTGGGCATTGGCGTCCTTCTCCGCTTTGGACGAGTCGGATTCGGATTCCGGACTCTGCAGTTCGAGCTCCGGCTCGAGGTTGTCGATGTCCTTGATCTCGGCCAACGTCGGCAACTCGTCGAGCGACTTCAGGTTGAAGTAGTCGAGAAAAGCCTTGGTCGTGCCGATCAATTCCGGACGGCCGGGCACGTCGCGATGACCCACCACGCGAATCCAGTCGCGCTCCTGGAGGGTGCGCAGGATATTGGAACTGACCGAAACGCCGCGAATCTGTTCGATCTCCCCGCGGGTGATCGGCTGGCGGTAGGCGATGATCGCCAGGGTTTCGAGCAGCGCGCGGGAGTAGCGGGGCGGCTTCTCGGCCCAGAGCTGGGAAATGATCGGCATGATCTGGCTGCGGATCTGCAGCCGGTACCCGCTACCCACCTCGCGCAGCTCCACCGCGCGGCCTTCCATTTCGGCGTCCAGCGCGGCCAGCGCCTCGCGCAGAGGCCCGTGGCCGGGCTGCTCGCCGTCCGGGAACAGGCTGTTGAGCTGGTTGAGGCTCAGCGGGTTTCCGGCCGCCAGCAGCGCGCCTTCGACAATGCGTTTGAGGTAGTCGATATCCATCAGGGGTCGTCTTCGAAATCAGGCGTGGGTCGGGGTGCGCACGTAGATGCTGCCGAACAGTTCCTGCTGGACCAGGTCGATCAGGTGTTCGCGCAGCAACTCGAGCATGGCGAGGAAGGTGACCACGGCACCCATGCGACCTTCCTCGAGATCGAAGCAGGCGTCGAACTCGACGAACTGGTTGTTGGAGACCAGGTCGATGATGCGCGACATGCGCTCGCGGACCGACAGCGGTTCGGCCTGCACGTGGTGATGCGCGAACATTTCGGCACGCGCCATGACGTCCTTGAGCGCCAGCAGGACCTCGCGCAGGTCGACTTCCGGCGGCAGTTTGACCTGACCTTGATCCTCGACCTCCGCGACGGCCACGGCCACGTCCCGCTCCAGGCGCGGCAGTTCGTCGAGATCCTCGGCGGCCTGCTTGAAGCGTTCGTATTCCTGCAGGCGACGGATCAGTTCGGCCCGCGGATCCTCCTCCTCGTCGTCCTCGGCCTGCGGCCGGGGCAGCAGCATGCGCGACTTGATCTCGGCGAGGATGGCGGCCATGACCAGGTACTCTGCGGCCAGCTCCAGGCGCATCTCGGTCATCATCTCGATGTAGCCGGTGTACTGCCGGGTGATCTCGGCGATGGGGATGTCGAGGATGTCTAGATTCTGGCGGCGAATCAGGTAGAGCAGGAGATCGAGCGGCCCCTCGAAGGCCTCCAGGAACACTTCCAGCGCATCGGGCGGAATGTAGAGGTCGTCGGGCAGCTTGAGCACGGGAGCGCCCTGCACGATGGCAAAGGGCATCTCTTCCTGTCGGGCCCGGTTTTCTGGCGTCTCGGTCATGGAGTGCAAGTGTAGCGGTTTACGCCCGGGCAGGTGATGTCGATGTGGCGCCGGGGCCGGTCTGCGCAGCGCGGGGTTGCTCATGCCGATACAATGCCGGGCAATCATCGCTGCGGAGAACGCAATGCTCTACATGATTGTCGGCCGCGACGCCGAGGACAGCCTGGCACGGCGCGGTGCCGCGCGCGAAGCGCACCTGGCGCGCATCAACGCCCTGCTCGACGAGGGCCGCCTTGTGCTGGCCGGTCCGCTGCCGAGGATCGACGCGGAAGACCCCGGTCCGGCCGGCTTTGCCGGTTCCCTGATCGTGGCGGAGTTCGACAGCCTGGAATCGGCCCGCGAATGGGCGTCTTCGGATCCCTACATCAACGCCGGGGCCTGGACGGAAACCGAGGTGCATCCGTTCAAGCAGGTGCTGCCGTGAGCGATCGCGTCGCCATGATCCGCGAAAGGCTGGAGTCGCAGCTGCAGCCCGACGAGCTCGAGATCGTCGACGAATCCCACCTGCACGTCGGCCACCCCGGGGCGAAGGACGGTCGCGGTCACTTTCGGGTCCGGATCGTCAGCGACGTCTTTGCCGGATTGCCGCGACTGGCCCGGCACCGGCGGGTCTATGCCGCCGTCGGCGAACTGATGCAGACCGATATCCATGCACTCAACATCGAGGCGCTTGCCAAGAATGACGTATAAATACCTGATTATTCTAGCTTCCGTTGGGCTCGTCGCATGTGGCGGACCGGAAGGCGAGTCCGGCGACCCGGACGACGACACGGTCGTTCTCGTCGAGGTCGACGGCACACCGGTGACCCTGCCCATGCTCGAAGCGGTGATGGAAGGGCGGGGCGTTTCCGAAGACGACCACGAGGGCATGCGCGAAGTGCTCGACGAGCTCATCCGGATGCAGGTCGTGGCCAATGCGGCCCGCGAAGAGGCGCTGGACGAAGATCCGAACATCCGCGCGCAATTGCGCCTGGCGGAAATGCAGACCCTTTATCGCCATTATCTCGAGCGGGCGCAGTCGGGTCAGACGGTGTCCGAGCAGGACATGCGCGATGTCTACGATGCGCAGCTGCAGCGTTCGGGCGACACGCAGTACCGCATCGAGATCATCGGCTACGACGACCAGGCGCGCGCGCTTCGCGCCATCAAGCGCCTGCAGGACGGCGAAGTCGATTACGCTGCGCTGCGGGCCGAGGCGGAAGCTTCCGGCCTTCCGGTCAATCAGCCCGGCTGGATCGATCGCAGTCAGGTTCCGCAGGACTTCGCCGCCTCGCTTGCTCAGGCGGGAGCGGGCGAAATCGTGCCCCAGCCGTTGAAAGACAGCCGGGGCTGGTTCCTGGTCCGGGTGGAAGACACCCGCGACCTGCAGGTGCCGTCATTCGAGCAGGTGCGCGAGGGCATCGCCCGTTCGCTCCGGCAACAGCAGGGCCGGGCCCTGGTCGAATCGCTTTACGACCAGGCGGAGATCACGCCCATGCTGCCGCTCGAAGAGGCCCAGCCCGACGCCGAAACAGACGCCGGGCAGCAGTAATGACCGGTTTTCAGGGCAGGTCGACGCGCTGCGTCGCCTGCCAGCCTTCCGCGCGGTGTTCGGCCACCACGGTGGTGTAGATGCCGCCGCGGACGTTGAATTCGGCTCTCAGGCGCATGAAGCGCGGCTGGACGGTCTCGACCAGGTCGGCGAGAATGCGGTTGGTGACGGCTTCGTGGAAGGCGCCCTCGTCGCGGTAGCTCCAGACGTAGCCCTTGAGCGCCTTGAGCTCGACGCATTCGGCCTCGGGCACGTACTCGATCAGCAGTTCGGCGAAATCCGGCTGTCCCGTTTTCGGGCACAGGCAGGTAAATTCGGGAATCCGGATGCGAATGGTATAATCCCGCGCCGGCTGCGGGTTGGGAAAAGTTTCCAGATTTCGGCTGGCTTCGATGGCCATTTCGGTCGGGCTCCTGGCGTCAAAAGCGCGTACATTACAACAACTACGAACAATACTCTGTCTCGATGCGACTGACCGCAATGAAACTGTCCGGCTTCAAGTCCTTTGTGGAGCCGACCACGATCAAGTTTCCCTCCAATCTGATGGGTATTGTCGGGCCGAACGGCTGCGGCAAGTCCAATATCATCGACGCGGTGCGCTGGGTGATGGGCGAGACCTCGGCCCGCCAGCTGCGCGGCGAATCGATGAGCGACGTGATTTTCTCCGGCTCGAGCGCGCGCAAGCCGGTGGCCACGGCCACGGTCGAGCTGATCTTCGACAACAGCGACGGCCGCGCCGGCGGCGAATACGCCGATTACAACGAAATCTCGGTCAAGCGCCAGGTCACGCGCGACGGCCAGTCCAGCTACTGGCTCAACGGCACCAAGTGCCGCAAGAAGGACATCACCAACCTGTTCCTCGGCACCGGCCTGGGGCCGCGCAGCTACGCGATCATCGAGCAGGGAATGATCTCGCAGATCGTCGAGGCTCGCCCCGAGGACCTGCGCGCCTTCCTGGAAGAGGCTGCCGGCATCTCCAAGTACAAGGAGCGCCGCCGCGAGACCGAGAACCGCATCCGCCACACCCGGGAGAATCTCGAGCGTCTCAGCGATCTGCGCGAAGAGGTCAGCAAGCATCTCGACAAGCTCAAGCGCCAGGCCAATGCCGCCGAGCGCTACAAGAAGCTCAAGGCGCGCTATCGCGACGACGAGGCCCGGCTGATGGCGCTGCGCTGGCGCGAGATGAAGTCCCGCTCGGAAGGCGAGGAGAAGGCGCTGCGGGAGGTGGAAAACCAGCTGCAGTCGGCGCTGTCGACCCAGCGCTCGGCCGAAAAGGAGCTCGAGGAGCTGCGCCAGGGCCAGCACGAGGCCCGCGAGGCGGTCTCGAAGGTTCAGGGCGAGCTCTACGAGGTGGCCGGCGAGATCGCGCGCATCGAGCAGGCCATCGAGCACCAGCGCGAGATCCGCAAGCGCCAGCAGTCCGAGTACAGCGAAACCGAGGCCCAGCTCAACGAGCTCAAGCAGCATCTCGTGCTCGACAAGGCGCAGGTCAAGGAAACATCCGAGCTCCTGGCCCGGCTCAATCCCGAGCTCGAGGCGGCGCGCGAGGCCGAAAAGGAGGCGCAGTCCGAAGTCGAGCGCGTCGACGAGGGCCTGGAATCCTGGCAGGCGCGCTGGCAGGCCCATCAGGAGGGCGCCGGGTCCGCGTCCAGCGAGGCCGAGCTGCTGCGCCAGCGCATCGAGCATCTCGACGACCGGATGAACCGCGCCGCCGAGCGCCTCAAGAGCCTGGACGAGCAGAGCGGCGATTCCGCCGTCGAGCGCCTGGCCGGCGAAAAGGAAACGCTTGTCGAGCAGATTGCCGGCAGCGAGAGCCGGCTGGAGCGGATGCGCGAGGAAGTGGAAGGCAAGCGCAGCCGCGTGGGCGAGCTTCGCCAGCGCATCGAACAACTCCGCAACGATCTCGAAAGCGCTCGCGCCCAGCGCCATGAGCGCCAGGCGCGCGTCGATTCGCTGCGCCTGCTCAACCGCGGCGAGGACAACGACGAAGCCATTGCCCGCTGGCTCGAGTCCCAGGGTCTGGACGCCGAGGCCCGGGTGCTCCACCAGCTCGAGGTCTCCGAGCGGGAATGGAACCGCGCCGTCGAGACAGTGCTCGAGGACTGGCTGCAGGCGATCTGCGTCGAGGGCATCGATGCCCATCTGGGCGACGCACTGCCGGAGGCCGGCCTGCGTCTGGCCGGCGAGGGCGAAAGGCCGTCCCGACCGGGCACGCTCTCCGAAAAGGTGAGCGGTGCCGGTGCGCTGGGCGATGTGCTCGCCCGCGTCCACTGTGTGCCTGACCTCGGCGTGGCGCAAAGCAAACTGGCCGAGCTCGACGACCACGAATCGGTGATCACGCCCGAGGGCGTCTGGCTCGGCGCGGGCTGGCTGCGCCAGCCCGCCGGCGCGGCCGACGAGGCCGGTCTGCTGCAGCGCGAACAGGAAATTCGCGAACTCGGCGAGCAGATCGAGAGTGACGGCGAGCGGATCGCCGAAATCGAGTCCCGGCTGGCCGAGGCGCGCGACGAGCGCGAGCGCCTCGAAGCCGAGATCTCGAAGGAAGGATCCGAGCTGGAGGCCGGCCAGCGCGAGCACGCCCGTCTGCAGGGTCAGCTCAGCAGCCTGGAATCCCGGCTGGAGAACCTGGAACGCCAGCGTCGCGAAGCGCTCGAGGAGGTCGAGACGCTGAAGGCGCGCCAGGCCGAGGACGGCGAAGCCGTGGGCGCGGCCCGTCGCGACATGGAAGCGGCGCTCAAGCGCATGGAAGAAGCCGAGGCCGGCCGTGAGCCGCTGCAGCGCGAGCGGCGCGAGCTGGACGAGGCTCGGCAGCAGGCCAGATCACGCCTGGCCGAAGCCCGCCGCCAGCGCGAGGAACTGTCGCTCAAGGTCGAGTCCAGCCGGGCCGGGCTCGAATCGCTGCGCCAGTCGATCGAGCGGATGGACAACCAGGTCGGCCAGCTTCAGTCTCGCTACCTGGAGCTCAGCGAGGCCCTGGCGCAGGGCGACGAGCCGGTCGCCGCCCAGCAGAAGAAGCGCGACGAGTTGCTCGACGAGCGCCTCAAGATCGAGGAACGCCTGCGCGAAGCCCGGTCACGACTGGAGTCGCTCGAGGCCAAGTGGCGCGAACAGGACGAGATTCGCCAGAAGGCCGCCGGGGAAGCCGAGCAGATCCGGGCCGACCAGTCCAGCCGCCAACTCGCGCTGAAGGAAACGCAGCTCAAGGCCGAGACCATCGCCGGGCGTATCGAAGAGTTGGGTGCCGATCTCGAAGCGCTGCTGGGCGAACTGCCCGACGGCGCCGAGGCGCAGAAGTACCAGGGCGAGCTCGAAACCCTGGAGCAGAAGATCCGCCGGCTCGAGCCGGTCAACCTCGCCGCGATCGACGAGTACGACACCGAGTCGGAGCGCAAGGAATACCTGGATCGCCAGCACGATGACCTCGTCGAGGCCCTCGAGACGCTCGAGAAGGCGATCAGCCGGATCGACCGGGATACGCGCACGCGTTTCCGCGAGACCTTCGAGCAGGTCAACAAGAACATGGAAACGCTGTTCCCCCGCCTGTTCGGCGGCGGGCACGGTCACCTGGAAATGGTCGGTGAGGACTGGCTGTCGGCCGGGGTCGCCATCCTGGCGCGCCCGCCGGGCAAGCGCATCGCCCGCATCCACCTGCTGTCGGGCGGAGAAAAGGCGCTGACGGCGGTGGCCTTCGTGTTCTCGATCTTCAATCTCAACCCGGCGCCGTTCTGCCTGCTCGACGAGGTCGACGCGCCGCTCGACGACGCCAACGTGGGTCGCTTCTCCGACATGGTGCGCGAGATGTCCGAGCAGGTTCAGTTCCTGGTCGTGACGCACAACAAGGTCACCATGGAAGTCGCTCACCAGATGCTCGGCGTTACCATGCGCGAGCCGGGTGTGTCGCGACTGGTGTCGGTCGACCTGGATCGGGCCGTCGCGCTGGCCCAGGCCTGATCGACGTGGAGCGCCACGGCGCTTCGGTTACACTTTCGAACACCGCAACGCTCGGGAATTCTGATTCGTGGACAATCTGCGCCTCATCCTGATCCTGCTGGGCCTGGTCGTGCTGGCGCTCATCGTGCTGCTGCACAAGCCCGAAGGGGAATCCAAGCGCAACCACGCGCGCTGGCGCGCCGCCCGGCGGGAACCGACGCTCGGCGGACCCGATGCCGGCCCGGATGACGACGACGATGCGAGCGATCGGGACGCCGATCGAAAGGCGCCGGAGACCGCATCCCTGTGGCCCGCAGCCGAAGAGGCCGGTGCCGGCAAGGATCACGTGGCGACCGGCCAGTCCGCGGTTCACGAGTCGCCCGACAAGATCGTCTACCTCTACATCTGCCGGCGGGGCGAAAAGCGCATCAGCGGTTCCGAGCTGCTGGACGCGGCGATCAAGGCGGGCCTCAACTTCGGTGAGATGAACATCTTCCACCGACGCCACGAGGGTGCGAAGAAGCCGGTCTTCTCCATGGCCAACCTGACGCCGCCGGGGCATTTCGATCCATCGCAGTGGAACGTCTTCGACACGCCGGGCGTGACGCTCTTCCTGACCCTGCCGGCGCCGGTCAGCGCGCTGGATGCCTGGGACGCGATGCTGGCCACGGCCGAGCGCATCAGCAAACTCCTCGAGGCCGATGTCCTCGACGATGCCAAATGCCTGCTCACCCGACAGCGCATCGCGCAGATCCGCGAGGAAATGCGCGAATACGACCGCCGCACGGGCATGATCCAGGGCGCCCCCGATCAATGACGGGAGCGGGTGCCGGCAATAGATGAACGACGAGCGAAAGGACGCGGCATCGCGCATCGAAACCCTGCGCGAGAAGATCCACGAGCACAACTATCGCTATTACGTCCTCGACGATCCGATCATTTCGGACGCCGAGTACGATCGCCTGCTGCGTGAGCTGGAGGCGCTCGAGTCCGAGCATCCCGACCTGGTCACCGAGGACTCGCCCACCCAGCGCGTGGGGGCGCGTCCGGCCGAAGGCTTCGAGACCGTCGCGCATCGCATCCCCATGCTGTCGCTCGGCAACGCCTTCAGCGAAGACGAGGTGGCGGAGTTCGACCGCCGGGTGCGCGATCGCCTCGACATCGACGAAGTGGTCTACAGCGCCGAGCCCAAGCTCGACGGCGTCGCCATCGCCCTGCGCTACGAAAACGGCCGCCTGACGCTCGCAGCCACCCGCGGGGACGGCCGCAGCGGCGAGGACGTCACCGCCAACGTTCGCACCATACGCGCCGTGCCGCTCAAGCTTCGCGGCGATGACTTGCCCGAAGCGCTGGAGGTGCGCGGCGAGATCTTCATGACGCGCTCGGGCTTCGCCGAGCTCAACGAAAGGCTCGCCGACGCCGACGAGAAGACCTTCGTCAACCCGCGCAATGCCGCCTCGGGCAGTCTCCGGCAGCTCGACTCCAGCGTAACGGCGCGGCGGCCGCTGCATTTCTTCTGTTATCAGGCCGCCACCACCGACGGCCTGCCGGGACGCCATTCCGAAATACTCGAGAAGCTGCGCGGCATGGGTTTGCCCGTGAGCCCGGAAGCACAAAGCGTAAAAGGCCTGAAAGGCCTGCTGGCCTACTACGAGCAGGCGGGCGAGCGTCGTGACCAGCTCGACTACGACATCGATGGCGTGGTCTACAAGGTCGACGATCTCGATCAGCAGCAGGAACTGGGCTTCGTTTCGCGCGCGCCGCGCTGGGCCATCGCGCACAAGTTTCCCGCGCAGGAGGAAACCACGCGCCTCGTGGGCATCGAGGTGCAGGTCGGCCGCACCGGTGCGCTCACGCCCGTCGCCCGCCTCGAGCCGGTTTTCGTGGGCGGCGTGACGGTAACCAACGCGACGCTGCACAACATCGACGAGATCCGCCGCAAGGACGTACGCCCCGGCGACTACGTCGTGGTTCGGCGGGCCGGCGACGTGATCCCCGAGATCGTGCGCTCGATACCGGAGCGCCGCGAGGGCGAACTCGAACCCTGGGAGATGCCGGAGCGCTGCCCCGAATGCGATTCGGCCGTCGAACAGGTCGAGGGCGAGGCGGTTGCGCGCTGCACCGGCGGCCTGGTCTGCCCGGCGCAGCGCAAGCGCGCGCTCGAGCACTACGCCAGCCGCGCGGCCATGGACATCGACGGACTCGGGGAAAAGGTCATCGGCCAACTCGTGGACCAGGACCTGGTGCACAGCCCGGCCGATCTGTACAAGCTCGATCGAGACACGCTCGCGGGCCTGGACCGCATGGGAGAGAAGTCGGCGGAGAACCTCCTGCAGGCCCTGGAAGACAGCAAGAAGGTGGCACTGGGCCGGCTGCTTTTCGCGCTCGGCATCCGCGAGGTCGGGGAAGTCACCGCCCGGGCACTCGCCCGGCACTTCGGCACGCTCGACAAGCTTGCCGAGGCATCCGTCGAGGATCTCGAGGCCGTGCGCGACGTCGGCCCGGTGGTCGCCCGGCATGTTCATGCCTTCTTCGACGAGGCGCACAATCGCAAGGTGATCGAAGAGCTTCTCGAAGCCGGTGTAAGCTACGATCCCGAAGAGTCGGCCGCCGATACCGGAGACCTGCCCCTGTCCGATTGCACCTATGTGCTGACCGGGTCACTATCGGGCCTGACGCGCTCACAGGCCAAGAAGCGCCTGGAATCGCTCGGGGCACGGGTAACCGGCAGTGTCTCGAAGAACACCACGGCGGTGATCGCCGGTGAGAACCCGGGGTCGAAGTTCGACAAGGCCGGGGAACTGGGTATCGACGTGCTCGACGAGGCGGCACTGGAAGAACTGCTGCGCAAGCACGGCGGCTGAAGTTGTTTCAGGTCAAGACGGGAGTTGACGTTCTCCCGCAGAATCCGATCTGGTAGCGACCATGACACGCAAAGCAGGAGGACAGACATGAATCATCCGGTCAAGGAAATTCTGGTGCCGGTCGACGGCTCCGACAATGCCAATCGCGCCGTGAAGTTCGCCGCGGGTATGGCTGCCGCGCTGGGTGTTCCGATGCGCCTTTTCTACGTCTTTCCGGCCGCCTCGGTCGAAGTCATCGGCATGGCCGGCATGTCCCGCGACGACATCGACCATGCAGCTCAGGCGGCGGCACAGCGCGCCTTCGACAAGACGCGCGAAGCGCTCGGCGACGATGCGCCGAAGGACATCGAGGAAGAAACCTCCATCGGCGATCCGGCCGAAGAGATCGTGCGCTACGCCGAGGACGATCCCGGCGTGATGGTCATCATGGGTCGCCGCGGACTGTCGCGCATGAAGTCCCTGGTGCTCGGCAGCGTCAGCGACAAGGTCAGCCGCCACGCCAAGAGCCCCGTCACGATCATTACTTGATCAAGTCGCAGGCGTAGCGTCGAGCAAGAAAAAGGGCATCACGCAGAGACGCGGAGCCGCAGAGTTCGCGGAGAAAAGAAGAGATGTTCTTTTCTCTTTCTTCCTCTGCGCACTCTGCGTCTCTGCGGCTTTGCGTGAGGCATGACGACGCACCGGTCTTTCCCCGGGCCCATCTATTCTTCCGCTCAACAAAAATCCCGCGAACGGCTGTCCAGCTCGGTCAGCCA
Organism: Wenzhouxiangella sediminis; assembly: GCF_003410055.1. Lineage (GTDB taxonomy): Bacteria > Pseudomonadota > Gammaproteobacteria > Xanthomonadales > Wenzhouxiangellaceae > Wenzhouxiangella > Wenzhouxiangella sediminis. Next base: position 49,421 of record NZ_QUZK01000012.1, on the reverse strand, counting down.
GGTATCGAGGCTGTCGATGCGTTCGGCCACGAGGTGGCACACGCCCTCGACGTTCTGCAGCTTGCCGGCCACGCGCAGGATGCTGCCGCCGAGCACCGCTTGGCGATAGCGCTCGAGCAGCTTCGGCCAGACCACCACGTTGACGATGCCGGTCTCGTCTTCCAGCGACAGGAAGACCACACCCGAGGCCGTGCCCGGCCGCTGGCGATGCGTGACCAGGCCGGCCGCGACCGTTCGGCGACCGTCCGCCTGCCGGGGCAGGTCGCTGGCGCGAAGCACGTGACGGCCCAGCCGACGCCGCAGCAACTTCAGCGGATGCCGCTCCAGGCTCAGCCCCAGGCTGGCGTAGTCGTCGACCAGTTCGCTTCTGGCATCGGGCAGCGACAACTGGACCGGCTGTTCGCGGATCTCGGCATCGGCCAGCAGGTCGCCCTGCCGCCGCGCGCCCAGCGCGGCCCAGCGCGCCCGATGACGATGCCCGGCCAGACCCTTCAGCGCACCGGCGTCGGCCAGTTTCTTCATCGAGCCCCGATCCAGTCCGGCCCGCTCGGCCAGTTCGTCGACGCTGTAGAAGGGGGCCGTTCGGCGCGCCTCGGCGATGCCTACAGCGATGTCCTCGCGAAAGCCCTTGATCATGCGTAGTCCCAGGCGGATTGGTGTTTTGGTGTTTTGGTTTTTTTGTGTTTTGGTGAGGGTGCAATCCCACTCGCTGTAACGCACATCCACCGGCAGCACCCGCACCCCGTGCCGTTTGACGTCGTTGATGATCTGGGCCGGGGCGTAGAAGCCCATCGGCTGGCTGTTGAGCAGCGCGCAGGCGAAGGCGGCGGGGTGGTGGCATTTCAGCCAGGAGGAAACGTAGGTCAGCAGGGCGAAGCTGGCCGCGTGCGATTCGGGAAAGCCGTATTCGCCGAAACCGCAGATCTGCCTGTAGATGCGCTCGGCGAATTCTTCTGAATAGCCGCGCTCGCGCATGCCCGACATGAGCCGCTCGCGAAACGGTTCCAGGCCGCCGCGCCGCCGCCAGGCCGCCATCGCCCGCCTGAGCTGGTCGGCCTCGCCGGGGCTGAAGCCGGCCGCGACCATGGCGATCTGCATGACCTGCTCCTGGAAGATGGGTACGCCCAGGGTGCGCTCGAGAACGTTCTTCAGTTCGGGGCTGGGGTAGCTCACCTGTTCGGGATGACGCCGGCGCTCGAGGTAGGGATGCACCATGTCGCCCTGGATCGGCCCGGGCCGCACGATCGCCACCTCGATGACCAGGTCGTAGAAGCAGCGCGGCTTGAGCCTGGGCAACATCGCCATCTGCGCCCGAGACTCGACCTGGAAGACGCCGACTGCGTCACCCCGGCAGAGCATGTCATACGTGCGGGAATCTTCGCGGGGGATCGTCGCCAGCGTGAGCTTGTGTTCGTTTTTTGGTTTTTTGGTGGGGGAGGTGCTTGGTGCCTGGTGCTGACTATTGATCAAATCCATCGCTTTCCGGATCACCGTCAACATCCCCAGCGCCAGGCAGTCGACCTTCAGCAGGCCCAGGGACTCGAGGTCGTCCTTGTCCCACTGGATGATGGTGCGGTCCGCCATGGCGGCGTTCTCCACCGGCACCAGTTCGTGCAGGGGCGTATCGGAGATGACCATGCCGCCGACGTGCTGGGAGAGGTGGCGGGGAAAGCCGATCAGGCGGCCGGTCAGTTCGAGGAAGCGCTTCGTCAGCGCCGCGTCCGGATCCAGGCCGCATTCGCGCAGGCGCTCGGGCCAGACCCCGGGCTCGTCCCACCAGGCCAGGGAGGCGGTCAGGCGGTTGACGCGTTCGGGCTCCAGGCCCAGCGCCCGGCCGACGTCCTGCATGGCGCTGCGCGGTCGGTAGCAGATGACGGTGGCGGCCAGCGCGGCGCGTTCGCGGCCGTATTTTTCGTAGACATACTGCAGCACCTCTTCGCGGCGCTCGTGCTCGAAGTCGACGTCGATGTCCGGCGGTTCGTTGCGTTCCTTCGACAGGAAACGCTCGAACAGGAGCTGCTGCTTCGACGGGTCGACTTCGGTCACGCCCAGGCAGTAGCACACCGCCGAGTTGGCCGCCGAACCGCGGCCCTGGCAGAGGATGCCGCGCGAGCGGGCGAACACCACCAGGTCGTGCACGGTCAGGAAGAAGGCTTCCACGCCCATGTCCTCGATCAGCGCCAGTTCGCGCGAGAGCAGGGCCTGCACCTTTTCCGGCACCGGATCGCCATAGCGCCGGCGGGCGCCGGCCAGCGCGAGCCGGCGCAGGTGCTGGCCGGGACTCAGGGGCGCCGGCACCAGCTCGCGCGGGTAGTGGTAATGGAGCTGATCGAGCGAGAAGCCGCAGCGCCCGGCCAGGCGCAGGGTCTCGGCCAGCCATTCGGCCGGGTAGAGCTTCGCCAGCACCTTGCGCTCGCGTAAGTGCCGCTCGCCGCTGGCGGCCAGGGCCAGGCCGCAGTCGGCGACGGGGCGGCCCATCTCGAGCGCGGTAAAGACGTCGAGCAGGGGTTTGTCCTCGCGCACGCCCAGGCGCACGTCGCCGCAGGCCAGGCGCGGAATGCCGTGCCTTCGACCCAGCGCGTCGAGCTCGCGGAACCAGGCGCGTTCGCCGGGTGCGAGCAGGCGGGTGGCGCCGAGCCACAGACGACCGCCGAAGCGTTCCTTGAGCCAGGCAGTGTTGCGGTCGAGCATGGAAGGTCCCGGCTCTTCGGCCGGGACGACACGCGCAAGTGGGTTTCTCCCCACTTGCCGTGTCGGTTTCCAGATCGCCAGCACGTCGTCGAGCCCTTCGTCCAGGTCCTCGGGCAACACCCGGTACGCGCCCTTGCCGGCGCGCCGGCGGGCGCGGGTGATCAGGCGGCAGATCTGCGCGTAGGCGGTCCGGTCGGGTGCGAGCAGCACCAGGTGAAGATCGTCCAGGTGAAGTTCGCTGCCGACGATCAGGTGGAGGCCGTGTTCCCGGGCGGCCTCGTGGGCGCGGACCACGCCGGCCATCGAGCATTCGTCGGTGATCGCCAGCGCCGAGTAGCCGCATTCGGCGGCGCGCCGCACCAGGGCTTGAGGATGCGCGGCCGAGCGCCGGAAGCTGAAGGCGCTCAGGGCATGCAGTTCGGCGTACTCGGGCGTTGATTGGGCTGACTCGCTCAAGACGGATTCCGGGCAATTCGTGAATTCGCGGGTTCTGAGAAACTGTAAACTTATACAGTATTCTGGTCCACCCGTACGGAGTCCGCAATGTCGGCCGACGCCTCACTTGAACAGTTGCTCGATCGCCGTCCGGATTTGTGGCGGGGCCGGGCGCGCAAGACCTTTCCGGCCGCATCGACCGGCCTGGGCTGGCTCGACCGCGGCCTGCCCGGCGGCGGCTGGCCGCTGGGTCGCCTGACCGAGCTTCTGCCGAGCCTGAGCGGTTGCGGCGAGCTGGGCCTGTTGCTGCCGCTTCTGGCGCGTTGCACGCAGCGGGCCGAGCCGGTGGTGCTGGCCGGTCCGGCCCTGGTGCCGGGGCCGCAGGCGCTGATCAGCGCCGGCGTGGCGCTCGATCACCTGGTCGTGGTGCGCGAGGCGAGCGAATCGCTGTGGGCGGCCGAGCAGTGCCTGAAAAGCGGATTGTGCGGCAGCGTCGTGGTCTGGCCGCCCGCCGGGCCGGTGGGGGAGCGCGCCGTGCGCCGCCTGCAGCTGGCCGCCGAGCGCAGCCCCGGGCCGACCTTCGTGGTCTATCGCCCGGACCAGTCGCCGCCGCCTTCCGTGTCGGCCCTGCGCCTGGGCCTGTCTCCCGGTCCGGAGGTCGAGATCCTGCGCAGCCCGTCCGGCCTGGTCGAGTCCAGGTGCCTGAGCCCGGAATCGGAGTCCGTCGTCGACCTGGAGCGCTATCGTCGCCATGCCCGTTCGATGCAATGAACTGTGGCTGGGGCTGCACTGCCCGCAGCTGCCGCTGCTGGCGGCCTGGCAGTGCGATCCGGAGGTGCCGGAGCTGCACGCCGTGCACGGCCATCAGCGCGGCCGCCATATCATCCTGCAGGCCAGTTCGGCCGCGCGTCGCGCCGGGGTGACGCCCGGCCAGCCCCTGGCGACGGCGCTGGCGATCGCGCCGGCCCTGCAGAGCCGCCCGCGCCACTCCCGGGCCGAAGCGGCCCTGCTCGAACAGCTGGCGCTGGGCGCCTGGCAGGGCAGCAGCCATGTGGTGCAGGCGCCGAGCGACGGCGTGCTGCTGGAAATCGCCGGCAGCCGGCGTCTCTACGGCGGGCTGCGGCCGCTGGTCGAGGCCCTGTGCGCGGATCTCGAACGCCGCGGCCTGCCGGTGCGCGCCGGCTCGGCGCCGGTCCCCGCGACGGCCCGGCTGTTCGCCCGCCACGGCCTGCACGCCGCCGACCGCGAGATCATGCGCCGGAAACTGCACGGGCTGCCGCTGACCGCGCTGGCCCTCGACGACAGGCAGGCCCGGGCCCTGGCGGGTTGCGGCCTGGATTCCGTAGCCGGGCTGCTGCGCCTGCCGGCGCCCGAGCGGGCGCGTCGTTTCGGACCGGCCCTGAACCGTCATCTCCTGTGCCTGGAGGGCAGGGCGCCCACGCCGCTGGCCGCCTGGCAGCCGCCCGAGGTCTTCTGTCTGCGCCTGGAGCTGCCGGCGGCCAGCAGCGACAGCGCGGCCCTGCTGTTCGTGTTTCGCCGGGCGATCGAGCGCATGGCGCACTGGCTCGACGTTCGCGACCAGGCGCTCACGCGTTTGCACGTGACGCTGCATCGCGAGGACGGCGGCGGTCGCATTCCGCTGGAAGTGGGGCTGTCGCGTCCGGGCATGGACGCCGAGCGCCTGCTGGAACTGCTCGCGCTCAAGCTCGAGAACCTCGAGTTGCCGGCGCCCGTCGAGGCCGTCGAACTGCGCGCCGAGAGCACCGGCGAACACCGCCCGCCGCAGGCGGACCTGTGGAGCGGCCACAACCGCGGCGACGCCTGGCCGGCGCTGCTGGATCGCCTCAAGGCGCGCCTCGGGGAGGCGGGACTGTCCGGCCTGGCGCCGCAGCCCGATCACCGCCCGGAGAAGGCCTGGCGCTGGGTCGAGCCGGGCACGTCTTCGAATTGCGAGGACGAACGGCCGAGACCGACCTGGCTGTTGCCCGCTCCCTGTCCCTGCCGACGCGAGAACCTCAGGCTGGAAGACGGCCCCGAGCGCATCGAGGCCGGCTGGTGGGACGAGGAAGACTGCCGGCGCGACTATTTCGTCGCCCGCGACCGTCACGGACGGCGGCTATGGGTGTTTCACGAACACCGGCCCAGGGAAGGGTGGTTCATTCATGGCCTGTTCGATTGACCGAAATTTTCAAATTCGAAGCCCTAAAGGTCCAGCCCGGCTTGCCCTTGCGGGAGTTCAATCGGCTCGAGCAGGTCCTCCCCCTGGTATTCGGGGTTGTTGACCTTCGTGCTCACGGGCTCGGCGCGCAGGCTGTCTTCCGGGGGCGGCGCAAGAAGCTGCTCGGCGGCCTCCGGTGACCCGGTCAGCCAGGTCTGCCATTGATTCCCGGTGAGCATCACCGGCGCGCGGTGATGGCCGATTTCGCGCAGCAGGCCGTTGGGTTCGGTGGTGATCAGGGTGAAGGAGCGGCGGGTTTCGCCCTCGCGGGTTGTCGACTCGTCCCAGAGGCCGGCGAAGATCAGCATCGGCTCGGTGGCCGGCATGACGCGCCAGGGCTGCTTGGGCTTGCTGCGCTGGTCCCACTCGTAGAACCAGGAAAACGGCACCAGGCAGCGCTGTCCGCGCTTCCAGGCATTGCGGAAGGTCGGCTTCTTTACCACCGTTTCCGAGAAGGGCACGCCCGGTTCGCTGCGGCAGTTGGCCGTCGAGAATTTGGGCAGCTCACCCTTCATCCAGGGCGGGAGCAGCGGCCAGACCATGTGCTGGAGAACACGACGGCCCTGTTCATCGGGCATGACGGCCGGCAGGACGGTCCAGCGCACCGAATCCCCCCGGCGCGTCGAGGGCGCGACGTTGAGCAGGCGCAGCCCGTCGTCGGGCGGGGTGCCGAACAGGTCGAGGTACTCATAGACCTGCCGCCAGGAAAACTCGTGACCGCCGCGTCCGCACATTCGCGCGCTCCGGAAAAAGAAAAGGCCCTGTACGGATGATACCGTGCAGGGCCTTCTCGAATCTGGCTCCCCGGGTCGGATTCGAACCAACGACCTAGTGATTAACAGTCACCCGCTCTAACCAGCTGAGCTACCGGGGAATCATGTGAAGCCGCATATTTTGCGCATTGCAGCCCGGTCCGTCAAGCGCTTTGAGCGACTTTTTCCGCGAAATCCGGTCTGGCTTTCAGGGCAGGGCGATGATGCGGTTGCGGCCGCCGGACTTGGCGCGGTAGACGGCCTCGTCTGCCCGCTGGAGGAGGCGGGCGGCGAGGCGCTCCGGGGCGTCTTTGCCTGAGGCCGATGTGGTGGTTCCGATGGAAATGGTCACGCCCAGGGTGCCGCTGCCGTCGGGCTTTTCGAAAGCCAGGTCGGCAACGGCCTGGCGCAGTTCCTCGGCAAGCCGGCGCGCGCCCTCGTCGTCGGTCTCGGGCAGGACCAGCAGGAACTCCTCGCCGCCGTAACGCCCGATGGCGTCGACGGCGCGAACGCGTTCTCGCATCACCCCGGCCACCCGTGACAGGATGCGGTCGCCGAACAAGTGGCCGTGGGCATCGTTGACGGACTTGAAGTGATCGAGGTCGATCATGCAGACCGACAACGGCGTGCCGCGGCGAACGGCGCGGGCGGCTTCGGTGTCGAGCTGGCGTAGCACCACTTCGCGCCGCAGCAGGCCGGTGAGTTCCTCGTAGGTCGCGTCCTGGAACAGCCGCAGATTCTCCAGGCTGGTGGCCACCTGGTGCGAGAACAGGTCGAGGAGCTCGATCTCCTCGCGCCGGAACAGCTCGCCGTTGTGCTTGCGTCCGAGACAAAGCGTGCCGATCATCCGCCGCTGGAAATACAGGGGGACGAGAACCTCGGCTCCGATGGCCGCCAACTCCTCGGCGCTCTGCTCGTCCTGGCGACGGAGCCGGTTGACGGTGACGGGGCGACGCAGGCGCTCGAGATGGCCGAAGGCCCTGGAGCGCTCGTGAAGCAGGGACGTCAAGCGTTCGCGCCGGTCGGCTTCGATGCCCCGACTGAAAGCGGTGGTCAGCCCGTCCTGGGCTTCGTCGACCGCCACGACTGCCGACCAGGACAGGTCGAGCGCCTGGCGCGATTCATCCGCCAGTTGCTGGACCAGCGTTTCCAGGCGGCCCTGCGTGGAAAGCGCGCGGGCGACCTGGATGAGGCGATGGCGCAGTGCTCGGCGTTTCGGGAACAGGCCGCGCTCGACCAGTCGCTCGATTCCCCGGCGCAGGGGGCGGAACAGGATGCCGATGATCAGCGCGCAGGCGGTGACGATCCACTGGCTCGTTCGCAGACCGAAGGCCTGTTCGAACAGCGGCAGCGCCGTGGTCAGCAGCGTATAGAGCAAAATGATGACGAGCAGCGCGACGGCCCCGTAGACGAGACCGCGGCGGACCAGGGACTCGACGTCGAACAGGCCGTAGCGAAAGATGGCCAGGAAGACCGTGGCCGGAAAGATCAGGAGGATGACGTTCTCGATGTGCTCGGCCAGGGCCGGATCGATGCGCGACCAGCCCGGCCAGACCGACGACACCACGATGTAGACGGCCCAGGGCAGCAGGCCGGCCAGCACCATCAGCGCCTGGTTCGTCTCCCGGGCCGATTCCGCGCGCCATGCCTGCCAGGCCAGGATGCCGGCCACCGATACGGCCCAGCTTACAAGCACGGCCGTCTCCGTCCACATGAGCAGGGGCGGCCCGTCGGGCGGCGCCAGGTACCACTGATAGACAGCTGCGGAGGCGAGCAGAAAGCCCGAGCCGAAGCCGATGACATAGTAGACCCAGACCAGGCGCGGGCGCTTCTGCAGCAGGGGAAGGCGCTTCGGGATCAGGCTGACCAGGTGCAGTTCCATCGCGAACTGCACACCGGTCGAGAGCAGCCAGAACAGCAGGGTGCCGGTGACCGCCAGCTCGCCCAGGGTATAGCCCGCCGGCAGGGCGAGCTCGACGGCGACGAGCGCGACGAAGAGAGTGAGGATTCTCGCTCTCGGGTCCTGCCGCCGATAGCGCGATGCCAGCGCCGCCAGGCCGAGGTAGGCGGCCACCAGGACAAACTTGGCGAGCAGGCCCGCCAGGTCGATCGGGACGCCCGGCTCGAGCTCGATCGGCAACGTTCTCCCGTCCCGGGCGACCTCGCCGCGCAGGACGCCGCCGGGCTGCTGGTGCCGATCGAACAGCTCGTCGAGCTCTTCCAGCGTCGAGAACGCCCGGCCTTCCAGGGAAATGACGCGATCACCGGATTGCAGCCCCGCCCGCTCGGCGGGGGAGTCCGGCTCGACGTCTTCGATAAGCACGCCCTGTTCATCCTGGCTGATGAGGACGCCGATTCGCTGGCTGGCGAACCGCCATTCGTCGACCACCGACCAGGCCAGCAGCAGGGCGACGAGAACGACCACGGCTGCCGAGCCGAGAAGCCCGCCGGAGCGTGGCGCGGCCTGTGGCGCAGTGCTCATTCGCGGATCATTCCCCGCTTCGCCCGCGTGGCAGCGAATGGAGAAAGGTTCTGCCGCAATCCGGACGCTCGCGCGCGGCGGGCGGGCTCATGGTTCATTGCTCGTACCCCTTTTTGATCGCGCGCCAGTTTAGCGGAGTTGACAGGGGGGTGATTCGAACTGCAGCACCGAGCGTGGCCACCCGCGCGGGATATTTCACGAATCCGTTTCCGAAACGTGTACCACGACCCGGTTCCGGCCCTCGTCCTTGGCCCGGAAGAGGGCCTGGTCGGCCTGTCTCAGGAGATCTTCGTAGTTCTGCGCCTGGCGATTGTCGCTGACGCCGAAGCTTGCGGTTATGGTGAGGTCCGGCGCCAGTCGCCCGAAGTCGGTGGTCTCGATCGAACGGCGTATTCGCTCGCTGATGCCCGCCGCCTGCTCTCCGTCGATGTCGTGGAAGGTCAGCGTGAACTCCTCGCCGCCCCAGCGCGCGGCCTGGTCGCCGGCGCGGACGTGTTTGCGCAGCACATCCGCGACCACGCGCATCACTTCGTCGCCGATGAGGTGGGAGTACTCGTCATTGACCCGCTTGAAGTGGTCGAGATCCATGATCACCAGGCTCAGCGGACGGTCCTCGGAGCGGCTGCGGCGGAATTCTTCGGCCAGCCATTCATCGAATGCGCGCCGGTTGGCCAGACCGGTCAGCTGGTCGATGCGCGCCTGGCGCTCGAAGTTTTCTGCCTGCTGCTTGAGCTCGCGCGTCTTTTCGTCCACCTGGGCGCTCAACTCCCTGGCGCGCCGCTCCAGGCGCCGCATGCGCCACTGCGTCGCGAGCCCGATCAGGCCCGACAGTGCGAGTATGACGACCACCCAGAACCAGGCCCGTTGCCAGGGCAGGGGAGCGATGGAAAATCGCAGGCTGGTCTCCGAGCCGTTCCAGTCGCCGTACGGGTAGGCGGCCGAGACCCGAAAAACGTAGTCGCCGGGGCCCAGGTTGGTGTACTCGGCGACGTTCTGGCCCCGCCGATCGACCCATTCGTCGTCGAACCCTTCGAGCTTGGTGCGGTAGCGAATCCGTTGCGGCATGATGAATCCCAGCCCCGCATACTGGATCGTGACTCGTCCGGTGCCGGCCGGCAGTTTCACCGGCCCGTCGATACGCTGCTCGTTGCCGTCGGCCGCGAAGTGCTCGATGCTGACCGGCAGGACGGTGTCCTCATAGCGCGTCAGGTGATCCGGATCGACGCTCGCGAGGCCGACAGCGGTCGCCACCCAGACCCGGCCCTCGTGCCAGGCCGCCGGAGGCCCGGCGCCACCGTTGGCCTGGGCGCTGAGGAGACCGTCGCCCTCGGTGTAGAGTTCGAAGTCGATCTTCTCGCGCTCGCCATCGGCAACGGCGACGGCCTGTTCCTGGAGTACGCGGATGATGCCGCGGTTGCTGGTCAGCCAGAAGGCACCGTGGCGGTCGTCGACGACGTGGAAGAGCTTGTCGACCGGCATGCCCGCGCTGCGTCCCACCAGCTCGGCGTCGCCGGAGATCGGGTCGTAGCGAACCAGGCCGCGGTCGGTGGCCAGCCAGAGCCTGTAGCGTGTGCGATCCTCGTGGATGCCGTAGACGTACATCGCCTCGTCGAGATGGTAGAGCGAGATCGGCTCGAAGTGCCCCCCGGCGTAGCGGGCCAGGCCGAAGCCGGTGCCGACCCAGATCTGCCCCCGGCTGTCTTCCTCGACGGCGATGACGAAATCGCCCGGCAGGCCGTCGCGCGGCAGGAAAACCGTTGTGCCCTCCTGGTCGACCCGCGCCAGGCCGCTGGCCGTGGCGATCCAGATGCGCTGCTCGCGGTCGACCAGGATGTAGCGAATGTCGTTGGACGGCAGGCCGCTCGCGCGGTCGTGACGTGCCACCACCTGACCGTCGCGCCAGTGGAGGACGCCGTCGGAATGCGTGCCGATCAGTACGTCTCCGCCCGGCATCTGGGCCAGGCTGAGCGTCGACAGCGCAATCGGGTCGTCGCCGTCGCCGACGGTTCGCGCCTGCTCGCCGTCGATGCGGCTCACCCCCTCGCTGGTACCGACCCACAAGCTTCCGTCGGCGTGCGGCATGACCGCCCGCACGTAGTTCCCGACCAGGCCCTGATCACGGGTCGTGGTGACGAAAGGCGCAGAGCGCAGGCGGAATAGTCCCCCGTTCGTGCCGACCCAAAGGCTGTGTTCGAAGTCCTGGTAGAGGGAAACGACGCGATTGTTGGGCAGGCCGTCCTGTGTTCCCAGGTGGCGCACGCCTCCGCCGTTCAGCCGGTAGAGGCCGGAGTTGATGGTGCCGATCCACAGGGCGCCGCCCCGGTCTTCGAGCAGCGCGCTGACGGCGAGATCGTCGAGTCGCGCGTGCACGGACCGGAATGGCTGCTCGAGACCGTCGCGCACGTACAGGCCCTGCTCGGTTCCGACAAACAGCCGTCCGTCGTCGTCGGCGAGCAGGCTCAGTACCGGCGCCGATGGCAAGTCGGTTCCGCTGACGAGTCGGGCTTCGCCGACATGCGGAATTCGCAGCAGGCCGCGTGAGGTGGCCGCCCAGGCACCGCGGTCATCGGTGAGGACCTGATGAGCCGAAGCGCTGGAAAGAAACGACTCCTGGGCCACCATTCGACCGGATTCGTCGAGCTGACGGCGGATGACGCCTGCGCCCTGGGTCGCGATCCACAGCTGCCTGTGCGAATCGATGACGGCATGGGTGATCATCGTTGGTGCGGTCGCCAGCGGCTGCCAGCTGTGCCCGTCCGTCAGCGACAGGCCGCCGCGGGCCCCGGCAGCCACGAGCCGACCCCCCTCGTCGACCGACAAGGAGAGCACGCCGGCGTCCGGCAGGCCGGTCTCCGGGCCGCGCTCGAAAAGCCGGAAGCGGTGACCGTTGAAACGGGCGATCCCCTCCCAGGTGGCGAACCAGAGATAGCCGTCGGGAGTCTGGGCGATGGCGTTGATGGTGTTGTGCGGGATCCCCTCCCGGGTGGTCCAGACCTGGTGATGCAGATCATCGAACGGCAGGCGGCCGACCTGGGGATGAGCCAGGCCGGGCAGAACGAGACACAGCAGCCCACAGGCCGCTGCAAGAATGGACAGATGGCGCATTTCCCTTCCCGAAGAATGCGGCCGGACGTTCCCGGGGCTTGCGATGACGAGGGTCGTCTCCCGCAACGTGCAGTCCCCGGACCCTATGCCGCCATTATGTGCACTCCCTCACGCCGGATACAAGCCTCTTGCCGACGGCGGGGCCCTGGATTGTGGCCTTCGGGCATGAATTCAGGGCGGTTCAGGTATACAATTTGCGGTTTGTCCGGAGGCGGCCCCAGAGTCGCTCCGGTCGCGTCACCCGCACGGCGTCTCAATTCAGACGACCGACCCAGCAATCTGTCCGAAGGAGCAGGAATGGAACGCACTCTGTCCATCATCAAGCCCGATGCCGTGGCCAAGAACGTCATCGGCGAGATCTACACCCGCTTCGAGCGCGCCGGCCTCAAGATCGTCGCCGCCCGCATGAAGCACCTCTCCCGTGAAGAAGCCGAAGGTTTCTACGCCGTTCATCGCGAACGCCCGTTCTTCAAGGACCTTGTGGCCTTCATGATGTCCGGCCCGGTGATGGTCCAGGTCCTGGAGGGCGAGGATGCCATCGCCCGCAATCGTGAGCTGATGGGCGCGACCGACCCGCAGCAGGCTGCTCCCGGCACGATTCGCGCCGACTTTGCGACCAGCATCGATGCAAACGCCGTGCACGGTTCGGACGGCGCCGACACCGCGAAAGAGGAAATCGCCTTCTTTTTCGGTGATGATGAGATATACTCACGGTAATTATCAGAGAAATCTCGCAAATGCCCGCAGGGCCTGAAGAAATCACCAACCTGCTCGGTCTCGACCGGGCGGGGCTCGAGCGGTTTTTCGTCGACCTCGGCGAAAAACCGTTTCGCGCGCGCCAGTTGCTGCAGTGGATTCACCAGCGCGGCGTGACCGATTTCGGACAGATGACGGATCTGTCCAAGTCCCTGCGTGAGCGCCTCGAATGCGCGGCCGGCGTCGCGCCGCCGGCCATCATGCGCGAACAGCGCTCTTCCGACGGCACGGTCAAGTGGCTGATGTCCATCGCAGGCGGCAACGCCGTCGAGACGGTCTACATCCCCGAAACCAGCCGCGGCACGCTGTGCATTTCCTCGCAGGTGGGGTGCATGCTCAACTGCACGTTCTGCTCGACCGCGACGCAGGGGTTCAACCGGAATCTCGATGCGGCCGAGATCATCGGGCAGGTCTGGCAGGCCGTGCAGCGCCTGAGAGAGCTCCACGGCGACGAGCGCCGCGTCACGAATGTGGTGTTCATGGGCATGGGCGAACCCATGCTCAACCTCAACGCCGTTCGCCCCGCGCTGTCGTTGCTGCGCGACGACCTGGCCTACGGTCTCGCCTCGCGGCGAGTGACCATCTCCACCTCCGGCGTGGTGCCGGGCATCGACGATCTGGCCCACGGCGACGAGTTCGCGCTCGCCGTCTCGCTTCACGCGGCGGACAACGAGCTGCGCAGCCGCCTGGTTCCCCTCAACCGCAAGTACTCGGTCGAGGAGCTGATCGCTGCCTGCAAGCGCTTCGTCAAGGCGCGGCCCAAGCGCTCGGTGACTTTCGAGTACACCATGATCGACGGCGTCAACGATCGGCCGGAGCATGCCCGAGCGCTGGTCCGGCTGCTCAGCGTCCTGCCGTCGAAGATCAACCTGATTCCTTTCAATCCCTTTCCCGGCACGCCGTTCCGTTGTTCCTCGGACGAAGCGATCTACGAATTCCAGAAGATCACGCGTGCGGCCGGTCTCATCACCACCGTCCGCAAGACCCGCGGTGAGGACATCGACGCCGCCTGCGGCCAGCTGGTCGGCAAGCTGCTCAGCCCGAGCCAGCGGCGGCAGATGGTTCAGCAGCAGTTGGCGCGGCAGGCGGTGGCGTCGTGAGCGGGCTGCGCCTGTTCATGCTGCCCGTCATCGTCGCCATGCTGGTGGGCTGTGCCAGTACCAGCAGGCCCGAACCCGCAAACACAGGGCGCACGGGCATGGATCGAGTCAGTCCGGTTCGAGCGGCGGATGTCAACACGCGGCTCGGCGTGGGCTACTTCGAGCGGGGCGATTACCAGGTGGCCCTGGAAAAACTCGAGCGGGCGGTCGAGCTCGACCCCGCGCACGTGCCGGCCTACGTGACGCTGGCCCTGATCGAAGAACAGCTCGGCCGCGACTCCCGCGCCCGGCGTTACTATCGCGAAGCCGTGAGTCTTGCGCCCGAGGACGGCGCCACCCTGAACGGTTACGCGGCTTTCCTGTGCCGACAGGGCGAGTATCGTGAGGCCGACGAGATCTTCCGGCGCTCGATCAACGATCCCTTCTACGACACGAAGGAAGTCGTCCATACCAACGCGGGCTCCTGCGCGATTCGCGCCGGTCGGCTCGACGAAGCCGAGCGCTACCTCCGCCAGGCACTCGAGGTCGCTCCGGAGTATCCTGACGCACTATTCAATCTGGCCCGCCTGTTCCTGCAGCGTGACGACGCCTTCCGGGCGCGCGCCTTCCTGCAGCGTTACGAGGCGGTGACAGGGGCCGATCCGGGAGCGTTGCTGCTCGGGTACCGGATCGAACAACGGCTTGGCAACGAGCGGGAAGCCGCCCGCTACTTCAGGCGACTCGAGGATCAGTTCCCCGATTCGGCCGAAGCTCGAAATATAAGACAACAGACCAGCCGAGATGACTGAAAACACCAGCGCAAGCACTGAAGCAACACAACAGGACAGCAAGGAACGATACGAACGCATCGGCGCTCAACTCAAGCGCCGCCGGGAAGCCCTTTCCCTCGACCAGGGCGATGTCGCCCAACAACTCCACCTGCCTGGAATGGTCGTCAACGATATCGAGACCGGGCAAGTCGATAAACTCTCCAGTCTCTATCGCCGCGGCTACATCAGGAATTACGCCCGGCTGCTCGATCTCGATCCGGACGATGTCCTGGCCGAGGCGGGCGAGGACCAGCTTCCCGAGCTGCAGGAAGTTTTGCCCGCTTCCCGGCGTGAATGGCGGCTCGAGCGCTATCTCAAGATTTCAACGTATGCCATTGTAACCGTTGCGGTTGTTGTGCCCCTGGTCTACGCTTTCCTGGCGGGTGGTTCGCGCATGCTCGATCGCGACGCGGGCTCCCCGGAGACGTCGTTGGCGCAAACCGACGAGGCCGCCGGGCGAAGTTCGAAGGCATCGACGGACGGTGCCCCTGCCGAAGGGCCGGATTCGAGTTCGGTGCGGCACGTGTCGGCTTCGGCGCTGCCCCTGAATCCGATGCGGCCGAGCCGCGAAGCGACGGCGGAAGCGGATCCGGACATGAACGAAGCCTCGGGCCCGTCGGAGGATACGGCCGTCGAGGAAGCCGGCCCCAGGCCCAGCGCCCTGCAACTCGAATTGCTCGAAGACAGCTGGATCGAGATTCTCGACGCGGCGGGTACGCGGCTGGAGTACGATCTTCTGCGCGCCGGTCAGACGCGCAACTATGAGGGGCAGGCGCCGTTCAGCCTGCTGGTCGGCCGTTCCAGCGCCGTCCGTCTCCAGGTCAATGGCCGGGAGGTCACCTGGGAAGGGCACGAAAGCGGCGACGTCGCTGAAATCGCGGTTGCGGCCGACGGCCAGGTGACGCGTTGAGCCCGGCCTGACAGCTCGGCCAGCGAGGATTGCGTTTGGAGCCCGCCGCCGGCGGGCTCGTCTTTTGTGACGGAAGCAATACTGATGAAGAATATCCAGTCGATTCGCGGCATGCACGATATCCTGCCGGACCAGACGCCGATGTGGCGATGGTTGGAGGCTCGCATTTCCCGGGTCTTTGCGGCCTACGATTTTCACGAGATCCGCCTGCCCATACTGGAAAAGGTCGAGGTGTTCACGCGCGCCATCGGCCAGTCGACGGACGTCGTCGAGAAGGAAATGTACGCCTTCGAGGATCGCAACGGTGACGTGCTCTGCCTGCGGCCGGAAGGCACGGCGGGCGTGGTGCGTTCGGCCATCCAGCACGGTCTGCTGCACGTGCCGGGGCTGAAGGTCTGGTATCAGGGTCCGATGTTCCGGCACGAGCGGCCTCAGAAAGGGCGCCAGCGGCAGTTCCACCAGTTCGGCGCCGAGGTCTTCGGGCTCGAGCAGGCCACGACCGACGTCGAACTGATCGCGTTGGGCGAGCGGCTCTGGCGCGAACTCGGCCTTGCAGGCCGGATCCGGCTCGAGATCAATACCCTGGGCGACCGGGAGGATCGACAGCGCTATCGCCGAAAGCTCGTGGATTACCTCGAGCCCTTCCGCGAACGGCTCGACGCCGACAGCCAGCGGCGGATGGAAACCAACCCCCTGCGAATCTTCGACAGCAAGAGCCCGGAGACACAGGCCATCATGGCCGATGCGCCGCGACTGGCCGACGAACTCGGCGAAGAGGCGCGAGCGCATTTCGAACAGGTGAAATCGATGCTCGATCGCCTGGGCATCGACTACACCGTCAACACCGGCCTCGTGCGCGGACTCGACTACTATTGCCGCACCGTCTTCGAGTGGGTCACCGACGAACTCGGGGCTCAGGGCACGGTCTGCGCCGGCGGTCGTTACAACGACCTGGTGGCCATGCAGGGCGGCAAGGACACGCCGGGTATCGGCTTCGCGCTCGGCGTGGAGCGGCTGCTGGCGATGCTCGAGGCTGCCGGCGTGGCGGCGAGCCAGCACGCCGACGCGTTCGTGGTCAGCCAGGTCGGCGATGCCGACATGCTGGCCATTGCCGAGCGCGTTCGCGACGCGGCACCCGGGCTCTCGCTCGCAACCGCGCTCGGCGGGGGCAGCATGAAGTCCCAGTTCAAGCGCGCCGACCGGAGCGGCGCACGCTGGTGCGTGATTCTCGGCGAGGCCGAGTTCGCGCGCGGCGAAGCCGCGATCAAGGACCTGCGCGGTGACTCCGGGCAGGAGATGGTCGCGCTCGATCGGTTGCCGCAGCGTCTGCAGGCATTGCTTGCCGCCGACACGGGCGACTGATTTATCATAGGCGATCGAATTTTCACCATGCCCACTGCAAGGATCAACCCGACATGGCCGTAGAGCTTTACGACGAACACGAACAGGGCGAACGCGTCCGCAAGTGGATCAAGGAATACACCCCGGCGATCATCGTCGGCCTGATACTCGCCTTCGGCGGCATTTTCGGGTTCCGCTACTGGCAGGACTACCGCGCCGATCAGCAGCTGATGGGGTCGGACTACTACCAGGTCGTGAGCCAGCAGGTGACCGAGGGCAACCTCGAATCGGCCGAGTCGGAATACCAGGTCATGCTCGAGACTGTCGGCGAGACCGCCTACACGGGGCTGGCGGGAATGCAGCTGGCCGCTGCCTGGGTCGACGACGGCCGCCTGTCACCGGCCGCCGAAATCTACCGGGGCATTCTCGAGAACCGTCGCCTCGAATCGCTCTGGCCGGTCGCCAAGCTGCGTCTGGCGCGAGTGCTGGAAGCCCAGGGCGAGTACGAACAGGCCCTGTCGCTGCTTGAAGGCGCCGCGCCCGAAGGGTTCGAGGCGTCCTGGGCCGAAACGCGCGGTGACCTGCTGTTCGAACGCGGTCGCGTCGACGAAGCCCGCGCGGCCTGGGAAGATGCCCTGGCCCGGCGCACGGCCGACGGGGGCAACCCGCGGCTGCTCCAGATCAAGATCGACGCCGCAACGACCGAAGGAGGTCCTTCGTGACCCGGCAGGGACGACTTTTCCTGCTGGTTCCCGCGCTGCTGGCCCTGGCCGGCTGCCAGACCATCGGTGGCTGGTTCGGCGGCGGTAGTGACGAGCCGGAGCCGGCGGAGCTGACCGAGATCAGCCAGCCGGTGCCGATCGACCGGGTCTGGTCCGTCGATACCGGCGAAGGCACCAATCGCAGCCAGCCCCGCATCCGGCCCGTCTACACCGACGGGCAGGTCTGGGTGGCCGACCATGAAGGCCTGATCACGGCGGTCGATGCCGAGACCGGGCGGGTGCAGCGCGAGATCGATATCGAGCTGCCGATTTCAGCGGGCCCCACCGTGACGCCCGACCTGGTCATCGTCGGCACCTTCGACGGGGAGCTGGTGGTCATCGATCGCGAGTCGGGACGGATCCAGTGGCGGGCCCAGCTTTCCTCCGAGATCCTGGCCAAGCCGGTCCTGCACGACGGCATCGTCGTGGCTCGCTGCATCGACGGCCGTGTTTTCGGGCTGGATCGAAGCGACGGCGCGCGCATCTGGGTGCACGACCGCAGCGTTCCCCTCCTGACCCTGCGCGGAAACGGCGATCCGCTCCCGCGCGCGGGGCAGGTCTACATCGGCTACGACGACGGCCAGGTGACCGCAATCCGCGTCTCCGACGGATCGGTGCTCTGGGAGCAGCGCGTGAGCGCACCCGAGGGCCGCACCGAACTCGATCGCCTGGCGGACATCGACGGTCCGATGCTGGTCGTGGGCACCGAGCTCTACGTGGTGACTTATCACGGGCGGCTCGCCGGTCTGGCGCTGGAGTCCGGGCGCACCTTGTGGGTCAAGGACATTTCATCTTCGAGCGGCCTGAGTCTGCGCCGGACCCAGCTCGCCGTCACCGACAGCGAGGATAATGTCTGGCTGGTCGACCGCCGCAACGGCGCAACGCTGTGGCGCGACGATCAGCTGCTTCGACGAGAACTGACGCGCCCGGTTTTCCTGGGCGGGCTCGTGGCCGTGGGCGATTTCGAAGGCTACCTGCATTTCTTCGACGCCGACAGCGGGCAGATCGTCGGCCGGGCGAGGGCAGGTGACGATGCCCCGGCAGCGGCGCCGCTGGTCGTGGGCGATACGCTCTACCTGCTCGACGAAGGCGGAAGATTGAGCGCCTGGCGAGTCGGCCGTTCGGGCTGAGGACGAGCTAGCGTGTCTGCATTGCCGGTGGTCGCCATCGTCGGGCGACCCAACGTCGGAAAATCCACGCTGTTCAATGC
The DNA here is from genome assembly GCF_003410055.1 of Wenzhouxiangella sediminis. Classification (GTDB taxonomy): domain Bacteria; phylum Pseudomonadota; class Gammaproteobacteria; order Xanthomonadales; family Wenzhouxiangellaceae; genus Wenzhouxiangella; species Wenzhouxiangella sediminis. The sequence continues at coordinate 30,851 of NZ_QUZK01000012.1, read as the reverse complement.
GCTGACGCGGACTCGTGACGCTCTGGTGGCGGACACGCCGGGGGTGACCCGCGACCGGATCTACGGCCGGGCGGAGCTCGATGGACGAACCGTCATCCTCGTCGACACCGGCGGCCTCGACGAGGCCGGCGGCGAGGTCGAGCTCGGCGCTCAGGCCCAGACTCGTCTGGCGATTGACGAAGCGGATCTGGTGCTGTTCCTCACCGACGCCCGCGCGGGCGTCGTTCCCGTCGAGCACGAGATTGCCTCGGACCTGCGCAATCGGGGCAAGGCCGTCATCCAGGTCGTCAACAAGACCGACGGGCTCGACCCCGACATGGCCCTGGCCGAGGCGGCGGAACTCGGACTGGGCGACATCTTTCCCATCGCCGCCAGCCATCGCCGCGGCCTCGAACAGCTCGGCCACGCCGTCGTGGAGCGCCTGCCCGAACCTGAAGACAGCAGCGTCCCCGACGACGACGGCCTGCGCCTGGCCCTGATCGGTCGACCCAATGCCGGCAAGTCGACGCTGCTCAATCGCCTGCTGGGTGAGGAAAGGGCACTGGCCACCCCGGTGGCGGGAACGACCCGAGATCCCATCCACGCGACGATCGAGCGCGACGGGGTACGCTACCACCTGATCGACACGGCGGGCATCCGGCGCCGCCGCGGAAGCCAGGAGGGCATTGAGCGTTTCAGCACCATCAAGGCCCTGCAGTCGATGGAACAGGCCCGCATCGTCTGCCTGGTCTGCGACGTGGTCGAGGGCATCACCGAGCAGGACGCCAGGCTGGCCGGTCACGTCATCGAGGCCGGTCGCGGCCTGGTCATCGCGCTGAACAAGTGGGACGCGCTGGACAAGGACCGGCGTCGCGCCGTGCTGGTGGAAGTGGCCGAGCGGCTCGACTTCGCGCGCTTTGCGCCGGTCGTGACGATCTCTGCGCTTCACGGCAGCGGCCTCGGGGAGCTGACCGACGCCATCGAGCACGTCCAGGCGGCCGGGGAGCAGGAATTGTCGACCGGCGCGCTCACACGGGTGCTGCGGGATGCGGTCGAAGCTCACCCCCCGCCCTCGGTCCAGCGCAAGACGCCCAAGCTTCGCTACGCACACGGTGGCGGGCATTTTCCGACCCGCATCGTCATCCATGGCAACCGCGCCAAGGGGATTCCGGACCAGTACCAGCGTTACCTGGTCAACTGCTTCAGGAAGCATTTCCGACTGACCGGCATCCCGGTTCGCCTTGTGTTCCGCGAAGGCGACAACCCCTACGCCGGTCGCCGCAACCCGCTGACGCCGCGACAGATCCAGAAGCGTCGCCGGCTCAAGCAGTTCACGCAGCGCAAGAACCGGAAGCGCTAGCCGGCCGGCTCAGCGGCCCGCCGCGCCAGTCTCATACACCGCCGAGCTGCTGATTGATCGATCGCACCAGCATCGGGTCGTCGGGCAGGGTTTCCGGAGGAAAGTGCTCGGCCAGTTCACCGCGCCGGTCGAACAGGTACTTGTTGAACGTGCCGCGGGGCAGGGCGGCAGCACCTTTTTCCTGCAGCATTTCGCGGAACAGGGGATGGGCTTCGGGACCGGTCACCGCGTAGCGCTGGGTGACGATGAAGCTGCTGGGATAGTTCTCCCGCAGGAACTCGTCGATCTGCGCTTCCTCGCGCGGTTCCTCGTCGAAGTCGTTGCAGGGAATGGCGATGATGACCAGCCCGTGCCGGCTGAATTGCGTGTGCAGTTGCTGCAGCCGCTTGAGTTGCGGCACGAAGCGGCTCTCGGTGGCGATGTTGACGATGAAGAAGGGCTGGTTGCGGTAACGCTCGAGGTAGATGCGCGCGCCCGAAAGGTCCATGAAATGATGATTGAACAGGTTCACGGCAAGTCTGGCTCCGAGTCGGTTTCCGTTCGAATCCTACCTTACAATGTAGCGCATGACGAAGTCCCCAGCCCGAATTCTCGACGGCCGAGCGGTCGCCGACCGACTGATCGCCAACGTGGCCGACGCCGTCTCCCATCATGTCGGGGAAGGCGGGCGGCCGCCGGGTCTTGCCGTGATCCTGGTCGGCGACGATCCCGCCTCGGAGGTCTACGTCAACAACAAGATCCGCGCCTGTGAGCGTGCCGGCATGGTCTCGACCACCCATCGTCTCGCGCACGGGGTGGGGCGGGGCGAACTGCTGGCCCTCATCGACGCGCTCAATCGCGACGAGGCGGTCGACGGCATCCTGGTGCAGCTGCCGCTGCCGGCCCATCTCGACGAACGGGCGGTGACGCGCCGGATCGCCCCGGACAAGGACGTCGACGGCTTCCATCCCGTCAACATGGGGCGCCTGGCCCTGCGCGATCCCGGGCTGAGGCCGTGCACGCCGCGCGGCGTGATGACCCTGCTGGCGGCTCACGGCATCGACACCAAGGGCATGAACGCGCTGGTCGTGGGTGCTTCCAATATCGTCGGCAGGCCGCTGGCGCTCGAACTCCTCCTCGCCGGTGCGACGGTGTCGGTCGCGCATCGCTTCACGCGCGACCTGCAGGCTCACGTCGAACGCGCCGAAGTGCTGTTCGTCGCCGTCGGCAAGCCGGGCATCGTCCGGCCCGAGTGGATCGCCGAGGACGCGATCGTGGTCGATATCGGCATCAATCGCGGCGAGGACGGCAAGCTGCACGGCGATGTCGACTTCGAGGCGGCCTCCGAGCGTGCCGGCTGGATCACGCCCGTTCCCGGCGGCGTCGGACCGATGACGGTCGCCACGCTGATGCAGAACACGGTCGAGGCGGCCGGGCTGGTGGTGCGGGCGCCGTGAACTTCCGTCCGCTGCTCGTCCTCATCACGCTGGCCCTGCTGGCCGGCTGCTCGGCCATCGTCGAACGCCAGACCCAGCGCCTGGCCGACGATCTCGAGACGGCAATCCGCCAGTACGAAGACCCGGCCACGATCGCCGATGCCCTGCCGGCCTATCTGTTGCTGCTGGAGGCGCGCCTGCAGTCCAACCCGGACGATGCCGGGCTCCTCCTGACCACCGCGCGGCTGACCGGCACTTACGCGACCCTGTTCGGCAACGGCGAGGCCTCGACGCGTCGACTGACCAGGCGTGCGCTGGCTCATGCCCGCAGCGGAGCGTGCCTCCGCGCGCAGCCGCTGTGCGGTCTTGACGAGATCACTTTCGAGCGCCTCGATGCACGAATCGGGAAGCTCGAATCCGACGATCTGCCCGCCGCCTACCTGCTGGCGACCACCTGGGTGGGTTGGATCGACAGCCACTCGGACGATTACGGTGCACTGGCCGACCTGCCGCGCGCCCAGGCCCTGCTCGAGTGGGTGGTCGAGACCGCACCCGGCCACGACGACGGCGCCGCCTGGCTGTACCTGGCCGTGCTCCATTCCCAGCGCCCGCCGGCGGCGGGCGGTCGTCCCGACCTGGCCCGTCAGTACTTCGAACGGGCCCGGCGCGTTTCCGAAGGGAACAATCTCATCGTCGACGTGATGCTGGCCGATCATTACGCCCGATTGCTTTTCGATCGCGAGCTGTTCGTGTCGACGCTCGAGGGCGTCGTCGACAGCGAGGTCGATGCCCCGGAATACCGGCTGGTCAATGCCGTGGCCCGTCAGCGGGCGCGGGAGCTACTGGCCCAGACCGAAAGGATTTTCGACTAGATGAAGCACATGACCCTGGCCTTGCTGGCGCTGGCCGCCCTTTGCCTGGCGGCGACTTCCGACGCCGCCCAGATCAAGCTGGCGACCATCGCGCCCGACGGATCGAGCTGGATGGAGCGCATGCGCGCCACGGCCGATCGCATCGAGGAGCGCACCGACGGCGGCGTGCGCCTGCGCTTCTATCCAGGCGGCGTCATGGGCGACGCCGAAGCCGTGCTGCGCCGCATGCGCCTGGGGCAGCTGCACGGTGCCGCCTTCACGGTGGGCGAGCTGGCCTCGGTTGCACCGGTCGCCAACCTGTATTCGATGCCTTTCGTCTTTCGCGATGTCGAGGAAGTGCGGGCGGTTCGCGAAACCTTCGATCCGCTGGTCATCGAGGGGCTGGCCGAAGGGGGCATCATCGCGCCGGGGATCAGCCTGGGTGGATTCGCCTACCTGTTCAGCGATCGCCAAATGCCCACCGCCGACCCGGAGGAGATCGATAGCGGATTCCGCATCTGGGTGCCCGCCGGTGACCGCCTTTCGCAGCGGACCCTGGAAGAGGCCGGCGCCACGCCGGTGCCGCTGCCCCTGGCGGAGGTCTACACGGCGCTGCAGACCGGCGCGGTCAACACCTTCGCGAGCACGCCCTCGGCCACGATCATCCTGCAGTGGCACACCCGGGCGGAGAGCATGCTCGACATGCCGCTGCTGATGACCGCCGGAACCATCGGTCTGGACCAGCGGACGATCGATCGCTTGCCGGAGGCCGATCGAGCCATCCTTCTCGAGGAGTTGCGGGCCACGCTCGAGCGCATCGAGGCCGACAACTTCGAAGACAATGCCGAGGCCCGTGAGGCGCTTCGCGAGGGCGGCGTCGAGATCCTGCAGCCGGCGCCGTCGCTGGTGAGCTACTGGCACGAGCTGGCTCACCGGATCCGCCGTGACGCCGTCGAGGCAGGCCGCTTCGAGCTGCCGCACCTCGACCGCCTGGAAGCCGAGCTGGAGCGCCTGCGTGGCGGAGAGTGATCGCCGGAACGAAGACGACAGGGCCGAGCGCACGATCCGCGCCCTCGAGACCGGCACGCTGAGCGTGCTGTTTCTTGCCCTGGTCGTCATCGGCCTGGCGCAGATCGGCTTCCGGAATTTCGCGGGCATGGCGCTGCCCTGGGCCGACGGTGCCATGCGGGCCATCGTGCTGTGGCTGGCCATGCTGGGCGGCGTGGTCGCCACCGGCCGACTGCGGCACATCCGCATCGACCTGGTCGAACGCTGGCTGCCGCCCGGCGGGGTCGTCTGGCTCCGGCGTGGAGTCTTCGGCGCCACGTCGCTGGTCTGCCTGGCCCTGACCTGGACGAGCCTCGATATCGTCTCGCTCGAATACGAGTTCCAGGCCATTGCCTTCCTGAATGTGCCCAACTGGGTGGTCCAGGTCATCGTCCCGATCGGATTCGGCATGATGGCGGCCCGCTTCATGGCCTGGGCCTTCGCGCCGCCGAAGGGAGAAGTCCTGCCGGTCTCGACGCGGGAGCCGTCCGAATGATGGTCTTTCTCCTCGTCCTCCTGGCCCTCCTGGGCATGCCGCTGTTCGCGGTGATCGCGCTGGCCGCCCTGGGAGGCTACTGGCAGGCCGGGCTCGATCCGGTGCTGGCCAGCATGGAGTTCATGCGCATCGGTGAACTGCCGGTGCTCGTGGCCTTGCCCTTGTTCACTTTCGCCGGCGTGCTGCTGGCGCACAGCCGTGCTCCCGGACGCCTGGTCGAGCTGACGCGCTCGGCCCTGGGCTGGATGCCCGGCGGCCTGGCGATCCTCGCGCTGGTCCTGTGCTCGCTGATGACGGCCTTTACCGGCGCCTCGGGCATCACCGTGGTCGCGCTCGGCAGCCTGCTCCTGCCGGCGCTCGTGAAGGGCGGCTATCCGGAACGCTTCAGTCTCGGGATGGTGACGGCCGGCTCCAGCCTGGGCGTACTCTTTGCCCCCTCGTTGCCCCTGATTCTCTACGCGGTGGTCGCCCAGCAGGTCGCCCCGCGCGCCGGTTTGAGCGTCGACGATCTCTTCCTTGCCGGTCTGCTGCCGGGCTTGCTCATGCTGGTGCTGATGGGCGGCTACGCCGCCTGGGTGCAGCGCGGCCTGCCCAGGGACGAACGCCCGCGAGAGCCGCTCGGCAAGGTATTGCGCGAGAACGCCTGGGAGCTGCCGCTGCCCCTGGTGGTGCTCGGCGGCATTTACTCGGGCTGGTTGCTGGTCGTGGAGGCGGCGGTCGTTACGGCTGCCTGGGTGCTCGTCACGCTGGTCCTGATCCGCCGAGAGGTTCGATTCTCCAGGCTGCCCGAAGTGATTACGGAAGCCATGGTGCTGGTGGCCGCCATCCTCGTTGTCCTGGGCATGTCCCTGGCCTCGACCAACGTGATGATCGACGCCGGCGTGCCGCAGCGTCTGTTCGAATGGATCGAGCCCCTGATCGACAGCCGCCTGGTGTTCCTGCTCGCCGTCAATGCGCTGCTGCTGGTCGCCGGGATGCTTCTCGATATTTTCGCCGCCCTGGTGATTCTCGCGCCGCTGATCATCCCGGTCGCGATGGCTTTTGGCGTCGACCCGGTGCACCTCGGCATCGTGTTTCTGGCCAACCTCCAGATTGGCTACTGCACGCCGCCGGTGGGCATCAACCTGTTCCTGGCCAGTCACCGCTTCGAGCGAGATATCCTCACCGTCTACCGCGCCACGCTGCCGTTTCTCGGCATCCTCCTGGTCGCGCTGCTGATCATCACCTGGTGGCCGGCCCTCAGCCTGGCGCTGCCGTCCCTGCTCGGCGACTGAGGCGGGGGGACGAGACTGCGCTACACTGCCGCATGATGAATCGACGAGGCTCCTCGATGCCCAATTCGCCCTTGTCGCTGGCCCGTCTGCTGGTGATCCTGATGACCTGCCTGGCCCTGGCGGGCTGCCAACTCTGGCCATTCAAGCGCCCGGGCAGTGCCGGGGAGCAACCGCCCGGGCAGCCGGGCGCGCACACCGGCTCCGAAGTCGAATCGGCCCCGGGCGCCGACTCGATCGGGCGGGCCATGACCCTGCTGCAGAACGGCGAGGAAGCCCGGGCGGAAACCGTGCTTTCGGCGATTCTGGAACAGAATCCGGGCAGTCCCACGGCGAAACTGCTGCTGGCCCAGATCCGCCAGCCCCCGGAGGAACTGCTCGGCGAGTCCTTCGAGGAGATCGAAGTCCGGCCCGGCGACAGCCTCTCGGCCATCGCCGGGCGCACCATCGACAACGAACTGCTGTTCTATTCGCTGGCGCGGCTCAACGGCATCGAGGTGCCGCGCCTGCTGCGGCCGGGCCAGCGTATCCGGGTGCCGGTCGTCGAACCGGTCGGGACGGTCGAGTCCCCTTCGGTGCCGGAATCGGGCCGACAGGATGCAGGCGCGTCCGATCAGGAGCAAGACGAGGTCCGGGCGGGTGCCGAGTTGCCTGCCACGGCGCGTCGGCTCATCGAGCGGGAACAATATCGCCAGGCCTACGCCCTTCTGCTCAGTTCCGCCCGCGCCGGCAACCTGCAGGCCGAGGGCGATGCGCTGCTCGCGCGGGCCGCCGTGGCGCTGGCGCAGGCCGCCTGCCGGGACGACGACCCCGGCGAGGCTCTGAAAGCCCTCAACCAGGCCTCTCCCTGGCTGGGCACGAACGCGGAGGAAGGCCCTTTTGCGCTTCAGCGCGAACATGTAGAGGCGCGTTTCTCACTGGGTCGGGCGGAGCAGGAGCTCGCGCGCGGAAGTTACGACGCGGCCTTCGACGCGCTCGTGTCTGCGCGCGAACTGGCGGCCGACCTCACCGAGACCCACGGCGGGAAGCTCGAGCGGGTGGAGACCGCCCTGATCGAGCACTACCACGACGGCGCCCTTTCGGCCTGGCGCGATCAGCGGGTCGATTTGTCGATCGAACTGTGGGAGCGGGTGGTGACGATCGATCCGGCGTTCGAACCGGCCGTGCGTTACCTCGAACGCGCCCGACGCGCGAAGGAAGAACTGAAAGCGCTCGGGCAGGGCTGAGGTTTCAGTCCCCGCGACCTCCCTCGGAGTTCTTGCGCTCCGACAAGGGGAGGACATTGGATTCCTCTTTCGGGCGATCCATCTCCACCGTTTCTTCGATGTCGGCGTCGATTCGTTCGTCGACCTCGGGCAGCGGACTGTAGGCCGGCTTGTGCTGCAGGTAGCCGTGACGCTCCTCGAGGCGGTTGGCCATGTCGTTGAATCGCTGGAATAGCGGGGCGAAGACGTCCTGGCCGTCGGATTCCAGGCGCGCGTCGTACTGCCCGCGCGCAATGCGCTGCAGGCCGCGGCTGACGCGCTGGATGGATCGCTGCTGGCGTCTCACCAGCAGGCTGAAGCCGACTCCGACGACGATCAGGGTCACGACAAACACCAGCGCGAGCATGGTCAGCGTCGTCCGGGCCGCCGCTTGGAGCTGCTCGCCGTCGATCCCCAGCTGCACGGTCCCGATGCGCTCGGTCTGGAAGCGGATCGGGGTCTGGAACTCCAGGTTGCCGTCCTCTCGCGAGAGCAGGCGAACGGCGCCCTGCTCGCGCTCGATCGTGGCGCGAGCCGGCTGGGGCCTCGGCTCGCCCTGCAGGAACGGGTCGGTGCTGGCCTGAACGTGCCCGTCGCGGTTGCTGATGTGCAGGTAGGTGATCCTGGGGTTGACCGAGAAATCGTCGACCAGGTTCGACAGGCCGGTGTTGTCGCCGAGGATGAGTGCCTCGGCGGTTTCGCGGGCGATCACGCTGGCCAGCGCGTCGCCATAGCCGTAGGTCGACTCGGTCATGGCGCTGGTCTGGCTGTGATAGACCCAGGTCAGGCCGCCGCCGAGCACGACGATGAGGGCCAGCGAGAGTGCGGCCAGCCAGCGCCACGCGCCCGGTCGTCCGCGAACGGTGTTGAGCAGGCCCCGGTCCAGGTCGGCCCGGATTTCCTGTAGCTCCTCCAGCACCAGGGAGCCGCCGGCCGGGCGGGCCTCGGGATCCTTCGCCACCAGGCGATGGACGAGATCGATCAGGTCCACGGGCGTGCGGTCGTCGAGCGGCTGGAGCCGCGCCGGCGGCCGGTGGACGATCTGGTGGATCAGAGCGCCGATCGATTCGGCCTTGAAGGGCATCGATCCCGACAGCAGGCGGTAGAGCACGACGCCGAGTGCGTAGAGATCGGTGCGGCCGTCGAGTTCGCCGCCCTGGATCTGTTCCGGCGCCATGTACTTCGGGGTGCCGGCGATGGTCTCGAAGTCCTCGCTTTCGGCCCGGCTGCGGTCGCCGATGGCGGCGATGCCGAAGTCCACCAGCTTCACCAGTCCGGACTCGGGGTCGAAATAGATGTTGGAAGGCTTGACGTCACGGTGGATGACGCCGCGCTCGTGGGCGTATTCCAGCGCGCCGGCCAACTGGATGCCGATGGCCAGGATTTCCCGGGTGCTCAGGCGGCCGCCCTCATCGAGGTACTCCTCCAGGCTCTGTCCCTTGAGCCGCTCCATGACCAGGAAGGGCAAGCCTTCGTGCTGGCCGACGTCGAAGACGGTGACGATGTTGGCGTGGCTGAGCCCGCCGGCCGAGCGGGCCTCGCGCAGGAAGCGCTGGCGGCTTTTCAGATCGCGCGCATAGCGTTCGCGCAGCACCTTGACGGCCAGGTGGCGATTGATGTGCGGATCGAAGGCTTCGTAGACGATCGACATCGAGCCCCGTCCGAGTTCACGTTCGATCCTGTAGCGGCCGATGCGCTCCATGGCGTTGGCTGTCCTTGATCCGGAGGGTCATGTTAACCCATCGCGGGGCGGGGCTCTTCCCGCGGTCAGCGCCGTCGCAGGTAGTAGTGGATCGCGATCCAGTCGTACAGCGCGTGGACCACGATGGGCACGAGCAGGTTGCCGGTCCAGTGATACAGAAGGCCCAGGTACAGGCCGAGAAAGGCCGCCACTGCGAAGTATGGCAGGGAAACGGCGTGCGCGGCGCCGAACATCAGCGATGCGATCAGGATGGCGGCGGCGGGCGAAGCCCAGGACGCCAGGCCCGCCTGTACGACCCCTCGGAAAAGCAGTTCCTCGCCGATGCCGGCCAGGAGCGAGACGAGGAGTACGGCGCCGGGCCGGGCGTTGCGGAACAGCAGTTCGAGAAAGCCGCGCACGAGGCGGGTCAGTTCATCCAGCCAGCGCCACCTGCCGCCGGGCACGGCGACCAGGGCGGCGGCCAGCGGCACCGTGGCCGCCAGGCTCAGCAGCAGCGACCACCCGGAGATCTCGACTTCCGCCCAGGGACGAAGGCCGAACAGCCAGGCCAGCGCCAGCGCCAGGACGACGAGACCGCCCTGGAAGAGCAGGGCGGTCGTCAGGGGGCGGGTGCGGGCGTTCAGCTTTCCCCGCTCGCGGTCGATTCACCGCCTCCGGCTGCGGTTTCGGACTTCTGCGCGGTCTTTTTCCTGGTGGCCTTGGCGGCAGATTTCTTCTTCGATGACTTCTTGCCGGCCGCCTTTTTCGCGGTCTTCTTTCCGGAACCGCCGCCCGAGCCGTTGTTGTCGCGCTCGAGGATCGCGGCCACGCCCATGCCGCCGGCGGTGCAGATCGAGATCAGCCCGCGCCCGGAGCCGGCCTTCTCGAGAACGTGGGCCAGGGTGCCGACGATGCGGGCACCGGTCGCCGCGAAGGGATGGCCGATGGCCACCGATCCGCCGTGCACGTTCATGCGGCTGCGATCGATGCTGCCCAGCGGGCCGTCCAGGCCGAGGCGCTCGGTGCAGTAGCTCTCGCTCTCCCAGGCCTTGAGGGTGCAAAGCACCTGGGCGGCGAAGGCCTCGTGAATCTCGTAGAAGTCGAAATCCTGCAGGCCCAGGCCGGCGCGCTGCAGCATCTCGGCGACCGCCACGGTCGGCGCCATCAGGAGCCCTTCGTCGCCGTCGACGTAGTCGACAGCGGCCGTGCGCGAATGGGTCAGCCAGGCCAGCACCGGCAGGTCGTGCTCGCGAACCCAGTCCTCGGACGCCAGCAGGACCGCTGCCGAACCGTCGCTGAGCGTCGTCGAGTTGCCGGCGGTCAGGCTGCCCTTGCCGGAGCGGTCGAACGCCGGCCGGAGGCTGGCAAGCTTTTCCAGCGTCGAATCCGGTCGCACGATGTTGTCGCGGATCACGCCGTTGTGCGGGCGGACGAGGTCGTCGAAGAAGCCGGCATCCCAGGCTTCGGCGGCCTTGCGGTGGCTCTCCAGCGCCAGCTCGTCCTGTTCCTTGCGGGTGATGTTCCACTCCTGCGCCATGCGTTCGCAGTGCTGCCCCATCGACAGACCGGTGCGCGGCTCGGAGTTGCGCGGCGGCTGCGGCGCCAGCTCGGAGAAACTGAAGCCCTTGAAGGCCTTGAGGCGCTGGCCGAAGGTCTTGGCCTTGTTGAGCTTCATCAGGCGCTGGGCGAAACGGCGCTTGAACACGATCGGCACGTCGGACGTGGTGTCGGTGCCGCCGACCAGCGCGCACTCGATTTCGCCCGAGGCGATCTGGCTGCCGGCGAGCAGCGCGGCCTGCAGGCTCGTGCCGCAGGCCTGTTGCATGGTGACGGCCGGCGTGAGCGGCGACAGGTCGGTCGACAGCACCGCCTCGCGGGCCAGGTTCCAGTCCTTGGAATGCGTGGTCACGGCACCCGCGATCACCTGGTCGAGCTTCTTGCCCGACAGGTTGTAGCGGTCGACCACGCCCTGGAAGGCCGCGGTGAGCATGTCCAGGTTGGATTGATCGGCATACAGGCTGCCGGAGCGGCAGAACGGAATGCGGCTCCCGCCGACAATGGCGATTCGGCGCAGGTTATTGTCGGGCATCAGGACGCCTCCTTGTCGGCCTCGGTTGATTCCAGATAGTGCATCGGTCCGCCCCGGAAGGGCGCAAACCCGGTGCCGAAGATCATGCCGGCGTCGAGCAGGTCGGCGTCCCCGACCACCTCGTCGTCCAGGCAGGACCGGCACTCGTCGAAGTAGGGCTGCATCAGCTGCCCGGCCAGCTTGTCGAGATCATGTCCCTTGTGGGCGTCCGAGTCGCGCTGCGGCTTGCCGTCCTTCCAGCGGTAGAACCCCTCGCCGGACTTCTTGCCGAGCTTGCCGGCGTCGACCATTTCCTCGAGCACCTTGCGGTCCTCGCCGGCGTCGTCGCCCATCAGGGTCTTGATCACGCCCAGGCCCACGTCCAGGCCGACGGTGTCGGCGAGTTCCACCGGCCCCATCGGCATGCCGAACTTCTCGGCGGCCTTGTCGAGCGCTTCCTTGGGCACGCCCTCGCGGTGCATCTTCATGGCGTTGCGCATGTAGGGGGCCAACACGCGATTGACCAGGAAACCCGGCGTGGAAGTCACGGGCAGGGCGTATTTGCCGATCTGGGTGGCGAAGCTCGATCCGTCGTCGACGCGGTCGGTGTCGGAAAGCTTCGCGTCGTAGACCACCTCGACCAGCGGCATCTTGGCGACCGGGTTGAAGAAGTGCAGTCCGATCAGGCGCGACGGATCGTCGAGCGCATCGGCCAGTTCGGACAGCGGGATCGCCGAGGTGTTGGTGGCGATCACCGCGTTGCGCGAGGCGGCCTTGTTGACCTTGGCAAACAGTTCGCGCTTGGCGTCGCGGTCTTCGAAGATGGCCTCGATGATGACGTCGGCCCGGGCCACGCCCGAGCCCTCGACATCGGGAATCAGCCGGGTTTTCGCGGCCGCAACGGCCGTCGGCGTCTTGAGCTTGCGCTTGAACAGGCCGTTGGCGCGCTTGAGGGCCGGCTCGATGTACTTCATTTCGCGGTCCTGCAGGGTGACCTCCAGTCCGCGGGACGCACACCAGGCCGCGATGTCGCCGCCCATCACGCCGGCACCGATGACGTGCACGCGGCGAGCCTTGAAGTCGCTGCGCTTGCCCTGGGCCTTGAGCGTTTCCATCAGGCGGAACACGCGCCGCAGGTTGCGCGAGGTGTCTCCGGCGAGCAGCTTCGGGACCTCCTCGGCCTCGATGCGGATCATCCCCGAGCAGGAGTCGCCGGCCGCCTCGAACGCGTCGATCAATGCATAGGGCGCCGGGTAATGTTCCTTGCGCGCCTTGGATGCGGTCTGCTTGCGCATCTGGCCGGCCAGGAACTTGCGAACCGGCCCCCAGGTCGTCGCGCGGGCGGTCAGCCCGGGCCGGCGCGACTTGCGTTTCTTGAGGATGGCGTTGCGCGCCGCCCAGCGCAGCGAGCCGTGCCGGTCGACGGTCTGGTCGATCAGGCCCAGGCCTTTCGCGGCGCGCGCTCGCAGCATCTTGCCGGTGAGCATGATCTGCATGGCCTGCAGGCCGCCCATGGCGCGAATGCTGCGTCCGGATCCGCCGAATCCCGGGTAGATGCCGAGATTGACTTCCGGGAAGCCGATGCGCGTGTGATCGGCGTCCAGCGCGATGCGGTAGTCGAAGCACAGCGACAGTTCCAGGCCGCCGCCCAGGCAATAGCCTTCGAAGGCGACCACCGTGGGAAAGGGCAGATCGTCGATGCGCTGGAACAGTTTGTGCACGTCGCGCACGTTGCTGCGCAGCTCGTCGACATCGTCGGTAGCGTCGAACTCACGCACGTCGGCGCCCACGATGAACGACTTCGGCTTGCCCGACATCAGCACCAGCCCCCTGGGATGATCGGCTTCGAGCCGGCCGATGATGGCTTCGAGTTCTTCTAGAACCTTCGAGCCCAGGCTGTTGACCTTTTCGTCGTCGCGGTCGAGGTAGAGCCAGGCAATGCCGTCGAGATCGTATTCCAGCCGCCAGTGCCTGCCGGCGCTGGATTGCGAGGCAGTTGATGCCATCCGGAAGTACTCCATTCTGGTGCGTATGGTTAGCTTATCACCATGCCCGCTGCGTTGTGTCGCGGGTCACGGGATCAGGGGAGCTCCATACCGAACCGACCGAGGAGTCGTACGACAAGCGTCAGGGGAAGGCCGATCAGGGCGGTCGGATCGTCGCTCGTGACACGCTCGGCCAGGGAAATGCCCAGCGCCTCGCTTTTCATTGCGCCCGCGCAGTCGAGAGGGCGGTCGGCCTCGACGTATCGTTCGATCTGCGTGCGCCGTAGACGGCGCATGTGCACGGTCGTCGGGATCAGCCCGGAGAATTCTTCGTCGTCGCGACGCAGGGTGACGGCGGTATGGAAGACGATGGCCGCGCCGCTGCAGAACGAAAGTTGTTCGATGGCGGCATCGCGCGCGCCGGGCTTGCCCATCAGCCGCCCGCGGCACTCGGCCACCTGGTCGGAGCCGATCACGATGGCGCCGGGGCGCTGGCGGACGACCGCGGCGGCCTTGGCGGCGGCGAGGCGGCGGGCCAGATCCGCGCCCGATTCACCCGCTGCGGGCGACTCGTCGATCGCGGGGGAAAGCTTCTCGAAGTCCAGGCGCAGGCGTCCGAGCAACTCGGCGCGGTAGGGCGAGCTGGATGCGAGCACGATCATGGGGCTGCGGCTCGATTCGGGCATCACGCAAAGTGTTGTGCAGGCTGTTTGAGTGGTATAATGATCGGCTTATGTCGCGAGACTTTCCAGACTGGATCGACCCGGACAAGGCGGCCGCCGCCGGACGGGAATTCAGCGGCACGGTCCCGCTGGCGCGCTTGACTCGCCTGGACGGCATGATAGCCGATCCCGGTGATGCGGAGATTGAATTCCGCATTGTCTTCGGGCACGACGAGCAGCGCCAGGTCAGGGCCGAGGTCTCGGTAAGCGGGCGGGTGCCGCTGCGCTGCCAGAGAACCCTGAAGGTCTTCGAGCATCCGATCGAAAGCCGTTCGGTCGTGGGCATCGTCCCCGACGACCGCGCGGCCGATTCGCTGCCCGAAGACTACGAGCCGCTTTTGTGCCCGGACAACAAGGTGGAGCTGGTTCGCCTGATCGGCGAGGAGGTCCTGCTTGGATTGCCGCTGGTGCCGATCGATCCGGCCTCGTCCAAGGTGGGCGAAGAGGCGCCGACTTCGGACACATACCGGCCCTTCGCGGAACTGGCCGATGAACTGCGCAAGAACCGCGACAAGGACAAATGACACAGGAGTATTGAGCAATGGCTGTTCAGAAAAGTCGCAAGACCCCGTCGCGCCGCGGCATGCGTCGTTCGCACGATGGACTCAGCGGTCCGACGCTGTCGGAAGAATCGACCACCGGTGAGATCCATCGCCGCCACCACGTATCGGCCGAGGGCTTCTATCGCGGCCGCCAGGTCGTGGAAGTGGCTCCCGAGATCGACGAAGAAGACCTCGAAGAAACGCAGGGCTGACAAGCCGCGCTGACCCATGGCCGCGCAGGGACGCGCCAGTGTCGCCGTCGACGCCATGAGCGGCGACGGCGGGCTCGATACCACGCTGTCGGCGGTCCGCCGGGCGCTTCGGTCCGATCCCGGACTCCGGGTCGACCTGGTGGGCGACGTGGCGCGCCTTCGTGCGCTGCTGCGTGCGGCCGGGCTCGATGAAGGCGATCGGGTCGAGCTGGTCGCGGCCGATCAGGTTCTGCCCATGGACGCCGGCCCGGCTCACGCGCTTCGACAGGGGCGAGGTAGCAGCATGCAGGTGGCGCTCGAGCGCGTCGCCGCCGGTCGCAGTTCTTCGGTGGTCAGCGCCGGCAATACGGGCGCCCTGATGGCGCTGTCGCGGCAGGTGCTCGGCATGCTGCCGGGGATCGAGCGGCCGGTCCTGATGGCGGCGCTGCCGACGGCCGGCGGCTCGGTCTGGGCGCTGGATCTCGGCGCCAACGTCGGCGTGAACGCCCACCGCCTGTGCGAATTCGCCCAACTCGGCAACACCGCCGTGCGGGTGCTGCGCGATCGGTCGCCGCGGATCGGCCTGCTCAATATCGGGCACGAGCCCAACAAGGGCCCCGATGTGGTGCGCGAGGCCGCGCGGCTCATCGAGGCGGAGGCCGGTCTGGATTTCACTGGCTTCGTCGAAGCCGACCAGGTGTTCGCCGGTGAAGTCGACCTGGTCGTTTGTGACGGATTCGCCGGAAACGTCCTGCTCAAGAGCGCCGAGGGCATGGTTCGGCTGATTTTCGGCCAGTTGCGCGAGGAAATGCGCGGCTGGCGCGGAGCCGTCGTTCGGGGCGGGCTCAGGCGCATGTATGACAAGCTCGATCCGGCCCGGCATAATGGTGCCCCGCTTCTGGGCGTGCACGGAATCGTGATCAAGAGTCACGGCGGCGCCTGCGAGCGCGGTTTCGCATCGGCCATCGGCCTTGCCGCGCTGGAAGCACGGCGAAACCTGATTCCGGAGCTCGAGGAAGCGCTCTGGGCCAGCTATTGACCGAAACGCAGGGACAATAACGAAGAATGTACGCGCGTATCATCGGAACCGGTCGCTACCTGCCCGAGAAGGTCCTCACCAACAAGGATCTCGAGCAACTCGTCGACACCAGTGATCAATGGATCACCGAGCGCACCGGCATCCGCCAGCGCCATGTCGCGGCCGAAGGTCAGACGACCTGTGACCTGGCCGAACAGGCGGCCCGCCAGGCCATGGAAGACGCCGGTCTCAAGCCGGGCGACATCGACCTGTTGTTGGTGGGGACGACCACGCCGGATCTGGTCTTTCCGTCCACGGCGTGCCTTCTGCAGCACCGTATGGGCATGGCCGAGTGCGGCGCTTTCGACATCAACGCCGCCTGCTCCGGCTTCATCTATGCCCTGTCGGTCGCCGACCAGTACATCCGCAACGGCACCGCGCGCAACGTGCTGGTGGTCGGGGCCGAAACCCTCACGCGCATGCTCGACTGGAACGATCGATCGACCTGCGTGCTGTTCGGTGACGGCGCGGGCGCGGCCGTGCTGACCGCCGACGAGAATCCCGGCATCCTGTCGACCCATATCCACGCCAACGGCGGCTACAGCGACCTGCTCAAGGTCGACGTGGGCGTTTCGCGAGGCTTCCGCGCCGAAGCGCGAGGCGGCGTTTCGGTTTCGATGAAGGGCAACGAGGTCTTCAAGGTGGCCGTCAACACCCTGGGTCGCATCGTCGACGAGACCCTGGCGGCCAACAACCTGGAAAAGGAGGATCTCGACTGGCTGATTCCCCACCAGGCCAACCTTCGCATCATCAAGGCCACCGCCCGCAAGCTCAAGATGTCGATGGACCAGGTGGTCGTGACGGTCGACCGGCATGGCAATACCTCCGCGGCCTCGGTGCCCATGGCGCTCGACGAGGCGTTGCGCAGCGGAGCCATCAAGCGCGGGGACAAGCTGCTGCTGGAAGCCTTCGGCGGCGGATTCACCTGGGGCGCGGCGCTGGTCGCCTACTGACCGCCCTCCAATCAGTCGTTTCCATTTCCTTTTCAAGCATTCCATCGCCAGGGGAGAACGCATGACGGATTTTGCAATGCTGTTTCCGGGGCAGGGCTCGCAGTCGGTCGGCATGCTGGCCGCGCTGGCCGAAAGACATGCTCGAGTTCGCGAGACCTTCGAGGAAGCTGGCGAGGTGCTGGGCACCGACCTGTGGCAGCTCGTGGGCAACGGTCCGGAAGAACAGCTCAACCGCACCGAGATCACGCAGCCGGCCGTGCTCGCCGGGGCCATTGCGGTCTGGCGCGTCTGGCGGGATCTCGGTGGTCCCGCGCCCGCGCGCATGGCCGGCCACAGCCTGGGCGAGTATTCGGCCCTGGTCGCGTCCGGGGCACTGGCGTTCCGCACCGCGGTGGCGCTGGTGGCCGAGCGCGGTCGCCAGATGCAGGCGGCCGTGCCTGAAGGCGTGGGCGCGATGGCGGCCATCCTGGGGCTGGACGACGAAGTGGTCGCCGCCATCTGTCGCGAGGTGGCCGAGGACCAGGTGGTCGTGCCGGCCAACCACAACTCCCCCGGCCAGATCGTGATCGCCGGGCATGCGGCCGCGGTCGAGCGCGCCCTGCACAAATGCAGCGAGGCGGGTGCCCGGAGAGCCGTGAAGCTGCCGGTCAGCGTCCCCTCCCACAGCCCGCTGATGGAACCGGCCGCCGACGCCATGCGGGAGATCCTGGCCGACACCGACATCGGTACGCCCAGCGTCCCCGTCATCCACAATTGCGATGTCGCCATCCGCGAAGGCGCCGACGCCATTCGCGACGCCCTCGTGCGCCAGCTGACCAGCCCGGTTCGCTGGACCGAGTCGGTGCGGGCGATCTGCGAGGCGGGTATCATGGAGCTCGCCGAATGCGGGCCCGGAAAGGTGCTTTGCGGGCTCGGTCGCCGCATCGATCGCCAGGCGAAATGGATCGCCCTGGAAAACCCCGACACCCTCGAAGAAACGATCAGCGCTTACAAGGAGTCGCAGTGATGACCCCCGAGACGGCAAACCGCATCGACGGACGCGTGGTTCTGGTCACCGGCGCCAGCCGCGGCATCGGCCGGGCGACGGCCGACTGGCTCAAGGCGATGGGCGGCGAGGTGTTCGGCACCGCCACCTCCGAATCGGGCGCCCGGGGTATCTCGGAGCGGCTCGGCGAGGGCAGGGGCCTGGTCCTCGACGTAACCGATCCCGACGCCATCATTGAAACCGTGGCCACCATCAAGGAACGGGCCGGCGCCGTGACGGTGCTGGTCAACAACGCCGCGATCACGCGCGACCAGCTTTTGATGCGCCTCAAGGACGACGACTGGGATGCGGTGCTCGACACCAATCTGCGCGGCGTGATGCGAATGACGCGGGCTTGCCTGCGCGGCATGCTCAAGGAGAAGTTCGGACGCATCATCAGCGTCTCGTCGGTGGTTGGCTACAGCGGGAATCCGGGTCAGAGCAACTACGCCGCGGCCAAGGCCGGCGTGGCCGGGTTCTCGCGCTCGATCGCGCACGAGCTGGGCAGCCGGGGTATTACCGCCAACGTGGTGGCGCCCGGGTTCATCGAAACCGACATGACCGCCGAGCTCGACGATAAACAGCGCGAGCGCCTGACCGACTCGATTCCCCTCAATCGTCTGGGCAGCGTCGACGACGTGGCGGCCGCCGTCGGATTCCTCGCCGCGGACGCCAGCGGCTACGTGACGGGGCAGACGCTGCACGTCAATGGCGGCATGTACATGACCTAAAACTTGAAAAAGTTTTAATAAATTATTGAATTGTAATAAAATGCTTTCGTCAGGGCCGAGGCGGTTTCACCGAAGATTCGGTGCCTGGAAACTGGCAGTGAGCGAAATTGTTCACTACAATGTGCCCGCTTTGGGCAACCCTTATCAACGAGGAAATCACCAATGAGCAGCATTGAAGAACGCGTCAAGAAAATCGTGATCGAACAGCTGGGCGTCAAGGAAGAGGAAGTGACCCCCAGCGCCTCTTTTGTCGATGACCTGGGTGCCGACTCGCTGGACACGGTGGAATTGGTCATGGCGCTCGAAGAAGAGTTCGAGTGCGAAATTCCCGACGAAGAGGCCGAGAAGATCACCAGCGTTCAGCAGGCGATCGACTACATCAAGGCCAACGTCGACAAGTAATCGACGTCTGCAGGGTCTACTCGAACAGTCATTGGCAATCGGATAACGGAGTCGCACATGCGTGGGGACCGTCGCATCGTGATAACGGGCATGGGCTGCCTGTCGCCCGTCGGCAACGACGTGGCCAGCGCCTGGGATGCCATCTGCAACGGTCGCAGCGGCATCGGCCCGCTGGAAGCGTTCGATCCAGAGCGCTTTCCGGCCAAGATCGCCGGCGAGATTCGGGGCTTCGACGTCACCGAGTATCTTTCGCCCAAGGAAGCGCGGAAGTGCGACACCTTCATCCACTACGGCATGGCCGCGGCGATGCAGGCCATCACCGATGCCGGGCTGACCGACAGCGAGCATGACGCCGAGAGAATCGGGCTGGCCATCGGCTCGGGGATCGGCGGCATCTCGACCATCGAGCAGACCTACAAGACCTACCTCGACAACGGCCCGCGCCGGATCTCGCCGTTCTTCGTGCCCGGCGTGATCATCAACATGATCGCGGGCAACCTGTCGATCAAGTACGGCTACAAGGGTCCGAACATCTCCATCGTCACCGCCTGCACGACCGCGACCCACAATATCGGGGATGCCGCGCGCATCATCGCCTACGGGGATGCGGACGTGATGGTGGCCGGCGGCGGGGAGTTCGGGACCACGCCGACGGCCTACGGCGGTTTCACCTCCGCCAAGGCGCTGTCGACGCGCAACGACGAGCCGGAGAAGGCCAGTCGCCCATGGGACGTGGACCGCGACGGCTTCGTGCTCAGCAACGGGGCCGGCATCGTCGTGCTCGAGGAGCTCGAACACGCCAGGAAGCGCGGCGCGACGATCTATGCCGAAGTCGCCGGCTACGGCATGAGCGGCGACGCCTATCACATCACCTCACCGTCGGAAGGCGGCGAGGGCGCGGCGCGCTGCATGGCAACCGCCGTGCGCGATGCCGGGCTCGATCCGGCCGATGTCGACTACATCAACGCCCACGGCACGTCCACGCAGCTGGGCGACCGCGCCGAATGCTCGGCGGTTCGAGCCTGCTTCGGCGATCATGCCGGTGACTTGATGATGAGCTCGACCAAGTCGATGACCGGGCACCTGCTCGGCGCGGCCGGCGGCGTCGAGGCGATCTTCACCGCTCTCGCCCTGAAGGACGGCATCATTCCGCCGACCATCAACCTCGACGAGGTCGACCCCGAGTGCCGGGACATCGATCTGGTCCCCAACGAGGCGCGCGAAAAGCCGATCCGCGTGGCTTTGAGCAACTCCTTCGGTTTCGGCGGCACCAACGGTACGCTGCTGCTGAAACGGTTTGAATGACCTGCCTGGCGCGTGAGCTGGCGACTGCTCCGTCGCTGCTCACGGTTCATCGCCGCTATCCCGATCGCTGGAGTTTCCTGCTCGCAAGCTCGGCCTCGGCCGGGAAACTCGGCCGCTGGTCGCTGCTGCTTCGCGCCGCCGACGAGAAGCCGCTGGTGCTCGACCCATCCGAACTCGAGGCCGGATCCGGCTTCCTGGACGAACTGGCCGACCGGCAGGGCCGGGCAAGCGTGGGCCAGGGCGATTCGCGATTCCCGTTCTGCGGCGGCTGGTTCGTCTATCTCGGTTATGAGCTGGCCGGAGAAGTCGAACCGGGCCTGAAGCTCCCGCCGGCGACCGACGGCTTGCCCGTCGCGCTGGCACAGCGCTGCCGATCGGCCGTGCTGCAGGATCATCTCGATGATCGATGCTGGGTCGTGGCCGAGGACGAGGCGGAGCTGGCCGCGGCGCTGGAGGAAGTGGCGTCGGCCGGGGAGGGCGCCGTCGGGCCGCTGGCCCCGCTGCCCGACCTGGCGCTGAGCGCCGACCCCGGCGAGCGTTTCAAGTCCGGGGTCGAGCGCATTCGCGAGTACATCCGGGCCGGCGACGTCTTCCAGGTCAATCTCTCACGCGGCTGGGAGGCGGTCGGTCGAGCGCCGATCGACCCCGCCGCCATCTACCGGGCGCTGGCCGGCGCCAACCCCGCCCCTTTCGCCGCGCTGGCCAGGCTGCCCGGCGGAACGGTCGTCTCTTCGTCACCCGAGAGGCTGGTGAGCGTCGACGGGCGTGTCGTCCAGACGCGGCCGATTGCCGGGACCCGGCCGCGCGGTCTCTCCGAGGAAGCGGACAGCCGCCTGACCAGCGAACTGGTCTCGCACCCCAAGGAGCGGGCGGAGCACATCATGCTCATCGACCTGGAGCGAAACGACCTGGGCCGGGTGTGCCGCGTGGGCAGTGTCGAAGTGGATGAGCTGATGGTCGTCGAGTCCTACGCCCACGTGCACCACATCGTTTCGAATGTGCGTGGCCAGCTCCGGGACGGCGCCAGCGCGGCCGACGTCATCCGGGCGGTGTTCCCGGGCGGCACCATCACGGGCTGCCCCAAGGTCCGGTGCATGGAGATCATCGCCGAGCTCGAAGGGCAGGGCCGCGGCTGCTACACGGGCGCGTTGGGCTACCTCGGCCTGGACGGGCGCATGGATCTCAATATCCTCATCCGATCCATGGTCGTCGGCGGCGAGCGGATCAGCTTCCGGACCGGGGCGGGGATCGTCGCCGATTCCGACCCGGCCGCCGAGC
This sequence comes from Wenzhouxiangella sediminis, assembly GCF_003410055.1. Classification (GTDB taxonomy): domain Bacteria; phylum Pseudomonadota; class Gammaproteobacteria; order Xanthomonadales; family Wenzhouxiangellaceae; genus Wenzhouxiangella; species Wenzhouxiangella sediminis. The sequence goes on along the minus strand of NZ_QUZK01000012.1, from coordinate 9,228 downwards.
TGGCCGAAACCGAAGACAAGGCCCGCGGCCTGCTCAACGCCATTGGTCATGGTTGAGGCGCTCATCGACGGAAGGGCGAGCGACTGCGTGCCTCCGGACGACCGGGGCCTGCTCTACGGCGACCACCAGTTCGAGACCATCGCCTTCGTCGGCGGGCGGGCGCCGCTGTGGGAGCTGCACATGCGCCGGCTCGCGCGCGACTGTGAGCGCCTGCTGATCCCGCCGCCCGACGAGCGGGTTCTCGCGGCCGAGTGCGCCATGCTGGCAGAGGGCCGGTCCAGGTGCGTGGTCCGCATCAGCATCACGCGCGGCAGCGGCGGGCGGGCCTACGAGCCGCCATCAAGGCCCGTGCCGCGCCGCATCCTGCTGCGACGACCCTGGCCGGCGGCGCTTGCCTCGGCGCGCCGCGATGGGATCGTGCTGCACTCCAGCCCTGTTCGTCTGGCGGTCGGCGGGCCGCTGGCGGGAATCAAGCACGGCAACCGCCTCGAGCAGGTACTCGCCGCGGAGCACGCGCGCCGGGCCGGCGTGGACGAGGCGATCCTGTTCGACATCGATGGCCGGCTTGTCGAGGCCATCGCCGGCAACCTGATCGTCGTCGTCGACGGACTGGCCGTCACGCCGGCCCGACCGGGCTCGGGCGTGGCGGGCGTGGGCTTGCAGGCACTGACCGAGCGGCTCGGCGTGATCCTTCGGGAAACGAAACTGGAGGCCGAAGACCTGGGCCGGGCCGAAGCGGTCATGGTGATAAACTCGGTCGCCGGTATCCGGCCCGCGCAACGCCTCGACGATCGCCGCCTGGCGATCCCCGGCGAGCTGCGGCGCTGGCAGCGACTCTGGGACGAACTGTTCGAATGCGAAGACTGATCATCGGCATCGGCCTGGCCATGGTGTTGGGCGCTGGCGTGGCGGGCTGGTTGCTGCTCGACTGGCAGCAGTTCCGTCAGCGGCCGCTTACCCGGGCCGGTGAGGTCAATCTCTGGCTCGACAGCGGAACGAGTTTCCAGGGCATGGTCCGTCAGCTCGAGTCGCTCGGTGTCACGCGGCTGGACTGGCGCTGGCGCCTCCTGGGTCGCCTCGAATCTCCCGTCCTTCAGGCCGGCGAGTACCGCATCGAGCCCGGCACTTCCGTCATGGGCCTGATCGAGACCATCGAGGCCGGCCGGGTCCGCAAACATCGCTTCACGATCGTCGAGGGCTGGACCGTGAGCGAGATGCGCGCCGCGCTCACGATGGATACGCGACTGCGCAAGGTCGCGGCGGACTACAGCCCGGAACGGCTCATGCAGCAGCTCGGTTGCCCGGGCTGCGAGCCCGAGGGCCGGTTTCTCCCGGAGACGTATTTCTTCGTGCGCGGCTCGAGTGACCTGGCACTGCTGGAACGCGCGTACACGGCGATGGAGGCGGCGCTGGAAGAAGCCTGGTCGGATCGCGATGTCGGGCTGCCCCTCGACGACGCCTACGAGCTGCTGGTGCTCGCTTCCCTGATCGAGCGCGAAACCGGGAAGCCGGCGGAGCGTGACCGGATCGCGGGGGTGTTCGTGAGACGGCTCGAGCGCGGCATGCGGCTGCAGACCGATCCGACGGTCATGTACGGCCTGGGTGAGGACTTCGACGGCCGGCTGCGCCGGGTTCACCTGCGCACCGACCATCCATGGAACACCTATACCCGCCATGGCCTGCCGCCGACCCCGATCGCGCTGCCCGGCCGCGCCTCGCTGCTGGCGGCGGCCCACCCCGCCGAGGGAACGGCGCTGTATTTCGTCTCGCGGGGCGACGGCAGCCACCAGTTTTCCGACACCCTCGCCGAGCACAATGCCGCCGTGGATCGCTACATAAGGGGGCGGCCTTGACGCGGGGACGATTCATCACGCTCGAAGGCGGCGAAGGCGCGGGCAAGACGACGGCCATGCGGACCATCTCCGAATGGCTGTCACGAAAGGGCCGCGAGGTTGTCATCACGCGCGAACCCGGCGGGACCGCCGCGGCCGAGCGTATCCGGGAGCTCCTGCTCGATCCGGAGACGGGTACGCTGACGCCGATGAGCGAACTGCTGCTGATGTTCGCCGCGCGGCAGGAGAACCTGGCCGGCGTCATCCGGCCGGCGCTGTCGGCCGGAACCGATGTCGTCTGCGACCGCTTCACCGACGCCAGCCGCGCCTACCAGGGCGCCGGCCGCCAGCTGGGAGACGCAGCGGTCGAAGCCCTTGCCGACCTGGTCCACCCCGATCTGCGGCCCGACCTGACCCTGCTGCTCGACGTTCCCGTGGCGCTCGGCATGGAACGCATACGCGGCCGGGAAGGGGGGCCGGACCGGATGGAGCAGAGCCGGCCGGATTTCCTCGAACGGGTCCGGCAGGCTTACCTGCGCCAGGCCGAGCGCGAACCCGACCGATTCGTCGTCATCGACGCCTCCCGGCCCCTGCCGGACGTGTCGGCCGCCATCGAAACTGCATTGGAGGCAAAGTGGAGTTGATGCTGCCCTGGCTCGAGACTCATTGTCGAACGCTTCGTGATCGAATCGAAGGCCAGCGCCTCGGGCACGCGCCGCTGATCCACGGCCCGCGCGGGATCGGCAAGCGCGAGCTGGGCGACTGGCTGGCGCGGTTGCTGCTGTGCAGCCAGCCGGACGAGCAGGGCGCCTGCGGCGCTTGCCAGAGCTGTCGCCTTTTCGACGGGGGAACCCATCCCGACCTGTTCGTCGTCGAGATCCCCGAAGACAAGCAGGGCATCGGCGTCGACCAGGTGCGCGGCTTGATCGAGCGCCTGCAGCTGACCGCCTCGCTGGGCAGCAACCGGGTCGGCATGATTCCGCAGGCCGACGCCATGAACCGCAATGCGGCCAACGCCCTGCTGAAGACGCTCGAGGAGCCGCCCCCGGGCGCCTGGCTGATCCTGCTCAGCGAGCAACCGGCCCGACTGCCCGCCACCATCCGCTCGCGCTGCCAGCAATTGCCCCTGCGCGCGCCCGACCCCGAAACGACCGCGCCCTGGCTGGCCGAGGCCTGCCCCGATGCCGCACCGGCCGATCGCGAGGCGGCGCTGGAACTGAGCGCGGGCGCCCCGCTGGCCGCGCGCGACATGCTCGTCTCCGGCGGCCTGGAGTCCGGAATGTCGATCCTCGACGATCTGGTCGAAGGGCGCCCCCACGGTGAGGTGCTGGAGCGCTGGCAGGCCGACCCGGTCGCCACCTGGCTGTGGCTGGCGCGCTGGCTGGCGGTCATCATGGCGCGCGCCAGCGGCGCCGGCAGTTGGCAACCCACCGGTCGGCGCCTGTCCGAGGCGGTCGATCGCCGGACGCTGGCGCGCCTCTGGCAGATGGCGCTCGACGGGCATCGCGAAGCCGAGCGCGGCGTCGTCCGACAGGACCTGCTTCTGGGGCGTTGGCTGCTAGAATGGGAAGCGTCCCAAACGGCGCGGAAGTGAGTCCATGGCCCAGAAAGGCATTCTCTCCTACAACATCGAGAACAAGCAGGAGCTCTACGGCGCCTATATGCCGTTTCTGATCAACGGCGGGTTGTTCGTCCCCACTAAAAAGCAGTTCCAACTCGGCGACGAAGTGCTCATCCTGCTCGGACTGATGGGCGAGGAGCGCATCGCCGTTCCCGGCAAGGTGGCCTGGCTGACGCCGGCGGGCGGGCGCCACACCGCCAACAGCGGCGTCGGGGTCCAGTTCTCCGACAGCGCCGAAGGCCAGCAGGCCCAGAGCACCATCGTCTCGCTGCTGGCGGGCATGCTCGACAGCGACAAGCCGACGCGCACCATCTGAGCCAGGCACCTTCCCGTTCCCGCCGGGCGATCATCCATGTCGACATGGATGCCTTCTACGCCAGTGTCGAGCAGCGCGATCATCCCGAACTGCGCGGACGCCCCGTCATGGTCGGCGGCGGCAGCAGCCGCGGTGTGGTGGCGGCGGCCAGCTATGAAGCCCGGCAATACGGCGTTCGCTCGGCCATGCCCGGTGCGCGGGCCAGGCGCCTGTGTCCGTCGGGCGTTTTCGTGGCCGCCCGCTTCGAGCGCTACCGGGAGGTCTCGGGTCAGGTCTTCGAGATCTTTGCCGAATTCAGCGACCGGATCGAGGGTCTGAGCCTCGACGAGGCCTTTCTCGACGTCAGCGAGCGCGTCCACGATCGGGGCGAATCCCTGCCCGAACTCGGCCGCCAGCTCAAGCGCCGCATCGCCGAGACCACCGGCCTGACGGCCTCGGTGGGCATGGCGCACAACAAGCTCCTGGCCAAGATCGCTTCCGACTACGACAAGCCCGACGGCCTGGTGCAAATCCCGGCCGACCGGGTCCAGCGCTTTCTCGATCCATTGCCGATCCGACGGCTGTGGGGAATCGGGCCGCGCACGGCCGAACGCCTCCACGATGTCGGGGTCTTTACCGTGGGGCAATTGCGCCGGACGAGTCTCGACGTGCTGTCAGGGCTGTTCGGGGACCACGCGCTGGAGCTTGTCGAGCGCGCGGCCGGCATCGATGAGCGAGAAGTCAAGGTCGAACGCGTGCGCCGCTCGATCAGCCAGGAGACCACATTCTCCGAAGACGTTCACTCGATCGAGGCGCTCGTCGAGGTGATGGCCCGGCAGGCCGAGAAGGTGGCCTCCCGGTTGGCCGACCGCGGGCTCTACGCCAGGACCGTCACCATCAAGCTGCGCTCGAGCGGATTCTCGACCATCACGCGCAGCCAGTCGCTGGGCGGGCACACCCGAAGCGCCCGCAAGATACTCGCAGGCGCTCGGGAATTGCTCGAGGGCTGGGCAGGGTGGCGAAGGCAATTCGCCGTGCGCCTGATCGGTGTCGGCGTCTCCGGGCTGGCCGAGCGGCCGGACGAAACCGACCTGCTCGGTTGATTCGGGCCGAGAGGCGCGCGATCAGTCCTCGGAGCTTCGCGCCTCGCCGTAGAGATCCCGCAATTCACGACGGAGGATCTTGCCTACGTTGGTCTTGGGCAGCTCGTCGACGAACTCGACGTACTTGGGCACCTTGTAGCCGGTCAGCTGTTCGCGGCAGAACTCACGCAGTTCCTTGACGGTCAGCGAGTCGTCCTTGCGGACGACGACCACCTTGACCACCTCGCCGGACTTCTCGTCCGGCGCGCCGATCGCGCCGACTTCGAGCACCTTCGGGTGATCGGCCACGACATCCTCGACCTCGTTGGGGTAAACGTTGAAACCGGATACGAGGATCATGTCCTTCTTGCGGTCGACGATGTAGAAGTAGCCCTTTTCGTCCATCTTCGCCATGTCGCCGGTGCGCAGCCAGCCGTCGTCGCCGAGCACCTTGGCGGTTTCTTCGGGCCGATTCCAGTAGCCCCTCATGACCTGGGGCCCGCGCACACACAACTCGCCGGTTTCCCCCACGGGAAGCGGATTGCCGTCCGGGTCGATGACCCGGCACTCGGTCGAGGAAATGGGCAGGCCGATGGCACCGTTGTACTCTTCGAGATCCATGGGATTGATGCAGGCAGCCGGCGAGGTTTCGGTCAGGCCGTAGGCCTCGACCAGGGTCACACCGGTCGCTTTCTTCCAGCGCTCCGCCACCGATCGCTGTACGGCCATGCCGCCGCCCAGGGTCATCTTGAGACTCGAGAAGTCCAGGTCTACGAAACCCGGCGTGTTGAGCAGGCCGTTGAACAGCGTGTTCACGCCTGTGATGGCGGTGAACTTCTCCTTGCCCAGTTCCTTGACGAAGCCGTTCATGTCGCGCGGGTTGGTGATCAGCACGTTGCGACCGCCGAGCTTGACGAAGACCAGGCAGTTCGCCGTCAGCGCGAAGATGTGGTAGAGGGGCAGGGCGGTAATGATGGTTTCCTTGCCGACATCCAGGCGACCGCCCAGCCAGGCCGAGGCCTGCTGCATGTTCGCAACCATGTTGCCGTGGGTGAGCACGGCGCCCTTGGACACTCCGGTCGTGCCGCCGGTGTACTGCAGGAAGGCGATATCCTCGTGGCCGAGCTCGACCGGCAGGAAGCGTTCGTCGGCGCCCTCGCGAAGAACCGCGTTGAACGGACGCGCGTTGGGCAGGTTGTAAGCGGGCACCATCTTCTTGACATAGCGCACCGCGAAGTTGGTAAACGCGCCCTTGAGGCCGCCGAGCATGTCGCCCATGCGCGTGAGAATCACGTGCTCGATGGGCACGTCGTCGATGACGGCCTCGAGGACGGAGGCGAAATTGTCCATGATGACGATCGCCTTGGCGCCCGAGTCGTTGAGCTGGTGCTTGAGCTCCCGCGCCGTGTAGAGCGGGTTGGTGTTGACCACCACGAGGCCGGCGCGCAATGCGCCGAAAACGGCGATCGGATACTGCAGCACGTTGGGCATCATGATCGCGATGCGATCGCCCTTCTCCAGGCCCATGGCCTGCAGGCGGGCGGCGAAGGCTGCGCTGTGCCGATCCACCTGGCCGAAGGTCAATTCTGCGCCGAAATTGACGTAGGCGACCTTGTCGCGGAACTCGTTGCAGCTCTTGTCGATGACGTCGACGACCGAGTCGAACTCGTCCATATCGATCTCGGCCTGCACCCCTTCCGGATACTCATTGAGCCAGGGCTTGTCGCTCATGGATTCTCCCTTCCGATCCGTTCCGTTGCAATATCATCAAGGGCTAAAGCTTGGCACAGGTCGCAGCGCGAGACAAGCTTTAACCAGCGGCCGTGAGAGCCGCCATTTGCCCCTTTCACGAGGGGCGTTTATTATCGCCGGGAAGTTACCTCGGGCGAGCGTCCCATGGGCGAACAGAACGTCGAACAGACCGCCGACGAGCAGACCCGCCGGGCCTTCATGAAGGCGCTGCTCGATGAAGTGCGTGCGCTCGAGGACATGCTCGACGCCGGCATGATCGAGTCGGGCATCCGGCGGATCGGCGCCGAACAGGAGATGTTCCTGGTCGACCAGGCCTCCCGCCCGGCGTTGACCGCCATGCAGATTCTCGAAACAATCGATGATCCGCGTTTCACTCACGAACTCGGCCTGTTCAACCTGGAGGCCAACCTCTCGCCGCTGGAGTTGGGCGGGGATTGCCTGCGCCAGCTGGAGAAGGAAGCCGACGAGGTTTTGGGCATTGCTCGCGAAAAGGCCTCGGCAGTGGGTAGCCGCATCGCCCTGGTTGGCATCCTGCCCACGCTCACGCGTGAGCACATGTCGCTGGAGGCGATGGTTCCGACCGCCCGGTACTTTGCACTCAACGAAGCCTTGCTCAGATTGAGGGGCAGCAATTTCAATTTCGCCATCAAGGGCATCGACCAGCTCAGCATCAATCACGACAACCTCATGCTGGAAGCCTGCAACACGAGTTTCCAGGTGCATTTCCAGGTCGGGGCCGAGGAGTTCGCCCACCTCTACAATATCGCCCAGGCGGTTACCGGCCCCTTGCTCGCCAGTTGCGTCAACTCGCCCATCCTGCTCGGAAAGCGGCTGTGGCACGAAACGCGCATCGCCGTGTTCGAGCACTCCATCGACGCCCGCTCGGAGGCGCACGCCGCCCGCGGGCACAAGCCGCGGGTGCACTTCGGCGATCACTGGATCGACGAGTCGGTCATCGAGATCTTCAAGGAAGATATCGCCCGTTTCCGTGTCGTCCTGACCACGGAATTCGAGAAGGATCCCATCGGCATGGTGGCCCGTGGCGAGGTGCCGCGACTGCGGGCCCTCTGCCTTCACAACGGCACCGTCTACCGTTGGAACAGGGCCTGCTACGGCATCTCCGACAACGGCAAGCCCCACCTGCGCATCGAAAACCGGGTGATTCCCTCCGGGCCGACCGTGCTCGACGAGGTCGCCAATGCGGCGTTCTTCTTCGGCATGATGTCGCGCCTGTCGAACTCCGTTGAGGACATCCGGGAGCACCTCAACTTCAGCGACGTCAAGAGCAACTTCCTCGCGGCCGCCCGCGAGGGACTGCGGGCCCAGCAGGTCTGGTTCGACGATCGCCAGGTCACCGCGCAGGAACTGATCCTCGACGAACTGCTGCCCATGGCGCGGGAAGGCCTTTTCGAGGCGGGGATCGACGAGCGCGACATCGACCGTTACCTGGGCGTGATCCGGGGCCGCGTCGAGAACCGTCGTACCGGCGCGCGCTGGCAGCTCGAATCCCTGGAGAGCATGCGCGAGGAGGGCAACGAGCACGAACGACTGAGAGCGCTGGTGTCGTCCATGGTGGATCTTTCCGAGAGCGGCAAGCCGGTCTCGGAGTGGGAGCTGGCCGGATTCTGCAATCAGCAGGACTGGCGCGACAGCTACCGCCACGTCGGTCAGTTCATGGCCACCGACCTGTTCACCGTGCGCCCGGACGACATTGTCGACTTCGCCGCGAGCCTGATGGAGTGGCGCCACGTCCGTCACGTGCCGGTCGAGGACGACTCGGGCCAGTTGCTCGGCCTGGTTTCCCACCGCCAGCTCCTGCGTCTGATCGCCCGGGGCAATCGTAGCGACGAAGGGGTGACCGTGCGGGATATCATGCGCCCCGATCCGATCACGGTCACGCCGGAGACGACCACGGTCGAGGCCATACGCCTGATGCGCGACAACCGCCTCAGCAGCCTGCCGGTCGTCGAAGACGGCAAGCTCGTCGGGCTGGTCACCGAGTACGACCTGATCGTGGTCGCCAGTCGGTTGCTCGAGTCCTATCTCAGCGAGGACCAGCTCAAGTGAGTCGCCTGCGCAACGCCGGCCTGGCCCTGCTGTGCGGGGTGATGCTGGCGGCCTGCGGAGAACGTCCCCCGGCCGAGGAACAGATCCGCAACCGCATCGAGGGCATGCAGGCCGACCTTTCGGAAGGCAACGCACGGGCCTTCATGGCGCCGATCGCCGAGGATTTCACCGCAGCCACGCGCAGCCTGGACCGCCGCGCCGCCGGCTTCCTGCTGCGCCGGGAGATGCTCGCTCACGATCAGATCAAGGCGCGACTGGTGGATATCGAAGTGGCGCTGCAGGGCGAAGAACGGGCGACCGCCACCATGCACGCCGTGGTCACCGGCGGCACCGGGCTGATCCCCGACACCGGGGGCTGGTACCGGCTCGAAACCGGCTGGCGCCTGGACGACGGCGAGTGGATGCTGATCTCTGCGCGCTGGGAAACCGTTGCCGGTCGAGGATGACGGGGGCAGTGAGCCAAATGATTTAATTGTCCACAGATGAACACAGATGAACACAGATTAAAAAAAGAAAAGGGACTGTCCTGAGATTTGTGTAACTGCCCATTGATACGTACTGTAAATCAGGAGTTTATCA